>NZ_JAJPWC010000018.1:0-558 GCF_047782425.1 Rhodococcus sp. 077-4 | reverse complement strand
ATCTACCATCCTACTAATATACTATCTATCATCACTACTACCTAGAGGAACTATGGGTATATAAGGACGCTAATTACCATTATACCTAGCACTCTTAGTTTTAGTTCCTTATATTTAATATTAATTATTTACTTGAGTACAAGATTACTAGTCTGATTTGTTAGCTACTCTATACTATTAAGTATATATACTTAATAGGCCTTGCTTCTATCTCTACTATTATTATTCTTATATTACCTTTAGTTATCTTTGACCCTTAGTCAGGTTATTATATCACTGTGTTATCAGGCTATCTGATTAATAGGCCTTAGGCAAGTATTGGATATAGTCCAGGGACTATATCGCCCTGTTCCCAAAGTAGTAGACTAGCAGAGAACAGCAGAGACGGATCCCAGGGTGTGACACATAATAGTATGGTTTGGGAATTGGATATCCCTTATAACCTAGTAATTCCCTGCTCTATTCTATATATAATAAAGTACTAACTACTAAGTAAGTAAATATAATAGATGTAGCGGGCAGGGCCCGCTGGGTGCTCGGGCTGTTTGATCCAACCAT
>NZ_JAJPWC010000017.1:0-567 GCF_047782425.1 Rhodococcus sp. 077-4 | reverse complement strand
ACGCGAGGTCAACATACTGGTATTGACTTTAAAGGTATGCAAGAGCGTGGTTTTATAACCAGGTGATGATGCCAACTTACTGATTTAGTGTATGATGGTGTTTTTGAGGTGCTCCAGTGGCTTCTGTTTCTATCAGCTGTCCCTCCTGTTCAGCTACTGACGGGGTGGTGCGTAACGGCAAAAGCACCGCCGGACATCAGCGCTATCTCTGCTCTCACTGCCGTAAAACATGGCCACTGCAGTTCACTTACACCGCTTCTCAACCCGGTACGCACCAGAAAATCATTGATATGGCCATGAATGGCGTTGGATGCCGGGCAACCGCCCGCATTATGGGCGTTGGCCTCAACACGATTTTCCGCCATTTAAAAAACTCAGGCCGCAGTCGGTAACCTCGCGCATACAGCCGGGCAGTGACGTCATCGTCTGCGCGGAAATGGACGAACAGTGGGGCTATGTCGGGGCTAAATCGCGCCAGCGCTGGCTGTTTTACGCGTATGACAGGCTCCGGAAGACGGTTGTTGCGCACGTATTCGGTGAACGCACTATGGCGACGCTGGGGCGTCT
>NZ_JAJPWC010000016.1:0-641 GCF_047782425.1 Rhodococcus sp. 077-4 | reverse complement strand
GTCAATACCACGTCCGCCGCCCTGATACGCCTGAGTGGAGAGATCGTGGCGATCGCCAATCCCCCAGGTGCCGTTAGCCAGCGCAGGTTTGATGACCGTTTCTACCAGTTGAACGCGCGCGGCATAAAACATCAGAACTTCGGCTTTATCGGTAATGACTTCATCGCCTACCGATTTGATATCCAGCACCAGGCTTCTTAACTTTTCGGCAAGTTGCGTACCGCCAGGTTCCCGAGTGAAAACCATGTCGCGGATACCCAGTTGCTCAAGCGTCTCAACCACCACATTACGCGCGGTAGTTTTGCCTGCGCCTTCCAGCCCCTCAATGACGATATACTTACTGCGCATTTTTTTCCTTAAGCACTTTCAGATAATCCTGCACAGACTTGTTATGACTGGCAAGATTGGTATTAAACGTGTGACCACCTTTACCATCGGCCACAAAATAGAGATACGGCGTTTTTGCCGGATGCGCAGCAGCCTTCAGCGAATCCGCCCCCGGCGTCGCTATCGCACCTGGCGGCAGACCGGTAATGGTATAGGTGTTATACGCTGTCGGCGTTTCCAGGTCTGCACGAGAAAGTTTGCCATTATAACGCTCTCCCATCCCGTAAATCACGGTCGGGTCGGTCTGCAGGCGC
>NZ_JAJPWC010000015.1:0-798 GCF_047782425.1 Rhodococcus sp. 077-4 | reverse complement strand
TGTGTGTTGTTTGAGAATTGCACAGTGGACGCGAGCATCTTTGTTGTAAGTAATGAAGAGCGTACGGTGGATGCCTTGGCACCAGGAGCCGATGAAGGACGTAGGAGGCTGCGATAAGCCTCGGGGAGCTGTCAACCGAGCTGTGATCCGAGGGTGTCCGAATGGGGAAACCCAGCACGAGTGATGTCGTGTTACCCGCATCTGAATATATAGGGTGTGTGGAGGGAACGTGGGGAAGTGAAACATCTCAGTACCCACAGGAAGAGAAAACAATAGTGATTCCGTGAGTAGTGGCGAGCGAAAGCGGATGAGGCCAAACTTTGTGCGTGTGATACCCGGCAGGGGTTGCGTATGGAGGGTTGTGGGGTTTGCATTGTCGATTCTGCCGGATCGGCCGACAGTGAGAAATTGTGGTGTTAGTCGAAGTGGTCTGGAACGGCCTGTCGTAGAGGGTGAGAGTCCCGTAGACGAAAACACTGCAACTGTTGTTGTGGATACCCAAGTAGCAGCGGGCCCGTGAAATCTGCTGTGAATCTGTCGGGACCACCCGATAAGCCTGAATACTCCCTGGTGACCGATAGCGGACTAGTACCGTGAGGGAAAGGTGAAAAGTACCCCGGGAGGGGAGTGAAATAGTACCTGAAACCGTGCGCTTACAATCCGTCAAAGCTGGTGAACAGTTTACTGTTGCTGGTGATGGCGTGCCTTTTGAAGAATGAGCCTGCGAGTTAGTGGCATGTCGCGAGGTTAACCCGTGTGGGGTAGCCGTAGCGAAAGCGAGTCCGAATAGGGCGTATC
>NZ_JAJPWC010000014.1:0-836 GCF_047782425.1 Rhodococcus sp. 077-4 | reverse complement strand
GATTCAGGGTGGTTAGTGTCACTGATTCACCATGGGCGCGGTTACACGGGTACGGGAATATCAACCCGTTGTCCATCGGCTACGCCTGTCGGCCTCGTCTTAGGTCCCGACTCACCCTGGGCGGATTAACCTGGCCCAGGAACCCTTGGTCATTCGGCGGACGAGTTTCTCACTCGTCTTTCGCTACTCATGCCTGCATTCTCACTCGCGCAGCCTCCACACCTGGATCACTCCGATGCTTCCATGGCTGCACGACGCTCCCCTACCCACCCACACACCTGCACAGTCCCCCGCAGGGAACAATGGGGCTATTGTGTGAGTGCCGCAGCTTCGGTGGTGTACTTGAGCCCCGCTACATTGTCGGCGCAGGATCACTTGACCAGTGAGCTATTACGCACTCTTTCAAGGGTGGCTGCTTCTAAGCCAACCTCCTGGTTGTCTTCGCGACCCCACATCCTTTTCCACTTAGTACACGCTTAGGGACCTTAGCTGGCGATCTGGGCTGTTTCCCTCTCGACTACGAACCTTATCGCCCGCAGTCTCACTGCCACGCTCTCACTCACCGGCATTCGGAGTTTGGCTGATTTCGGTAAGCTTGTAGGCCCCCTAGACCATCCAGTAGCTCTACCTCCGGTGAGAAACACGTGACGCTGCACCTAAATGCATTTCGGGGAGAACCAGCTATCACGGAGTTTGATTGGCCTTTCACCCCTACCCACAACTCATCCCCTCAGTTTTCAACCTAAGTGGGTTCGGTCCTCCACGACGTCTTACCGTCGCTTCAACCTGGCCATGGGTAGATCACTCCGCTTCGGGTCTAGAACACGCCACTACAC
>NZ_JAJPWC010000013.1:0-959 GCF_047782425.1 Rhodococcus sp. 077-4 | reverse complement strand
GAGGCCTCGCCACCGTCGGTCAGGTGACTCATGCTCTCGGGCAACTCGCGGCCGTGATGCGCCATGGCCTGCGCGTACAGGCGTCCGGCGCGGTAGGACGAGCGGACCAACGGGCCGGCCAACACGCCGGCAAACCCGATCTCGGTGGCGTAATCGGAATGCTCGACGAACTCCTCCGGCTTGACCCAACGCTCGACCGGATGGTGCCGCGGGGACGGGCGCAGGTACTGAGTGATCGTCAGAATGTCGCAGCCCGCCTCGTGCAGGTCGCGAATCGCTTCCTGCACCTCTTCCGGGGTCTCACCCATGCCCAGGATCAGATTGGACTTGGTGACCAGGCCGTCGTCACGCGCTGCGGTGATGACATCCATCGACCGCTGGTAGCGGAAGGCAGGACGGATTCGCTTGAAGATGCGTGGCACCGTCTCCACGTTGTGGGCGAGCACCTCCGGACGAGAGGAGAAGACCTCGGCCAGCTGATCGGGCTTGGCGTTGAAGTCCGGGATGAGCAGCTCGACGCCGGTGTTCGGATTGAGTTTCTTGATGTATCGGACGGTCTCTGCATAGAGCCACGCGCCACCATCGGCCAGATCGTCGCGAGCAACCCCGGTGATGGTGGAGTAGCGCAGACCCATGGCCTGCACGCTCTCGGCCACCCGGCGCGGCTCGTCGCGATCGAGGTCGTCCGGCTTGCCGGTGTCGATCTGACAGAAATCGCACCGACGGGTGCATTGTTCGCCGCCGATGAGGAAGGTCGCTTCGCGATCTTCCCAGCATTCGTAGATATTGGGGCAGCCGGCTTCCTCGCACACCGTGTGCAGACCTTCGCGTTTCACAAGGCCTTTGAGCTCGGTGTATTCCGGGCCCATCTTGGCTTTCGTCTTGATCCAGCTGGGTTTGCGTTCGATGGGGGTCTCCGCGTTTCGGATCTCGAGGCGGAGCAGCTTGCGTCCTTCTGG
>NZ_JAJPWC010000012.1:0-1243 GCF_047782425.1 Rhodococcus sp. 077-4 | reverse complement strand
GGCAGTTTCAAGTGATGGTTGCAACACAGCTCCTGACCTGAGGAGATGTGGAGCAGATGTCTCGACGTGTCATCCCGAACCGAGCAGAGGTAGTCGCTAGGTTCCATGCCATGCGAGATTCGGGCGCGTCAATGATCGCCGCGTCGGCCGCCGCCGGCGTCAGTCGGTCCACGGGAATGCGGTGGACAGATCAGAGGAAAGGAATCGTCCGCGGGGCCAAACGGATCCGGTCCGAACCCAGCGGGCGATTCCTTTCTCAGTCCGAACGAGAAGAGATCGCCATCGGCCGTGCGATGGGGCTGTCTCAGACCGACATTGCCGATCTCATCGGTCGCGACAAGTCGGTCGTCTCACGCGAACTCGGCCGCAACACCAACCTCGGTGGCACCTACCGATCGGTGTCCGCGCAGCAGCGAGCGGAGACACGCGCCCGCCGACCCAAGACCGCGAAGCTTGCCGATCCCGACAGCGAACTCCGCGCGGAAGTTGTTCGCCGCCTCCGGAAAAAGTGGTCACCGCAACAGATTTCGGCGACACTGAAGATCGATTACCCCGATCGGCCGGAGATGCACGTGTCGCACGAAACGATTTACAACGCCATCTACGTCCAAGCCAAAGGCGAACTCAAAGCCGATGTCGCCGACGCGCTCCGGACCGGCCGGGCACATCGCCGCAAGCATGGGCGAGTGCCCAGCAATGCCCACCACATTCCCGACAAGACGCTGATCTCCGAGCGCCCCGACGACGTCGAAGACCGCAAAGTCCCTGGGCATTGGGAAGGCGACCTGATCCTGGGAGCCGGAAACAAATCGGCGATCGGCACCCTGGTCGAGCGCACATCACGATTCACGATGCTGCTGCACCTGCCACATTCACACAACCTCGACGCCGTCAGAGATGCGATGATCGCCGCGATCCGATCGATGCCGGACACGCTCAAACAGTCGGTGACCTGGGATCAAGGCATGGAAATGCGCAGGCACGCGGAGATCACGATGGCCACCGACATGGCCATCTACTTCTGCGACCCCCACAGTCCCTGGCAACGTGGCACGAACGAAAACACCAACGGGCTACTGCGGCAATACTTCAAGAAGGGCACAGACCTCTCCGCGCACACCGCAGAGCGGCTTCAAGCGGTCGCCGACGAACTCAACGACCGCCCCCGCCGAACGCTAGGCTGGAACTCACCAGCAAAAGTGATCAACGAGCTAGTCGTTGCAACGACCGCTTGAAACTACCC
>NZ_JAJPWC010000010.1:0-1771 GCF_047782425.1 Rhodococcus sp. 077-4 | reverse complement strand
GTGTTCGGCGGTGTCCTACTCTCCCACACCCTGTCGAGTGCAGTACCATCGGCGCTGGAGGGCTTAGCTTCCGGGTTCGGAATGGGACCGGGCGTTTCCCCTCCGCTATGGCCGCCGTAACTCTGCGAAACAGTGTCACGAGCGAACCCTGTCACCCACACGAGTGTGGGCAGCGGATTCGTGTATTCGATTGTGCTTGCTGAACAACTCGTGTGTTGTTTCAGATATTGCACAGTGGACGCGTAGCTTCTTTGTGGTAAGTCCTCGGCCTATTAGTACCAGTCACCTGCACCCATTACTGGGCTTCCAGTTCTGGCCTATCAACCCGGTGGTCTGCCGGGGGCCTTACCCCCTCGTGGGGGTGAGAAACCTCATCTTGGAACAGGCTTCCCGCTTAGATGCTTTCAGCGGTTATCCCTTCCGAACGTAGCCAACCAGCGGTGCTCCTGGTGGAACAACTGGCACACCAGAGGTTCGTCCGTCCCGGTCCTCTCGTACTAGGGACAGCCTTCCTCAAGTTTCTTACGCGCGCGGCGGATAGAGACCGAACTGTCTCACGACGTTCTAAACCCAGCTCGCGTGCCGCTTTAATGGGCGAACAGCCCAACCCTTGGGACCTACTCCAGCCCCAGGATGCGACGAGCCGACATCGAGGTGCCAAACCATCCCGTCGATATGGACTCTTGGGGAAGATCAGCCTGTTATCCCCGGGGTACCTTTTATCCGTTGAGCGACACCGCTTCCACTTGCCGGTGCCGGATCACTAGTCCCGACTTTCGTCCCTGCTCGACTTGTCAGTCTCACAGTCAAGCTCCCTTGTGCACTTGCACTCGACACCTGATTGCCAACCAGGCTGAGGGAACCTTTGGGCGCCTCCGTTACATTTTAGGAGGCAACCGCCCCAGTTAAACTACCCACCAGGCACTGTCCCTGAACCAGATCATGGTCCGAGGTTGAGGTATCCAATACGATCAGAGTGGTATTTCAACAACGACTCCACAGTAACTGGCGTCACCGCTTCACAGTCTCCCACCTATCCTACACAAACCGAACCGAACACCAATACCAAGCTGTAGTGAAGGTCCCGGGGTCTTTTCGTCCTGCCGCGCGTAACGAGCATCTTTACTCGTAATGCAATTTCGCCGAGTCTATGGTTGAGACAGCTGAGAAGTCGTTACGCCATTCGTGCAGGTCGGAACTTACCCGACAAGGAATTTCGCTACCTTAGGATGGTTATAGTTACCACCGCCGTTTACTGGGGCTTAAATTCTCAGCTTCGCTCTTACGAGCTAACCGGTCCTCTTAACCTTCCAGCACCGGGCAGGCGTCAGTCCGTATACATCGTCTTACGACTTCGCACGGACCTGTGTTTTTAGTAAACAGTCGCTTCTCACTGGTCTCTGCGGCCCCACCCAGCTCACACTGCAAGAGTGATCACCGGACGAGGCCCCCCTTCTCCCGAAGTTACGGGGGCATTTTGCCGAGTTCCTTAACCATAGTTATCTCGATCGCCTTAGTATTCTCTACCTGACCACCTGTGTCGGTTTGGGGTACGGGCCGTGTAACAACTCACTAGAGGCTTTTCTCGGCAGCATAGGATCACTGAATTCGCCTCAATCGGCTACGCATCACCTCTCAGGCTTCATGAACGGCGGATTTGCCTACCGTTCGCCCTACAGGCTTACACCAGTACAACCACTGACTGGCCCAGCTACCTTCCTGCGTCACCCCATCGCTTGGCTACTACCAGATCAGGTCCCACGCATCCACC
>NZ_JAJPWC010000009.1:0-79410 GCF_047782425.1 Rhodococcus sp. 077-4 | reverse complement strand
GGCGCAACTCGCAGATCCCGCCGCCCCGGTACGGCTGGCGGGTGTGTTCTCACTTGGATCGCTCGCGGACGACTGGGCTGCCCTTCACCCACTCGATGCCGCGATCATCGAACGTCAGGTGTGCATCGACCTGTTGTGCGCCTACCTACGCAACGACACCGCGAACGAGCTCATCATGCTGTCGCGGATCTCGACGGAGGACATGCAAACCCTTGCCGATGTCTTCGAAGCCGAGGAGAAGCGCGTTCGCGCAGCGATTGTCGAGCTGATCCAAACGCACACAACGTTCCTTCCCGAGTATCAGAACAACCCGTCCTGGCAAGGATCGAAATTCGACCTCTCCGCAGCCAAACTGCCCGAAGCATCGCTGGGTTCAGTAGACCTCGCTGGAGCGTTCCTCGTCGGCACCGACCTGACCGACGCTGACCTCAAGGGAATCCGACTGCACAGCGCCGATCTGAGCGATGCAGTACTCACAAATGCGTGGCTGAACAGCGCGCGCCTGACAGCCGCGAACCTGATCGGAGCCACCCTTACCGGTGCGCATCTCGACGGCGTCAACTTCGCCGGCGCTCGGATGAGGGACCTTGATTTTCGCGGCACAACCTGCGGCGCTGCCGTGTTCCATCGGGCGCGGCTGATTGGAGCGAAGTTCGTCGGAGCCGAACTCGACTTCGCGGACTTCGCCGGCGCACGACTGGGGGGAGCAGACTTCTCCGGCTGCAACCTCAACGAGGTCTGCTTCGACAACGCGGACCTGCGAGGTGCCAACTTTTCCCGCGCTCGATTTACGGACACGACGACACTCCATGACGTGCAGGTCGATGCAGAAACAACGTGGCCCGACGGGACCAATAACCTCCCCGGCTTCGTCACGCTACGAGCAGACACCACACCGGAAGACTGACCGTCGACCACCGAACCCGATCGAGTACCTGCACAGCCGTCAGGCGAAGGCGTCGAGATCCAACGCGATTTCGACGCCATCCTTCTCGACGACGATCTTCGGGTGCACAGCACCGGTCGCAGCGAGGTACTGCCGCAGCGTCGACAGCAACAGATCGTCGCGGCCCTCGATCCGCGACACCGCACCCTGATTCGTCCCGAGCAACGCTGCCACCTGAACCTGGGTGAGGTTGCCGGCCTTACGAATGTCCGCCAACCCCTCGGCGTACACCCGGTTCATCGTCTCCCGCTCGGCCGCGAACTCGCGCACCGTCTCCGCTATCGCAGGCTTGGTACGCAACTGCTCGATCCGGTCGTTCGCACGCCGGAACGACTTCTTCTCGCTCATTACTGCTCCCCTTCTGTCTCACGTAGCCACCGCTCGATAGCGACATCAGCCCGTGCGCCGACACCGTCGTAGAACACATCACCCATCCGCGCCTTGTCGGCCGCGAACAACGCCACCACCACCGAACTACTCCCCGGCGGGAACCAACAGATCAACCGCAGCGCAATCTGCGCATCGAACGGATGCGCCGTCCGCCACACCGGAAACTTCTTCGACTGCCGCACCCTCTTGAGGTCCGGCCGATCCTCCACCGGAACACCGTCGAGCTCCCGCAACTGCACCAACGCATCGGTCACCCGAGCGAGGACCCGCACCGACGCAGCATCGCCGGCGTCGGCCTTCGCCTCCACGCGATCGAGCCAGTCGAAGAACTCTTCCGGTGCATCAACATCCACCACGCAAATATACCGCACACGGCATATACCGTGCAAGGTATAGCGCCGTCTGTGGCGTGCATCTGTCGGGCCGATTCGATAGCGTTGTCCTCGGATATCGGACGGCGTGTGGGCCGCCCGAGACCGCGTTGTCACTCAGCGCTTCGCCACTCTCTCGCGCGCGCTGCACGCCGTCTCCGAAAGGTCCCCACACATGTCCCTCACCCCTCTCGATCCCAATACCGTTCGCGCCGCCGCCCAAGCTGCTCTCGATGCCCGCCTCGGGCTGATCGACGCGATTGTCGCCGCTCAGAACGACCGCGCCATCGCCGCCGCGAAGGTCGCCGAAGCGCAAGCCTCCGAACGCACCGCCGCCGCGACAGAGCTCGCCGCGATCAAAGCCGCGATCGACGGCGGCTGGTCCGCACCCGAGCTCCGCAAGGCCGGCCTGAAAGTCCCCACCTCCGCCGTCGCCGGGAAGAAGACCGCCACTACTGCGGCCACCAAGACGTCGCCCCGGCCTCCGCGGCTGCAACCGTCGTCGCCGCCGGCGAAGACCGAGCCCGCCGCTGCAGAGTCGACCGGTACGGACGCCGAGCAGAACTCGCCGGGTGAGAGCTACGCGAACGCGAGCTGACCGATGAACCATCTGTTCACGACAGTCCAGTTCTGGATGGTCGGAGTGATGACGGTGACCGGTGGCATCGCATCCGTCGCAGTGATGCTGCGCATGGCGATCGTCACCGGCCACACCTGGTCCGACCCCATCAACCGACGCCTCGGCATGATCGCCGCCGGTCTCGTCATCGGCTCGATAGTCCTCGCCACGGCCTTCCTCCCTGGCCCCGGCCCGATGCTCTGATTCGTCTCGATAGTCGAAGGACTCACTTATGGACATCACAGATCCTCGCTCGCTCCCGCCGGCCACGACGCCGGACGATTCACCGACGCCGCCGACTGCACTGATCGAGGTCGAGATCTCCACCCTCGATCAGCACGGCGACCCCGGGTTCGTACTCACCCGCGGGCACTTCCACTCGCCCTCCACGGCGGCCCGGTTCGCGGTGAGCCAAGCAGAAGCCGTCGCGGACCTCCGACAGGTCGATACCGTCGCCGCGACATTCACCCGCACCGTCGACGACTCGCTCTGCTTCATCGGCACTCCCGGCGAGATCGCGTGCGCCCTCGCGTCGATGTCGGCCTACGCACCGGGTGTCAGGTCGGCAGAACTGCCGCCACCGGGGTACGTCATGGCCGCGATCCGGGTCTGGACCGCCACACCGATCGAGCCGCTTCCCGGCGTCGACCCGGCCGACCTGATCGACGTCACCGTGCGCTCGACCCGGCCCGATCCACTACCGAACTCGACCACAATGGCCGGCGACTTCCCCGCACACTCGGCCCACATCTTCGCCGGCGCTATCGCCCGCGAGATCACGATGCGCAGCGGTGGCCACAGCGAGGCCACCGTGAAGACAGTGCCCGGGCAACGGCGGCTCGTCGTGGAACACCCGATGGAGGTCTACGACACCGACGCCGCAGCTGTCGCCCGCTACACCCGGATCACGCAACTGCGGGCGAACATCGCTGCCCTCGATCCGGTGGCCGACGCCGAATGCGCAGTCGGCCTCACTGCCGAGCTGCACGTACTGGAAAGCCATACCCGCCGGTCGTTCGACGACGAATCAGGCGCAGTGGCGTGATCGACATCGGCTGGTATCTCAGCCTTATCGGGCACCGCACGGCCAAAGAGATCCCCGGGGTGATCGAGCGGCTGCAGGCGTCCGGGATCACTGCGGAGATCCTCGACAAGGTTCTCTGCGCGCCGGAATCGCTGCTGTACGCCCCCGAACGCGACGGCGAGGACTGGGCGCAGGAGTACGGCGGGCCGTCCGGTGCCGCACTACTGACTGCCGAGCTGCTCGCCTACCTTTCCCATCAGCACCGCCTCGCCGCTCTGATCCATCGGGATCTGGTCACCGAATTGATGGCCACCGACCCCGCGGCCGCCGGCGCCGGGCATTTCGGGATCACCGAAGCCGCAGTGTCCCCGTTGCATTCCGTTTCTCCCGTGCCGCCGGCCACCGGCGACGCACCGACCGAAAGACCCACACCATGAGCACACCCGACTCCCCCACGCTGTCCGACCTCGACCACATGGAGCTCGCGATCCTCGCCGAACTCCGCTCACCGGAAGCGGTGGCCGCGTTCGAGATGCTGCATTCCACCGTCCACCCCGAGACCGCGTCGCGGTTCGTCGAACTGCTCGCGATCATCAACGAGCTCTCGGGCCCGAACTTCGCCGTCGAGGCATCGCTCGATCTGCTCGACGCGGTGCAGGATTCGGGCGACCTCGAGCTGGTCGTCGCGTCCGCGTCCACGGTCGACGATCCGATCACCGCGCTCGCTCTCGCGCAGCTGTTGCGCAGGATCCGCGAGGACTGACCATCACACCATCCCGATCGCGAGAACGAACGAAACCCCCGACCACACTGTGTGGTCGGGGGTTTCGGCGCTGACGGGGCTTCTACTGCCGGGGCCAGCCGCGGACGAGCTTGTCGGTGCTCGCGTGCAGGGCGTTGAAGGAGTCGACGAGGTACGTCAACCAGGCCCGCGCGGTTTCGGGGTTCGGGACCAGCGTCGAGGGGACCGCATTCTGGGCGTCGTCGTCGAGCTCGTTGAAGTTCTCGGGGTAGTCGGTGGTGTCGCCGTCGACGATGTTCGGTGCGCCGTCGATCTCGTAGGTGATCACGAATTCGAGTTCGTGCCGGTTCGGGGCGGTGAACTCGGCCGACAGTGCGAGCTCGCCCCACGCGGCACGGTCGTAGGTGACGGCACCGGACTGAATGGCCGCCTGCAGCAGCCAATGCGGATTCATCAGCGCCTGCACGGTGCCGGGTTCGGGCCACTCGAAATCGTCGTCGAGGACGTCGGCCTTGTCGAGGTCGAGGGTCAACAGCGGCGCGGCCGGGGCCGGTGCTCCGTCTGCGGTGGGTGCGGTCATGGTCGGTGCCTCCGGGATGTCGGTGTGGGTGTGGGTGACGATGAGGACACCCAGGTCGGTGCCGATGTTCGCGCTGTCACCGAGCGCATCGAGGAGTCGTTCGGTGAGGACCGCGGCGTCGGCGGCCCGGTAGGTGCCCAGGGTGCTCCACGTCGCGGCGTCGTAGGACGTCTCCGACGCCGAACACACCTGCACGGTCAGTGCGCCGGCCCCGGGTGGGACGTGCTCGAGGTCGCCGGCCGCGTCGACGACGGCGACGATCTGGCTGCGCACGTGCTCGGGCAGGTCGACGCCGAGAAGGAGGCTGTCCGCATCGGTTGCGTTCACGGGGTGGGTCACTTCGGCAGGCTCACTTCGTAGTCGCCGTCGGACCCGATGAAGGTGAGCGTCACCATTTTGTCGGCTCCGGCCACGGTCAGAGAGCAGGTGACGCTCGTGCCGTCGACAACGGGTATCTCCTCCGGGCACTGCACATTGGAGACGTCGGATGCCCCGTAGTTCTGGGTCACCACCTTGCGCACGCCGTCCTCGGCAGAGGTCTGATCGAGCGTGCGCGTTGCGGCGCTGCTGGGGTCTGCGCCGCCGACGTCGATCTGGGTGTCACAGTCGACGATGGCTCGATCTGCAATCGCTCGGGCCTGAGGCAGCGGAACGCCGACCGAATCGCCGTACTTCAAATCCATGTTCGGGTCACCGCGATTGTCGCCGGTCGAGAGATACTCGAGCACGGCCCGGCCGAACGTCGCGCATCCGTTGTTGCTGGCCACGATCAGGCCGTCGTCGGACGTCTCCGGGCTCGGGGTGCCGGGCTCGGTTGTCGAGCAGCTCGACAGTGCGATCGCGGCAACTGTCGCGGCGAGCAGAACGGCCGGTCCGGCCGCGAGCCTTCCACGCACCCGTCCGGATCGTTCGTATCTCTTCTCCACGGTGCTCACTTTCGGTAGTCGACCAGCAGCAACCGTAGCGCCGCCTCGGGAGCGTGTACGTGAGATGTGCAGGCCCCGGTTCCGGCGAGGGTGCAGGGTGTGCGGTGTCGGGGCATCGCACCGAACGGGGGTCATGGTGTGAACGGTTTCCGAAACGTGTTGAGCCGGTTGAAGGCTGAGCGCTGCGCGGTGCCGAGTTCGACCATGTAGTCGAACAGATCGGCTTCGGGTGCTTCTTCGGCGGCCTGGGTCAGTCGTTGGCCGGCGATGTGGAAGCTGCGGCGGTAGGACTGGGACAGAACGTTGTCGGCGTAGTGCACGGCCGCGACAGAGTGTGCGCCGGCGGTGACGATGCCCATGAGGCGTTTGCGTAGCGGGGCGTCTTTGGCTCCGTCGGCTCCGGATCGGATGAGTGCGCCGGTGACGGAGGCGAAGTCGTGGGGTTGCCCGGCGGCGATGAGGTCGACGATGTGGCCGTACATGCGTGCGTGTGCCGGATCCTCGAAGTCAGTCGTGGTGAGGGTGCTGGTGATCCGTTCGATGTCGGTTCCGTCGGCGCTCTGGTTGCGGACGTCCATCAGGGCGCACAGGAGCATCGCTTCGGGGTCGGTGGCCGGGTCGTAGCCCGGCTCGACAGTGAGGGTGTCGAGGTCCTCGACGGGTGCGAGGTCCGCGTGTGCCTGTTCTGCGGCGTCGTCGCCGGGTGTGGGGACTGCGCGTAGTGCGTTCATCGCGGGCCTCGTTCGTGTCGGTGGTCTGGGTGGTCAGAAGTTGTAGTTGGTGAGCGTGTGGGCGAGGTCGGCCCGTATTGCTTCGGGTGTAGTGCGGACGTCGTGGAGGCGCTCGGCGGTGGACGCGGCATTCTCGTGGGACAGCACGAGTCCGCTGGTGCGACCTTGGAGTGCGTCGAGGAGCTTCTGTGTGGGGGCGAGAACCATCAGGGCGTCTTCGACACTGTCGTCGAGCTCTTCGAGGGCCGCCACTGCCCTGTGTAGGGCGAGGGTGGGCCGGTTCGGGGTGCAGTCGTCGACGTCGGTGTCCACGGTGTCCACGCTGCTCGGTGTGGTCATGATGCGATCTTGTCGGTGCCGGACTGCAGGGTGTCGGACTGCAGGGTGTCGGACTGCAGGGTGTCGGACTGCGTCTGGTCGTGTTCTGCGGCCAGTTCGGCATCGATCTGGCGGTCGATGTAGTCGGGGTCCGGTGCGTAGGCGGGTACGAGTCGCATGGCGGGTCTCCTGTGTCGTCGGGTTTGTGGGTTTCAGGCTGCGGCGAGCTTGTTCAGGGCGTCGATCTGGAACCCGCTGAAGTGGTTGTTCTCGTCGACATACACGACGGGGGTCTGTCGGTAGCCGAGATCCTCGGTGATGAATCGGTACGCGGCGGGATCTTCGGTGACGTCGATGATTCTGAAGCTCGCCTTCTTGTTGTCGAGGATGATTTTGGTTCCGCTGCAGGGGTCACATTGCGGTTTTGTGCAGTCGGTGAGCGACATAGATTTCTCCTTAGCGGAATTGCTGGCGTTGACTTCTATTCTACGTCAATAGTGGTCTTAATGCCAGGGCTATTAACTCGTCAATATGGCCAGTTGCGTTGTGGCTCTTTCTGTTTCATTGCCCGACTTTCACCACGGGACCACTCGGCGGAATTGCAATACAGTTATCGTCCACCTTTCCTGCTCCGTCTCTTACTGCGTTCTTTTCACTTCCGGCTGGCGCGGAGAAGAGACGGCGGCGCACGGCGTCGACGGTCAATGCCTGGCCTGTGCGAGTTTTCGCCGGGGAGCGCAGCGAGTGCGGGTCGGGCGAACAGTCGTGCGGGGCCCTGTGGGCCGGAGCGTGAGCGGAGCCAGGGGTTGATCCGGGAGATGACGGGTGATGCATTCTCGATGCGCAGCCAGACGGACCGAAAAGAACCTCCCCATTTCTACCGGCGCCGCCGGGCTCGTGCCGGTGACTGTGTTCGTGCTGGTCGGTAGGGTGCTCGGGTATGGAGCGCTCGCGGACCGAACATGCCTTGGCCAAAGCTGTAGTGAACGGCTCGCCGGTGCCGTCGGATCTCGCGCTCGATGCGATCGTGGGCGGTGTCCTGGTCGAGGACACCCGTCCCACCTCCGCCGACGTCGATATCGTGTGGCCGGCCGATCCGACGTTCCTCTGAGCGCCCTTCGCTCGTTCGTCCGTGGACGGTACCGCCGGCCGCCCGCTGTACCTGCGTCGGTGCTGGTGGTGGGCGTCGTGTCGGTGTGAGGGCTCGATGCCCGATGCACCGGCCCCGCGCCCTGGATTGCCGGGCGTGGCCACCTCGAACCGGCGGCCACGCTCGGCGGCGGCGTCAGGTGTAGCTCTGCACTCTGCCGATGTGGGCGGCGACGTAGACCTTTGCTCCGGAGATGCAGCTCGTAGACCACAAGCGGTTCAGCGCGGCGCGCCCAATCTCACGTCGTCGTGCCTGAATGGCCAATTTTGCTTACGCACCTGGGCCGTCGACTGTGGTGACGACCCGGTAGCTACTGAGCCTGCTGTCGTCGATTGGGGCGTGATCCGGCCAGGTGTGTGCCGCGCGGAAGGCGTCCGACTGGAGATAGTCAACATAGGCCTGCTCATCGGTGAATTCGAGGACCGAGCAGTATCCGCGATCCGGTTCGACAGGTCGCAACAACCGTCCGAATATCAAGCCAGGAACTTGACTCAAGGTGCCATGCATGCCCGCACCAAAATTCTGCTCGAAAGTACTGCGGTTCTTCGGGTCTACGAACAGTTCGTTTACGACGGTGAACATCTGATCTCCTGAGTATCACTTGAGGCTGAGGTTGCAAGGTGAAGTGCGTTGACGAGAAACGTTTCGGTGACACGACGAACTTGAGCGGAAGAATGACCATGGTCAATCTGGTCTATTGCGCGACCTAGCGCGCCATCTACTAGCGCGGCGGTCAATTCGGGGTCAGGGTCACCCCGGTCGAAAAGCGCTGCTCGCAACGGCTCAGAGACCTCGACATGGTGCTGAGCGAGTGCAACTCGAGCTTTCGCACTGTTCAGATGCTCCCCGCCGAGAACGGCTATCCGGTGCACTCCGGCTGCAGCGAGGTCAAGTGAGGCATGCACGTAGGCGGCAATGCGCTCATCGGGGCTGTCGCTCAAAGACACTCGTGCACGAACAGTTGCATTCCAGCCGGCGAAGCTGTCAGCGACGATACGCACGAGTATGGATTCCTTCGAGGGGAAGTACTTGTACACACTGCTACGCGCAAGTCCCACAGCGCTACCGACCAAGCCCGGTGTAACCGACTCCGGCCCCTTGGAAATCAGTAGCTCACGGGCCGCATCCAGCAGGGCTCCCTCGACGTTCTCTCGGTGCTCGGCAACAGTAGGCGCGTCAATCCTCGGCATAGCCCTCCATTCTTAGCGACACGTCGTCGCCAAGTTAGGCTAATGCACTGGCACCGCACTTGACAATCCCTATTGAGAAGCCACCTACGTCAAAGAAATTGATTCTTTTCGCTCTTTTGGGACTGTCTGAGTAACGGTGGATCCGGTCGTTGTTTCGACACGCTGAGCTGAGCTTCGCGGCATCGTATCCGACGTAGCTGGTCTGCCTCTCGACGACGGATGGGTCGATCGGGATACGAACGAACGTAGTCTGCTTGGTATGAATCGAGCGGCCACCACAGTCGCGAATGCAACGGTATTCGATGGGACGGCGTTGCGGGAGTGGACGTCGGTTCGATTCGAAGACGGCGTCATCACCGACTGCTCGATGATCTCGGCCGCGCAAGAAGGCGACGAGGTGATCGACGCGCGTGGGGGGACGTTGATTCCCGGGTTGATCGACGCGCACGTTCACCTTGTTCCAGGCGCACTCGAGCAGTCGCTGACTTTCGGTGTCACGACCGTCCTCGACATGTTCAGTACGCCGGCTGTCGTGGCCCGCGCGAGAAACCGGGCCTCCACCTGCAAGGACGTGGCCGATGTACGGTCCTCGGGTATCGGTGCCACCGCACCGGGTGGACACCCGTCTGCGATCTACGCCCCTATTCCCACGCTGACAGAACCCGGGCAGGCGGACGGATTCGTCGCGGCACGGATCGCGGAAGGCACGGACTATCTGAAGATCTTTTCCGGCACAGGCGGGTTGTGGCCTGCACTGGACTTCGACACCATCACGTCGCTGGTGACCGCCGCGCACGCCCGCGGTCTGGTTGTCGTCGCGCACGTGAGTTCGGTAGCCGGTGTCGAGGATGTCGTATCCGCTCAGGTCGACGTCATAGCCCACGTTCCCGCCAATGCCGAACTTGGCACGTCTCTGGTCGACCGAATTGCGCAGGCCGACATCGCGGTTGGTCCGACTTTGGTGACGATCGAGAACGCCGTGGGCGAGCAAGGTGGCGCTGGCGTGGTGCGTGATCCGCGGCTGACCGAGATGTTGGGGGATCGAGTGATGCGTAAGTTGACCTCTCGTATGTCGGAATCGACCGGGGCAGCGTCGGTACCGTACTCGTTGGCCGAGAGCAATGTTCGGCGACTGGCTGATGCCGGGGTACGCCTGTTGGCGGGTACGGATGCGCCCAACCCGGGGACGGTGTTCGGTGCAAGCCTTCATCGTGAACTGGAACTGTTGGTTCGCTGCGGCGTCACCCCTGCTCGGGCGCTGGCTTCGGCGACGAGCGGGCCGGCGCGTGTGTTCGGCTTGGCTGATCGTGGACGTATTTCGGTTGGGCGGCGAGCAGACCTGGTTCTGGTCTCAGGGGACCCGTTGACGGATATCACCGTAACGCGTGCAATAGAGCGGGTATGGCGTTCGGGCTCAGCATGCGAGCGGCTCGCCTTCGTGGCCAGCGAAGCAGAGGCCGAGCAACTCGACGCCTTCGACGCCAGGGTCGCTGCAGCTGTCGCTGCGGTACGCGCACGTCGGCGGGATCGGTTATTACATTGAGTCCGCCGACCGGCACCACGTGCTGCGTAGACCAGCTTCAGTGCGCCGCTCCGGTCTCCCATCAGTGACCAATGTCGTCGACTGCATCCGGGAAGCGTCCGCGAAGAGCATCGAGTTGGCGATGAAGCTCGTAGAGCACCCTGCGTTGCGCTCGCGCTTCGTCGTCGTGCGAGATGCGGGCGGTGTCCTGCCCAACCCGTATTGCTTTGAGGGCGAACTGTTCGGCACGGTCGACGCGAGTGGAGATGGTGTCGATCTCAGCGGTGAGCATCGCAGCGAAGACCTTCGCCTGCGCGTGGTCGTAGGGGTCGGGCAATTCTGGGATGGCCTTTCGGACGCGCCGTTGGGTGTTGACACTGTTCACGTGCACCTGCCGGCTATCGGAACACCGCCAGGATTCCAGACCCAGTGATCGTATGGTGGAGTTCGCCGACCCTTGTCCGACGGGGTTCCGCACAGTGCATCGTTGTTGTTCGTCCCCGCACTGTCGGCGACACCACAGCCTGCTCGATGCACCAGAAAATGCAGTCGTGTCACTGCAAGGCGGCTGCGAGGTCTGTCAGCGAAGCCGTCTCCGCAGAGGGGTCGGGTGTGCTCGAACGGATCGCGGTGAGCACTGCGTCGATGCGGGTGTCGAGCGCGGTCCACCCCGCGTCGTCGAGCGGCTGCAACGTGGGTTGATCGTCGTCCCACGTGCTTTCGAGGTTCTTCGCAGCAGTCTTCGCCTCGTCCTGCTGACCGGACCGTACAGCCATGGCAGTGTCGTCGACGATCGAGCGGAGCTCGGTGACGCGCTCAGGCGGGAACTGTGCGATCGCTTCTCCGGGAGCGAGATCTGTGATGTCGCTTGCGGAACTCTCCGCCTCGCTGGTCGGCGCTGCGTGTGGCTGCGCGGACGCCCACGACAGGAGCCCCGCAGTGGCAACGGCGACTGCCGCGAAGTAGACGAGCATGGTGCGCTCGCGGCGTGCGTCAGTGGCAACCGGTTCGGGCTCGACGCGGTGGTTCCCGATCACGTCTCGTTTCGTTTTCGTCAGATACAGCACTGTTGCCAGGATCGCGATCAGAAACACGACGCTGGTGAGGAACGTACCGACACCGAGACCGTGTTCCGTTCTCGGTTGCGCGAACCAATCCCCGAGATTCGCACCCAGCGGACGGGTGAGGATGTAGGCCAACCAGAACGCCAACACCGCGTTCGCGCCGAGCCGCCATCCGACGACGACCGCCACGATCAAGCCTGCGGGCAGAAGCACCGACGTGCCCGGGCCCCAACCGGTGATGCTCAGCGTCCAGTCCCCCGCCGCGGTACCGAGTGCGAAGGTCACCAGAATCGCCAGCCAGTAGAACAGCTCACGGGGCACGGTCACGATGCTGTGAATAGACAGGGTCCGCTCCCGTACGAACCACACCCCGAACACCACCGCCAACACCGCCGCAAACACCGACATGCTCACCGCCAACGGAACACCGCGACTGTCGGTGAGGATGTCGGTGTACAGCGTTCCCGTGACACTGAGCACCACCACGGTCAGCCAGTACACGGCGGGTACGTACTTCGCCAGCCGTATCTGAACAGTAAGCACCGCAACGAGAATCACGGTGAACAACCCCGCCGTTGCGGTCAGTCCGACACCGAGCGTCATGTTCACCCAGTCCGCGACACTCTCCCCGACTGTGGTGCACAGAATCTTCACGACCCAGAACCAGACCGTGATTTCGGGGACTTTGCTCAGTGCCCGGCGGTGGACCGTCAGGGGCTCGGAATCGGTGAGATCGCTCATGAGCCGGGACCGTACCCGGATGTTGCTGAAGGTCCCCTGAGGATCACGTGCCGTACACGCCAATCTGGTCGATCCCGTCTACGGCCTCCGGTGGACGGATCCGCGCGCCACAAGTTCCACGGTCAAAGCAACGGCCACGGTCTGCGCAAGTAATAGTCCAGAGAGCACCAGGATTTGCACGGCCCCTGCCTGCAGGGCCGAACCACTGGCCAGCAGCACCCCCACGAATGCGCCCGGCAGGGTCACCAGCCCCACTGTTCGCGTCTGGTCCAGTCCCGGCAGCAGAGCATCGCTCGCTGTGGGGCGCACTACCTCCACGCGTGAATCACGTTCCGTCAGACCCAAACTCAGCGCCGCCTCCACTTCTGCGTGCCGCTCGGTCAAGGCTGTCAGTGCGCGGCGAGCGGACAGCGATGTTGCGGTCATGGTCCCGCCCAGGATGATCCCGCCCACCGGCACGATCGAGATTCCCTGCGCTGGAACGACACCGGTGAGCAGGCACATAGGCACGACGATGCCGACACCCACTGCAAGGGGAAGAACGAGCCAGATACCGGACCTACCCGACTCCGAACGCCGGATCGACGTGAACGCCGCGGCCCCGAACATCACCAGCAGCACGAGCAGGGACGACCACAGGTGCGCCAGCGCCGCGGCGAGAACGAGTGAGATCGCCGCCAGTTGAACGAACCCGCGGAGAGCAGCAGCGGGAGCGGTGACCATCCGCCCGATCGAGGAGACCCGATAGATGATCGCGGCGAGCGTCACCATCGCGAGGCAGAGAGCCACGAGTGGCAGACCAGGCTGGGCCAGGGAAGAACTCACTGTTCAAGTATGCGGTTCAGCTCGCACGCGCCTGTCCCAGAAACATTCGGGCGGTGAGAAGTCCGGTCGAGCCGAAGGTCGCGTTGAGGGTGTCCGGATCGAGAATTTCGCCGACGGGCCGAGAACGCCGCCTGCGAGGGCCGCTGTCATGCGGTGACGTCCATGCTCGGCGTCGTGGTCCGGGTTGTGGAATGCCGTGGTGTGAGGCGACTGTCGAGTTGATGCAAGGCGTATGAACCGACCACGGCGGCGAGGGTAGCGAGTACGAATCCCGCGGCGACGTCGCTGAGCCAATGAACGCCGAGGTAGAGGCGGGTGGCGGCGACGAGCATCGTGAAGGCTACTGCCGCTGCCACCATCGCCCACCGCAGAGCGGGAGATGTACGCGCACCGAGCACCAGGGCAGTCATCAACAGCAAGCTCGCGGTTCCGGTGACGTGCCCGGACGGGAACGAATGATCGGTCTCGGCGACGAGGTGCAGTGCCACCGGCGGACGGTCGCGCCCGACGACGTATTTCAATACGGTGCACGCGATCGAAGCAGCAACGACCGTGCCCAGCAGTACCAGTGCCGGTGCGTAACGCTTGGTCCGCCACACCAGCAACGCGGCGATCAGCAATCCTGCAGCCGCAGTCTCGGGCGGTCCGCCCGCGTTGGTGATGGCGATCGCCACCGAATCGAGGGTCGGGGTGCGGTGGCCGACGAACCAACCGGTGACCGGCCCGTCGACCGCGGTGAGCCAACCGTCGTTGTGAACGGACACAGCGAGAATCGTCAGCGCGAGAACCGAACCGGCGCCCGTCAGGGCAGTCGCACGGTTGCGGCTGCGCGTCCACGATGCGATGCCGCCGAGGACCAGGGCCGCAGCGATCGCCAGCGCTGTCAGTTCGGTCTCGGCGGTGGCGGATTCGGTGAGAACTTCGGTGAACGCGGTGTGTACTACGGATATCGAGGAGGAGTGGAGCACGGATCGAGTGTGGCGAAGCCGTCCTGAAGATCCCCTGAGAGCGCATCGCCGGTCACACCGTTGTCTGGTCTACTCGACGGGTCCTGGCCGGAGCTGTTCGTCCGGGTACGTCACAACATGCGTGGATGGAGATCTGGCGATGCGAGTTCTGGTGGTCGAAGACGAAGTGCGTCTGGCGGAGATGGTGCGCCGGGGTTTGGTGGCCGAGGGATTCGTCGTCGAGATCGAGCACAACGGAGACGACGGATTCCACAGCGCCGCCACCGGCGACTTCGACGTGATCGTGCTCGACATCATGCTGCCGGGCAAGCACGGCTACGACATCGTCCGGGATCTGCGCGCGCAGGGTGTGTGGACGCCGATTCTGATGCTCTCGGCCAAGGACGGTGAATACGATCTTGCCGACGCCTTCGACATCGGTGCCGACGACTACCTCGTCAAGCCGTTCTCGTTCGTCGTCCTCCTCGCGAGGCTGCGGGCCCTGGTACGCCGCGGCGCCCCTGAGCGCCCGTCGGTGCTCACGGTAGGCGACCTCGAACTCGACCCCGCGCGGCACCGTGTGATGTGCCGGGGGTCGGAATTGGCGCTTACTCCACGCGAATACAGCGTCCTCGAATTTCTCATGCGGCGCAGCGGGACGGTGGTAACCAAAACCGACATCGTTCGGTCGGTGTGGGACGCGAACTACGACGGCGACGAGAACATCGTCGAGGTCTACATCGGATACCTCCGCAAGAAGATCGACCAACCGTTGGGCCGCAGAAAGATCGAGACGGTCCGCGGCGTCGGATACAGAATGTCCCCGCCACCGGCGACCGAATGAGTCACGGGCGGGCGCGCCGCCTGTTTCGGCGACCGACGTCAGGAGTTGCACTTCGTCGTTCCTTCGTCGGCGGTGAAGCCCGATGCCGGAGTGCACACCACCTCGGGCGGTTCGGCGCGGGACACTGACGTGGTGCACCTGACCTCGGACCTGCTGCGCCCACGCACGTGGACTGTCCGTGTGCGATCGGCGGTGGCCTCGACCCTGGTGGTTGCAGTCTGCCTCGTCCTTGCCGGCGGCGCCCTCCTGGCAGTGCTGTACACCTCCCTCGAAGACTCTGCCCGCTCTGCCGCCGTAGCCCGGGCGGAGCAGGTGGCCGAACAACTCGAAGCCGAGACACCATCGCAGATCGACGAATCGCTGTTCGCCACGGATGCTCAGATCGGGATCGTCCAGATCATCGACACCTCCGGGTCGGTGCAAGCGCAATCGCAGGGAGACGGCGAAGAGCCGTTGACGACAGCTCGGTTGGACCCTGCAACGACGCGCGACCTCGGCCGAATCGAATACGGCACTCACGCAGACTTCTGGGCCACCGGCCACGGTGCCGCCTCACCTGCCGGCCCCATGACGGTCGTAGTGGGTGCCGATCGTGAGCCGGTCGAGAACGTCGTCACCACGGTATCGATACTGCTCGCCGTCGTCGGGCCCATCGTGATCACCCTCGTCGCTTTCGCCACCTACCGGCTGGTGGGAGCTGCCCTGAGCCCGGTCGAGCACATCAGATCCAGGGTCGCGTCGATTTCCGATCATCGGTTCGACGAACGGATCCCGGAACCGGCCACACGCGACGAGATCGCGCGGTTGGCGGGCACGATGAACGAGATGCTCGAACGTCTGCAGGCTGGATACGTGGCGCAGCAACGCTTTGTCAGCGATGCCTCGCACGAACTGCGCAGTCCGCTGTCGACGATCACCACCGCCCTCGAACTCGCTGCCTCCCGTCCCGATCTCCTCGATGCAGCACTGATCGACGACTCGCTGCTACCCGAGGCGCGCCGAATGCGGCAGCTCATCGAGGACCTGTTGGTGCTCGCACGCTCGGACGAGACCGGCACCAGAAGTGCGCGCGTCGATGTCGATCTCGACGATCTGCTGTACGAAGCGCGCGTACGCATCGCCCAGCTGTCCGACGTCGCGGTCGATTCGTCGATCGTTCCCGTGCGGGTGACCGGTGATCCGCAGGCCTTGGCCAGGGCGGTCCGCAACCTGTGCGACAACGCTTCCAGGCATGCCAAAACCCGAATAACGCTCTCGTGCTGCGTATCCAAGAGTCATGCGATCATCACGGTCGACGACGACGGACCTGGAATCGTGCCGGCGGAACGTGAGCGAGTATTCGATCGGTTCGTTCGACTGGACACTGCCCGGGCACGCGACATCGGTGGTGCCGGATTGGGTCTGGCCATCGTCGCCGCAACCGTCGCCGAACACGGGGGAACGGTAGCGGTGACCGACTCACCGATCGGCGGCGCACGATTCCAGATACGACTTCCGTTGTCGCAGAACTAGTGTTGTGGATGATCGGCCGCTTCCACCCCGTCGCCGGGTCGAAACCTGTCCCCGACATCTCGAGGCCGATCGCACGGTTGAACTGTCGAGCCACCTCCGCTGGGGAATGGACAGGCCGAATCGGGCTGTCGCCTCGCATTCGGGTGAATCGACTCCGTTCAGCGAGAACTACTGCACTACACAACGAGCACTCCTACGGCCTGCTGTTCGATCGACCCACGTGTGAAGCAAGATCAGTGGAGCGCCCGACAGGCCCGGTCGACGAATGTCGTCGGGTAGTGGTGGGTGTGAGCGATCGAGCGGGCATAGCAGGTATCGCTCGAACGCGCAGGCAGGTCGCCGTGTAGACCCCTGGGGTGCACTTCATGCTGCGCAACGACAATGGATTGCGGGGAGGAATCGTCAGCGACATGATGGGAACGTAGATCGGAGTGACACATGCTGACTGCATTGTTGTACGGGATCGCCACAGCACTGCCCTTGGCCGTGGGAGCGGCCATAGGGCTGCACTGGCAGCTCCCGCGAGCCGTGCTCGCGGGGTTGATGGCCTTCGGTGCGGGCACCATGATCGCCGCCGCGTCTTCGGAATTATTCGATCCAGCCTTCCACCAGGCCGGCGCTGCCATCGCCGGTATCGCACTGTTCGCCGGCGCGGGCGTATACGTGATCTGCAATCATCTCATCGCGAATCGGCTCGGACCCGCAGCAATCGGGTGGGCCCTCATGCTCGGCACAGTCCTCGACGGCATTCCCGAGAACACAGCGCTGGGGGTGTCACTGACCACCGGCGGTGGCCTGGTTCTCGTGGTCGCTATTGCCGTGGGCAACGTCCCCGAAGCAGTCAGTGGTGCCGCACTCATGCGCCAGGCCCACGGTTTCAGTCCCGTTCGCGCACTGAGCTTGTGGATCACCACCGCCACGGTCCTCGTCGCGGTCACCGTCGCCGGGTACGCCTTGTCCGACACCATCCCCCCTACCGGTATCAGCGCAGTGCAGGCCTTCGCTGGCGGCGCGACCATCGCGGTGCTGGCCGACTCACTGATGCCCGAAGCCTACCGAGAAGGCGGTTGGTGGGTCGGACTGTGCACCGCAGCGGGTTTCATGCTCGCCTTCGTCCTCGGCTGACACCTGTGCGCTGGACCGGCCCACGGAACTTATGCCGTCGCCGAGACGCTACGAGTCACTGCTGGCGGTGGAGGTCGCCCGCCGGCGGGTTTCCTCTACATCTGCCTGTCAATGAGTTGTGATGTGCGCGATGCCTTTCCATCCCCAGTAGATGCGATGTCGGGTGATATGTGTGCCGTCGAGTTCCATCACTTCGACGAGGTCGATTTGATCGTCGCCGGGTGTCTGGCGCGGGTATTCCCAGATCAGACGATCACCGTCGAATGCAAAGGTGTCGGATCGAGGCAAGGACGGTAGCTCGTCCTCGTCGGGTCGCCGCCGTGTTGCTTCCTGCAGCACTACGTTTGAGCGGCCATGCCGCCCGATGTCGAATCGCAGACGAACCACGTCGAGGTGTGCGCTCCGGCACATTCACGGTTCCCCCTTGACTGTAGCTCCGAGGGAGGGGCTTGCAACAAGACCCCTCAGCTCGTGCACAATCGCCCGGCACATCAACAGCGAAGGGGGCCTATCGGTGGCAAACATGGCGGACACGCCGGAACGTTTTCAGGTACACGAATCCGGCGCTTATTTTCACGGCACCAAAGCAGACCTTCGAGTAGGAGATTTCCTCACACCGGGGTATCAGTCGAACTATCGCCCCGACCACACCTCGAACTACGTCTACATGACGAAAGTGTTGGACGGTGCGGTCCTTGCTGCCGAGATGGCCACCGGAGCGGGACGTCCCCGGGTGTACATCGTCGAACCGGACGGGGACGTCGAAGACGACCCGAACGTCACCGACAAGAAGTTCCCCGGCAACCCGACCCACTCGTTCCGGAGCCCGAGACCGGTGAAGGTAACCGGAGAGGTGACCGACTGGGTCGGCCACACGCCCGAGTATCTGAACCGGTTCCGAGCCGGCCTGGAAGCACTGAAGCAGCGTGGAGCCAATGTCCTCTACGACTAGCCGGCCAACAGAACGGACCTCGATCGGAACGGGCATGTTGTTGTTCGGTGATACTGACTCGACACCCGACGTGACCACATCACGATCACGGACTTCGAGAAAGGGCTCGCCATGAAAACCTTCGACGCCCGGGCGCGACGGCCTCACGATGGACCCGTACGGGGACAGCGGTGACCATCAGACTGGAGAACGTCGGTATCGCTGTACGCGACATCGAGGCCACGATTTCGTTCTTCACAGATCTCGGCCTCACCGTTCTCGGCCGCGATACGGTCAAAGGGAAATGGGCCGACACTGCTGTCGGTCTCGACGGCAACCACGCCAAAATCGCAGTGCTGCAAACCCCGGACGGGTCGGGGCAGATCGAATTGTTCGAGTACATCCATCCCGAAGCCATCGAGACATCGCCGACACTGCCCCACGACATCGGGATGCACCGTATTGCCTTCTCCGTCGACGACATCGACGACGCACTTGCGATCGCAGCGCGCCACGGGTACCACCCGCTGCGTGGCGTGGCCAACTACGAGGGCGTCTACAAGCTCACCTATCTACGTGGGCCGAGCGAAATTCTGTTGATGTTCGCCCAATCACTCACGCAGCCAACCGCATCGGACCCGACGGAACCGGGTCACGCCTGAGGCGGACGAGTCGACGCTGCAAGCACTCGACCACCTCAAGGGATAGTAGTGAACTCGTTCGTTTCGGTCGCCGGTGAGAGCTTGATCTACCTCACCGGCGTTTACAACGACGTCCACGAGCACGGGCATGGGCGGGTGGGTGGCTCGAAGGTGGTGGGCCAGGCGTCGAACATGCCGGCCTCGTTGTCGGTGGTCATTGCGCGGCTGCGAGTGGCCGTCGGCCGGCGAGCTGGTCGGCGGGTGCGGGTGTCCAGCGCAGGCCTTGCTCGCCGAAACTCGGGGCGGTGAGGGTGTAGCGGCCGGTGCGGTGTTGTGTTCCACGCCCGTGGACGGCCACCTCTAGGGTGATCGACCGAATGCGGCCTCTCCCCTGCTCTATGCCGCCGTAACTGTGGACGGTGGAGGCGATGGTGAGATCGATACCCGGCATGTGCCCGTCCGTCAGGATCAGGATGCTGCCGTGCCGACGATTCCTCGCGAGCAAAGCTCTTGCGCGCGTGGGTGGTACGTCGCGTCCGTGCACGGTCGTCACGACCAGGTCGACCCCGTCCAGACAAATCGAGGCGGCGTCGAGAGGGTCGGTGGATCCGGGATCTACGAGATGGATCTTCGCGAGATTGCCGCCGTGTTCGTGGACGGCGAGCAGGCTCAGGCGGGGTTGGCCGATGAGGGCGACGTGGTGGCCGGCGGCGGATGCTTCGGCGATGAGGGCGATGAGCATCGATCCGGCGCCGGTGACGGTGATGGCGGTTCCGCGGGCCAGGGCCCGACGTGGGAGCAATTCGGCCAGTGGTCGGGGCGCGGGCATGGTCCGGAGGGTTTTGCCGCGTACAGCGGCGATGAGCGGTTCCGGATCGTCGTCGACGACGGGCACGAGGGGTTTAGCCCGATCGGGTGCGGTGATGGTGGGCAGGTCGGCGGGTGCGTGGTCGCCTCGACCCGGGACGGTGGCCATGCGTCGACGGAGGACGTCGAGCTGGGTGCTCTTGTCGAGTCCGGTGAGGTCTTCGATCGCGTCGGCGGTGGCCATGTGGATCGACCTTTCGCCGTGCCGGTGAGAACTACCGACAGCGTATCGAACGGGTGTTCGACTGTCGAATGTGCTGGTGAGGCCCGATCACCGGTGAATGGCGTGGCCGTCGAGGTCGGCGGCGGTGAACGTCCAGGCGAGGTGCCGGTACAGATGCAGGGTGCGTTTGACCTGGTCGAGGGCATGAAGGACGGTTGGGTGGTCGGGGTCGTGGCCTTCGTCTCGGATGGCTGCTCGTTCGTCGTGGTCCATACCTGTTTGGACGCAGCCGGGCTCGAGTTGGTTCCGGCAACAGTCATTCGTGTGAACGACTGGACGAGCATGGATGAGCGCTGGGTGTGGCCCCGCCCGGTGTGGGCGGGGCCGTCCGGCTAGAGCTTGAGTGGCTGGATCGGTTCGTCGGTGCGGTGTTTGCCGAGTAGGCATTCCCAGGTCCGGGTGTCGAGCTGCTCGGGTGCGAGGCGTTGCCCGAACTTCGTGGCGTGGTGGATGTCCGCGTGCAGGCCGCCCAGGTTGTGGGTGGCTGCGCGTGCGCCGCGGTTGTGGGCGGCGGATGCGATGGCGGAGAGGCGATCTGGATACATGGCGAGTTCCTTTCGAGGTTCGGATGAGACGCAGCGATCGGACATGACGAGGGTGGCCTGTCAACCCCGAAGAGCGGAGCGTGGGTTGACTGGTCGGGGTCCCCGGCATGTCAGACTCGGCGTCCTCGTACGACCCCCTTTGGTGACCCATATGGGGCGGCGCCGGAGGCGGCGAGGTCGTGCAGGTGCACGTGCGTTTCGCATGGCTTGCCCGGGCTCGATCTGGGTGACGAAAAAAAGGGGGGTCCCGGCCCCGTGGTGGGACCGGGACCCCCGTGGGGCCTGGCTTCAGTTGGTGCACCAGAAGGACCCGACCGGGATGGCTGCGCCCGGCTGCCCGGCGCACCACCGGCAGGTGGTGTCGTGCTCGATGCGTCCGAGCACTCCTTCGGCCTCCTCGATGAGCAGTGGCAGCTCGAGCACGCGCGCCAGCGCGAGCGCTTCGGTGGCCCACCGGGCCGCCCGCGGATCCTCGGCGGGGCTCTGAGCGGCATTGCCGATCAGGCCGGTGATGATCTGGTGATCGTTGAGCAGTTCGCAGTTGTTCATGACAGGGACACCTTCCAAAGGTTCGGATGAGACGTCCCCGATCGACATGACGAGGGTGGCCTGTCAACCCCGAAGAGGGAGCGTGCGACCGTGGGTTGACTGGTCGGGGTCCCCGGCATGTCAGACTCGGGCGACTCGTACGACCAAAATGGTGACCCATATGGGGCGGCCCCGAAGGGGACGTGCGGACGCGTTCACGCGGACGAATACTGTTGCACTGCAACGGCTAAGGTCCATGCAAACCCAGGTACGTCGCGAGCGGAGTTGCTTTCTCGGTGCGCATGGCCCGACTGCGGTTAATCGAATACGGCTCGATAGCGGCGTGAATTGCCGTGTCGATGAAGAATGCGCATATCGGCGCTCGCTATCCTGCACGGAGAGGAATGCGGTCACGCATTGCGAATGTGTCGATGAAAGGTTCTGCGGCTGTGGCCAAACAAGTGACGATTCAATTGGTCGACGATATCGACAACACGGTCATCGACGACGAATCCGGCGAAACGATCGAATTCGCGGTCAACGGAGTCGAATACTCGATCGACCTGAAAGCGAAGAACGCTACCGAGTTTCACAAGAAGCTCGACTACTACATCGAACACGCGACGCGGGTCGGTGGCCGCAAGCGTAAGCCCTCCCCCGCTGCCGCGTCGACGCCGTCGACGGCCGGAGTACCAGTCAAGCGTGATCCGGCGCAGACGCGGGCGATCCGGCAGTGGGCGGCTGATGAAGGTCACCCGATCAGCGATCGCGGACGGATTCCGGCCGATATCGAAGAGGCGTACAACGCCGCGCACTGACGGGCGGTGAGCCGCCCGCGCCATCGGGAGCGGGTGCCGGTGGTGGTGCGCCGAGCGGGGGAGCTCGAGTGCTTCTATCTCGTTCGCAACTCCTCGCGTTGAGTCAGAGTTCTGAGACTCGACGGCGGACGGCCCGCACATCGAATCCGATGTGCGGGCCGTTTGCCGCGTCCTAGTGGCATGTTCTTCCTGTTAGGGGCCACCTTGCAGGGTGTAGCGGTAGAACTGGCCGTCTCTCCATTCCAGCAGCACGCCGGTGGAGGTGTCGTAGTCTCGAGGCCAGTAGATGTCGTACCCGAGCGGCCACATGTGGTGCTTGGGGTACCACTCTGGGACCGCAGGCGGATCCGCGATCGGGACGCTGCTAGTTGGCGGGAGATTGCTCAGGCGGTATTCGCGGCCTTCCACATGTAGTTCGGGTGGAAGTCGACTGAACCAGGACACGGTCCCGTATTGGACCGCGAAGTAGCCGAATGCGACGACGAAAAGAACCGCTACGGTTCCTGCCGCACTGGCCAAGCGAATTTTCGTCTTGCGGGTCACGGCGTCGCCTTCACTCAGTTGGCAGTGCGGGTGTCTCGTACGTCAAACTCGAAATCTTCTTTGACCCGTCCGATCCGGTCGTGACATCCGCGGTGACGAACTTGTCTACAGCCGATGATGCATCCTCGCTGGCACTCTCGCCAGAAAGAACGACGGTGCTCGACACTGTGACGGCCAGTCGCACTCGGGTGATCGTGCCGTCCGTTGCCGCGTTGTCGACGGATCGCACGACGACATCACCACTGGTTTGGTTGACATCGCCCGAGGCTTCGGAGTCGGCACTGGTCGCCAAATTTTCGCGTAGTCGATCGAGAATGTCACCTGAGAAGAACGACTCCAGTGTTCGGGTGCCTTTCTGCTCTGCGGCATCGATGGGCGCCTCTCCTACGTTGGAGGGGATATCGACCGCAACCTGCATCGTCGAGTGCAGGGCGTCGGCGAGAAATGTAGAGAGTTCGGGCGAGACGTCGACGTGGGTCCAGCCCGGTTGCAGAAGCGGGTCCGGAACAATCTCGCCGGGTTCGGAAGCAGGTGCCGGTGGTGGATCTGTGGACGGGACTACCGGTGTTGTCTCGGCACCTCCAGTTGGGACATCGCTTGGTGCCGAGGTGATTGTTGTTGTGGGGTCCGCGGAAGCACTGGGGGTCGTCGTCGGCTGGCTATCCGGTAGCGGTTCTGTAGCTGGCGTTGTCTGACTGACGGTCGGCGTCGAGGTTGCTGGTTCTGACATGGCATTCGATGCCGAGACGAGCAATCCAGCGGAGACGAGGGTTGCGGCGGCCACGGCTGTGGCGAAGCGTGAGTACTTCATTGTGGCCTACCTTGCGCTGTCGTTGATGTGGACGAGGAATACCTTTGTGTTCACCCAGGTGGGGTTACCGCTCTTCAGAGACCAAAAAGCATGCTGCCGGTTGTTGGAATGCATGTTGATGGTGCTCGAGATCTGGGTTGTGGTGTCGGGGGTAACAGTGTTGTACTTGCCGACCACGACTGAGGCGTGGTCGATGGTTCCGTCGTTTTCCCAGTCGTAGAACAGCAGGTCGCCGGGCTGCATCTGTGGGGGCAGGATGGGAACGGTCTTTTGAGCGGGTGTGCCCTTGATTGAGATCTCCTCGGCAAGAGGACGGCCGTTCGATGTCGTCTGCTGTAGGAAGGACTTCAACATGAATGAGAGCGACCAGGTGTTGCTGTTGTAAGGGGTCGGAGCATCCGATCCCGCAGAGAAGTCGATTCCGGCGTACCAGTTCGCAGGGTTTGTCGCCGCTGCCGTGCTGGTGCCGGACCCTCGATCCTGCAGCTTCCCAGCTCGCAGGACCTGCGAAACGAAGTTCGTGCAATCGTTCGAGTAAGTTCGATACGACGCGGGGTTCCTGTTCCAGTTGGCTTCGGCGTAGGCGACCGCGGCCGCACGATCGTAATAGATCGGTCCAGTGTTGTAGTTTATGCTGCCACCTTCGAAGTCTTGCCGTTTGCCGCCCTGGTAGTCGTATTCGTCCGATGTCGGGTAGCCGTAAGAGCTGTTTTCCCAGCCTGCTTGCGCCCAGGTGTCGCGGATAGCTCCCCAAACCGCGTGAGCTCCCGTATTCGGAGACCAGTAGATCGACCCACCTTGGAAGTGGTTGTATTTGCCGTTATTTTTGGAGAGCGCGGTCTCGTCGGTGGTCGGGAATCCCAGCGGTCCCGTTTCCCAGTTCTTGTTCTTCCATGCATCGCGAATCAGGCCTTGCACATTGTGGGCGTCTGTCGCTGATGACCAGTAGATCGACCCGCCCTGGAAGACGTTGAATTTTCCGTTGACGGCGCTGGTCTCGCGGGTAGTCGGGTATCCCAAGACTCCCGTCTCCCAACCCAGATCGCGCCACTTGTCTCGGATCCTTCCTCCGATCTGCTGCGCGCCGGTCGCATTCGACCAGTAGATCGAATTGCTGCGCTCGAAAACTTGGAATTTACCGTTTACGGCGTTGGATTCGGGAGTCGTGGGGTTTCCGAAGACGTTGTATCCGCCCGCGTTGTCGTACTCCACCTCGATCGCACCCCCGACGATGTAGCCGCCGATCTGGCGATCTGCGTGCGCCGGAGTGACACCGATCGCCAGCAGTCCTGACACGCCGATAACTATCGCCCTTCTGATCCAAGGTCGCGATCTCCGCACCGCTGTCCGCTTTTCCATTGTCACCTCACGTGAATTCGAGTGATCGGGCAGGCCGAAATGTATAGGCCGAATTCGCGTGCTGCAGCCAGAACACCAAACAGAGTTAGTAACAATTCGGCAAACTCGGTCTTCGAATATCGGGTTAATTACCCAATAAATCCGACTTAAGCGATATACCAGACCAAGTGGACATTAAAGTGAAAGCGGTTAATGGAGACAGAGAGACGGATAGCGACTATCGAAAGGTCGACAGAACCGTTTTCACGCCGCTCTGCTTTTCGTCCCGTTTGCGAGATATGCGGACCTATTTTTTAGCATCGCATACAGCACAGTAGTGCGCCTGCGGGCTAGGCAGATCAACGCTGACCTGTGGTCTTTTCCTTCTGCCCGTTTGCGGTCGTAGTACTCGCGAGACGCTGGTTCACGCAGCGAGGCGAAAGCCGAAAGATACAGTGCACGTTTGAGTCTGGTGTTCCCGCCACGTTGTCGATGCTCACCGCGGATCGACGTTCCCGAGCGATGCGTGCGGGGTGCCACGCCGGCGTAGGCGGCGAGGTTGCCGGCACTGTCGAACCGGTCGATATCGCCGACCTCGACAAGGATCGTGGCGGCGATCCGAACACCGACGCCCGGCATCGAGGTCAGGACCGGCCCGGCCGGGTGTCTGCTCAGTTCGGACTCGAATTGCTCCTCGAGTTCGACGCGGGCACGACGTACCTCGCTCAGCTGCCGCGCAAGAGTTTTCAGTACGAAGTCCGTTTTCTCCGCCCCCGGCACGATCACGGTCTGCTCCGCCAGCGCAGTGATAATCGAGTCCGCGACCTTGTCACCGATGCGCGGTGCCGAACGTTTCGCGACCCGTCGCAGTGCTGCCGGGGTTGCTGCGGCGAACCCGGTCGGGCCTCCGAACTCGGCCAGCAGCGTGAGTGCGACGGGTCGGTACAGGTGTTTGCCGATGGCCCGTTCGAGGGCGGGGTGAACCGAGAGCAGCACTGATCGGATTCGGCTCGAAATTCGGTTCTCTTCGGTGGCTAGGTCTGCGTCGAACCCGGCGAGCATCCGCAGGCCTTCGACGATGTCGTCATTCTGGGTGACCGGCAACAAGGTGTCGGGCAGGGTGCGGGCGGCGTCGGCGATGATGAACGCATCGCGGGCATCGGTTTTCGCCTGACCTGGATACAGTGCCGCGATCCGACGCATCCGGAGGCCGGGCAGGTACGCGACATCGATGCCGCTGTCGCGAGCCACCGCGATCGGCAGGGCACCGATGTTGCGGGGTTGGTCGACCACCATCAGTACCGAGCCGTGTGCCGCGAGCTCGGCGAACAGTGCGCGGAGCATTGTTTCGTCCTGGGGCAGGTCTCGGCTGAGGACGCGTCGGCCGTCTGCGGTGAGCGCGATCGCATGATGGGCGCTCTTGCCGACGTCGATACCGCAATAGATGTCGTACCGTCTCTTGTCCACATGCCCTCCGCATCAACATGTTTCGTGTGCGGTCCTGGCATCGGTTCCCGTCACTCACGTTATGCAGGCCGCGTGCTCCCTCGTTCGGCCACGCCTCTATCAGCGGTGATCCGATGCCCTCTGCTCCGGCGGCAACACTCGAGTAGACGTGCGTTCCGTCCGGGGCGGCCGAAGCCATACCGGAGCAGCGACCCACCCCCGCAGGTGCGAGGGTGAGAAAGAAGATAACGGGCGGCGGCAGCCCCCTCGACCCGGGCCGGGGACGGGGCCGCAGGTGGCGGGCACCGTCGAGGTACCCGCCACCGGTCCCGGTCCCTACTCAGTGGGTGCGGTGAGCTGGTCGTACGCCTGCTCGGGGGTGAGCATTCCCGCTGCGGCCTGCTCGACGACGGTCAACACGTGGCCGTGCTGGTCGAGAAAGCCCAGGTAGTTGTCCTGGTTACCCCAGGACGTGCGCCGCCAGGAGTCGTTGCCCTTGCCACTCACTCGTGCTTCGTAGGCGGCGAGGATCTGCGCGAGCAGGATCACCTGCGCTCGGGTCTCGCTGGCCTTGTCGATCGTGGCGGCGAGCGCTCGACGCGCGGCCTTGTCCGCGACACCGGGGTATCCGGCGCTGGGGCTGGTGTCGGCGGGCACGGTGACACCGAGCAGCTCCGCGAGGTACTGCGGCGCTTTGTTCTCGGTCAACAGTCCCGGCTCGTCGACGAGCGTTTCGGTGATCCACTTCCCGGCCCCCTTCGGCAGGGTCTTGCGGGTGAGGAACTTGCTCAGCCATTCCTTGCGGACGATCGTCGCGGCAGCGCTGGCCTTGTTCAGTGCGACGGTGCGCCGCCGAGCGGCCTTCTCGGCCTCCTTGGCCGCGAGCGCTGCCTGCGCTGCCTTCCTCTCGCGTGCCTTCCTCTCGGCTGCGGCCTGGTCGTCGGACGCGTCGGGTTCGCTCGACGCTGCGGCGAGGATCGGTCCGAGCTTCACACCGGCGGCGTCGGGGTCGGCGGTGAAGTACTCCGGCTCCCACACCTGTGCGACGGTGACGTCCTTGCGGTGGTGGTAGCCCTCAGCGGCGACGGCTTTCGGGGCTCCTTCGGTCGCCCAGTCGATCGATTCCGACTCGATCACCTCTCCGGTGGCGGTGAGGGTGATCTGCTCGTTCGGGGTCAGCCACACCGCCCAGTGCTCGGCTGCGCCGTCGATGACGGCCTCGGTGATCGGGTCTCCGTCTGCGGTCACCAAGTCCTCAGCGGCGACGTAGGGGCTGTCGTAGAACGGCTCGTCTGCGAGGACGGTCAGGCCCTTGTCCGCATACGGCGTACCGGCTTCGGCGCGGGCCTTGCGCTCGGCGCGGTCCGCAATCAACTCCTGCGCGACGGAGCGGAACCGTGATCCGGCGTTGAGCAGATCCCCGACCGCATCGTCGTCGCCGTCGGCATCGAACACCGCGACCACTGCCGCCTGCTCGAGGTCGAGCTGCCCGGCGTCGAGGGCGGCGATCGCGGTCTGCGACCGACCCGCTGTGCCAGCGGCTTTGGCGGTCTCCCGATTGTCGTACTGCATCGTCTTGGCGATCTTGGTAGCCGAGAGACCGAGCTCGAACATCTCGGTCACGGCCTTCGCGCGTTGACCGCGAGTGAGCGCAATACGGCGATCGTTGGTGCTCACCTGCTGCGTGAGACGTTCGATCTCCCGGTCCTTGGCCTTGCTGGCAGTAGGCCGAATCAGCACAGGCACGCTCTCCTCCCCCGCCTCGATCGCAGCCAGGGTGCGGACCTGGCCGTCGATGACGACCACTCGGTCACCGTCACGGCGCGCCAGAATCGGCAGCAGCACACCGAGTTCGGTGATGGAGGCGACAACAGCCCGGAACTCGTCCGAGTCGGTGTCGACCTCGTCGCGGACGTTGGGGCCGACCTCGAGGGCGGTTGGGTGCAGGCGGGCGAACTCCTCGCCCGCCCCCACGACCGGCGTGGTGCCGGTCGTGGGGGCTTCGGTTGCGGCGGTGGTTGTTTCGATGCTTGCGGTCATGGTGGTGTCTCTCCCTGGTAGATTCTTCGGTTGGAGACACCGGGCAGATAGAAGCTGTCCGGTGTTTTCTTGTTTTCCGGGCCTGTGCGGGCCTGGGGGTTACTTCTGAGCGGTGGCCACCTGGTGGTGGCCTGCGATCCGGGCAGCGTGGATTTCGGCCTCACTGGCTCCGTGCTCGCGGGCGGTGCACGCCCAGAACGCGGCCCGCTCGAGGTGCGCATCGACGGTGGTCGAGTTCGGATCTGCTGCGGCCCGGTTGACCTGCTCGGTGTAGGCGGTGACCTGCGCGAGTGCACGGGTTTTGACCTGCTCCGGTACCTGGCAGATCGCGGCCATGATCGCCGTGCGCAGTCCCACCGTCCTCGGTCCTGTGATGGTGTCGTGCATGTCGTGACTTCCCTTCTCAACTGGTGGCCTGGCCCTTTGCCCTGCCACGTTTTTTCGCCGTTTCTGGCGTGAGGAGAGAAATCAGCGCACGGGGACGACGGGGCAACCCCTCGTCTCGGACAGTTTTCGTGGGAGCGCAGCGACTGCTCTACGAAAAGTGTTCGGAGCCTTGGCCGTAGCGCAGCGGAGCGAGGGGTTGAGGCGGCGGCCACGGGTGATGAATGCTCGCCGGGAGCCAGAACCGCTGTGAAAAAACGTCTTTGCTCTTGTGAGTGCGGAGCGCAGCGGAGCTCGATTCGGTGGACACCGAATCGGTGCGGAGCGCAGCGGAGCTCGATTCGGTGGACACCGCAGGTGGCCTGGTCCGCCGGCCGGAGCTCTCGGCCGGCGGACCCTCCCCCGACCGGCTACGCGGCTTCCCCGGTCCCGGTGTCCTCACCCTCGTCCGACTCGGCGACGGCGGTCTCGTCGAAGGCGTCGGGTGCCGAACCAGATTTCCAAATTGCTGAGGCCAACTGTTCAACCCAACAGCAGGTCGGGATGAACAAGGGCGCTTGAACCCCGAACCGTCTATCATCCATCCATGGTGAACTTCCGAGATGAAATAAACCGGCTTGACCAGGAAGAGCTAGACCAGGCCAGGCTCGAAAAGAAGAGGTTGAACGAGAAACTCGCGAAGACATCAGCGGTTGTGCCTGAAGTGGTTCGCCTATTTGAAGAAGCGGCTGACTTTCTAAATGAGACTGTCGGTCCCACACGAATTAAAATGGCAAGTTCTCGAACACTTCATTTACCCCAATACACCCCAGCCGGATACTTACTCAGCTCCTCTGGCTACACAATAGGAAAAAAGCCCATCACAACCGAGCGCATCATTCTAACCGCGGACGGTCGTATTTGGCGACAGAAGCATGGCTTTCTCGAAATTAGCGCCGACAACTTGGCAAACAGACAAATTTATCTGGGAAACGATAGGTACGTGCTGGTCGGAGATGACGGTCCTATTGTCTACTACAACGATAATGACGGCGGAGGAGAGAGAACTCCGCTTGCGACATGGCTTGCGCGACGAGTGAAGGCTCTGCAAGAAAATCGGTGATGTTCCTTTTGTTGAATTATCCCCTCAACGCGAGGCCTGTGAGGCTGGCGGAGATCCTTGTTCGGTAATACCGCGGGAACAGTCAACGATCAGACCTCGTCGATGCAGGTGCTGCGGGTGGAAAAACGCGCCGACGGGCCATCGCCCGCGTTGGTTGTCGAAATAGGGGGTATCGAACGATCTGTTCGCGCAGACCGACTCGATCGGGGCTTGTCTTCGTCAAGAGTGGGCAAGTGCGCCGGTGGGTAACCAGGTTCAGCGCTTCGTGGCGTTGACCGGAGGCGGTCGGGACTACCGAGAGGGACAAGCCCGGTCATCAGCTGTGTGGTCGGTGGCCGTCATGTTCTGCTTGCCGATTAGCTCGATGAGGGCAATCGCGCGCGCGGTCATTTCGGCAATTTCGTTCGGTAGTGGTGGTCCGTCGATGGTTCGGATTCGCATGGCCTCGAGTATGACAGTGGGTACCGACAGAGTTGTTCTCTCGCAACGTTTTCAGGTCGTCGGGTCCTCTATGGTTCTAGAGGTAGAGCAGGTGGGTGGCGGTGCCGTCGAATCGTTCGAGGTTGTCGAGGACGCCGGTGTAGTTGCCGGGTCGGCAGGCGCCGAGCCCGACGATGAGGGCGCAGGCTCCGTCGATGGTGACCAGGTACGTCGGTGGTGTGGCGGTGGGGCTGGCGTCGGCGTGGCCCTGGGCGTCGAGGAGGGCGTAGCGGACAGCGTCGGCGGCAGCTCGTTTCGCTGCGTCGAGGCTGGGTTCTGCTCCTGCGTCGGTGATGATTTCGGGTCGGCGGTCGGGTCGGGTGGTGACGGTCCAGGTGATCATCGGCGGTGTGTGTTCCTTCGGGTGGGTGAGCCGGGCTGCGATAGTGGGTTCGGCTTCCAGCATCGCGTACCAGCGCCAGCGAGGTCCGCGATGCGCAGGCATTTTCCGGAATCTGGGGATAGAAACTGTCCCTGTGGATGGATACGGCGCGGCCCCGGAACCCGTGTCGGGTTCCGGGGCCGAGGGGCCTGGGGGAGTCTTAGAGGCGTCGTCGCCAGGGTGCGGCCATGTCTTCCTGGTGTTCGCGTTCGGCGTCGTCGAATGCGTCGGTGAGGGTGGTGGGATCGCTGAGGTACTGGTCGCCGTCGGTGAAAATCGCGACGGCCATGCGGTGGACGTTGCGGAGCTCGTCGAGCATGGTGACGTAGCCGAGGCGGTCGATGATGCGCCAGGTGACCGGGCCCATGTGGACCTCGACCCAGTGCATGGTGCGGCGTCGTGCGGGGACGTACTGCTCGCGTGGGGTGACGGCGGTTTCCGGTGGCGCGATCCAGACGACGGACATGGCGGCGCGGGCGTAGTCGTCGCCCGGTCCCCCGGGCTGGGGTGCTTGGTTGTCGATGCGGCCGATGAGGGTTCGGGCGTCGGCCAGTCCGGCGATGAAGGCGTGGACTGCGGCGGCGGAGCGGAAGGTCATCATCAGGCGGTTGAAGGTGACGATCATCTGGGCGTCGTCGGTGGCGGCGGCGTGGACGTTGACCACGGCTTTCTGGCGTCCGACGATGGTGGCGGTGGTGTGGGTGACCACTGCGCCGTAGTTGTCGGTGTCGGTGTTGCTGTGGGCTTTCTGGGCGGTGGTCTTGGGCATCTCGCGCTCCCCTGCTCAACGTGGCGAACCGGGTGGCCCGCCAATTTTTTTGCCGTTCTGGCAGGGGAGAGTTGGACCGGTATGAGGGGGCCGGAGTGCAATGGTCGGGCCGGAAAGTTTTCAGCCGGAGGCGTCTGTGAAAAGTTTGCGGAGCCCCTTGGGGCCGGGAGCGCAGCGGACGCCGGCGGTTGCGCGGAGGTCACCGCCGGTCAAAATCGGAAGGCCAGAAGGAAAACAAGAAGTCTTTTCGCAGGACGGAGCGCAGCGGAGTTCGATTCGGTGGACGCCCGCAGGGTGGCCCGGTCCTACACGCGTCCCTGGACAACGAAGAAGGCCCGCCCCCGGTGCGTCCGGGGGCGGGCCTTATCTGTCTGCGGCTGGTGCCTGTGTCAGGTCAGCTCGGCGGGTGGGGTGGTCGGGCGCCCTTCGGCGGTGTCACGGAGCCACTGCGGTACCTCGCGGCCGGTGCGTTCACGCAGCGCGATCGAGGCGCGGGCTGCTGCTGCAGCGACTCGGGGCCGCTCGGCGGGGCGGTCGGTGCGCTTTTCGGTGGTGGTCATCGTGGGTCCTCCTGATCGTTCTGGCTCTCAGTGTCCTCGGTTTGGTCCTGGTCCGCCAGTGCGCGGCGAGCTGCAGCTCGATCGGAGACCGCGACGAGGACGTCCTGTTCGGTTCGGGTGATCAGGGCGGAGTCGGTGACGGTGGCGTAGATGTCCCATCCGAGTTCGGCTTCGGTGTCGTTCTCGCTGGTGGTGCGTTCGAGGCACCAGGTGATCCGTTGCCAGGCTTGTGCGCGTTTGTCGGCCACGGTGCGTTGGCGGACGGTCAGGGCAACGCCGACGACGGCGAGGACGCCGACGATCAGGGTGACCCAGGCTTGAGCGGGCATCAGGGGCATTCCTTCCAGGTGGTGGGGTTGGTGGCCCCGGTGCCGTCAGGCACCGGGGCGGGTGGTCACAGTCGGGAGGTTCCGCGGACGATGTCGCCTTCGATGTAGGTGAATCCGTCCCCGCGGCCGTCACGGAGCGCGAAGTGGTAGTCCGCTTGGACCCAGACGGTATCGAAGTGTCCGGCGTCGGTGAGGGTGCCGAGTAGGTCTCGGTCGGCCCCGTTGGGGAAGAAGGCGACTCCGGACGAGGGCGGGTAGTAGCGGTTCAGGGTGTCGATCAGGGATTCGACGCTCCTGCATTCTGCGGCCGCGTCGAGGGCCTTGTCGTAGGTGGTCCAGTAGTCGTCGTTGGCGTTGGCGGTCATGGCTTTTGCTCCTCGGTCTGGTCGATTGGATGGGGTGTGGTGAGCGGGCCGGGTCAGTAGTCCTCGTCCCAGTGCTCGCCTGCGTAGGTGGGGTCGAAGTCGGCGGGTGCGTGGGCCGGGTAGCGGCGGCGGATGTCGTCCTCGATGTCGAGGCGGTCTTGCCAGTGCTTGTCGCATCTCGGGTGCGCTATTCCGGTTTCGGACAGTGCGTCCCGGTATTCGACGTCGCCGGTGCAGTCGGGGCCGTCCGCGATGCAGGTAACGGTGTCGGTGTTCGTGGTCTCGGTCATAACTGTTGCTGCCCTTCGGAACTGGTGTCGCGTCGGTGTTGCGTCCTCCCCTGCGTTCTTTCGCCGTCATCTGGCGTGGGGAGAGTAGGCGGCGCACGGGAACGGTGTCCTGCCCCTGGGCCGGGGAGTTTTCAGCCGGAGGCGTCTGTGAAAAGTTTTCGGCGCCCGAAGGGCCGGAGCGCAGCGGAGTCAGGGGTGGGTAAGGCGGGCACGGGTGACGCAGACTCGCCGGCAGCCAGATGCCCGAAAGAACGATTCTCTTTTACGGTGCGGAGCGCAGCGGAGCTCCATTCGGGTGGACGCCCGCAGGGTGGCCGGCACCGCTCGCAGGCGGAATACGCGGGCGCTCGTCGACCTCGACAGACGTCCACCTCCCCACCTGTGGGGCACTTCGGGTGACTGTGCGGGAGCGATCAAGACCGTCCACGCTCGGCGTCGCGGAGGAGCACACCATCTCTGATTAGTCAGGTTGTGAGCAGCTATACGGGACCATCCACCGCCACTGCCAACTGAAACCGGTATGTATCACGGTTTGTTTGAGAAACCGGTCGGAGTGGCCGCTACTTGGCGAAATAGCGTTCAAAGCAACAACTTTCGATTCTCGTACCGGTATCGCTGGGTCTTGCGATACCGAGCGGTCTGCTGTTACCTGTGAAGAACCTTTGCATCTGCTTTGCATTTGCTGCAGGCGGTCGAATCCCTTCAATCGGACGTGTGAGCGTCCAGAGAAAGCGAGCCTTCATGAAGCGACATGGACGCGATACGCCGAGTCAGGAGACTCGATGGTAGACAATCGAATTGATCCAGCATCACCAGCTGCACTGCGCGGTCGTCGCGGCCTGGCTGCCCGGTTCGGTCCGACGAATTTTCGGCTCCTGGCTGTGGCGTTCACCGCTGCATCGCTGATCGCTACTTCTGGAGGCGTCGCAGCTGCTCAGCCGACAACGACGCCTGCGCCTGCACCTGCTCAGTCACAGATCGATGATGGGGTGGAGACAGCACCGGCGGAGACTGCGCCAATTTCAGAAGACGCTCCGAGCGCCGATGTCGCCGCTCAACCCAGTGAAACCATGCCGCCACGACCGGATTCCGATGGCGAGCGTGCTAGCCAGTCCCCCAAGCAGCAAGAGGGCAACGCTCAGGCACGTGCCCTCCCCGGATGCGCTGACTTCTGGAACGCCGAGATGAACCGCTGGTTCATGGTCTGCGGGCGGATCTTGGACAAGTACAACGAATTTGGAGGACCAGGAGGCAAACTCGGCCCTCCCACCTCGGACGAAATCACCAACCCCGGCAACACCGGCAAGCGAACATCGTTTAGAAACGACTCCTCGATCTACTGGTCCGGTACCACAGACGCTCATCAGATCGGCGGAGCTATCGGTGCAGAGTGGGCTCGCCAGGGATGGGAGGGCGGCAATCACGGCTACCCGACTACGGACGAGCTCAGTACGCCTGGCGGAGGTGGCAAGTACAACCATTTCCAGAAGAATTCGTCGATCTACTACTCACCTGCAACTGGATCTGCCGCGTACACCGTGTGGGGCGCGATCAGGGAGACCTGGGCTCAGGCGGGGTGGGAGAACAGTCAGCACGGGTTCCCGAAGGGAAACGAGTTCAATTACGGCGGCGGTAAGAGACAGAATTTCCAGTACAACGTGATCGATTGGAACGTCGCCCCCAACGAGCAGGACGTCACGACAAGGGTTCGCAATTCACCGGACCCCATCCGGACGCTGAGAGCACTCAACGCTGCGGACCTGGAGGCATACAAGCAGGGCTCGTGGCCGAGAACCGCCACGAATTCCTCGGGATCGGCAACGCCGATAGATGTCGTCGCCGCACGTGAACGCAACCTCGACGTCGAGAAACTGACAGCGCCTGACGCGCAACCTCTCCCGTCCGAAAGCGTTCCCGCAGAGGTGGACAATTCTGCTCGCGCTGCTGCCGCCCCGGCAGGTTGCTACTTCAAGCGGGTGGAGAGCAAGTGGAGGTCACGGGTCGGGTTCGACGCGTTGGCTCAGTGGATGACCCTACAGTGGTGCTGGAACGGTACAGCCGTGACATCGTACGACGTTTCTGATCGTGGTGGCCAAGGCTTGGTTCCCGGTTGGAACTACATCGCGCAGGCTGGCGGCGGAAAGCAGAACTTCGGCTGGGAGGCCCGCGGCTACGTCAACGACACTTTCGGTCTGGGGTTCGGAACAGCCTTCACCGCCAACACGCAGCTCTGCACCCAGGTTCGTGGCGGCGGCGACAAGTACTCGAGCCGCAACACCTGCAACCTGACCGAAGCATAGGATCAGTCGATGACCGAAAAGCAGGGGAATCTACCGCGGCGTGAAGACATCAGTGTCGTCACGTTGCCGATCGTGTTGGCAACTGTAGCTTGGATTTTGCTACTCACGCTCGGCTCACCGTTCCAGTACGTGAGCATCGTGCTGTCGATGGTTGGCGCTGTAGTCCTGGTCCGGAAGTGGCGCGTCAGTCCGCCTCGTTTGCGTCTGGTTGCAGCCGTGGTGTGCGCGTTCGTACTTCTCTTTTCGCTGTACTTCGAGCTGACCCGGCCTATCACCGCGACCCGGGGCTGATCCTCGCCTGGTGAAGGTTCGATAGAACATTGGGGACACCGATTCGGTGTCCCCAATGTTTTTTCGAATACAGACAACACAACCTTGGTAGGGCCGAGGACGTACCGGCCCGAACCCGCGCCGATAGTTTCGTGTGAATGCTTCTTTCTTCTAGCGAATCTGTTGGTCCAATAAACGAAGGGCATCAGATGTCACCCGCAGTCGCAGTAACCGGGCAAGCTACCCCGGTCAAGGTTCTAACAGGCGGATCGGCAACAGGTCCGTGGAAGGTGGGCGGTACCGATCTTGCATTCCCGGTTCGTATGCCGGGCGGGCGTTTCGGGTTCTTCTGCGGGGACACGTTCGAGTCACCTGCGCCGGGTGGGGCGGGGTGGCGAAGCCCGGTGCTGTTGTTCTCCTCGACGACGAACCTCGATGCCGGGATCGTGTTCGATGGTGCGGCAGGCGGCTCCTATGCCAAGGAAATCCTTCCGAACGCCCACGACACCCGTGAGCTGCCGAGCAGGGAAGCTCCGGGTACCGAGTACACGGTCATCCCCGGTGACGCGTTGACGATCGGCACCCGCACATACCTGTCGGTGATGAGCGTCCATTCGTGGGAATCCCAGGATTGGTCGACCAACTTCACCTACCTGGCCTACTCCGACAACGGCGGAGAAAACTGGACCCTGTCACCGGCCCGCTGGGACAACTACGTCGGCGCGCTCGATCAGATGTGGACGATGGAACGGCACGGCGGCTTCGTCTACGTCATCTCCACCGCATTCGGCCGCAACAAACCTGCAGGAATGATTCTGCGCCGCGTCCCCGAAGGCCAGATCCTCACCCCCACCGCCTACCAGAGCTGGGGGTGGACCAGCCAAAACGGTTGGGCATGGGGCAATCCGGCGACACCTATCCTCCCCGGCCCGGTTGGCGAAATGTGCGTCCGCTACATCCAGGGCACGTGGGTACTGGCCTACTTCGACCCGACGCTCTACGCGATCGTCACCCGCACCGCCGCACGCATCGACGGCATCTGGACCGAACCCGTCATCCAGGTCAAGGGCGGAGACTGGGGCGCCACCGATGGCACCTACGCCCAGATCTACGGCGGATACATTCACCCCTCGTCGACACTCGGCAATCTGCACTTGATTGTCTCGCAGTGGAACACCGCGGCCGGTACGCCGTATCACGCACTGCAGTTCAAGACCTCCGTCGTGCCAGCGGGCCCGGTGTACACCGTCGGCGGGGCCATCGGTGCCCGCTACAACGCACTAGGCGCGGACACCGGCCCCTTAGGTGATCCGGTCGGCAACGAGTACGACATCGCGGGTGGACGAGCACAGGACTTCGAGCACGGCCGAATCTACGCAGGCCCGACGACGGGAGCGTGGGAAACCTACGGGCTCATCGCCCAGAAGTACCAGAGCCTCGGCGGACCAGCAGGAGTACTCGGGTGGCCGACCAGCGGAGAACTGGGCACACCGAACGGGCAAGGTCGATTCAATCGCTTCGTGCAGGGCAACATCTACTTCAATCCTCAGGCGGGCACCCACAGTGTCTACGGCGCGATCTTCCAGGAGTGGGGTCGCCGTGGCTACGAAGGTGGGCGGTTCGGGTTCCCAACCACCGACGAATATGCCGTCGCCGACGGTCGACAGAACGACTTCCAAGGCGGCTGGATCCGATGGATCGCCGCAACCGGCCGGATCATCACTTCGTAGTTGCGATTTCATTGTCGACCGCAAACTGATATCCATCGATCCGGGGCTGTCATAATTGTTGCTGCACTTCGGAACTAATGAACAAGGCCCCGCTCCCCAGATGTCGGGAGCGGGGCCTTGCCGGTCAAGGCTATAGCTAGCGTCGGGATTGTTCGGCTCGCTCGCCGCGTCTGAGCACGCCCTCACGCGACGAAGAGGAGCCTTCGACAAAGTTGATGGCGTCGCGCCCACGGAATGCGGCCGCCCCGCGCTTCAGCGATGACAGTCGGCCACTCCCCGGGTGTCAACTTGACCGGGACAAGTACGCACGAGCGACGCAAACTTCCCACGCTCGATGCCGCCGCCAGCAAGGCGCAAAGCTCCACAAATTCACAGACTAAATAAGTAAGCTGCCAGAGTCTAATTTAGCCTGCGAATCAAAGGACTCCTTCCGGCGCTGGCGGCTTCATCTGAATCAGAGGATAGCCGCTGCGTTACCCACAAGTAGGCTAGGTAGTATTCTATTATGTAGCCATATTAGCGCCACCAGCCCAGCCAAGTTCGGTCAACTTATTCCAGGCGGCATGTACGTGATTAGGCGTAAACATCTTAGCCTTTCGCTTTGTCCAGTTACGAACATCCCTGACGGCCACCTCCGGATCGGCTAAGGCTTCACTATTTTCCCGCATTACCCAGTGCACGCTAGAAAGTAGCTCAAGACCATACGGAGTCTCAAACCCTTCCGCTAGTTTCATGACTCGTTCTATTCGCCTTGCTACATCTGGATTGCTTTCCAACTTGGCCATGGCCACCGATTGAGCACCCGGAAGAATTTCCAACGGTTCAGCCGTCAGGACGGGCTGACTGCCATCGCCGTAGCCGGACAGATAGTGGCTTTCCACCACCCGTAGAACTTGACGAAGATTGTCCGCATAAGGCCCGTAGTGATTGGCAGTAAACTTCAGCCGGAGAGGCTGTCCGGCCTCCTGCAGAAAGTACATCAATTTCTGGGATTCTATAAGAGTCGGATTGTCGAGCGACTGCTCGCGGTACCGCGCAAGAATTGACACGAGGGCCGCGCGGCCCTCTGTCATACTTGGCTTTTTCTCGCCGGTCTTCATTTTTGCGGCGGCGGGTGCCCCAGACGGAGGGTACAGCAGGACCTCGACACTTTCACTGAGAGGAACTAGACCCCTCCTTATGACAGCCTCAACTGTCGGCCAATCAAGACCACCGTTTCCGCATCCCAATGGGGGTACCGCAACCGAAGATATCTTCAGTCGCTCGATCACGTTGACGAAGTCCTTCAGACCTTCCTCGATATACTCTATTTGCGACGGGGCGCGCCAATGCTTCTTGGTGGGAAAGTTTATTATATATTTGGGCCCGGAAAGCTGACCAGTTGGCCACACGTGCATCCGGCCGACTGTCACTTCACCCGCTTTGACGGCACGCTGATAGTCCGCGAACATCTCCGGGTAGCGCCTACGAAACTGGAGCGCAATACCTTTACCCATAACACCGACTGTGTTGACGGTATTAACAATTGCTTCGACATCAGCCGACATGAGATCACCGGCAGAAAGTTTTACTACCATTTCTCCCCTCACCACCTCAGAAGTACCAGTCGGGCTTGACATGAACAATGCAGGAATCTTCTCCGATACCTTTCGACTCTAACATGTCTTCCACTTTATCTCGTTGTGAATTTCCATAAACAACAAGGTTTGCTATTACGCTGAATGGGATTGTTTCCCGTACAAGACATTCAGCCATTCTCCGCTCTCGCCGCGTAGGATCCTCATCTGTACTCCTCCACATCTTTACTCTCATAAGATCCCAGTCGACAAGATCATCACACTGGTGTTCATAGTTCATTTCGGCATAATCGAGCGCCGCATTCCGATCCGTCACGACAAGAGTGAGACCCAAGCTCACTAGATCTTCGGTCGAGGTAACGATGTAGACAAAATCATGGGTGTCCCCTTGAAATGTCGGAACATTTCCCATTTTCAGCGAGTACAGCATCGGACTACGTGGAGCGAAATAAAAAGGAATGTAGTCGGCAACGCAACCACCCGGCGGAATATCAATAGTACGATCGCGCCGCTGGGACTTTATACGTAGGTTGCCCGCTTCAGTAGTCATACGACCGTTGTTCTGCACAACAGCGTCACTTGCCAGACCGTGCTCCACGATCGCAGCCATGTTGTCCAGGTGCGTGAAGTGTGTGATCAACGTAGGACGCGGCCTCTGACCAGGCATTAGAGCTCTCGCTCGGCGCGTCGCGATTCAACCTCGTACATGGTGCGAGTATGCACGCATACTGCGCTGCACAGAAGTCTGGGACCTCCTCGAAGGCCGCTTTCCGGCCCAGCCTGACGTTCACCGCCCCTGCTCAGCATTCCAGTTGCAAGACCCCGAGCTTGACTGAACGCAGTCCGTCGAAGGTCAATCTGGGACCGCTACTCATACGCAGTCCCAGATTGACAGTGACGCTTGCCTACTCACGCATGTGTCACAAACGGTCGTTTTAGACACAGAGTCGTTTCGAGACACCGTCGTCGATCAAAGCATGTGTCAAAAGTCGTGTCCAAAACCCCGAGCGGAAAATGGTTCATATCGTTGAGTTCTGACACACTCGATGCTCATGGGCGAGCTTTTGGGATACGCGAGGGTGTCGACAGCTGAGCAAAGTGTCGATGCGCAGAGGGACGCTCTGAGCGCTGCGGGGTGTTCCCGGGTGTGGATGGAGACGGCGAGCGGTGCGACGACGTCGCGTCCGGAGTTGTCGGACCTGTTCTCGCATCTGCGGTCCGGGGACACTCTGGTGGTGTGGCGGCTCGACCGTCTAGGGCGATCACTCCCCCACCTTCTGCAGACCGTCGAGGATCTCGAATCCGATGGTGTGGGGTTTCGGTCGTTGACGGAGTCGATCGACACGACCACCTCAGGTGGGAAGTTGATCTACTCGATTTTCGGAGCCTTGGCGGAGTTCGAGCGCAACCTCATCCGCGAACGCACCCAGCTCGGATTGGCGGCCGCGCGTGCACAGGGTCGGGTGGGTGGTCGGCCTCGGTCGATGTCGGACGCGAAGATCAAGCAGGCCAAGCGGATGCGGACCGGCGGCATGTCGCTGGCCGACATCCGAGACGTCGTGGGTGTCTCGCGGTCGACGCTGTATCGGTATCTAAAATAGTCTGAGCACGCCACGCGAGCGCCCTTTTGTCCGATGAACACCGCTGGCGAAAGAAGGCCGACCAGGCCCGATGTTCGGGTTCGCCAGACAGTGCGTTCACCCCTGCCCGCAGCGCCGGTCAGTGGCAGGATGTCCTGCGTGAATGACGCTGAACTCGACGAGAGCTTCCGGAATCCGCTTGATCAGGCACTCACCCGATGGGCGGGCACCCTTGAACATCAACCACCGCCGGACCTAGCGCACGTTCCTGCAGAGGATCGACGCCTTCTGGGAGCCGTGGTGTCGGTGTGGCAGGGAATACTCGACCCGAATGGTCAGGGCATCAACCATTGTGCGCACACGTCGTATCTTGTGCGCAATATCCTCAAGGGTGTCGCAGGCATCGACTCTCATCCCGTCACCGTCACCGTTGACCTCGAGTTCGCGAATCGGGGAGGAACACGGGTTTCCTTGGGTCAGCGAAACCCGCGAATTAGGAAGCTGGCCAACGGTTATCCGACTTGGACGGGCCACGAAATCATCTATATCCCTCAGTGGTCCGTTGCGCTTGACTTGACCGCCGGCCAAGTGTCCCTATTACACCCCACTCTGAAGGGTTGCGTGGTGTATCCAGTAGCAGTCCGGTTGTCTGTCGAACCTCGCACCGGAACCAGTTTTCCGGCCGAAGTCATTGCATCAGACATCGGCGTTTTCGGACAGGCCGTCTACACGGTCGGGCGGGCGAACTATTCCTACCGAGAAGCCGCCCAGTGGTCTGCGCAGCAGGCGGAATTGGATCGTGGAGTAGCGCACGCAGTGGCCACACTTGAGGAGGCCGGATTCTCGTCTGATTAGTGACAGCGTCCTATGGTCGGGCTTCGGCCGTATCCCGGTGGCGCGCCTGGCTGTGCGCCAGAACTCGTCGATTTCGCGGTTTGGGCGGACTGAGGTTGCGCCTACGTTTTTGGCACCACTCGGCCACTAGTCGACGGATTGACTGATTCCTGGATCGGGTGGGTGACACAAACGTTCGTTTGTGGCAGTCGGGCTCCGCCCGTCGCTGATGTACCGACTTCGGGCGGGGTTTTGATGGCTCGTTGCTGCGTCATCGTGTCGCCTCCGCGTAGGCGATCGGAGCGGCACCGTCGGAATTTTCATGAGACGGGGGGAGGTCGTGCGGGTCTTCTGCGAACGCCTCGTTTTCCGGGGTCGGCATCGCCCGGGGGGTTGCTTTGGAGGCTGCGAACTTTTGTTGAAACTCGACCCATTTGTCGTATCGAGCCGCAATCGCGGACGGCGAAACGTCAAGCACCTCAGCAGTTCTGTTGAATTTTCCCATTGCTGTTGGGTGATTGAGGTAGACATCGGCGGTATCCCAGACGACCTGAGCGAGGTCCCCGCGTTCGGCTATGAACGCCTCGAGCTGCTCAGCGTCACTAGGTGGTAGGACAGTGCCGATTTGGGTCTCGTTGCCGCTACTGGATGCAGTCGATAGCTGCTCGAGGTCGCGCGCTTCGGCGTCTGACGGTGTCGTTGGACTACGACGGTGACGCGGTGCGCTGATCCCGATGGACATCATTTCGCACATGGTCATCACCATCAGAGGCGCGAGCGCTCCGAGCGCTGCGGCGACTCCGGCGTTGAGGTCGGTGACGGTTAGGACTGCGTGGTACGCGTTGCCGGCCATGCTGGCCAGTCCAGCGAGCGTGTAGACGGCGATGATGAAGCGCCGGCCGATGACCGTGGCCCTGTCGGTGTGTTGGGACAAGGCGACGCGGAAGATGCCCGCTACGAGGATCGGTCCGTCGAGGACTACGGGGATCACCCAGGCGGAGTCGCCCATGTTGGCCATGGTGGCGAGGTCGTAGAGGGTGGAAAAGCTGAGCTTGAAGCTTGATGCGGTCACGGCGATCGCGACGACGAGACCGATACCGAGCGCCCACTTGATGATGGCGGGGTGGATTTCGGCTGGCTGGCTGATTGCGGGAGAGTCGGTGCCTGATACTTCGGCTGGTCGGTCAGCGTTACGGTTGGTCATAGGTCACAGCTCCTTGAATTGTCTGTGGCCGACGGCCCCGGCGGTGTGTCCGCACTGCCGGGGCCCCCGAGTCGGGTTGCATTCGATGAGGGAAGGCAGTTGGGGGTTACGACGAAAGTGGTCGACCGGGTGACAGTGGGGTGTCGGATCCGCTGTACCGCTCCCCGTCGTTGTGTGAGCGTTCGCGCGCTTCGGCCTCGCGGAGCAGGGCTTTCTCGATGAACTGTGACCACGATCGGTCGTCTTCGAGGTGCGCTGTGGCTTTGTGGACACCGCGCGCGCGGGTGAATATCTCATTGTCGATATAGACGGTAATTCGCTTCTTACCTGCGTTGTCGTCTGCGGCTGCTTTCGATCCTGCCGCCGGTGTCTCGGTCGGCGTCGACGAGGACGGTGGCGGCGGTACCGGTGTTCGATTCTTCGCTTGGAGTCTCGAAAGGTCGCCCGTGACCTGCGGTCGGCGCGGAGCCAGTCCCGATACGATGCGGTCCTGCCTGGGCTCGGTCATGCGTTCGTCTTCTCCTCGGCAGCGGTGATGCGGGCGATCATTTCCTGCGTGACGGCGAGAAGATCGTCTGCGACTGACCCTGAGGACTTCGGCGCAAGGGATTGAGCCTGCGCCTCGCCTCGTATGACCTCGTACCACTTCGGCCCTTTACGGACTGCGTCGTCGAGTTCATGCACCAAGAGTCCACGTTCCCTGGTGGCTTGGGCGGTGGCTTCGGAATGACGCACAACCCCGTTGAAGAGGACACTATCGTCCTGGAATGCTTCCGCGACGAGCTTGCGCGCTCGCTCCTGAACCGCAGTCGCGGACTTGCCGACACCCACTAAGACAACTCCGAGCAGGTCGAGACTGGGGTTGATTTCGAGAACGGCATCAAGCCGATGTGCGACGGCCGCGAGTCCTTTCCGACTTGAGGCATCGCTCTTTATCGGTACAACCGCCCAGCGAGCTGCAGCAAGGGCGGCATTCTGCAACGTCTCGTCACCGGGTGGGCAGTCGATGATGATGAGGTCATAGTCGCCGGCCAGCGGCCGCAAGAGGGCTGCTAATGCGAGCTTTGCTCCGTGCGGATCCTTAGCGGCCTTAGAAGCTAGGGCCGCTGTGGCCTGCTCGAGATGGACGCCTCCGGTCAACACGTCGAGGTTTTCGCGAACGCCTCTGACTGGCTCTACAGCTCCCCCGAAGGTGAGGGCGGCCGCGAGAGCACGACCATGGTCGTCTCGGTCGGTTTCTGTGTAGCCGAGATCTTCTGCGAGGTTCCCCTGGGGATCGAAGTCGACGATGAGGACTCGGTAGCCTGATGCTGCTGCCAGTCCCCCTACGTTGGCCGACAGGGTTGTCTTCATGACACCCCCTTTGCCGTTGATGAAGGCGATCACTCGCTCGCGGCCGTCGTACGTTTCTGCACTCATGATCTGGTGCCCTCCCTAATCGCAGTCCGGCGTAATTGCCGTCTTTACCAGTATTACCGTTTTTACCGTCAATACTGTTCAAACCGTCAGTGACAGCAATGCGGCCTTAGGCAGTATTGCTGCTATTAACAGGAATGCCCGTATCACCCGCAAAGACGGTAATAGCAGTACAACCAGCAACAGCAGTATTTACTGTACAGCATTAGCAGTATTACTGCCATAGTCCTGGACGAGCCTTGGTTCCTCCAGTCTTCCAGCAAGAAACGCACTGCTCAAAGCCCCTATGGGGTATTACTGCTATTGCTGCCATAGCTATCCTGAACCGTCAATCCGGGGGTCGGCGGTCCGGATCGATACCGGGTCGCGCGGCGAGCCCCCACCCGGCGTCCCAGGGAGTGAGGTGGAAGGCGCGGAGGGACGAGCACTGAGATTGCCGCTTACCCCGGGGCAACAACCCCCGACACCCGCGCATCGCTCGACTAGATCGACCGCCGGACGCAACCATCCACACCATTATTACTGCTATTACACTCATTTCGGCTAATGACATTAATGCTGGCAATTTACAGCAGGCACCGTCATCGACTCTGATGGCCAGGGACATCGAAGGTCAATGAGAACATCGCCCTGGCGCGCTCTGCTTCTACCGGCTGAGAGAAGAAGAAGCCTTGTACGCGAGTGCATCCCATCGAGACCAGCACCTCGCTTGTTGCCGCCGACTCAACCCCCTCCGCGACCACCTTCAGGGCGAACGACTCAGCCAACGAGACGACGGCGCGGACAACAGCCTGGTCATGCAAGTCATGCTCAAGGTTCTGAACGAAGTCGCGATCGATCTTTACGACATCAACGGGCAGGATCTTGAGGTTGCTCAACGAACTGAACCCTGTCCCGAAATCGTCGATCGCGACCTTCACTCCACGGTCTCTCACCAGTGATAGAACCTTGGCGGTTTGTTCGGTGTCCTGGACGACGGTGTGTTCGGTAATTTCCAGACACAGCCTTCCTGGGTCCATGCCGCTGCGTGCCAGCGCGTGTTCGACGGTATCGAGGAACCGCGCGGCAAGCAGTTGGTTGGGGGAGACGTTGACGCTCAGCGTCACTTCAAGGCTCGGAATCTCGCGTAGCCACTGCGCGTAGGCCGTCGTGGCTGCCCCGAGTACCCATTCACCCAGCTCGATTGCCAGGTCTGAGCCTTCTGCCACGTCTAGGAAGGCGGAGGGTGGCAGGAGCCCTCTCTGAGGGTGTTGCCACCGCACGAGCGCCTCGACAGCGGTCACGCGGCCGGTGACGAGGTCGACTTCTGGCTGGTAGTGCAGAACGAGATCACCGTCATGGATCGCGGAATGCAGGTGGAGCTCGACGTCGTTCCGTAGTGAGCTGGCCGCTCGGATCGTGTGATCGAAGAAAGCTACTCCGTTCCCGCCTCTCCGCTTTGCCACCAGGGCGGCTTGGTCGGCGTGGACGATAGATTCGTGGACCTCATCGACGCCAGGAGACGCCGTGGTGACTCCGATCGAGACGGTCCGAGTGATCGAGTCTCCGCCGATGGGTACTTTTGTTTCCGCTACTGCTGCAAGTATTTTCGTAGCAATAGTGTTCGCAGAGATGCGCTGCGCAGGCCCTGTTGGGACCATCTGATTCGTTTGCATCAACGCGACGAACTCGTGATCAGCCCAACGTCCCAGAAACACATCGGCACCGAGAATGTGCAGGACGGTCTCGACCAGCGACTCCAAATAGAAGTCGCGAGCGGCGTGGCCGTGGAAGTCGTTCAGTGCTTCCAGGCGGTCGAAGTTCAAGAAGAAGACTGTCACCGGGTCGGCGGCCTGGGGGACGCTCAGGCGGCGGTCGAGCTCCTTGGTAATGCCTAGCTTGTTCGGTAGGCCGGTCAAGGAGTCGTGCAATGCCGCGAGCCGGAGGGAGTCCTGTGCCTCGATTCTGGCCTGGACCTGCGTCAACATCGTGGCCACGACCAGCAATGCGTTCGTTTCTCTCTCGGACCAAGGCCTATCTCCGAGGTGGACCAGGCCGAGAACCCCTTCGGTGCGGGATCCAAGCAACGGCACGACAACCGTCGAGGTCACTGGATGTCCCGAGGCTGCTTCGATCCGTTGTCGGTAGTCCTCAATGTCCTTGTTGGGTCTGAACACGACAGGTGCCGCGAGATGCTCGGCCAGGGCGAAGACGGAGTCCGCGTCGTCGAAGTAGACAGTTTCTAGTGGGTCAGGGTCCGGTGCGTCGGGCCGAATGGGCCATTCGGTAACCATGATGCTGGCTCTGATCTCGTGATCGTTCCGCCGAAGGAACCCGGCATCACAACCAAAGTGCTCGACAAGGGTTCGGAGCACCCGGCCGAAGGCAGTCTGAGCGGTGTCTGCGTCCGCCGGCATGAGGATCGACGATATTGCCGTCACCACGCCGTCCAGATTTTCCGTGGGACGCACTGATTCTCCTCGTGTGCCGGCAACAGCCACGATCCAGCAGCGGGTCTGCACTGAATCGATTTCGGCCGTCGAGCTGGCCGAACTGTACCGTTGCCTGTGCCCGGATAGGTTCGCCTCGCCGCTTCTCAGGTCGACGCAGCCGATTCGGTGCCAATTATCAGTTCGAGGACTCGGGGGTCCACGGTGTTACCAATTACGTTTGACATGTCTATATCGCCTGCTACACAGGCCTTTTGGGACACATCCTTTGATCAACGGTTGAATCGATTCCGACAATTAAGGCAAAACTCGCCACAGTTCCACGAAGAACCACATGGACCGGGATTCTGGTCAATCGTTCGTTACGATCACGTCGTCGATGTAAGTCACAACCCTGAAATCTTCTCTTCTGCACGTGGTTTCACCATCGCAGACTTCCCCGCCGAAGCGCTGGCCTTTGCGGGGTCGATGATCGCTATGGACAACCCCAAGCACCGGCAATTTCGGGGGATAGTGCAGGGTGCCTTCACACACCGCTCAGTGCAGCAAATCGCCGGAACCGTTCAGCGATATGCCCAAGCGTTGGTCAAGACAATTCCGTCGCACGGTGAGTTCGATTTCGTCGAAGCCGTGGCCGGCAAGCTTCCCCTCGTTGTCATCTGCGAGCTTCTCGGAATCCCACTCGAAGACCGTGACCTGATCCAGCGATTGGCCGACCAAGTGGTAGGCCACAGCAACGAACTGTTCACAAATTCACCAGGCATGTCTCCCAGCGTGGTCGACATTTACTCCTACGCAGTTCAGTTGGGTTCGGAACGAAAGTCGGACCCGTCCGACGATGTGATCTCTCGGCTCCTGACCCCTCCAGCCAAGGGGCCAGAACTTACGGTTGACGAGTTCGCGAGCTTCCTGGTCCTACTCATCACCGCTGGCTACGACACGACGCGCCAAACTCTGGCCTGGGCGGTCCACCTGTTGACCTCTCACCCTGCTCAGTTGAAGCTGCTCGTTGACGACTTCGACGGTCACATCGACGCAGCTATTGAGGAGATCGTGCGGTGGGCCTCGCCTGTGCCATACATGCGGCGGACGGCAACAGCGGACACATCGGTTGGGGGCCAGGCCATATCGGCGGGGGAGAAGGTCGTGATGTGGTATCTGTCCGCCAATCATGATGAGTCCGTATTTGCGGACCCATCGACCTTCGACATCACCCGACCGAACTCGAGCAAACAGCTCGGTTTCGGGGCTCGAGATCCCCATCATTGCCTGGGGGTGAACCTCGCTCGTCTCGAAGTTCGAGCCCTTCTACGAGAGTTGATTCGGCTCCACCCCCATATGCGGTCCGGCAAGCCCGACCTTGTCTTGTCTGCATTCATCAGCGGCATTCATCGCCTGCCGTTCAGCGTTCGAGTGAATGACGTCGTGGACTTAGCTCCAGGACGTCGATAGCATCGATTCAACGCAGCCCGCCATCCAGTGGGTTTCCCTTAGCCTCGACCATTCGGCTTCGGACGTGTGCGACGCCCTGGACGCTCCTTGCCTCCAGGATCAACATTCGTCCGAAACGAGGTTTGATCATGGCCGGAGTACGTGCTGTCCACCATCTCAATTGCGGGTCTTTCCGATTCGGTCTCGTGACTCACGTGGTGGTGTGCGAAACCGATGACGGTGTCGTCATGGTGGACGCCGGGATCGGAAGTGCGGACATCGAATCCCCGTCAGCCCTTGGGAAGGCAGCCTTGGTGTTGGGGCCGGCGCTGGAACGGAACGAGACGGCGCTGATGCAACTGCAAGGCCTCGGATACAGCGCTAGCGACGTTCGTCACATCATCTGCACGCATCTCGACTACGACCACATCAGCGGAGCCCGTGACTTTCCGGACGCATTGGTACATGTGACGGCAGACGAGCACGCTGTTGCCAGCACTCGGCCGTCGTTCACTGCGAAGCTGCGGTACCGCAAGCACCACCTGCCTCTCGATATGCGGGTCAAGACATACGAAGGGGAGGGAGAGCCGTTTCTGGGGTTTTCAGTGAGTTACCAGGTAGCGGGACTGAACGACTTCATGTTGGTCCCGATGCGTGGTCATACGCTCGGTCACGCAGGGGTTGCCATCCGAGCGGGGGAGCGTGGGTGGTTGTTCCATGCCGGCGACGCGTTTTACCACCGGTCTTCTATCGGGGCGGGGCCTTCGCCGCGCGGCCTCAGACCGCGAGCACTACGCGTCCTGGAGTCGATGCTGGCCGCAGATTCCAAACGGATCGACATCAACCATGCCCGACTCTACGAATTGGCGCACAGTCAACAGATAGGTGTAGAAGTGTTTTGCTCGCATGACCGAGCTGCACTGAGAGAGCTGCAAACCAGACAGTGATCGGCGAACGGGGATTGACCATGTCGAACGAAACCTCAGAACCGGTGGATCCGAGCTGGGACGACTGGCTCGTTATCGAGACTTTGGGGTATGCCGACGGATTTGAGCCCACGGTCGTCGCCAAAGGAAGCGGCAAGCGCCCCTTCACCAGTGTCGAACGACGAGTCGACACCGTGAAGACGTTCGCGGCAATCAAGAAGGTCGTCGCAAGGGTAATGGAGACGGGCGATACAGAGCTGGAGCCCACCTATGGCCATGGTGCATATGAGCGGGTAGCCGTGCTTGGGGTCCCGATCACCGGCCCGTCCGGGGTCTTCGGAGTCCAAATCTGGGCAGGGAATACAGATGCAATGCCACCGCCTGCCCAATCGGTCGGCACTTTCGAGTTCGACGTCGAACGTCAGGTGACGAAACACGGTCCTGGCCACGATGAGCAAATCCTGGGTTTGGCCGACGGCCGCGATACTCGAACCTTGCAAGAGATCTGGAAGCACTTCGACCGATTCGACGACGAGGAGGCGTATCGGGAGTTCCTAGATGCGCTGGCCGGTGACCAATTCTCGTCAGGCGAAAATTTCGCCGCCGAGATCTTCCTGACCGCGGCGGACAAAGTCCAACGTCGCATCAACATGTCCGTCAGAGCTCGGATCACGCCCGAGGGTCGGCGAATCGTCGGTCTACTGCACGACACCACAGAGGGAGTTAGGAAGCCCCCGGGCATGTCGGATCGTCAAATCGCCAGAGCCGCTGCCCAGTTGGCAGCCGAAGACGCAAATGCTGGCCTGGCTCAGATGGATCTCAATACGGGGATAGTTTTCGAGTGGCTGAAGACGCCACCGGCACCGTTCGACCAGTGGGAAAAGCACAACCCAGAGTTCAACAAGCATTCGGCCGAGACGCTAAGTCGCGCTCGCTTCAAAATTCTCAGCGGAGTGAGCAAGGTATCCAACTTGGCCGTGACGCTTCGCTTTCCGGACGGTGACGATTGGCTGCTGGGCGAGATGACCATCACCGCTATCGGTGAGGCTCACTCGTCCGATACGAAGACGCCTCGAAACGCACTGGTACAGATAGGCGAGTGCGCCACTCCACCGATGATGTGGTGAACAGCGGAACGGCGGCGCTCCCACCCCGATAAGTGGGCGTCCGGCGTCATAACCGAACTATGACAGCGCCCAGCTGATCGCTGACGAGCTCGATTGCTTCCAGTACAGGATCAGGCTCTGGGGGACCAGCAGCCAGCATCGCCGCCCACAGCGTCTCCGACTCTGCCCCCAGAGGTGGGGGAACCCCGTGAATCCGAACGTCAGCTGGGTCTTTCATGAACAACGCAACGGCCGGACTGTAGAAGCGGCTATCGAGCCACACCTGCCATAGGAGCCGTTCGGCTCGGTGTCGGACGATACGGTCGGCCGCGACGGTGTCTAGGCCGTGAGCGTCCGCTACGTCGTCCAGCGTGCGGCTTCCGGGTACCAATGTCGCGCCGTCGCGTTTGATGAGCCCAGCGGACGTCAGAGCCGCGAGAATGGCGTAACCGTTCGATGGCCGGAGCATTGCGCCGGCCATGACGTCGTCGACGCTTGTAGCGAGACCCGCAGCGACCAGCTCGTAGACCGCTCGGCCGCGTAGACCGAGCACGCTCCATGCCGGGTGTACCGGCTCGACCCGTGCACGCTCGATACGCGCCTGTCCGGGGCCCTGTGGTGTCGCAGCTGTAGTCAGGGCGTAGCGGTCGGCCTCTCGCCCAGCACCGTGCGCTACGAGCAGCAGGGGCGAGCCTGGGGACTCTCTGAGCAACCGCAGCGCACTCCATACGGTCGATTCCGACATCAACCCGGCTGAATGCGACAAGCTCCGTCCACCCACTGCAACCACGGGGACACCCTCGACCAATTCGCCGGCCAGAGCCGATGTGTAAGCGAGCGCTTGGACCACTGCGAGTAAGACCGGACGTTGTCGGGTACCGAGAAATTCTGAGTCGATCCACAGCTGCGCATGAGCCAACCACTGGCGACGAATTGGATCTTTCAGGAAAGAACTACTCCCCCCTGTGAATCTGTTCTTGTGCGCGAGTTGGTGGAATGGACGGGCAATCCTCGCAGCCCAGCTCAGGGCGTTAGACACGTCTCGTTGCAAGGCTGTGGCGGAGTGCCTTCCGTACTTGTCCATGTACGAGTTACGGACTCCCGCCCACTCCTTGGTCGCGATCGCTTTCTCGATGTCCGCCGCGCTGGCACCCCGCAGCACGGCGTGGCTGATGACGGCCTGCCGCGCCTCTGAGGGCGATTCCCAGAGGGCCTTGGCGGCTTTGGTGAACTTGCCCGTCGCCGCGTACGTCTCGACGACCTCCGGGAAAGGCGTGTTGCGGTGAAAGCGCGGGTCCAAGCGCCGCTCCCGTCCGACCCCGACCAGGCGTTCGTCCTGGGTGAGCGAGGCCGCGACTGCGGCAACCGGGGTTCGGTGCCGCGCGGGGGTCGCGCCGCCGAGCAGGGCGATCAAGCGGGCAACGAGACCGCGGTCGGATCGGACGGTGAACGCGTCGATCGCGTCGTCGAGCGTCCCATCGAGACGGCGATATCCACCTTCGCGGGTGGGTGAACCCGGGGGAGTGATGCACCCCTGCGACACGCCGAGCATGGGAGCGCAGTCCAAGGTGATCAGGCGAGCGGCGAGGAGCTTCATCAGGAGTCTGACGTCGTCGATCCGCAATGAACTGTCGGTCGCTAGTGGCACCAGGACGTGGCGGCCGCCGCTCGTCGAGCGATCGGTGACCGTGCGGGCGCCACATTCGTGGAGCCACACCAGCACCCGTTCTACATCGGCGTCGACCTGCTCGGCCGTGTGATGTTTGGCGTCGAAGTCCAGCGCCAGTAGAGACGTACGGTCCCCGCGGTAGATCGGAACCGCGGCCGGCAGCGCCGGCAGGCGCTTCGTCCAGCTCTGTCCCTTGTCTGCGAACTTTTCGGTGACGGGGCTCCACAGCCGCATCGACCGACGCGCGGCCACGAGCGGAGACAGACGTCTCCAAATGATGTCGGGGCTTAGCGTTGATGAGCCGACACGGGGGCTAAATCTTGTACCTACGTCAGGGCGCGATGTACCCTGAGACCTGTCCAGCAAGACAGTCCCTTCGGGGATGAGCAGTAGAGCAGAGGTTCCGAGCTACCAACTCGTTTCCTCGACAACTTAGAAATCCCCTGGCCCTGCCGCCGGGGGTTTTTCTATTTCCAGGCTGTCTGCTTCACTGCGGATTCAGTTCGATGACAGCGAATCACTTTGACTAACAGAATGATTCGGAACTTCCTCGTCAGTGGGCAGTCATCACCGTCCTTTCCGGATTCGATTCGCGATGCGGCCGAGTCATGCGGTCTTGTTCAAGCCGTGGAGATCCAAACTGTATGGCTCCTTCACCGGCCCCAGACCTTCGAGTCCCAGGGCCAGCGCCTCTTGCACGATCTCCCACTTGTTGACCCCGCGCTTCGCTGCTTCCGCGGTAACACGGTCCACAACGGCAGGATCGATCTCTACGTACAGACCGGACTTCTTCCGATCGCGGTGGCGCTTCGCGGGGCTAGGCATAGGCATATGAATAACATTGATTGCTACGAGTTCGGTCGAGACACGCCGCACGGGCTCGAGATTGGGGTGTGAAATCGTGGAGAGAATATCTAGAGGGATTTTAGTCGCGCGTCGCGCGTGTCGATGGCCCGCTGCCACGCAGACCTGACTTCTTCGACGGGAACCCTGTAGAGCTCCGCAAATGCATCAACCCTGGAATCGTTGAGGGGCTTTCTTCCCCGTTCGATGTCCACCAGCAACGTCGCTGAGATTCCCAGACCGTCGGAGGCCTCTCCTTGCGTGAGACCGACCCTTACCCTGAGGTCGCTAACAGTGACCTCACCCGACGGGATCGGAACAAGATCGGCCACTGTGGTCTGCAAAGCAGCAGCAACCCGAAGAAGCGGACCGGGGGTCGGCTGAGCGCGGCCAGTCTCCCAGGTGGAAATTGCTTGACGAGAGACACCCGATAGGCCGGCCAGGTCGTCCACGGACAACTTCTTGCGTTCCCGGAATTGCCGAAGTCGTGCTCCGCTGAAGAGCCTCACACCACTCCTGGACACGTCTCTGACTCCTGATGTTGCCGACTCCGATTCGTTCGATCCTATGGACATCGAGAGCCCTCCCATGCACTTCAAAGACACCTGTACGAGTTAACTGGTGTGTGTTAACGTAGCATCGCGATGTAGGGTCGAACCCGGCGAGATCAGCAGAGGTCATGATGCAAATAGTTGCCACGAGCTTTGGGGCATGGTTAGCTGACGCCTGCACCTCCTCTGTGGAGGCATTCTCGCCGTCTGAGTTTTTCGACAGCGATCGATGCTTGAGCGCACTTTTTGCTGCTCGCCAACGGATGCCGTCTACAGGAGTTGTGATTCCGGTGCACTACCAGTCGAACGTCGACCACTCGGCCGCTTTCATGCGGACCGATAGGTCCCGTTTGGCGTGCCTGAACAATTCCCGTCGCGGCATCTTCAGGTTTCGAGACAATCGGAACCGGCACTCGATTCGGCCTGCCACAACAGTGCCGGCGAGCAGCATTAAGTGCCCGCCCACCAGCCATCTGCGGGGGAGATTGCCGCCCTGACAGAAGAACTGACGAGTAGCAATCGCAAGCTGGCACGCCGAGATTGGCGTCGCCAACCGAAGAAGTACGGAAACCCCCAGCGCCATCGTTGATTGGACGTCTCTGGCGACGCTGAGGGCCTCTCTCCATCGAGCCCCACAACCAACCACTGATCTAGGCGAAGTACGGGCTGGCACCCGCACTAGCCGTCAACGACCTGCAGTCGATTTGGAGGACGACAGTGACATCTTCTCATCCAGGCACAGTGTTACACCTTAAATCTGGGTGTAAATCCTCTCTCTGTACCGCCACCAGCACCGTCAACATGGTTTTTGGCCTCGTCGGGTGTTCGCTCCCCGCTGACCATGGCGGGCCGCGGCACGAGATGCGGTGTGAAGACGATCCCCGTGTGGTTCTTACGGCGTGGCCGACCGATGCTGGCATCTCCGCCGCAAGCGAGCCGTCACCGCACACCGCAGCCTGACCCCCTGGCTCGAGTGGGATTCCCCCCGATTCCCACTCGTGAGCTACAGGAACTCCCCGACGTCCTGTAGCTCGACCGGTGGACCGGCGCGAGGGTCGCGCAGTAAGCGCATTTCATCATGTTCGGTGCTGCGCGACCCCGCCGGGACATCACCCCCTGGATCTGATACCCGTTCTCACAGAAAGGATCTCGACTAGTGCCTCTCTTCTTGCAGTGGATTCTCTTCGTTCAGTCGCTCGGGTCGTTCTTCGGAAAGTAGCGCCGGTGCTGGTGGGGGTGGTATCGGAAGCCACACCTTCCGATCCCATTCCTCATCGGCCCGAATTCCACTGCTCAACAGACCAACTCACCCATCTCGTATCCACCACCGTCTGCGGGCGGCGGCTTCATCAAACGTAGTGAGCCACCTGGCTCGACAGCTGTCCTTCGAAAGGAAGAATGTTGAACAACAACAACTCTCGTGGGAGGCATCGCCGCGTGGCGACTGCCTCGCGCTCCGCGCTGGTGGCCACGGCCACCGTGGCGGTAGCGGCCGCGTTCGCAGGTCCCGCGTTCGCAGACGAGGTCCAGCCTGGATTGTCGACGACGACTCCGGGCCAGCCGGGTTTGTCCACGACCGCCCCGACGCCCCCAGTGCAGCCGGAAGGCGGATTCATTCCCGGCTACACCTCGACGCCGGACGTGCAGTGGCAGTCGCCTCGCACGGTCGACGACTACAAGCAGGGCCGTCAGCAGCGGTCGGTGCAGCCGACGTACTACTACGACGACACCCCGACGGCTCCTGCAGCACCGACCGTGCAAGCGCCCCCGGCCCCGCAAGCTGCTCCCGAGCCGCCGCCGGTCCCGACGGTGCAGCGCACCCGAATTGCTCCGATCGAGACGCCCGAAGGCAACTACATCCTCGTCGGCGCGGATCCGTACCTGTACGACCCGAACCTGCTCGATCCGCGACTGGCACGCCAGATCAGTAACACCGGCCAGGACCTCCAGGCTCGTGGCGGCAACTGGTTGGTGGACAACGGGTTTGCCGACGCCCCTCGTGCCGACCGCATCGCGGCCGGTACCGCCACCGGTGCTGTCGTCGGTGGCGTGACCGGGTTCGGTCTCGCTCTCGGACCTGCCGCCGGCATCACTGTCGGTGGTGCCGCGATCGGCGGCCTCGCAGGCCTGGCAGCGACCACCGCAGCCACTCCCGCGGTCATCTGGGCCGGACCGTTGGGATACATCTTCGTCCCCGGTGCTGCGGCACTGGCCGGTGCCGGCGTCGGCGCGGCCATCTCCACCCCGCTCGTCCTCGGTTCGACTGCCGTCGGCGCTGTGGTCGGCGGCTTGATCGGGGGCGGCCTCGCCGGTGGACAGGCCGAGACCATCACCGAACCTGCACCTGCTCCCGTGGTGGTTCCCCCGGCCGCCGACAGCGTCCCGGCCATCCCACCGGCCGCGACGGTCGATCTCCCCGGCGTCGTCGGGCAGGTGCGCGACACCCTCGCCGCCGACCCGAACGGACGTCACGCACTCGCGGCCGCCGACACCGCCGTGAAGAATGCGGCACCGACCGTCGACAAGGCAGTCGACGACGCGTCGGTGTGGACCGCACCGGCCGTCGAGGCAGCACAGGGCTTCACCTCCACAGCCCTCGAGCAGCCTGCCGTGGCTCAGACCGTCGCGGCGGCGCAGTCCGCAGCAGCTCCCGTCCTCGACCAGGCAAGCAAGGTCGTCGGCGACGCGTTCGCTGCATTCGCACCCATCCCGGCCTGACTGGTTCGGCCACGACCGGGCAGCACTGCCCGGTCGTGGCCATACCCGGCGCGCCAACCTCACCTACTCGCCACCACGACCCTCGAGGGAAGGAGGACACCGCAGATGGCCGTCTCGAACCCCGCCGACGATCAGTGGTTCGCACCGCTGCCCGCCGAGCACGCCACTCCGACACCGCAGCGACCCGCCGTGTCAACGCCGCCGCTCGATACCACCGGCCCGCGAGCGTATTCCGACCTCGACCCTTCGCCCGATTCCGGTGCCCGCGTCCTCACCCTGCCCGCGTCGACGCACGCCGTACCGCCGTGGCAGGCCGTCCTCGACGCCGCCCCGCGCACCTCGCAGCAGAGTGCACCCAGCCCCGCCGCAGCCCGTGGCACCGACACCCCGGCCCGGGAATCCTCGGAGAGCTGGCTGCGCCGCAACCGCGCCGCTCTCGCCGTGACCGGCTCGCTGGCCGCGCTCGCAGCTCTGGCCACAGCCGGCGTTCTCGTGCTCACCGGCCCCGATGAGGCCCCCGATCCCGTCGCCGCACCGCAGCACCTCGAACAGCCCGAGGCGACCGCACTCACGACCACCGCGGCCGCGACGACCACCCCGAAGGTGCTCACCGCCGCCGAATGGTGCGCGCAACAAACCGGAGGACAGCACGCCGCCGCCGACTCCCCGGACCCCGAGCTCGCCGTCATCGGCCGCATCGAGGACGCCTACTACCGTTCCCGCGACATCGCGGCAGTCAACGCCCAGCTCGCACCGGGAGTGACGGTGAAACCCGACGACTTCGCCGCCGCGATCGCCGCGATTCCTGCCGGCACCGACCACTGCGTCCTCACCACCCCGCTCGGACCCTCCCAGTACCGGGTGACGGTGATCGAACGCCGCCCCGGCGGCGAGCAGAAGCGATTCGCGTCCGCCATGACCACCCAACGCACCCCCGACGGCACCAACGCCGTCATCACCGCGATCGGCAGGGCACCCGAATGACCGACACCAGCACCGAGACCGACTCCGCAACGGACAGTGGCTATCTGGCGTGGCTGACCCCCACCGCCGAGACAGCCGAGCACCCCGCACCCGAGCCGAGCGGGCTTGCCTCGCCCCGCCCCGACACCGGGACGGTCGACGACGGCGATCCGGTGGTGGTCGTCGTCGCAGGTGCCCACGGCGGATCGGGATCGACGGTGGCCACTGTGATGCTGGCATTGATCGCAGCATCGGAGAGCGCCGCACCGGTGATCGCCCTCGACGGAACACCCGTCGGCGGCGACCTGGCCGCCCGAGCACCGGCAGCTCAGCGCTACCCCACCTACTGGCAGGACTGGTTCGTCGGTGACAACGCAGAACCGGCCGCCCTACCGGATACCGGATGGTGCGCCATCGCCCGCGATCGCGCACTGGCAGAACAGCACTCACCGCTCGCAGATGCGGTTGCCGCACTGCGCGCCATGGGCCGGTCGGTGATCGTCGACGCCGGCGCATCGGTGGGGTCCCCCTGGTTCGAGGCCGTCGCGGATTTGGCCGACCACATCGTGATCACCATCGACGACCGGGCCGGTGCCGCGAACGCCGCTCGCCCGGTTCTGTCGTTGCTGCGTCAACGCCTCGGGGCCTCGCAGATGGGGCAGTCCGTGCAGCTCGTGGTGACCTCGCAGCGTCCCGGGGTCGACCACGTCACCGGCCCGCTCGCGGATGCTCTCGCCGGCCGGGTCGCCGGGGTGCACCACCTGCCCTACGACCCGGAGATCGCAGCAGGGATCGAGATTGACCCCGCGCTGCTGTCGAGCTCGTCGTTCGCCGCCGCGCACACCGTGCACACCCGCACCCACACCCACACCCACACCCACGACGCAGCTAGCCAGCGATGAACGGCCACCACTTCGCTTACCGGGGCGCATCGAGCTACCGGCCGACCCGTCCGGAGCAGCCATCACCTCGCCCGTCACCCGCCGTGCAACCCCCAGCGCAGCACGAGCCCGCCGCAGTGGGGCACAGCGAGACCGAACGCATCCATCGAATGCTGTTCAGCGACTACCGAACAGCCCACACCACAGAAGATTTCACGCTCACCGACGGACGGAGAACCCGATGACCACCACAGCCCCACCCCAGAGACGGGCCCGCACCCGACTGGCGATCACCGCGACCGCGGCCGCCCTCTCGGTGACGATCGCCGCCGCCGGAGTCGCCCATGCCGAACCAGCACAACCGGATTCGGGGAGCTGCGATGTTCTGCACGTCTTCGGTTGGCAGGGCACCGGCGAATCGGGTGATGCCGCCGAGACCGACCTCGATACCGGATTCCTCGGCACAGCGATCACCATCCCCCTGCGCACCGCCGCCGACCGCGCCGACGAGATCGGCCGCACGCTGATCCCCTACGCTGCGAGCTTCGGTGGCAAACCCGGCGACAGCACCAATCTCCCCTACACACAGTCGATCTCGGACGGCCTGGAGTCCGGATCGAAGTTCCTCTCCGACTACGCCGCCCGCTGCCCCGGATCACCGGTCGCCCTGGCCGGCTACTCACAAGGGGCACAGGTCGCCTCCGAGATCGCCCGCCTCATCGGATCCGGGAAGGGTCCGATCCCCGCGAAGGACGTCGCCGCGGTCGCGCTGTTCTCCGACCCGACCCGCCCCGCCTCATCGCCGGTATTCCCTGGCTCGAAGACCCCGAACCAGCCGACCCCGCCTCCCGGGGTTCCCGCCGATGACCTCGACGGCCTGACGGTCACTGCGGCGGCCGCAGACGGCGGCGGCATCGCCCCCACCATCGGCGTCGCATCGGCGTCCGGATCGACCGGCAGCTCCACCACGCAACCCGGATCCTCGAGCAGTACCGCCTCGTTCGGGCAGCTCTCGGGCCGGGTCGCCCAGTTCTGCACCCCCGGAGATCTCGCGTGCTCGATGCCCGCCAAGTCGACCATCGCATCGACGGTCACCAACATCGCCGGGCAGTTGCACCTGCAGGAGCAGGACCCGCAGCAGACCCTCATCGACCTCGCCGGCGCAGTCGGCGGAGCCTCGCTGCGCACCGCCGCCGACGTGGTCACCAACGATGTCGACTTCAAGAACGGAAAGTTCACCGTCGCGAGCGGCGGCAAGACCGTCCTGGGCCGGTTGGCAGAGAACTCCGCTCCCGCCTCGGACACACCCGATGCCGACGCGAAGATCATCCGCGCCGTCGTCAAGGCCGGTGTGATGGGCCTGGGTGCGGCGGTGACCGTCGCGAAGAAGGTCCTCACGCCCGCCACGATCACCGAACTGGCCACCGTGGGCCTGTCCAACCCGCCGGTCGCTCTCGCATCGCTCGGAGCCAAGGTCGGTGCCGCGATCGTCGACCTGTTCCCGCCGGCCACCATCTCGTCGGTGCAGCGCAAGATCTACCACGAGATCACCCAGGGAATCGAGGAGAACCAGGGCCTGTTGACGCTGGCCACCGACGTCCGCTACTGGGACACCGTCCGCCTGCACGGCACCTACGACCAGGTTCCGGTCACCGACAACGGTGAGACGCCGGCGAAGTTCACCGTCGAATGGTTCTCCCGCCTCGCATCCGCCCTCGCATCCGGTGACAGCGCGACCGCCTCGTCGACGCCGGGCAGCTCGACACTGCCGACCACGGCGACCGCTACCCCGCGTACCTCCCCGGTCCTTCCGCAGGCCTCGGGCAGCGCCACCTCCCGGACGTTGCCGACCCTCGCCCCTCTGACCACCGCCCCGATGACCACCACCGCGGGCAGCGGGGAGTGACCGCCATGTCCACCTTCGCGGTTCCGCACTCGGGGTTCACCTCCCACGACCGCGCCCGTGCACTGGTAGCCCTGGCAATGACTGCTGTGACGTGGTGGCTGGCCTGGTCGGTTCCGATCGCAGAGTGGGCACTGCCGGACTCGACCGTGGCAGACGATCGGGTCGCGGCGACCACCGATGTCCTCGAGCAGGGGTGGTGGGTGGTCATCGTCATCAACTTTGCGCTGACGATCGGAAGCGTTATCACCGTGTGCCTCGACTACGCCCGTGGTCGTCGGTGGAGTGTCACCGCCACGCGCACCGCGGTCCGTCTGATCAGCGCCCTGGCGGTGATGTGGGCGGTCTGGACCACCTGCGTTTTCGCCGCGTCCGGGGTGCAGCCCTCGTGAACGCCACCGCGAATCCCGTTCGTCGGCAGCGGCGTTCGATGGCCGCCGCACCATGGGCGGCTCTAGCGCTGGCCGCGCTCGTGTCGGGGTGTGTTCCCGAGACCGTGCTCGGCCCGGTTGCCGCCGCGATGCCCGCCTCCACCTCGGGCGTGGTGGAGCGGGTCGTCGACGGTGACACCGTCGATGTTCGGCTGGCCACCGGCGGCGATCCGGTGCGCGTGCGGATCCTCGGTATCGACACTCCCGAAACCGTCGACCCCGACGCACCGGTGGGGTGCTGGGGGCCGGAAGCGAGCACTTGGGCTCACCAGTTGCTCGATCATGCCGATGTCACCCTCACCGGTGACCCGGCTCTGGTTTCCGATTACGACCGCTACGACCGCCTGCTGCGCTACGTCGAGCTCCCGGACGGGAGCAACTACAGCGTCGTCGCCGCCGACGCCGGAATGGCCCGCGCCTACATTTTCGGCGATCAACGACTGACCGAAGCAGCGAACATCACTGCCGCACAGGCGAATGCGCAACATGCCGGTGCCGGTCTGTGGGGAGCGCCGTGTTACGGCAGGACCGCCCCGAGCTGATCGCACTCTCACCACGGCCAGACACACCACCACCGAGTAAGGAACCAGCCCCTCATGTCCGATAGCAGCGGAAGCACCGACGCAGCGACGAAGATCGTCGCCGGCGTCGCAGCGGTGTTTCTCGCTGTCGTGATCTCGGTGGTGGTGCTGTTCGTCTCGTCCGGCTCGGACTGCGTGGTACCGGGCAGCGCGGAGGCCTCCGGTCAGGTCGGAGCCACCGACGGCGGCGGCACGGCGGGCCTGAACGAACGCCAGCTCGCGATAGCCAAGGAGACGGTCGCGATCGGCGAAGCGATGGGGATACCCGCACAGGGCATCATCGTCGCCCTCGCGACCGAATCCCAGGAATCGACATTTCGGATGCTCGCAAATACGAACGTCCCGGACTCCTTCGACTATCCCCACGACGGGGAGGGCTCGGATCACCTGTCGGTCAACCAATTTCAGCAGCAGGTCACCATCTGGGGCGATACCGCAACCCTGATGAACTCGGTGACAGCGAACCGGTTGTTCTATCAGCATCTCCTCGCCGTGCCCGGGTGGGAGTCGATGCCGGTCACGGTCGCGGCACAGACCGTGCAGGGCTCTGCCCATCCCGAGGCCTACGCCGATGACGAAACACTCGCCCGCACCCTCTACGAACAGTTCAAAGGTGCGGGGAGCGAGTTGTCGGCCGCCGACAAGGCGATCCTTGCCGATGCGGGCACGTCCGCGGCCTCGACCGCGGTCCAGGTCGCAGACGGTGGTTCCGGTGCCGGATGCGCGCCGTCGGTGTCGAATCCGAACGGCCCGACCTTCACACCCGGTGGCCCGTTCGGGCAGAACGTCATCGCCGCGGCGATGCGCTGGCTCGGCACCCCCTACGCATGGGGCGGCGGCAACACCGACGGCCCCACCAACGGCATCAGTGACGGGGGAGGCGCAGCAGATGCGAACGGCGACACCGGAAAAGTTGGCTTCGACTGCTCCGGCCTGACCCTGTATGCGGTGTTCCAGGCCTCGGGCGGTGCGATCAGCCTGCCGCACTACACCGGCGACACCTCCAACCCCGGCCAGCTCTACGACGCACGCGGACAGGACATTCCGCTCGATCAGAAGCAGCCCGGCGATCTGATCTATTTCGGATCCGGCGGCAACACCCACCACGTCGGGATCTTCTACGGCGTCGACAACGGCACCGAGATGCTCCTCAACGCCCCGCAATCCGGCGATGTCGTCAAGATCCAACCACTGTCCGACTTTTCAGGAGAAACGATGTACGTCAGGAGATTCGGATGACACGCGCCCTCACCACCCGCCGCCGCACGGGGGCAGCGGCGGTCGTATTCGCGATCGGTGTTGCTGTGCTCGCCGGTTGTGGAACTTCGACAACCGACACCCCTCCCGCACCGACCAGCGCTCCCGCACCCTCGTGCACCGCCGGTGTGGACGCGGCCACCGGCGTCGACCTGTGCGACCCGGACGCGGTGATGACCACGGCGGTGTCCGTCCTGTTCTCGTACCATCCGGCCACCCAGAATCAGAAGGGAGTCGACATCGACTCCGCTGCAACTCTTCTCGACCCCGCCTACATCTCACGCCTCGGTGTCTCCTACTCCGCCCTCGCGCCGGTCACCGGCGACACCTGGGAGCAGTGGAAGGCAGAACGGTCCACGGTGAGCGCCGAGACGGCGATCGGCAGCGACGACCACCCCGCCGACACCGACACCACCGTTTCCCGAGTGGTGACGGTGACCCAGACCGTGCGCGACGCGGCCGGTGACTCCGTCTCGCAGCTGCCGACGATGGCGGTCTACACCACGCTCACCCGCACCGGGCAGGGCGGTTGGGCCGTGAGCGGGGTGAGCGTGCGATGAGCGCCGCCCACTGGCAGTCCGGCGATTCCCCGGCCCCCCGCGCCGATGTGTGGCCCGTCGCGGTCCCGCGGACACCGCTGTGCGCGGAGCATCCGCTGGTGTGGCTGCTCGGCGCACACGGCGGCGCGGCAGTGTCGTCCCTGACCGCCTCGCTCGACTGGGCCGGCAACGCCCAGCGCCGCTGGCCCTCCGGTGGCCACGCAGACTCGCCGCTGGTGGCCATCGTGGCCCGCACACACCTGTCCGGGCTCACCGCCGCGCACCGGCTGCTGATGCAGCACTACAACCGCGAGATCCCGGCTCGAGTCCAGCTGTTGGGTCTGATCACCGTCGCGGACACCGACCGGGCGCTGAGCAGTGACCTCAAGCGCGAGCTCGACCGCGTCGAATCCCTCGCCCCGGCCGCGTGGCGGCTCGGGTGGATCGAACCCTGGCGGCACATGCTCCCCGCCGACCTGCCCTCCTGGGGGCCGCGCAGCACCCTCCCGCAGGACAAGCGGACCCGCGCCGACACCACCCGCACACCGGTGGCCCCGATCCGCGACGTGCTGCACCCCGGGTTGCTCGCCGCCGCCGCGGCCGCCCTCGATACCGGGCCACCGCCCACCTGACCACCCCAGTCCGGTTCGGATTCGACCGAATCCGAGCCTCATCCCCTCTCACCCGAAGGAACCGATCATGTTGCTCACCACCCTCACCGCCGCCGCCGACCTCGCCGCAGCGGCCGACCTGCAGCCGCACACCGATGTCCTGGCCCAGGTCGGCCCCTCCGGCGTCGAAGCACCTCCGGGAGAGGAGAAATACCAGAGCCTGATGAACATCGCCCTGTGGGTCGCAACCGGCACTCTGGCCTGCATCGGCGTGTTCGCCGGCGTCAAATTCGCCATCGGCTACCAGGACGGGACGAACTCACGCGGCCAACAGATGGCGCTTGCGGCCGTCGCCGTCGGATCCGTCTTCTCCGGCACCGCAACGCTTCTGGTCAATCAACTGATGTACTGACCGGACCGGGACCGACACCATGACGATGACTCTGTCCTCCGCGGCCGCCTACGCCTCGGCGTCGCTGCTCGCGGCCATCCCCACCGGCGACGAACCCCGCACCCCACCGCCGGAAGCAACTGCTCAGCTCGAGCAGATCGGCCGGTACTTCTTCTGGTTCGTCACCGGGGCACTGGCCATCGCCGGCGTTCTCGCCGGGGTGTATCTCGCGATCGCCTACCACCGGCACGGCCAACTCGGCGAAGGCGAAAAGCGTGTCGCCATCGTCGCGATCGCCGCCGTGATCGTCGGCACCAGCGGCGGCTGGGCACGCCTGGTCCTGTGACCCCCACACCCACTTCGAGGAGAAACACCATGCAGCACAACACCGTGCGCCGGGCACTCATCGGGCTCACCGCCGCCCTCGCACTCACCATCGCCGGGTGCGGCTCCGACAGTGCCGATCCGGACGACGGCAGCGGCGACACGCCAGTCGTCGATGTCGCCGCCGTCCCGGAATCGGTGACCTGGACTCCGTACCAGGGGGTGTCGGTGCCCTACAGCAGTGTCGACGGACCCACCAGCAACACCGGCTCGGCGGCACCGACCGGATACAGCCACACCCCTCAGGGCGCGGTGCTGGCCGCGATCCAGGCCCAGACCCGACTCGCCCTGGCCCCCGATTCGAGCTGGCCGCGGGTCACCTCGACACTGGTCGCACCGGGTGAAGGACGGGATGCCTACGCCACCGCACGCGCAGGGGCGTCGATCACCACCGCCGCCGACCCGGCCACGACCGCAGAGTTCGCCGGTTTCCGGGTCCGTGACTACACCGACGACACAGCTGTCGTCGACCTCGCGACCACCATGCCGGGCGGGCAGCTGACCTCGGTTCCCGCGACCGTCCTCTGGCGCAGCGACGACTGGAAGCTCCTGCTCCCCGACCCCGAAGCGGGCACCGACGGCAGCGATATCGCTGCCCCGGCCGCCACCGACCCGGCCGAGCTGCCCTCGCTCGACGGGTTCACCGCATTCTCCGCGTCCTGATCGATCACTCTTACGAAAGGCCCTGTGCGCCATGAAGGAATCCCCGTCACCCGAGCAGCCGAACTGGCTCGACGAGCATCCGAAAGCGCGGTGGCTCGTTACCTCGCGGACCACCGGCCTGTTCTCGCTGACGGTGGTTCTGGCGGTGATCGCACTGGTGGTGGTCATGTTCGTCACCGGCCGCGACGACCACGACGGCACCGCTGCCCCGGCGGCACCGGTGACCACTGCGCCGCCGGCCCCGTCGACGACAGGGGCTGCACCCGGTGGTAGCGGATTCGGGGTCTCGATCGCGGACCCCTTCGGCCGCGAGATCGCCGTCCCCCTCGACCCGCAGGGCCAGATCCTGCCGCAGTCCGACCCGGGCGAACGGCCACCCTTCGACAAGAACACCCCGGTCCCCGCGCCGCTGGGTGTCAAGTGGCAGACGATCGGATCGACCGCAGCGCCGTTCTCGACCTCGGACGGCCCGACCCGCATCGACGGCCGCTACGCCACCGGCTACTCCCGTACCCCGCAGGGCGCGGCCCTGGCCGGCTGGCAGATCATGGCGCGGATGCTGCGTAGCGGCGACGACACCCGAGAGGGGTACCGCAACCACGCCGTCGGCCCGCCCGGTGTCATCGACACGATGCTGGCCAAACTCGCCGCATCGGACGATCCGAACTTCACGACCAACAAGCTGATGTTCTTCCCGGAAGCGTTCCGAATCACCTCCTACTCAGGCGATTTTGCGGTCATCCAATACGCAACGCCCCGCGGTAACAACCAGTGGGCACTGTTCCAGCAGAGCACCACGTGGGCCGACGGGGACTGGAAGATCACGGCAACCGATACCAAACCAGTTCTGCCCGAGATCTCCTCACTGGTGGGGTGGACCCGATGGTGACCACCGCCGCCCGCACCCTCGCGCGGTGGGTCACCGCGGTACTGGTCATCGCGGCCGCGGTGCTCCTCCTCGGTGCCCCGAGCGCCCTCGCACAGCCTGAGGACCCGCCGGCCGACCCGGCCGCCGTTCCCGCGGAGCAGGAAGATCCCGGATTCTTCGACGCCTGTGACACCTTCACCGACTCGATCGACCTCCTGCCCGGTTTCATCACCGGTCCTGCCTGCAAGGCGGCCACCGTCGCGATGGACCCCTCCGGGGCAGCCGGGGCAGCCACCTCCTGGGTGGCCGCTGGAGCCGTCGGTGAGGCCGCCGAAGCGTTCCTCGAAGGCTTCGGGCAGGCGATCAACCTCATGTTCACCTGGTGGCTGAACATCCCGCTCCCTGATCTGGCGAACCCGGAATCGGTCGGTGCATTCCACGCCTACCTGTACTGGATCAACGCCTCCCTCGTCGCGGTCTCGATCGCGGTGTCGATGGTGCGCCTGGCGTTCGCGACCGCCTCCGCCCGCAACGAACGCGCGACCGAATCGGCGAAGATGCTCACCCGCACGGTCTTTGCGTCCGCAACGTTCGCGCCCGCCCTGGTGGCCATGCACGCCGGATCGGTGGCCATGGGCCGCTGGATCGTCGACGACGCCGCCGGCGGCAACATCTCCGGCGTCCTGAAAAACCTCACCGACGTCTCGAACGTCTCGGCCGACCTCTCGGCCGGACTGATGTTCATCTTCGGGCTCCTGGGGATCCTCGGCGCACTGGTGCAAGCACTGTTCGTCGTCATCCAATACGCCCTGCTGATCTGCGTGACCGGCTTCCTTCCCACCGCGGCCGCCGGATCCGGCACCGTCCCGGGTGATCAGGCCTACAAGAAGATGATCGGTTTCGCGATCGCCACGGTGCTCTTCCCACTGTTCTCGGCCTGCGTCTACGCCCTGGCACTGTGGTCGGCCGGCAGTGACGACGCGATGAGCAGGTTGTGCGGAATGGCGCTGCTCGCCCTCTCGTGCCTGTGCCTGCCGGTCCTGCTCCGCCTGATCATGCCCGCCGTCGCCGCCTCCGGCGGCGCATCGGGTGCCTCCGCGCTGGCCGCGATCGGGGTCGGTACCGGCGCGGCAGCCGGTGTCGCCATGAAAGCGGCGTCCTCGTCCGGATCGGGCGGAGGCGGCAGCAGCACGACGCCGGCAACCGGTGGCCGCAGCGGCGACGCCCCCACCGGGGCCCAGGCCACCCCGCCCTCCGGTGGGGGCGGGGCAGCCGGCCGCGGTGGTGCCTCGGGTTCGGCCGGGGCCGCCGGTGCATCGGGAGCGTCGGCCTCCGGTGCCTCGGCTGCAGGCGGAGCTGCGGGCGGCGCAGCAGCGGCAGCAGGCCCGGTCGGCGCAGCCGCCGCCGGTGCCAAGCAAGCCACCGCCGTCATCGGAAAGGGCGTCCAAGCCGTCGAGAGCGCAACCGGCGCTGCCTCGGGAGACGGCCACCGCGACGGCCACGGCTCGGGAGGGCGATCCGGATGACCCACCCGCACGCCGACGACACCGATTCCAGGTCATACCCGCCCGGCCGTTTTAGCTCGAGCACGAATGAGAGCGGCACTCGACAGCCAATGCCGCGCCCACGCACAAGCATCCACAGAGCAGGAGTGAGAAACCGATGAGTAGTCAGAGCGAGGAACGCACGATCCGCACCTACGCCGGGTGGTTCAACGAACGCCGCGTCTACGCGTTCGGACTGACCCCGGTCGCATTCGGGGTACTCGGGGTTGTCGTGATCGTGACGTTGGCGATCATGTTCCTCGTCTCGGTTCTTCCGGCGCTGGTCGTCGGTGGTATCGGGTTGCTGTTGTGGATGCCGCTGACGGTCAACGTCGCCGGTAAGTCGGCATACGAGGCGCTGCTGCTCGGCCGCCAGTGGGGCCGACAGCGCCGTAAGGCCCAACACATCTACCGTGCGGGCCCGTTGTCGAACCAGTCCGGTGGCCGCGCCCGCCTGCCCGGGATCGGAACGGCGATGGAACTGTGGTGGGCGCTCGACAAGTTCGGTAACCGATTCGGCATGGTCCGGATGCTCGACACCCACCAGTACACGGTGGTGCTGAGGTGCCGGGTCGGCGGCGCTGCGGGCAACGATCAGGAATTGATCGACTCGTTCGTCGGATCGTGGGCGAATTTCCTTGCCGCACTGGGACAGATCGGCAACGTCGCCGCGATGACCGTCACCGTCGAAACCCTGCCCGAGACCGGGGAACGGGTGCGGGCGAACATCTCGGCCATCTGCGATCCGGACGCGCCGGCCGAAGCGTTGGCGATCATGGCCGAACGCCTCGCCGCGGCCGACAACGACGGCCAGCGCGTGCACTCGCGGATCTCGATCACTTTCGATTCCACCAGCCCCGCTCAGCGTAAGGATCCGATGATGGCTGCGGCCGTCATCGGCAACCAGTTGCCGGTGTTCTATCAGCAGCTCGCGCACTGCAATGTCACCGCGCTACCGATGACCGACCACGAGATCTCCGCCGTCGTACGCCGCGCCTACGCACCCGAGCAGGAAGCCGACATCGAATCCGCCCTCGCCCGTGGCGATTACGTCTGCGACTGGGCCGACGCGGGTCCGATCACCGCCGAAGAAACAAAGGACACCTACCTCCACGACGCCGGCGCATCGCGGGTGTGGGTGATGCGCACCCCGCCGTCCGGATTCCCCACCGAACGGGTCCTGGTCGGTCTGCTCTCCCCGAACGCCTCGGTTCCGCGTAAACGCATCACCTTGATCTATCGCCCCTACAGCCCCGGCGACGCCACCAAGACCGTCGAGGGCGACTTCAAATCCGCTGTCGCCAAGGTCAATACAGCACGCGGCATCGTCGCCGCCGAAGCCGAGATCGAAATCGAAGCGACCCAAGCAGCCCGGCGAGCCGAAGCACGTGGCCACGGCCTGGTGCGGCTGTCGATGGTCGTCACGGCCACCTGCCTCGACGAAGACGACCTCGACGCCCTCGAACCGGACATGAAAGCCCTCGCCGCAGGAGCGCGCCTGAACCTGCGACCGGCCTACCGCCACCAAGCCGCGGCGTTCCTCGCAGGCCTCGGCATCGGTGTACTGCTGCCCGATCACGCCACCATCCCCAAAACGCTGCGCGCCTGAACGCCCACCTCACCTAGGAGAATGTCGATGAACAACGAACACACACCCGGCCATCCCGAGTTCGTCGAGGCACACGGCGGTAAAACGATTCCCCTCGGCCACAGAGAGGGCCTGATCGACCTCACCGTGACCGTCAACGGTACGACGACTCGCCTCGATCCTCCGGTGTTCTCGACGACGGACAAAGCCGACCTTGTCGACGTCGCGGCCGGTGACGGGTTCATTGCCCGTGCCCTGCGGCACCGCCGCGCTACCGAGAACGGGCCACTGTGATGGCCGGTATCGGTGGAAGGTTCATGCTGCGTAGGAAGATTGCCGATCTCACGAGAGCGAGCGAGCCGCGCCAAGCAACCTCGACTCGTGCGGTCACCGACCCGATGCGGGTTGCCCGCGAGCGTCGCCGCGCCGACGCCCGCGCACGAGCAGCAGCGGAGAAGGCCGAAGTCAGGGCTGCACGTCTGGCCCGTGACCCCTCCCGCACCGACCGCGTCGAGTACCGGTGGCGCAAGGCCGCCCCGTTGCGGGCACGTGGGTTCAGCGGCCGCGGCGGTGGCCGGATGGGTGTGGTCGACCACCCGCCGACCTTTCGCGCGACGACCGATCAGGCCTGCGGAATGTGGCCGCACTACGTCGGCACCGGGCACCCGCAGATCGGCACACCCCTCGGCGTGGACCCCGACACCGGCCAAAGTGTCTGCTACGACCCCATTTCCGCGGTCTACCGCGCTCGTCTGCAGAACACCCCCTCGGTGTTCCTGCTCGGCCTGCCCTCCCTCGGGAAGTCGACGGTGGGCCGGATCATCGTCGGCGGCGCGATCGCCCAGGGCCAGATCCCGATCATCCCGGCAGACCTCAAACCCGACCAAGCCAAATTGATCGAGGCCCACGGCGGCAAGGTGATCCGCCTCGGACACGGCGAAGGCCACCTCAACCCCCTCGCCGTCGGTGCGTTGGGCACCATCATTCCCCTGCTCGACGACTTCCCCGAGATCCAGCGCAAGGTCCGCGCTCAGGTCTTCCAGCGTCGACGTCGGCTGGTGTTGGGGCTGTGCGAGCTCGAACGCGGCGGAGAGCTCAACCAGAGCGAAACCAACGTCATCTCCACCGCCCTGCGTGAGCTCGACGCCGATGCCCGGTTCACCGCCGAACACCCTCCGCTGCTCAAGGACCTGTTCGCGCTGATCGAGGCCGGCTCGCCCGAGCTGCACCGCAAGACGCTCACGCTCGGCAAGCCCGAACGCTACGCAGAGAAGGTCGAACCGCTCCTCGAGACGCTGATCGCCCTGTTCGACGGCGAACTCGGCGAAGTGTTCTCTCAGCAGACCACCACCCCCATCGACGTCTCAGGTGACCGTCCGCCGGTCGGGGTGTGCGTCGACATCTCCGGAATCGGGATCGACGACCCCAAGCTCGAAGCTGCGATCATGCTCGCCTGCTGGTCCGATGCCTTCGGTGCGATCGAGGCCGCTCACGTCCTCGCGGACGCCGGGCTCAGACCGCAGCGCCACTTCCTGGTGGTCCTGGACGAGCTGTGGCGCGTTCTGGCCGGCGGATCGCGGATGGTGCTGCGCGTGGACCAGCTCACCCGCCTGACCCGCACCCTGGGGACGGCGCTGATGATGATCACCCACACCGTCAAGGACCTCGAAGCACTCGACTCCGACGTCGACATATCCCGGGCCAAGGGCTTCATCGAACGCGCGGGAGCGGTCATCGTGGGAGGCCTGCCGACCACGGAGATGGACAAGCTCGATTCCATCGTGCCCTTCACCCGCCAGGACCGGGACCTGGTCGCCTCGTGGTCGACCCCGGCCGGGCACGACGACAGCGGCCGTGAGATGTCCCCGCCCGGCCGCGGCAATTTCCTCCTCCGCTTCGGCACCGCGCGCAGTCCCGGCGTCCCGTTCAACACCGTCCTCACCCCCACCGAAAAGCGCCTCGACTACCACAACACCAACACCCGCTTCGACAACGTCTCCCACGCGGCGTGAGCCCGAGACAGGAACGCACCCATGACAATTCAGCACCGCACCGGCCCGCTCTCCCCCGCACCGGCCCTGACCGGTCACGCCACCACGGCGGCTCAGCGATGAGGGGCCGGCCGTATCCGGCGGAGGTGCGAGAACGCGCCACCCGCATGGTCACCGAACGCGTTCCCGACTCACCGTCCCCCTGGGCGGCAATCGAATCCGTCGCCTCCCATCTCGGACTGCACCCGAACACCGTTCGGCTCTGGTACCGCCAGGCGCAGGGCGTCACCGATGAGCGCCCCTTACTGCCGAGTGAGCAGAACGCCGAAATAGCCCGCCTGAGACAAGAACTCGCGGACGCGCGACGGCTGAACGCGGACTTGGTCGCCGGTTCCGCAGAGAGCTTCCACCACACCGAGAGGACGCCGCTGTGAGCACTGGACGAGGAGCACGAGGACCGGGCGCAGGACTCGACCCCACCGTGGCCATGCTCGGCGCGGCCGCGACGCTGGCGATCGCTGCCTACGGCGGTAGCGAAGCCGCACTGCATCTGGGCAGCCCTCTCTCGGGCATCGACCAATCCATCCCCGGTAGCCCCATCTCCCTGGTCAAAGCCCTGGCGACCGGCCAAGTGGTGTGGTCGACCGGTGCAACGGTGCTGATGGTGTTCTTCGGGATCCTCGCCCTCGCTGCCGTCGTCGCCGGCACCGCATGGCTGATCCGTCGACGCCTGCGGGTGACCCGCGTCGACGACGCCGGGCTGTACCTCGCTCGGCCGCGAGAGGTGGCTCGGCTGACCGAGAAGAGCCTGCGCGCCGAGATTGCGCGTCTGGGAACACCACTGACCGACAGTGATGTGCCGGGCGGGACGCTCGGCCGATTGGTGCTGGGACCGAACAGATTCGGCGTCACCCTCTACCCCGGCCCGGAAGACGTGTGCACACACATCTGGGGACCTCGTGTCGGCAAGACGACGTGCGTGATCATTCCGCAGATCCTCGCTGCCCGCGGCGCTGTGCTCACCACCTCGAACAAGCGCGACGTCGTCGACGAGACCCGCGCCTATCGCGCCGAGAAGGGCACAGTGTCGGTGTTCGACCCGCAAGGAGTCGCCCTCGAACTGCCGAGCTGGTACTACGATCCCCTGACCTGGGTGCGGTCGGCACGCCCGTCCGCCACCCGCGCGCTGGCCGACACCCCCGGCTCCCTCGACGCAGCCGCCCGACAGGACGCCCTCGCGGAGCTGCTCGGCTCCGACTACGTCTCCCGGATGGAGCACTCCGCACAGGAGACGAAAGCTGCGATGTTGGCGAACATCTTCGCCACCTCCACCACCGGCGAGAACGCGCGCCGTGATCCGTTCTTCGACCCGATGGGCGAACGGCTGATCACCGGGTTCGTCCTCGCCGCCTCCGCCGCCCGGCTCCCGCTGCCGATCCTCTACAGCTGGGCCACCGACACGAGCAATCAACAACCGGTGCATCTGTTGCACGAGCACGGGTTCGAGGCGTGGTCGTCCGCGCTCAAAGCGCAGTACACCGCCCCCGAGAAGCAACGTGGCGGTGTGTTCGCCACGGCCGCCAACATGCTCGGCTGCCTCGCCTACGCCGAAATCCACCCGTGGATCAGCCGCATGGGTGAGCACGACACCCGCCCGGAGTTCGATCCGGACGCATTCGCCGCCGAGCAAGCACCCACGCTGTATTCGCTCTCGATGGAGGGCGTCGGTGAGTGCGGCGCTCTGGTGACCGCGTTGACCGTTGCCGTCACCGACGCACTCGTCGACGCAGCCACCGCGACGCCGAAGTCGATCGACCCGCCGCTTCCCGCCGGCCGACTGCGAGTACCGGCGACGTACGCCCTCGACGAGGCAGCGAACGTCGTGCGCTGGAAGGATCTTCCGAACCTGTACAGCCACTTCGGATCTCGCGGAATCCTGGTCTCGACCATTTTGCAGTCCTGGTCGCAGGGCGAGGAGTGCTGGGGCCAGGGCGGGATGCGCAAGCTGTGGGGCGCATCGACCGTGCGCGTCTACGGTGGCGGTGGCTCGACCCAGGACGGACGGTTCCTCGACAACGTCTCCGAAGCGCTCGGGGATCACTGGGAGATGACCGAGACCGTCTCGAGCGGCCGCGGTGGCCAGTCCCGGTCGCAGCAACGCCAGCAGATCCGCACGTTGACCAAAGCGGACCTGGTGGCCATGCCCGCCGGACGGGCCGTGCTCGCCGAAGTCTCCAAATGCCCTGCGGCGCTGGTGGAAACACTGCCCTGGTACACCGGGCCCTACGCCGAAGAGGTCGCGGCCGCGAAGGAACGCGCCGGTGAGGACCCCACTGTCGCCGCCCTCGACGACGACCCGGACCCCGACGACCCGACGTCGGTACTGCCCAAACCGGTCACCCGCCTGCCCAGAGGTGTGAGCCTGGAGCAGAGTGCATGAGCGCCGCCGACGAACCCCCACCCGACGACCTCACCGACGAACCCCCACCCGACGACGAATTCGGTAGCACCGAATTCGATATCGACGACGACGGCGAGCCCGAGCCGGTCGATCTCGACGCTACTGGAACGCGGCAGCCCGACGTGCCGATGGAGATGCCTCAGCAGGTCATCGACGGGGCGGTGAACCGCAGGCTTCGCAAGGAAGCCGACCGGATCGTTGCCGAGCTGTACGACGCTCGGATGACCCCGGAGCTGGTGCAGCAGATGTACGACGCCACCCTGCGTGCCCTGGATGCGCAGCTGCTCCTCGACGTCCGCGCCGCCGAGGCTACGGCTGCAGCCGCCGAAGCTGCTGTGCGCGATCCCGCGAAGCCGTTCTACCGGAACGGATTCGACTTCTTCGATCAGTACCTCAGTGACGTGTACCGCCGCGACGTCGTCAACGGTGGCCAGAAGAAATGGTGCCTGATGTGGTGGAAGCACAGTGAGGCAGTCGTTGTCGTCGACGCGTTGTGGCGATCGTGGGAGAAGCTGCGCGTCGACCCGGGGACCGGGATGTCGGTGTGGAAGAAAGACCACGCCGACCACCACATGAACGTGCTGTTCGACCCCAACGGCACCTTCCAGGACTGCTCGGTGAAAAACGGTCACCGGCCCCTCCCCCCGATTCCCTCCGACCCGATCCCGGCCGAGCTGCTCGGCGAAGAGGTCGAGCAGTCGCCGGTGACCGACGCATGAGCGCGGACCAGCCTGCAGAAGACGCGATCGTCGCCTGGGCGGTCCTGATCGCCAAAGCCGCCGCACTCGACGTCCTGACCGACGACGACACCCCACCTACTGAAATCGAGGTAACAAGATGAGCACCGAACACAGCGACATCGGCCGCGAGAGCGGCGCAGTCCTGCGCACGATGTTGCAGGTCGCATTGCAGGTCAGCGAACAGCTCGCCCGCCGGCGCGAGCAACGCCTCCGCGAGGCAGCCGCGGGCAGCGAACGGCAACGCCACGCCCTGGAGAGCCGACTGCGCGCCGAACAGCAATCCGCCGAGACAACACTGCGGGCGGTGCACCGGGAACGCTGGTGGGCCTCTGCGACGCCCGAGCAGATCAGCGAACAGGTCCGGTTGGCGCACACGTGGAAGGACCGCTCTCCGATCGCCGCCGACACCGCCGATGTCATCGACGAACAACTCCAGGCCCACTACGTCATCACCCGTGACCGCGAGAACCTGGACATGGCCGTGGTCAGCCTGGCCGTCCAACGCGACATCGAACGCCACCGCGCCCGCGAGGACGCCGGCAAGCAGTACACCAAGGACGGGTTCAGCGTCCTCGAGGAAGAACCACGCGGGCCCGGCTTCGTCGAGGCCCAGTACCTGCGCACCGGTGAGGGGTTCGACGAGCAGATCACCGACGAGCTCGTGCGCCGTGACCCGTCCAAATGGGCGGTGCACATGGTCGACGGCCCCGACGGTGTACCGGTTCCCGAGTACTACTGCACCGACGTGGCAGGTCTGCCCGACGTCGATCACGAGCGACCGTTGCTGATGCGCGTGTGGGATGACAAGTACCTCGACAGCGCCCCACCGGCTCGCCTGGCCGATCTGCATCACATCAGCGAAAGCGTGGCCACCGATCGCGCGGCCGAGCAGATCCGCGAACGGTTCGGCGTCGACGTCGACGCGCTCGGTGACGACGCCCGCGCTTCCCTCGGGGCGATGCTCACCGACATCGACGGTGCCCGCCGCTCCCCTGCCGCAGCGCAGAAGGCCGCCGCTTCGGTCGGCCGCGAATCCGCCATCACCACACTGATGGACCCGGCCGCGGAGATGGACCGCGAACAGGTGGCCGCCGCATGGCAGTGGTTCTCCACCGCCCACCCCCGCGAGGCCGAACACCGCCTCTACGGCGACGCCTCCCCCGCCGCCGAGACCGGCGGTGCTCCGTTCGAGAAGTATCTCGATCACGTGGCCACCGAATGGGCCGCACAGCATCAGCCGGACCTTGTGCACGAGATGCCCTCGGACGACCAGCGCGATGAGCTGTTCAAGGCGTGGGCGGAGCAGACGACATCGGACTACCCGCGCCTGGACGACGCCGCCACCCGCACCGTGCTCGGCCCGCCGCCGCCGGTGACCTCCACCGACATGGACACCGTGGCCGAGTGGGCGCGCCACAGGATCCCATGGGACTACGAACGGTTCACCCAAGGCACCGGAAAGACCAAGGAGACCGGTGAGCAACATCTGCGGTTACGGTTCGACGTTCACCACGCCCAGGAGTGGGCGAACGATCACGCGCCGGCACTGGCAGCCAAGTACGTCCAAGCAGAACAGTCCACCGATCGCCCCGCCTACCTGAGCGCCCGGGAAGAGCTGATCGAGTCGTGGAACGCAGTCGGACGCCCCTTCGATGCGCAACTGGCGGACGAACCGGCCCGCCCCGATGCCCCGGTCCCCGAAAAGTCGGGCGCAGCTGTGTCGGCTGCAGCCGAACCCGGCACGCCCGCATACGACAGCGCCGAACGACGCGACAAGGAGGCGGCAGAACTCCTCGCGGCCGGCGTCGACGAGGAAGCCGTCAACGCTCACCGTCTCGCCGACATCAGCAACGCCAAACCCGCCACCGCCATCGACTTCGATTCCGGCACCGGGAGCGGACCGAAAGCCAGCAAGGGCGATCGCTCGAAAGGCAGAGACGTCAGTCAGGACCGCAGTAGCCGATAATCAGCGCACCCGTGCCCCGTCGACACCTCTGTCGGCGGGGCACGGTGATGCGTACACAGCGTTCGATTCGATCGAAAAGGGTGGGTGAGACCAGATCATGATGGTTCTGGCTGTAGGGGTCTACGCCGTGATCGTTGCGGTACTCGGGGCGGCGCTGCTGAAACACTGGCGGCGTCGAAAGGACAACAATTCGGCTTCTGTCTATGCAGCGTTGGGAGCCGGGGTCCCGCTCCTGGCGGTGATGGTCGGCGTCGTCATGACTATCGTGGCGGGCTCGATCACCGGACCCGACCCACGCTATGCCACCGGGTACGTGGTCATCATGGTTGTTGCCTGCGGGTCGGCCGTGGTGCTGTGGACCGTATGGGGGTGGGTCCGCACCCGCGAGCATCTAGAAGCACGCAGCACAGCCCGACAGCTCGGCACCCCGCCGCCGAAGTATTTCTTCGCGCCCTGGGCAGTGGGCGCGGCGGTTCTCCTGATCGGCTGGGGTCTCGGCCTGTGGCTGTCGTCGTACATTCCACGGGGACTGGGTTGGTGGTACGAGAGCCACGGCCCGGTGACGATGGACGAACTGGAACGGATCGTCGACCGCTGGGTCTTGGGGCTTGAGATCTATATGGGGTTGGTCGCTGTCGCTGCTCTGATTGCCGGGGCCTGGCGGTGGCGACAGCGTCGCCGGTACGCCGCCGAGCTGCGTGCGCAGGCCATGAAGCGGCATCGCCCCGACGAATCGCTCTGAGCCGCTGCACCCCGCTCGCCGCACACGTGGGCGGGGTGCAGCGCACCACCACTGCGCCGGCCACGTCCGGTCAGCGTTCCAAGCCTGAATCGTCTCGCCCGATGTCGGACCCGCGCGATGCCTTGGGACTGGTCTTGTCCGACTCGTCTCGCTTCCTGTGCGCCGGGAGGCCGGCCGTTCCGGCCTTCCCGAGCCGGTAGGCGTTGCGTGTCTCGTCGTCCATTGCAGATTCGTCGACTTCGGTGACCGGCGTCCGATCGTCCGGCCGCCGTTGGCCGGCGGCAAGGCGCGAGATACGCAGAGCCTCGGACACTTCCGCCGGGTGTTCCTCGCGGCTTTGCGGCTCTGCTTCGGGCAGTGTCCGGCCCACCGGGGCGGCACGGTCGACACTGGACCGCGCCGGGGCCGCGGGCGCGCCGGCCATGACCGTCTCCGGTGCACCGTGCCGCGCCGTCAGAGTCGAATGCAGTGCTTCGAGTTCACCGGTTCGCACAGCCACCAGCGCCTGTGAGCGAGCCAGATCCCCTGCCGCACTGTGCGCGTCCGCGAACGCGTCGACCGTCCGCATGAGCTGACGCAGCAACAGCACTTGGCTCGCACCGGAACTGCGGATCTGGGTCTGCATCAAGATCAGTGCGACACCGCCGGCACTGGCCCGCTTGTCGACCACCGGTGCGCGCAAGTGCGCGGGGATCTCCGCCGACCGCGCCAACGCCGCCGACGCCGCCGCCAACGGCCCCGGGGTTGCTTCCACCCGCGTCGACCATGCCGCGAAGACACCGGCAGTGCGGCCCGCTGCCCGAGCCCATTGCGCGTGATCGTCGACCGGGATCGACGACAGATACCTGTTCCACGTCTCGACATCGCGGGCGGCCCGCGTCATCAACTCCGGGTCGATGCGCGCACGTTCGCGGCCACCGGTCACCGTGACCGCGCCCCCACGCCGCGACGCGGTCCATTCCTGCTCGGCCGCCGTCGTTGCCGCGGGCGAGGTGTCCCACTCGTCGCGCAGACGCGGCAGCGTCAGGTCCTTGGCCAACCGTCCGCCGCCGAACCACACCGGCTTGACGCCCGCGGCTCGATCGCCCTTGCTCGGCGTCGCCGCTACGGAATAGCCGATCACCTGACCCGATGACGTTCCGGTCGCGTATCGGGGGCGCACCAACAGGTTGTCCCCGCGTAGTCGGCGCACGAACTCCGCTTCGGTTTTCGACGCCGTCGCCGCCGCCCGCACGCGCCGCTCGATCGTTCGCCGTACCGGCTCCGGCAGGCCTGCCTTCTTCGCTGTCTCGAGCTCCGCCGGGGAGACTCCACGGCTACCGCGCTGCTCCTCCCGCGACGAGAGCACTTCGAGTCCGTACCGACGTTCGAGGACGTTGCACGCCTCCTGCGAGCGTGGCCGATCGCGGTAGGTGTCGACCTTCGTTCCGTCCTCGCGGACCAACGACGCCGCAATGTGAATGTGGTCGTTGCCTTCGGCCGAAAGCCCGTGCCGCACCGCGACCCACCGCGCGGACGGCCGCGGATCGTCCGGGTTGTCGAACCCCATCTCTTTCATGAAGTCGGCCGCGATCGCCGCCCACTTCTCGTCCGAAAGCTGCCCCTCCTCCGCCTTGAGCGAGAGCGAGCAATGCCACACGTGAGCGTCGAACTTCTCCGCAGCCCGTGCGTCGAGTTTCGTTGCGCCCTCGGCCATACGAGCCTTCACCTTCTCGGTGTCGGCCCACATCACCGTCGTCCCGAACTGGCGACGCGGCATGTCCATCTGGTGCGCCACCGACAACGCCCACTGCCGGTCCAACCGCTCCCCGACCATCGCAGGGTCGACCACGCTCGAATGCCCCGCCACCAGATGCGGATCGGTGTGCTCGTTCGCCTTGCCCGGCCCCTGCAAGTAGGCCATCAGCCCCGCCGCTTTCGAGCCGCGGGAGATGTTCGACATCACCGCGAGACGTCCAACATCGCCGCGTCAATCCGAACCAACGTCGCCTGCAACGCCGTCAACGCATTCGACAGCTCCGACGCCAGATCCGAGTCCACCGACCCCGTCGCATTCGTCGCCTTCGCGATCTGGTTGATGTTGCGTCCGACCTGCCGCACCGACACCGACAGCCCGTACATCCGGTCGGTGATCGCCAGCTTGTCCGCCGGCGGAAGACCGGTGACCGATCCCTCCGGCGTCGGCGTCAACGCAGACTCGAGCAGCAGCCGCGGAACAGTCACACCGAGCACTCGGGCCCGCGCCTGAATCGCCTCCTCCTCCTCGGCCGACGCCATCACCTGATGCGCGAACGGACGGCCACCATCGACGTTCGGCAACCGCCGACGACGCAGGGACCGAGCGATGTTTTTCGCAGCACTCCCCGCCTTCTTCTCCTCGCTGCGATCGCTCATCTCACCACCCGCCCTTCGTCCTGGTCACCACCGCACTTTCGGCCCAGCGCAGCGACCCCTTACCTGGGGACTCGCACGCCAGTGTGACAGCCATTTCGGGACCTGTCCAGGAATGGCCCTCATTTACCGTAGGTAAATATTAGCTTGCTCCGCCTGGGGCACCGCTGGTGGCTCGCGGAGCCTGCGCAGCGGGTCACCACAAAAGACGCTCAGGACGAGCGCCGCGAGTTCCGATTCCGCGCACCCCAGGTGCGCGGCCGGCGGTTGTCCCCGGTTGTGGATTCGGACCCGATTGTGGGTGCCTGAGACCGAGCGGAGCGGCCTGGGAACTCTCGGACATCCACATGAGGACACCGTCCGATCCACAGTTGGGGGCAACCGCGCTCGCGATCTGGGCATGATGGATAGATGAGTCTCGAACCGACCGGTCCCGACCGCCGCCCTCGCCTGGCAGGAGCGAAGTGTTCTGCCGTTGTGGTCATCGCCGCGATTGCGGCCGCAGTCGGACTCGTTCTCTGGATCGCGCTCGCGTCACCCCAGCCGGGCACAGTCGCCGGGCTTGGAGGGGCGGCCGTTCTGTTCAGCGCCGGGCTCGCCTTCCTCAACGGCCATCTCGAACGCAGGCACAACGTCGAGGTCGAACGCGACAGACGAGACGATGCAGAGATCGACCGCAGGCAGACCGAAAAATATGAGCTAGCTCGACTCGATGAACTGACAACCTCACGAACCGCGACGTCGGATGCCGAACGCGCCCGGATGGAGGAACTGCTTGCTGCACGGGAGCAGGTCCATCTCCGGGAAACGATCCGCGACCTCCGGGCCCGCTTCGCGACCGCCGCGGCGCAACTCGCAGATCCCGCCGCCCCGGTACGGCTGGCGGGTGTGTTCTCACTTGGATCGCTCGCGGACGACTGGGCTGCCCTTCACCCACTCGATGCCGCGATCATCGAACGTCAGGTGTGCATC
>NZ_JAJPWC010000008.1:0-83831 GCF_047782425.1 Rhodococcus sp. 077-4 | reverse complement strand
AAAACAACACCCGACAACAACCACCACAAGCGGGCAGCTGATACATCGAATGCATTCACCAAAACAAATAATTTCGGCACTGACATTCATCGACACACTGTTGAGTTCTCAAAGAACACGCACACACTCTCACCCCACGAACACACGGTCCGTCGCGCTCAAGGGCAACTGTTCCAGCCTATCCCAGCTTGGTCTCGGACACAAGGCCCGACTCTTGGGGGATAAAACCTCGCCGAGCCACACGTCCAACCTCGTATCCCAGTCCGTGAAGACCAGGTCGGTGTCCGTCGCTCTGACTCGACAAAAGTTACGCCACCAACCACACCAACGCAAATCAGCAGGTCGAGAAGTTGGTTCACGACATAAGCGCAGCTCGAACTCGGCGCGCTGCTTCGTTGTGAACTCTGGCGCGCTGCATAGCGCGGCTGTGACGCCAGCCACAGCCCGAACCACCCCTCCCGCAACAGGGTTCACCCAGATGCTGAGTGTCCACGCATGTCGCGGACGTGCTCCGGCAAGGGGATGTCCGCCTCGACGTCAGCGGAACGTTCGGGGTCGCCGAGTGTCTCCCATACCGGCAGAACACCTGCCCACACTCCGCCCACTTCGATGTCGGAGTCATCGTCCACGGGTTGGCCGGTCCGCGACTTCACCGATGCCTCGTACAGGGGAAGCGCCAGGACGGCGGTGGCCGCAAGCTCCTTCCGCGTATGCGGACGCAAGTGCCCGCTCCGCCCAGGAACGACCTGGTCGACAATTGTGTCCAATGCTCGAATGCGTTCATCCGCGTCCTCGACTCGACGAGGCCGGCCGATCACGACAGCACTTCGGTAGTTCATCGAATGATGAAATGCAGATCGAGCCAGCACCAGTCCGTCGACCACGGTGACGGTGACGCAGATGTCTTGCTCTGGAGCGTCGACAATGCTTCGTGACGCCACTGATCCGTGCAGGTACAGCGTCCCTCCCTGGTCCGGACCCGCAAGATCGACGCCGTACGCCGTCGGCAACACGCGGGGCACTCCATGCACGGTCACTCCCATGTGGCACACGCGCGCCGCCCCGAGTACGTCGATCAGCGCCGCCCGTTCGCGACGTGCGCGCGGCTTACTCCGAATCACCATGGTTCGCGCTGTCGGTGAAAGAGGTTCGTCTTCGTTTGCCATGGTTACAGCATGTCCACCCAGTGGCCTTCAGTCATGGTCCAATAGCCTCTCAAATGACCAGGCCACTTTCCCTCGACTTCGAGGAAGGCAGAAGACCTATGCTCCCGATCTCACTGTCGATCACCATCGACCGTGCCGACCCTCGAACTCTGCCCGTGCAAGTGGCCGACCGAATTCGCTCGGCGATCGACGGTGGTCAGCTGCCACCCGATTCCCGATTACCAAGCAGCAGAACACTTTCGGTTGATCTCGGTGTCGCGCGTGCGGTTGTCGAACAGGCCTACGAACAACTCGTCGCGGAGGGATGGCTCGATTCACGGCGCGGCTCGGGCCACTACATCCGACGTGTCCCTCTCGCAGGGCGACCAACTGCTGAGCCCTCGATCGCACACACCACACCACGGACGCCTCCGCGGATATCACTTCGCCCAGGAATACCGTGGACTCCCTCGCGAGCATCCGATGCATGGCGACGCGCATGGCGCGACGTGGGCGGCTCACCCCCGCCAGGCCACTACCCCGATTCCGCTGGCACACTCGAACTGAGGACTCGCATCGCCGACCTACTTCGCCGCGCACGTGGACTGCACACCACTGCAGATTCGATAGTGATCACCACCGGCAGTATCCACGGTCTCGATCTAGCTCTGGGTGCGCTTACGGTACCCGAGACGGCCGAACGCGTTCTGGCACTGGAGAATCCGGGCTACCGATCGGCCGCTGCGCTGGCCGCTCACCGAGGTTGGTCCGTCCACGACGTACCCGTCGACCGCGACGGCTTGATCGTCGAACAGCTCCACTCGGCTCCCCCACGCACGCCGGCCGTCTACGTGACGCCATCACACCAGTACCCGACCGGTGGATTCATGCCCATCGGCCGCCGACGCGCTCTGGCCGAATGGGCGCGCCGCAACGAAGCCATGATTATCGAGGATGATTACGACTCCGAATTTCGTTACGGCGCAGCACCTTTACCTACCGTGGCCGAATTGACACCCGACCGAACGATCTACCTCGGCACCGTGTCCAAGACCCTCGGTGCCGGACTACGTCTCGGATGGATGGTGGCACCCCGCATCATCGTCGACCGCGTCACCGCAACCCGCCACGCGATCGGCGACCATCCGTCGATCCCAATCCAGCATGCTTTGACGTCCCTGCTGCGTGACGGCGAATGGGACCGGTCCGTGCGAGTGGCACGCCGGCTCTACCGCACCCGTGACCGCGCAGTCGCCACCGCGCTGTCGAGGTTCGGCGAACTCCGGGGCGTAGGGGCAGGTCTGCATACCGTCCTGATGCTCGACCCCGCCACCGCACGCGATATCGCGACCGCGTGCGCTGCCTCTGGCGTAGACGTTCCCACGCTCGCGCATTCGACCCGCTCCCCCACCGCCGAAGGCGGCATCGTCATCGGGTACGGGTCCCTCGCAGACGACGAATTCGACTATGCGATAGACGTATTGGTCGACGCGCTCGAGGCCGAGCCGCTCAGCTGACCCGCTCGATACTGCCGCCGAGTGCACTGAGATTCTCCACGAATCGTGGATAGCCGCGATCGATATGGAACACGTCGTGCACCTCGGTGGTGCCGTCGGCCACCAACCCCGCGAGAACCAGGCCGGCTCCGGCCCTGATGTCGGAGGACCATACCGGTGCACTCGAAAGCTGTGGAACTCCGCGAACCACGGCGTGATGGCCATCGGTACGCGCGTCGGCCCCGAGCCTGATCATCTCTTCGACGAACCGGAATCGTGCCTCGAAGACATTCTCGGTGATCATCGACGTCCCGTCGGCGACGGTCGCAATCCCGATGGCCATCGGCTGCAGGTCGGTAGGGAATCCCGGATACGGAAGCGTCGCAAAATTGACTGCCCGTGGACGCTCGTGCTGAACGACGCGGAAGCCGTCGGGTTCACTGGTGACCTCGGCACCGGCAGATCTCAACTTGTCCAGGACCAGAGAGAGGTGCTTGGGGTTCACCCCACGCACTTGCACATCTCCACGCGTCATCGCGGCGGCGATACCCCAGGTCGCAGCGACGATACGATCACCGATGACCCGATGGGTCGTCGGCTTCAGTGCACTGACACCACGAATGGTCAGAGTCGACGTACCCGCTCCGCGGACGTCGGCCCCCATCTCGTTGAGCATATTGCACACGTCGACGATGTCCGGCTCGCGCGCGGCGTTGTCGATCACGGTCTCACCCGTGGCGAGCACTGCAGCCATCAGGATGTTCTCGGTCGCACCAACGGACGGGAATGCGAGCCTGATGTTCGCGCCGCGTAATTCGTCGGCTTCGGCAACGACACAACCGTGCTGGATCTCGCTGCGCGCTCCGAGCAGTTGGAGACCGGACTGATGCATGTCGAGGGGGCGCGAGCCGATCGCGTCACCACCGGGAAGCGCGACCACAGCTCGCTTGCACCGGGCAACCAGAGGTCCGAGCACACACACCGAGGCTCGGAACTGGCGCACTGCTGCGAAATCGGCGTGATATTTCGGCATGGCCGGGGTGGTGATGTGAACCACCGAGCCCTCCAACTCGACCTCGCAGCCGAGGCCGCGCAGCACCTCGGCCATCAGTGGCACATCGAGGATGTCGGGGCAATTGGTGATCGTGCTGGTGCCCTCGGCCAGCAGCGCCGCAGCCATCAGCTTGAGGACGCTGTTCTTCGCACCACCTACCGCCACCTCACCGACGAGGCGGTTACCACCGTTGACCAAAAAGCGTTCACTCACTTCGACAGCGTAGCCAGCGGGACCGACTCACACCCGCGCGGTACCGTAGCCGGCATGGCCGTCCACCTCACCCGCATCTATACGAGAACCGGCGACGACGGGACCACAGGACTCAGCGATTTCTCGCGAGTGTCCAAGAACGACGAACGACTCATCGCCTACGCGGACTGCGACGAGACCAATGCCAGCCTCGGAGCGGTTCTGGCCCTGGGCCACCCGCCCGAAGCGGTCCACTCCGTCATTCGAGTCATTCAGAGCGATCTGTTCGATGCCGGGGCCGACCTCTCGACGCCGGTCGTCGAAAATCCGCAGTACCCACCGCTGCGCATCGACCAAAGTTACATCGACCGCCTCGAAGGCTGGTGCGACGAATTCAACGAGGATCTGCCTGCGCTGACGTCGTTCATCCTTCCGGGCGGAACGCCGTTGGGAGCACTGCTGCACGTATCGCGAACGGTGGCTCGACGCGCTGAGCGATCGGCATGGGCTGCGGTGCACGCAAGCCCGGAGACGACAAGTGCATTGCCGGCGAAATACCTCAACCGACTTTCGGATCTGCTGTTCATTCTGAGCCGGTACGCCAATCCGGAGGGCGACGTTCAATGGGTGCCCGGTTCCAGTCGGACGTCGAGCGATTCGACCGGCGACGCGAGCTGATCACGCAGCCGGGCGGCGGCGGCGCGAGCGACCCGAGGGCCGAGACTCGACCCAGGACAGGAAAGCGGTCAACGCACTTCTGTCCAACGCGATCTCGAAATTCTTACCGTGGTCGGACAGCTCCAACACGGCAATGTCCGGTGTCATGATGTCGAACTCGGTGTCCCGTGGAGCTCGCCGATCCCCCAGGTGAATGTCCTGCCTGCCCAATCTGTGGTCCGGGCCAGGACGCAAACTCGACAGTTTGAAGAACACCAAGGTGTTGTCGCCGTAGCGAATGATCCCGTGTCGCCAACCGGAACCACCGTCGGACGGCAGAACCCGCATGATCGCCGCGGTACCCCCGCGCCGGAGAACCACCAGACGGTACGCAAAAGCCGCGACGAGCACTGCGAGCAGCACAACCAGAATGATCAGAGCAATCAATCCGGTGTGCATCGCAGGCCTCGTCGCGGCTTCTGGTGAACCTAGGACCGCTCGACAGCGCGGATACGACCCTTGGCCACAGCGATGGCCTCCAGGTCGTCGCCGTTCTCTGCCACTACAGCCCGTGCCGCTTCGACGTCGATGTCGTCGGCGAAATCGGCCGACTCCGCCAACACGGTGACCGTCTTGCCGGTCACCGACAGGAAACCACCGTGGACGGCAGCGATGAGCTTCTCGCCGTCCGTCGTCGTGATCGACACCGTGCCACCCTCGATCAACTGCCCGAGGACAGGCTCGTGGCCCAGCATGATGCCGATCTCACCTTCGGTGGTCTGAGCGCTGACGATAGTCGCGGTACCGGACCACAGCTTTTGCTCCACAGCGACCAGGGAGACCTCCATGCCGCTCTTCTCGGAAGAAGTCACGTCGGTCTACTTTCCGGCCATCTTCTTCGCGGCTGCCTCGACATCGTCGAGACCGCCACAGCTGTTGAAGGCCTGCTCGGGAAGGTGGTCGTACTCACCCTTGGTGACCTTGTCGAATGCCTCGATGGTGTCGGAAAGCGACACGACCGAACCGGCCTCGCCGGTGAACTTCTCGGCAACGATGAAGTTCTGGCCGAGGAACTTCTGGAGACGGCGTGCGCGGCCGACCAGAACCTTGTCCTCTTCCTGAAGCTCGTCCATACCGAGGATGGCGATGATGTCCTGCAGCTCCTTGTACTTCTGCAGGATCCGCTTGACCTCGTTGGCGACGCGGAAGTGCTCCGCACCGACGATGCCGGGCTCGAGGATGCGCGAGGTGGAACTCAGTGGGTCCACAGCGGGGTAGATACCCATCTGCGAAATCGGACGCGAGAGCTCGGTCGTCGCATCGAGGTGCGCGAACGTCGTGGCCGGTGCCGGGTCGGTGTAGTCGTCGGCGGGAACGTAGATCGCCTGCAGCGAGGTGATCGAGCGTCCACGGGTCGAGGTGATGCGCTCCTGGAGCTCACCCATCTCGTCCGCCAGCGTGGGCTGGTAACCGACAGCCGACGGCATACGACCGAGAAGGGTCGACACCTCCGAACCTGCCTGCGTGAAGCGGAAGATGTTGTCGATGAACAGAAGAACGTCCTGTCCCTGCACATCGCGGAAGTACTCCGCCATGGTCAGTGCCGACAACGCCACGCGCATACGCGTGCCGGGCGGCTCGTCCATCTGGCCGAAGACGAGGGCGGTGTCCTGCAGGACGCCCATCTCTTCCATCTCGAGGTGCAGGTCGGTGCCTTCACGGGTGCGCTCGCCGACTCCTGCGAACACCGAAGTGCCCGAGAACTCGCGTGCAATACGCGTGATCATTTCCTGGATCAGCACGGTCTTGCCGACTCCGGCACCACCGAACAGACCGATCTTTCCGCCCTTGACGTACGGGGTCAGAAGGTCGATGACCTTGATGCCGGTCTCGAGGATCTCGGTCTTGCCCTCGAGCTGATCGAAGGCTGGTGGCTTGCGATGGATGCCCCACTGCTCGCCGTCGCGGCCGAGTCCGGGGGTGTCGAGGCAGTCACCGAGGGCGTTGAACACGTGGCCCTTGACGACGTCACCGACGGGAACCGAGATCGGCTTGCCCGAGTCGACGACTGCCGTGCCGCGGACGAGTCCGTCGGTGGGCTGCATCGAGATGGTGCGGACCAAGTTGTCGCCGAGGTGCTGTGCAACCTCGAGCGTCAGTGTCTTGGCCACGGTCGGCAGAGTGATCTCTGCGTTGAGGGCGTTGAACAGTGCGGGAATCGAGCCGCGCGGGAACTCGACGTCCACAACGGGGCCGATGACCCGAACGACACGGCCGGACTGTGTGTCCGCTCCGCTCGCGTTCTCTTGGGCTACTGCTGCGGTCATTGCTTAGTCACTTCCTGCGCTGTCAGCCAACGCGTTAGCGCCACCGACGATTTCGCTGATTTCCTGGGTGATCTGGGCCTGCCGAGCCTGGTTGGCCTGACGGCTCAAGGTCTCGACCAATTCGTTCGCGTTGTCCGTCGCTGCCTTCATGGCGGTACGACGCGCCGCGGACTCCGACGCTGCTGCATCGAGCAACGACGCGTAGATCCTGGTGCTGATGTACTTGGGCAGCAGCGCCGAGAGCAGAGTTCCTGCCTCCGGCTCGAACTCGTACTGTGCCTGCACATCTGCTGTCGGCGAGTCGCTCAACGCGTCTGCACCCATCTCGAACTCCTCGTCGGTGTACGAGATTTCGAGCGGTGCCATACGGCGAACTTCGGGCTTCTGCGTGAGCATCGACACGAAGCGGGTGTACACGATGTGCAACTCGTCCACGCCCTCGACGGTGCCTTCACCGTTGGGAGCGTCGACCTCGGTACCCGAGCCGGCCATGAACAGCTCGACCAAGTGCTTGCTGGCCTTGGCGGCATCGGCGTAACCGGGCTCCTGCGAGAAGCCGGTCCAGGCTCCCTTCACGTCCCGCTCGCGGAACGTGTAGTAGCCCAAGCCTTTTGCACCGAGCACGTAGATGACCGGATCCTTGCCCTCGGAGCGGAGCAACTGGAACAGCTCCTCCGTCTCCTTGAGGACATTGGAGTTGTAGCCGCCGCACATACCGCGGTCGCTGGTCACGACCAGGACCGCTGCGCGCTTGGGCTCGGGTCGCTCGTTGAGCAGCGGGTGATCGAGCGAGCTCGATGCACTTGCCAGCGCGGAGAGCACCTTGGTGATCTCCTCCGCGTACGGCTTCGATGCGGCAACGCGGGCCTGCGCCTTGGTGATTCGCGATGTCGCGATCAACTCTTGTGCCTTGGTGATCTTCTTGGTCGAGTTGACCGACTTGATACGGGAGCGAAGCTCGAGAATGCTTGCCATCTAGCTGTTCACGCTCCCTTCTGTGCTCGTCTTGTCACCTGTCATCGCCGGCCTACTTGCTGACTGTCTTGCGGGTGACGTTGACCTGCTCCTGGCTGACCTCATCGGCGTTCAGAGTGTCGGCCTCGGCCTCGTTGACGACGCGGTTGCCATCGGAGTCGACGAATCCGGCTTTGAACTTCTCGGTCGCCTCGGTCAGCGCCTTCTGGTTGTCCTCGTCGAGAGCCTTGCCACCGGCAATGCTGTCGTAGACGCCGCTGGCGTTGCGGTGCAGATCCTCGAGCAACTCGGTCTCGAAGCGACGTACGTCGCCCACGGGAACCGAGTCGTACGTGCCCTGGCCGGCGAGCCAGATCGATACAATCTGATCTTCGACGGCAACCGGCGAGTACTGATCCTGCTTGAGCAGCTCTACCAGACGTGCGCCGCGCTCGAGCTGAGCCTTGGAGGCTGCGTCGAGGTCGGATGCGAATGCAGAGAAGGCTTCGAGCTCGCGGAACTGAGCCAGCTCGAGACGGAGAGATCCGGAGACCTTCTTCATGCCCTTGGTCTGCGCGGCACCGCCGACTCGGGACACCGAGATACCCACGTTGATCGCGGGACGGACGCCCTTGTTGAACAGATCCGACTCGAGGAAGACCTGGCCGTCGGTGATGGAGATGACGTTGGTCGGGATGTACGCCGAGACGTCGTTGGCCTTGGTCTCGATGATCGGCAGAGCCGTCAACGATCCGCCGCCGAGTTCGTCGGACAGCTTCGCCGAGCGCTCGAGCAGACGGGAGTGCAAGTAGAAAACGTCACCGGGGTATGCCTCGCGGCCCGGCGGGCGACGCAGCAGCAGTGAGATGGCGCGGTAGGCCTCGGCCTGCTTGGTGAGGTCGTCGAACACGATGAGGACGTGCTTGCCCTGGTACATCCAGTGCTGGCCGATGGCCGAGCCGGTGTACGGGGCGAGCCACTTGAAGCCGGCCGAATCGGACGCGGGAGCCGCGACGATGGTCGTGTATTCGAGTGCGCCCTGCTCTTCGAGTGCAGCCTTGACGCCTGCGATCGTGGAGCCCTTCTGGCCGATGGCGACGTAGATGCAGCGAACCTGCTTCTTCTCGTCACCGCTCTCCCAGTTGGCCTTCTGGTTCAGGATCGCGTCGATGCAGACCGCGGTCTTGCCCGTCTTGCGGTCGCCGATGATGAGCTGACGCTGGCCGCGGCCGATCGGGGTCATGGCGTCGATCGCCTTGATACCGGTCTGCAGCGGCTCTTCGACGGGCTGACGCTCCAGCACCGAGGCAGCCTGCAGTTCGAGGGCGCGAGTCTCGGAGGACTCGATGTCGCCGAGGCCGTCGATGGGCTTACCCAGCGGGTCCACGACGCGACCGAGGTAGCCGTCGCCCACGGGGACCGACAGCACGTCTCCGGTTCGCTTGACTTCCTGGCCTTCTTCGATGTGCTCGTAGTCACCGAGGATGACGGCACCGATTTCGGTGGCATCCAGGTTCAGCGCGACACCGAGGACTCCGCCGGGGAATTCCAGGAGTTCGTTGGACATCGCCGACGGCAATCCGGACACGTGAGCGATTCCGTCGCTCGTGTCCGTAACCGTGCCGACCTCCTCGCGGGAAGACTCCGGTGAGTAGCTCGCGGTGAAGTTATCGATCGCGCTACGGATCTCGTCGGAGGAGATCGTCAGCTCCGCCATAGTGTTTCCTGCTCTTCCTTCAAATGATCGCGGGGTGAAATGTCTCGAAAGTCGAGACGCTTCTTCTCGTTACTGTGTCCGTGTCGGACTATTTGAGCGTCTTTCGCAATGCAGCGAGGCGGCCTGCCCCGCTACCGTCGATGACCTCGTCGCCGATACGAACGACAAGTCCGCTGAGCAGTTCGGTATCGACCTCTACGTGCACCGTGACCTGCTTGCCGTACGTGCGGGTCAAGGTTGCGGTCAGCTTCTCGAGCTGACTGTCGTTCAACGGTGCTGCGCTGCGGACGTGTGCAACCGCGCGGTCGCGCTGCTCGGCGGCCAGATCGGCCAGTCCGTTCAGTACGTCGGCGGGTGCGGCCTTCCGCGGACGCGTCACAGCCTGAACTGCAAGCGCCTCGGTGACCGCGGTGACCTTGCCGTAGAGCAGCCGGCCGAGCAGTTCGCGCTTGGCCTGCGACGGCTTCGACCGATCCGACAGCGCCTGCTCGAGCTGCGGGTTCGCAGCCACGATGCGCCCGAGCCGGAAAAGCTCGTCCTCGACCGTGTCCAACTGATCCTGGTCGGCCGCGGCGCGAAGCAGAGCCTCACGCCCCAACTCGACCAGCGAGTTCAGCATGTCGCGAGCCGTAGACCAGCTCTCGCCGGCAGCAGCCTTGACGATGGTCGCCGTTGCACTCGACACCTGACCGGAGAAGACCTCCCCGGCCAGATTGCTACGCCGAACGCCCTCGACCGACGAGTCGGCGAGAGCGGTACGCAACGTGCGCTGCGCGTCGAGAGTCTCGACGACGGCGAACAACTCGGCTCCGGTCTGAGCAGCGACGGCGGTTGCCTCGCCCCCCGACGCGGACCCCAGAGCTTCGTGGGCAACCGACCGCGTGCGGGCGAGTGCCTCACGAGAAGTTGCGTACATGGTTCGACTCACTTTCCGGATGCGGAGTCCGCGGTGACGGAATCCAGCTCGTTGAGGAAGCGATCGATCGAACTGGACCGCTTTGCGTCGTCGGACAGTTGCTCTCCGATGACCTTCTCAGCGAGTTCGACGGCCGTACGTCCCAGATCTCCACGAAGCTCCGTGACGATCTGCTGACGCTGAGCAACGAGCTGATTGTGACCTGCGGCCACGATCCGATCGCTCTCTTCCTGCGCCTTTTCCTTCATCTCGGCGAGAATCGCCTGTCCCTGGGTACGCGCTTCCTCACGGATCTGCGCGGCCTCGGAACGGGCATCGGCCAGTTGAGCGTGGTACTGCTCGAGAGCAGCCTTGGCCTCGGCCTGTGCCTGCTCGGCCTTCTTGATTCCGCCTTCGATGAGCTCGGAACGCTCAGCGAGAACCGTCTGGAAACGAGGTACGACGTACTTCCAGAAGAGGAAGCCGATGATGACGACACAGACGATCGACCAAACGATGTCGTATGTTGCGGGCAGCAGCGGGTTCGGGGATTCCTCCCCCTCGGCCCCGGCTGCGAGCAGCGCTATCGCGTTTGTCATCGCGCTCTCAGAGAATGAAGCCGGCGACGAGGCCGATCAGGGCGAGGGACTCGGTGAATGCAATGCCGAGGAACATGGTCGTACGGAGCTGACCGGCCAGCTCGGGCTGACGAGCGGTCGCTTCCATGTTCTTGGCGACCACGAGGCCGAGGCCGATGCCGCCGCCGATGGCTGCGAGGCCGTAGCCGATGGCTCCGTAGCCCTTTGCGGTGATTTCCTGTGCCTGGGCCAGAAGTTCGAGGCTCATTGGGTTTTCCGTTCCCTTTCTTCGGTCCACATCCGGGTGTCGGAGGTGGCGGTGTAGCTGGTTCGGTCTGTTGGTCGGTCAGTGCGAGTCGGCGTGCAGCGACAGATCGATGTAGATCGCCGTCAGCAGCGCGAAGATGTACGCCTGCAGGAAGATCACGAGCATCTCGAACATCGTGAACAGGAAGCCCATGATGAGCGAGGGTGCCGCGAAGATCTTCAGGCCGGCAGACGCCTCGAAGAGGAAGAACTGTGTGGCGCTGAAGAACAGCACCAGCATGATGTGGCCGGCCAGCATGTTGGCCAGCAGACGCACTGTCAGCGTGAACGGGCGCAGTACGAAGTTCGAGATGAACTCGAGCGGAATGAGCAGCACGTGCATGGCCGGCGGAATGCCGGGGATGACGATGGTGCCCTTGACGAACTTGGCTGCACCGAACTTCTTCACACCTGCGTAGATGAACGCGACGTATGCGACCGCGGCCAGCACGATGGGCAGCCCGATCCTGGCGTTGGACGAAATGTTCAGGAACGGAATGACTGCGCTGGCGTTCACCGCCAACACCGTGAAGAAGATGGTCATGATGACGGGCAGGAAGCGACGTCCCTGTTCCTTACCGAGAACATCCTCTGCGACGTGGATCCGAACGAAGTCGAGAGCGATCTCGGCGACGTTCTGAATCCCGCGAGGAACGATCTTGGGGCTGCGCAATGCAATCAGCATGAAGACGATCAGCAGCGCCGACATCAGGATGCGAATGAGCATCAGCCGGTCGAGCTCGAACGGGGTTCCCTCGAACAGCACCGCGGGAGGAAAGAAATCGGATAGTGACGGCGGATGGAACTCCGCAGCCAGATTGGTGACGCTCAGCGGTCTCTCCCGTGTTCGGGCCGCAGCCGGGTAGCGGCAGCGGTTCGATCGGACAATGACGATCTATCAAGTCGACGAAAATCGGCTCGCAATCGTCAGAGGCTGAGGCCCGGTCTTCATCGGCCAAGCGTCTGTCGGGTGTCGGCGACTCACGTCGACTCGGCAACTCTCAGGGCGAAACCTTACGTTGCCGAAGTCTGTGACTCCGGGCCTACTGTAAGGAAGCTCACGCTGACTGCTACCTGCGGGGTGCAATCCGGGGAAAAAGTCTCTTTTGTCCCGGTCTTGCCCACCGCTTGATGCAAACTTTATCAACAGAACTACGACGTTGTGTAGGCGGGCCTCAGCTTAACCGATTACGACAGCCTGTCGTACTACCGATTGTCGGTCTCATCTTCGGAGGGCGCGCTGTCCACGTAGGCGACCTTGGTCTTGACCACTCCGAATACTTCGGCCCCGAGAACCACCACGAGCGCTCCGAGAATCGTCAGCCCCAGCGCGTAGCGACTGTAGAAGCCCGCGTCCTTCAGAGCGACGAGCACGATCAACGCGATCACCATCTTCACCAGCCACCCGCCGAGCAGCAGGGCCCCGACGGCCGAGGCGGGGAAACGCGTGGTGAGGGCTACCGACAGTGCGGTCGTGATGACGAAGCCGCCACCGATCGCCACACCGATGAGCGATCCCCACAGACCGGGTGTTCCGGCCGCTGCGACGGAAATTCCGACGCTCACCACGGTGAGTACCACCAGTCCGATCAGTCCGTATCGAACCGCGGTGCGAAGCGGCGCGAACTGGTCGGGCATGGACTGCGGAGTGAAGGTCACAGTTGTCGAGACTACCCAGCGCGCGACCGACAGCGGCCGACGGGATCAGGCTCCGCGTCGAATGCTTCGCTGTTCCCGGCCCCGCGATCTGTCCACCCTCAACGTGGGCACAGCGGTGACAACCAGCGCGAACACGAGACCTGCTGCGACCAGTAGCACCACTATTCTGCGATCCAGCAATGAAGATCCGACAGCCCCGAAGGCAAGGACACCGACCCACAGGTAGATCACCAGCACCACCCGACGGTGCGAGTGACCGATCTGTAGCAGCCGGTGATGCAAGTGCATCTTGTCCGGGCTGAAGGGACTCCGCCCGGCCCTGGTGCGGCGAATGACGGCCAGCAGCAGGTCCAGGATCGGGATGAGCATCACGGCTCCGACCAGCAGCAACGGCGACAGCAAACCCAGCAGATCGCGTGGGCCGTATGCAGTCAACGGAATCCGGCCCGAAGCACTCGTCGAAACCGTGGCCAAAGTAAGCCCGATGAGCATGGATCCCGAATCGCCCATGAAGATACGTGCGGGTTGAAAGTTGTGCGGAAGAAACCCCAGGCACGCGCCGGCCAGCGCTGCAGCGATCAGCGCCGGTGGATACACACCGACGTCACCACCCTGCTCCTGCAACAATCCCACCGAAAATATGCAGATAGCCACCGACGAAATGAGCCCGAGGCCTGCAGCCAGCCCGTCGAGGCCGTCGACGAAGTTCATTGCGTTGACGATCACGACGGTGATCAGAACCGTCACCAACCCGGCCTGCAATTGATCGAGCACGAGGGTGCTGCCCGGCTGACCGGGTTCACCTCCCCAGGGCTGGTACAGCACGACCCAACTCACACCCATGATCACCAGCACACCTGCGGCCGTCACCTGGCCGACGAACTTGGTCAGTGCGTCCAGACCCCACCGATCGTCGATGACGCCGACCAGCACGATCACGAACCCGGCGACCAGCGCCGCCGGAATGTCACGGTTGTAGGCGACGTCGAATCCCCGGGCCAGCGCGGGCAACTGCGACGCGAACAGCAGCGCTGCGAGCATGCCCGCGTAGATGCCCACTCCCCCGAGTCTCGGGGTGGCCTGCACGTGGACGTCGCGATCACGAGGAACGGCGACGGCACCGAACTTGATTGCCGCTACTCGGACTCCACCGGTGGCGAAGAACGTGACCACCGCCGCCGTGAGGAACACCAGCAGTAGCTCGCGGATCGGAACGCCTGCACCCAGATTCGACTGAGCGAGTACCTCGACGCTTCCCTGAGCGACGCTCATGCGCAACGGCGTACGGGATGAACGGGCATATCAGGACGCTCCCGGGACCAGGCTTTCGGCGGTGACACCGAGAACCTCGGCAATCTCCGCGGTGGGAACGGCACCGACCCGCAGAATCCGTGCTCGATCGCTCGTCAGATCCACGATGGTCGACGCCACCGCGTGATCGGCCGGTCCCCCGTCCAGGTATACCGCGGCCGAGCCGCCGAGTTGATCTCGCGCCTCGGTCACGGTGGTGGCAGGTGGACTGCCGGAGATGTTGGCACTGGACACCGCGAGCGGGCCGACCTCGCGCAGTAGCTCGAGAGCAACCGGGTGCAGCGGCATCCGCAGCATCACGGTGCCCTGAGCATCACCCAGATCCCAGGCCAGGGACGGAGCTTGCTGCACGACGATGCTCAACGCGCCGGGCCAGAACGCGCGAATCAGGTCTCGGGTGCGTGGCCGCACACTCTGGACCAGGCCGTCGATGGTGTTCCACGAACCGACGAGCACGGGCACCGGCATGTCGCGCCCCCTGCCCTTGGCGCGCAGCAGATCGGTGACAGCGCTGCCGTCGAATGCATCGGCGGCAATCCCGTACAGGGTGTCGGTGGGCATCACGACGAGTCGGCCGGACTTGAGTGCACCGCGCGCCGCGGTCAATCCGGCAGCGCGCGCATCGGCTTCACGGCAGTCGTAAACGGTACTCACGGCACCCATCCTTCCACCTTCGATAACGAAGTGATGTCAGGTGTCGCCCGTCTTCTTCTGCCGTCGTCAGGCCCGGGCCGAGTCGGCCCGTGCAGCGACGACGAACCTGGGCCTACCCGCCAGATCAGGATGCTCGATGACCTCGGTGAACACCCGTCGACGAGAGAGCAGGGCGGCCACCTCGGCTCCGTTGGAGTCGTCGTGTTCGATGGCTACCCCGCCGCCGATCCTGAGCCAGCGGGCGATGTTGCCGATCATCGGTTCGATGACCGAGAGTCCGTCCGAGCCGCCGAACAGCGCCATGTGTGGGTCGTGCTCGAGAACCTCGGGATCGAGGTCTGCCCCCTCCGGGATGTACGGCGGGTTGGCGACGATCATGTCGACTGCACCGTCGAGTTCGGTCAGTACATCGCGTGCCGTGACGTCGCCGTGGTGCAGTGTGATCGGGGTGTCGCCCTGGCCGCTGCGCAGATCGGCATTGCGCCGGGCCCACGCCAATGCCGACGGGTCGAGTTCTACGGCATGCACGACGGCGTCCGGGCGGGCATTGGCGATCGCCAGTGCCAGCGCTCCCGAGCCCGTGCACAGATCGAGAACAACCGGCGGATGGTGATCGACGTTCTCGATGTACGCCAGAGCCCAGGCCAGCAGCAATTCGGTCTCCGGCCGGGGCACGAACACTCCCGGCCCTACTTCGACGTCGATGTTGCCCAGTGACGTCGTGCCCGTGATGTATTGCAGCGGAATGCGTTTGGCGCGTTGCTCGACTGTGCGGAAGTACGCCTCGACAAGCTCGGGTTCGACAAGCGGAACCAGACCGAGACGGCCGCGCTCCACACCGACCAGGTGCGCGGCCAGGAGTTCGGCATCGACCCGAGGACTCGGCACACCGGCCGCCTCGAGCATCGACGTTGCTTCGAGTATTGCCAGACGTAGCGGCTTGCGACTCACCTCTTCAGACTGCCATGTGGCACCGACAACCTGGTCACACGCGTCCCAGCAACTCCGATTTCTTGGCGTAGAACTCGTCGTCGGTGAGGAAGCCCTTGGCGTGCAATCCGGCGAGTGCCTCGATAGCAGCAGTGATGTCGGCGATGTCGACACCCGACGGATTGCTCTGGGACGGCTGATTCGAGGACTGCGGAGGCGAGGACTGTTGCACGTACGTCTGCGCAGCGGACTGGGGCGCAACCTGGTTCTGCGCGTTCGTTCCGCTCGACTGCTGGTCGACGCGGGGCAGACTGCCGGCGGTGAACGTGCCGTACTGGCTGGTGAACTCGAGCGACCCCGGTCCACCGCCCTGCTGTTGCTGAACTCCCCCGATGGAGTGATCGAGCGTGTCGTAGACGGCCAGCTCGCCCCCGACCAGTACGGCGAGGCGTCGAGACCCCGGGAACACTGCATACTGTGAGCCGTTCTGACCGCCGCTCGAGCTCGGTGCACCCAGATCGGACGGCCACCACGAGCCACCGCCGAAGGAGTTGCCGCCGAAGGAACCGCCGCTGGTCTCCCTGGGTGGGTACACCTGATGCTGCGCCAACACTGCCGAGAGATCACGGCAGAGGCCGTCGACCCGACTCTTGAGTCCGTGGTCGAACATGTTGCCCACCATGGTCATTCCGCCGCGCATCCACTGACCGCTGCCGCCGAGCTCCGGGATGTTGAACTGCGCCATGGTGCCGCGGCCGTTGTTGACGGCGTCGAGCATGGTGCGGACGGCGTCGGTCGAGACGCCGTAGCGCGACGACAGCTCGGTTACGGCGTTCTCGCCTGCGGGAGTCAGGGCCTGGTTCATCTCTGATGTGCCTCTCGGGCGCTGGTACGGGTCGAACCTGGCCGCCAGGGTATCGCACCGTTCGACGATCCGGCCCGGCGAAATCTGTAAAGCCTTGTGCCGCAGCTACTCTGCTTGCATGCGCGCATCGCGGTCCGCCTTGGCAAGGGCGTCGAGCAACGCATCCATCTCACCGTCGAGGAGGGCGTCGAGGTTGTGCGCCTTGAATCCGATTCGATGGTCGGTGATGCGGTTCTCGGGGTAGTTGTAGGTTCTGATCCGCTCCGAGCGGTCGACCGTGCGGACCTGACTGGCCCTGCCTGCCGATGCCTCTTCGTCGGCCGCTTCTTCCGCGGCCGCCTGCAGACGAGCTGCGAGCACCTGCATCGCCCGTGCCTTGTTCTGCAACTGTGAGCGCTCGTTCTGGCAGGTCACCACGATGCCGGTCGGCAAATGCGTGATCCGAACCGCGGAGTCGGTGGTGTTGACGCCCTGACCACCCTTGCCCGAGGACCGATAGACGTCGATGCGCAGATCGGACTCGTCGATCTGAACCTCTTCGACCTCGTCGGGTTCGGGGTAGACCAGGATGCCGGCAGCGGAGGTGTGCACGCGCCCCTGCGATTCGGTGACCGGCACACGCTGCACGCGGTGAACACCGCCCTCGAACTTCAGACGCGCCCAGACGCCGTCGAGCGGATCCTTGGTTTTGATCGACAGCGTCGCGTCCTTGTATCCACCCAGATCCGAAACGTTCGCGTCGAGAACTTCGACCCGCCACCCGCGTCGTTCCGCGTAGCGCACGTACATCCGCGCGAGATCGGCCGCGAAGAGCGCGGATTCCTCTCCGCCCTCACCCGACTTTACCTCCATCACGATGTCGTCGCCGTCGTGCGGGTCGCGCGGCGCCAGCAGGTCGGTCAGAGTGTGCTCGAGACGCAACACCGTGGCCTCGAGTTCGGGGATCTCGACTGCGAAGGACGAATCGTCTGCGGCCAACTCACGCGCGGCCTCCAAGTCGTCCTGCGCCGAGGTCAACTTGGTGTGCGCGGACATGATCGGAGCCAGTTCGGCGAAGCGCTTGCCTGCGCGTCGGGCTGCGGAGGGATCGTTGTGCAGAGCTGGGTCGGCGAGTTGCTGCTCGAGGCCTGAATGTTCGGCGAGGATGTCGTCGATGGCCGAAGGCTTGTCTGTTCTCGCCATGCTGATGACTCACTCTCGAACGCCGGTGCAACTGAACGTGGACACAAAAAAGCCGACGCCCGCCCTGTGATGCACAGGACGGGCGTCGGCGGAACAGCTAGCTGTCTGCGTCGGCCTTCTTGCCGGCGCGCTTGCCGTAGCGAGCCTCGAAGCGAGCGACGCGGCCGCCGGTGTCGAGAATCTTCTGCTTGCCGGTGTAGAAGGGGTGGCACTGCGAGCAGACCTCGACGCTGATGCGCTCTTTGTCGGTGGTGCTTCGGGTCTCGAAAGTATTGCCGCAACCACAGACGACTGTCGTCAGTGTGTAGTCGGGGTGAATTCCTGCCTTCATGGTGTCCTTACCGTTCTCTCTAGTGGTCGCCGGGTCGTCTTCGCCGATCGAAGACGTGAACCGGAACCGGACTCGGCCGTTGATTATGCCAGAGCGTGCATCTGACCTGCTAATCGCCGGTACTTCTGTGCCGACAGATGCTTACAACGCGCGCACCTGTCGGCTTGTTCCCCGGACGAAAGATCCGGGGAAACGTGGATCAGTCGTTGTTGCCGCCGGGCGCCGTCTTCGAAACTTCCATCAAGAACTCGAGGTTGTTCTTGCTCTTCTTGAGACGGTCGACCAGCAGGTCGATCGCCTGATGGGAATCCAATCCGGACAACACTCGCCGCAGCTTGTGCACCACTGCCGCCTCGTCGGGAGCAAGGAGCAGCTCGTCGTGGCGGGTGCTCGACGGGTTGATGTCGACGGCCGGGAACACCCGACGCTCGGCGATCTTGCGATCGAGCTTGAGCTCGGCGTTGCCGGTGCCCTTGAACTCCTCGAAGATCACCGTGTCGCCGGTCGATCCGGTTTCGACCATGGCCGTGGCGATGATCGTCAACGATCCACCGTGCTCGATGTTTCGAGCCGCGCCGAGGAACCGCTTCGGCGGGTACAACGCGGTCGAGTCGACGCCACCGGACAGGATTCGGCCCGATGCAGGCGAGCTGTTGTTGTACGCACGCCCCAGACGGGTGATCGAGTCGAGCAGAACCACCACGTCCTGTCCTGCTTCGACCAACCGCTTGGCGCGTTCGATCGCCAATTCCGCAACCGCCGTGTGATCGCCCGGCGGCCGGTCGAACGTCGACGCGATGACCTCACCCTTGACGGAGCGCTGCATGTCCGTCACTTCCTCGGGACGTTCGTCGACGAGGATGACCATCAGGTAGCACTCGGGGTTGTTGATCGCGATCGCGTTGGCGATGGCCTGCAGAACGCTGGTCTTACCTGCCTTCGGTGGGCTGACGATGAGCGCACGCTGACCCTTGCCGATCGGCATCACCAGGTCGATGATGCGCGTGGTGAGGATGTTCTGCTGCGTCTCGAGGCGCAACCGCTGATTGGGGTAGAGCGGGGTGAGCTTGCCGAATTCGGGACGCTTTCGGGCGGCCTCGACCTCTCCACCGTTGACGGTGTCCAACCGCACGAGCGGGTTGAACTTCTGTCGCTGATTCGACTGCTGTTCGCCTTCACGTGCCACCCGAACGGCACCGGTCACCGCGTCGCCGCGTCGAAGACCGTTCTTGCGAACGAGATTCATGGACACGTAGACGTCGTTGGGGCCTGCAAGATAACCGGAGGTGCGGACGAACGCGTAGTTGTCCAGGACATCGAGGATGCCTGCTACGGGCTGAAGAACATCGTCCTCGCGGATCTCGGTGTCGCGCTCGCGTCCGCCGCCGCCCTCGTTGCCTTCGCCGCGGTCGCGTCCACGACGACGCTCACGGAACCGACGACCCCGACGTCCGCGGCCTTCACCGTCGTCGTCCTGATTGTTGTCGCGGTTGTCGCGGGGACCGTTGTTGCGATCCTCGTTGCGGCTCTCGTTCCGGTTGTCGTTACGACCGTCGCCTTGATTGCGGTTGCGGCCGTTGCGATCGCCCTGATTGCGGCCGCCGTTGTCGCGGTTGGAGTTGTCCCGGTCGCCCTGATTGCGGCTGCCGCTGCCGTTCTCGCGGTTGGCCGTATCCCGGTCGCCTTGATTACGGCTTCCGTTCTCGCGGTTCGCGGTGTCACGGCTGCTGTTCGCGCTGTTGCCCTCGGCGTCACGCTGGTCGCGATCTGCTCCGTCCTGGCGGTTTCGTTCTCCTCGGCTGCGTCGCGGGCGTTCGGTGGCAGCGCTGTCGGCGGCCTCGTCCTGCTTGTCGGATTGCACCGTCGGCGCGGGAGAATCGGTTGCCGCTGGGGCTGCTCCGGCCGGTTCGTTGCTTTCCTCCAGCGGTAGCTGATCGGGCGCACCGGCGCGTCGACCTGCTGCCCGACGGCCACGTGTCCGACGACCCGTCTCGGGAGTGGCATCGGCAGCATCGCCCGACGCAGACGCGGAGGCATCCGATGACGGCGATTCGGGGGCCGACTGGGTCGGTGCGGCCTCGGTTGTCGGCCGATCTTCGACGGCGGGTGCCGCGGCAGCTGCGCGACGCGACCGTGGCGCGTCGGACTTCGGCGCGTCGGATTTCGGTGCGGTCGACTTGGCCGAGGCACCGCCCGACTGACGCTCGGAGATGGCAGCGATCAGATCGCCCTTGCGCATGCCGGAGATGCTCTTGATGCCGAGTTCGCCAGCGAGGCTGCGCAGCTCGGTGAGAACCATTCCGGACAGGCCGGCGCGACGTGACGTTCCGGGCGCAGAGATGAGTTCCGTATCGGTCACGGAGGTCCTTTCCTTCCCTCGCTCGCTCGATGCGCAGCCGAGGGTTCGTTCCGCAGTTCGGCATTCTGCCGAACTCGGATATTGCCGTTCATGTTCGACGCACTCCGTCGACGACACCATCGATCCGAGACCGCAGAAACCTACGGGGAGGATCGAGCCAGGAGCGTCACATCACTCGGACGTTTGAATCCCCCGAATACAGCGACCTGATTGCCCTGACGAAACCGGCGTCTGAAGCGCACGATGTACGGACAGGGTTCACCATAGCGCCGTTGTCCTCACTCGGCAAGAACCTACTGACGCGTTTGTCACGCGACGGTGACTCCGTCGGCCACATCGAGGTCGAGCACCCGCCACCCCTCGGCCAGTGCGGTCTCACGAAGATCGGCCGGGAACTCCTCGGTACACAGCGCCATGACCGTCGGCCCCGCGCCGGACACCACGGCGGCGATCGACCGGGCACGCAGAGTGGCGATCCAGCGCGTGGTGTCGGGCAACGCCTGCGCGCGCTGACCTTGATGCAGCAGATCCTCCGTCGCGGACATCAACAGGTCAGGGCGCTCGGTCAGTGCCACCACTGCAAGTGCACTTCGGCTGACGTTGAAGGCCGCGTCACGATGGGGCACCAACTCGGGCAACAGCCCCCGCGTGTGCGACGTCGACGAGCGCTCGGACGGGACGAGCACGACGACCTTGATGCTGGGGTGCACCTCGAGCCGCACAGCTGCGTATCTCCGTGACGTCACACTGGCATTGGGCGGTTCACTCCACGATACGACGGCACCGCCGAGGCAACTCGCCGACGCATTGTCGGGATGACCCTCGAATTCGGAGGACAACTGGACGAGCTGACGCTCCGACAGAGCGAACGACGGATCCACCTTCGCAGCGAGGGCGTTGGCGGCAGCGATGCCTCCGACCACAGCAGACGCCGAAGAACCGAGCCCTCTCGAATGGGGAATCACGTTGCGGCAGTGGACATCGAGCCCGTCGGCCCACACTCCGGCAGCTTCGAGTCCCCGCTCGATGGCACGCACCACCAGATGCGTCGGACCCCACGGCACGTCTGCCGAGCCCTCACCGTCGACGTGAATCCGCAGTCCCGACGCAGTGGTCGTGACCTCGATTTCGTCGTACAGGCCCAAAGCTATTCCGAGACTGTCGAATCCGGGTCCGATGTTGGCACTGGACGCCGGGACGCGCGCGGTGACCGTGAGCCCGATGGGGAGTGTCGTCGTCATGGCCGGAGATTCCGTCAACTCAGGCCAGCTCGAGCGCAGCCGCGACAGCGACGGGATCGACGGAAATCGGTTCTACGACAGGCATTCCCGACAATGCGGTATCGGGGTCCTTGAGACCGTTTCCGGTCACGGTGCACACGACGGTCAGGCCCGGTTCGAGCCAGCCTTCCTTGCGGGCAGCGAGCAACCCCGCGACACTGGCCGCGGAGGCGGGCTCGACGAACACGCCCTCGGTCCTGGCGATCAAGCGGTACGCCTCGAGGATCTCCTCGTCGGTGGCTGCACGGAATGCGCCGTTGGATTCTTCCTTGGCGTTGACGGCTCCGTTCCAGGACGCGGGCGAGCCGATCCGGATCGCGGTGGCGATCGTTTCCGGATCCTTCACCGGCGCACCGTGAACCAGCGGAGCAGCGCCTGCTGCCTGGACCCCGAGCATCCGCGGCTTGCGGGTGGTGAGCCCGTCACGGAAGTACTCCGAGTAGCCGCGCCAGTACGCGGTGATGTTGCCCGCGTTGCCTACCGGCAGTGCGTGGATGTCCGGGGCATCGCCGAGGGCGTCGCAGATCTCGAAGGCCGCGGTCTTCTGCCCCTCGATGCGAACGGGGTTCACGGAGTTGACCAGACCGATGGTCGGGAACTCGGCAGTGGTCTTGCGGGCCAGCTCGAGGCAGTCGTCGAAGTTGCCCTGCACCTGAATGATCTTGGCTCCGTGCATGACTGCCTGAGCGAGCTTGCCCATGGCGATCTTGCCCTGCGGAACCAGGACGGCACAGCTCATCCCGGCCTTGGCCGCATAGGCGGCTGCCGACGCCGAGGTGTTGCCGGTGGAGGCGCAGAGAACGGCCTCCTGGCCCCTTGCGAGCGCGTCGGTGACGGCCATGGTCATGCCGCGGTCCTTGAAGGAGCCGGTGGGATTGAGTCCCTCGACCTTCAGATGCACTGTGCACCCGGTCAATTCGGACAAGTGCCCGGCCGGCAGCAGCGGAGTGCCGCCTTCGCGCAGCGTGACGGTCTTCCAATCCGGGCCGATCGCCAGACGTGAGCGGTACGCCTCGATCAGACCGGGCCAGGGGGTGTGGACGCTCATACGGTGGTGCCTTCCAATCTGAGAACGCTCGCGACGTTGACGACCACGTCGAGCTGCTCGAGGGATGCAACGGTTTCGGACAGTGCGGAGTCGGCCGCAAGGTGCGTGACCACGACGAGCCTGGCTCCGTCACCCGACCCTTGCTGACGCACGGTGGAGATGCTGACGTCGCGCTTGGAGAATTCGGCTGCCACGGTGGCGAGTACGCCGGGCTTGTCCGCGACCTGCATGCTGACGTAGTAGCGAGTGAGGATGTCACCCATGGGGGCCACCTTGAGCTTGGCGTACTTCGATTCGAGCGGGCCACGTCCGCCGTAGAACTTGTTGCGCGCGGCCATCACCAGATCGCCGAGTACTGCGGACGCGGTCGGCGCTCCGCCTGCACCTTGGCCGTAGAACATCAGTCGGCCTGCTGCCTCTGCCTCGACGACCACGGCGTTGAACGCTCCGTTCACCGATGCCAGCGGGTGATTCAGCGGAACGAGCGCCGGGTAGACCCGAGCGGAGATTCGCTCTTTGCCCTTGGGCGTGACGATCCGCTCGCAGATGGCCAGCAGCTTGATGGTGCAGTCGAGGGACTTCGCCGTTTCGAGGTCGTCCGCGGTGATCTTGCTGATGCCTTCCCGGTAGACGTCGCCTGCGGTGACCCGGGTGTGAAATGCGATGGACGCCAGAATGGCCGCCTTCGAGGCTGCGTCGTAGCCTTCGACATCGGCGGTCGGGTCGGCCTCGGCGTAGCCCAGACGGCCTGCCTCGGCGAGGGTTTCGGCATAGTCCGCGCCGGTCTCGTCCATGGCCGAGAGGATGAAGTTGGTGGTGCCGTTGACGATGCCGGCCACCTTGTTCACGCGGTCGCCCGCGAGGGACTGCATCAGCGGGCGGACCACCGGAATGGCTCCGGCCACGGCCGCCTCGAAATACAGGTCGGCGCGGGACTTCTCGGCCGCGTCGGCCAGCTCGCCGGTGTATTCCGCCAACAGGGCTTTGTTCGCCGTGATGACGGACTTGCCCTTCTCGAGGGCCGACAGAACGAGCTTGCGGGGAATGTCGATGCCGCCGAGCACCTCGACGACGATGTCGACGTCGTCACGGCCGACCAGTTCGGCCGGGTCGTCGGTGAGCAGTTCGGTCGGAACCCCACGATCGCCGTCCACCCGACGCACCGCGATGCCTCGAATCGCGAGTGGCGCACCGATTCTCGCCTCGAAATCTGCGGCGTTCTCGGTGAGGATTCGAACGACCTCGCTACCGACGTTTCCGAGTCCGAGTACGGCGACGCCTATCGGCTTCGATGTCATGGCTGAACCTCCAAGCTGAGCAGATCTTCGATGGTTTCCCGCCGCAGGATCAGGCGCGACTGCCCGTCCTTGACCGCGACCACAGCAGGCCGCGTCAGCAGGTTGTAGCGACTGGACATGGAGTAGCAGTAGGCCCCGGTGGCCGCTACGGCCAGCAGGTCACCCGGCCCGACGTCTGCCGGCATCCATGTGTTCTTGATGACGATGTCGCCGCTCTCGCAGTGCTTTCCGACCACCCGCGCCACGACGGCCTCGGCCTCGCTCGAGCGCGAGACCAATCGGCAGTCGTATTCGGCCTGATAGAGCGAGGTTCTGATGTTGTCGCTCATTCCGCCGTCGACGCTGATGTAGCGCCTGCGCGTTGACTTGTCGACGGTGACGTCCTTGATGGTGCCGACCTCGTACAGCGTGACGGTGCCCGGCCCGGCGATGGCGCGGCCCGGTTCGACGGCGATCGTCGGGACCGGCAGTCCTACCGCAGCGGACTCCGTCTCCACGATGGCGGTCAACTTGGCCGCGAGCTGCTCCACCGGCGGCGGGTCGTCGCTCGGCACGTACGAAATGCCCATGCCGCCACCGAGATCGAGCGTCGAGATCTGCGCGGTCTTGTCGACGCCGAACTCCGAGACGATGTCTCGAAGCAAGCCGATGACCTTGTGCGCAGCCAGTTCGAAGCCGTCGACCTCGAAGATCTGCGAACCGATGTGACTGTGCAGTCCGACGAGCCGGAGGTTGTCGGCAGCGAACACGCGGCGGACCGCTTCGAGAGCGGAGCCGTCGGCAAGGGAGAAGCCGAACTTCTGATCCTCGTGCGCGGTGGCGATGAACTCGTGCGTGTGCGCTTCGACACCGACAGTGATGCGAATCAGGACGTCTTGCACCACACCGGCCGCGCCTGCAACGGCGTCGAGTCGTTCGATTTCGATGTTGGAGTCGAGCACCACGTGCTCGACTCCTGCACGCACGCCCGCCTCGAGCTCGGCTACGGATTTGTTGTTGCCGTGCATGGCAATTCGGTCCGCAGGGAAACCGGCTGCCAGTGCGATCGCCAGCTCGCCGCCGGAACAGATGTCGAGCGAGAGCCCTTCGTCGGCCACCCAGCGCGCGATCTCTCCGCACAGAAAAGCCTTGGATGCGTAATGGACTCGCTCGGGTGCGCCGAATGCGGCGGCCATTTCACGGCAGCGCGAACGAAAGTCGTCCTCGTCGATGACGAACAGCGGTGTGCCGTATTGCTCCGCGAGATCGGTGACCGATACTCCGGCGAGACGGACCGTTCCATCTTCACCGCGTTCGGCGTTACGGGGCCACACCTGCTCGGGCAGTGTCGTCATCTCCGACGCGTCGGCCGGGCGATGGGACATCGACTCTTTCGTGGGGGTATCGGCGTGCTTGGGTCCGGCCGGATGTGCGCTCACATGCGCTCCGGTGCGCTGACCCCGAGCAGTTCGAGGCCGTTGGCCAAGACCTGCCGGGTCGCGTTCCCCAACGCCAGTCGTGCGGTGTTCACAGGTCCGGGCTCCTCGTCTCCTTGTGGAAGTACTCGACACGCACCGTAGAAACGGTGGTAGGCCCCCGCCAGCTCTTCGAGGTAGCGGGCGATCCGATGGGGTTCGCGTAGTTCGGCGGCACTGGCCACCACGCGGGGGTACTCGCCGATCGTCCTGATCAGCTCGCCTTCCTGCTCATGGGTGAGCAGGCTCAGATCCGGTTGTTCTGCGCCGATTCCCAGTTCGGCGGCATTGCGCGCGAGCGAGGCCAGGCGGGCGTGGGCGTACTGGACGTAGTACACCGGGTTCTCGTTGCTCGCGCTCGCCCACAGGGCGAGGTCGATGTCGATGCTGGAGTCGACGGACGAGCGGATCATCACGTACCGGGAGGCGTCGACGCCGATGGCTTCGACCAGGTCGTCGAGGGTGATGACGGTTCCGGCACGCTTGCTCATCTTCACGGCCACGCCGTCGCGGACGAGGTTGACCATCTGTCCGATGAGCACCTCGACGGTTTCCGGATCGTCTCCGAACGCTGCCGCGGCCGCCTTGAGTCGTCCGATGTATCCGTGATGGTCGGCTCCGAGCATGTAGATGCACAGGTCGAAGCCGCGCTGCCGCTTGTTCTGGAAGTAGGCGATGTCGCCGGCGATGTAGGCGGCGTTGCCGTCGCTCTTGATGACGACGCGATCCTTGTCGTCGCCGAAGTCGGTGGAGCGGAGCCACCAGGCCCCGTCCTCCTCGTAGAGGCTTCCCGAGGTCTTGAGGTACTCGACCGACTTGTCGACTGCCCCGGACTCGAACAGCGAGTTCTCGTGGAAGTAGACATCGAAGTCGACGCCGAACTCGTGCAGGTTCGCCTTGATCCGATCGAACATCAACTCGGTGCCGATGGACCGGAACGCCTCCTCCTGCGCTTCGGTGTCCAACGAGAGCGCATCGGGCTGCTCGGTGAGCACGTGGGCTGCGATGTCGGAGATGTATTCGCCCGCGTAGCCGTTGTCGGGTGCCGGCTCACCCTTCGCAGCTGCGATGAGCGACTGCGTGAAGCGCGCGATCTGAGCACCGTGATCGTTGAAGAAGTACTCGCGGGTGACCTCTGCGCCGTGCGCGGACAGGATGCGACCGAGTGCATCGCCGACCGCGGCCCACCGGGTGCCACCGAGGTGCACCGGACCGGTCGGGTTGGCCGAGACGAACTCGAGGTTGACCTTCTTGCCCGCCATCGAGGAACCGTTGCCGAACTCGGCACCGGCCGCGAGCACTCGGGCGACGATCTCGCCCTGAGCAGCAGCGGCCAGCCGAATGTTGAGAAATCCGGGACCGGCCACATCGGCGTCGGCGATCGCGGCGTCGGCGGCGAGAGCCTCGGCGAGCCAGCCGGCGAAATCGCGCGGATTCGCTCCGGCCTTCTTCGCCACCTGTAGAGCCACGTTGGTGGCGTAATCGCCGTGCTCGGGATTGCGGGGACGCTCGACGGTCAGCTTCGCGGGAAGAACGGATGCGTCCAGGCCGCGGTCGGCAAGCACCTTCGCGGCGGTCGCGTGAAGCAGTTCGGCAAGATCGGCGGGAGTCACAGGTAACCATCCTATTGGCTGGTGTGCGGCATACTCGCATCCACTGCCCGTCCGTGCGTGCAGCCACCTGGCCGACGCAGTCGTCACGGGCTCTGAGCACGCTCTCAGGCAGAGAACGTACAGTAAGGGCGCTCTGCGCCGACGGTCCTCGGTCAACGCCGTCACCAGCAGATACGCACCACCCGCGCCACCGACCACCACCTTTCCTCGACTGAGAGAGCACTTACAGCGATGCCAACGGGTCCCGACAAAGGCAATCAGAACAAGTCGGCTGCGAAGGCAAACAAAGCCATCGATGCCGCCAACAAGAAGTCAGCTCGCAAGAAGAAGGGCGGCGTGCCCGCCGCCTCGGGCAGGCAGATTCCCTGGCTGACGGTTGCCGGTGTCGTTGTGGTGGTGGGACTCATCGTGGGACTGGGAGTCAACCTCTATCCCAAGTACCAGGATCGAGCCGAGGCGCAGAAGTTCGCGCCGAGCGAGAGCAATCAGGACCCGTCGACGGGGATCGAGGGCGTCGTCGTCAAGGAGTACCCCGCGGCGCTGCACGTCGGGCGCACGCAACGGGTCGCGTACGACCAGTCGCCGCCGTTCGGCGGACCGCACGATGCCGTGTGGGCCACCTGCACCGGAATTGTCTATCCCGAGGCCATTCGCACCGAGAATGCAGTGCACTCGCTCGAGCACGGTGCCGTCTGGATCACCTACAACCCCGACGATCTGAACGCTGATCAGATCCAGTCGCTGGCCGACCGCGTCGACGGCGAAACCCAGATGATGCTCTCGCCGTACCCCGGCCTCGATACCCCTGTTTCGCTGCAGTCCTGGGGTCACCAGCTCAAGCTGGACAGCGTCGACGACGAACGGATCAGCCAGTTCATCGCTGCACTGCGCCTCAATCGTTTCGCATACCCGGAGGTCGGTGCCAGCTGCGCATCGGTCCCGAACACCACCGGCGACGGCTTCGATCCCGATAGCCCGCCCCTGTTCGACGCTTCCGCACCGGGCGCGGACGCTGTCCCGATGGACGGCGGCGGCATCACCCCCGATACCAGTGAGACCAGCGGAGCCGGCGGACTACCGGGTGGCCTCCCGGGCGGAATGCAGCTGCCCGACGGTCTTCAGGTACCCGCGAGCTGATGACGGAACCGACACCGCCCGACGCCGCGGCAGCCACCACGACCGCGACGAAGCCGAGTCAGCGCACCGCCCTGGTAGCGCTGGCCCTGATCGCCGTTCTGGCGATCGGCTTCGCCCTGGGCTTTCTGGTGCAGAGTCCGCTGCGCGACGACGACACTGCACCCGCCGCGGACTCGGTCGATGTCGGGTTCGCTCAGGACATGACCGTGCACCACAACCAGGCCATCGAGATGGCCGCGGTGGCATTGACCAACGCCCCTGATCAAGCCGTCAAGAATCTGGCGTTCGACATGCTCACCTCGCAGCAGAACCAGGTGGGACAGATGCAGGGCTGGTTGGCTCTGTGGGACCGAGCACCGATTTCGACCGACGGATACATGACCTGGATGACCGAGGACGATTCTCACGGCCACTCGATGGGTGGGATGTCGATGGATCCCGGTTCTTCGGATCCCACCAGGGCCATGCCGGGCATGGCCAGTTCGGCGGAACTCGCCGCGCTGCGCCAGGCGACCGGCTCGGCCGTCGACGTGATGTTCCTGCAGCTCATGCTGCGCCACCACGAGGGCGGCCTGGCAATGATGGAGTACGCGCAGACGCATGCGCAGTCACCGGCGGTGATCAATCTGGCCAAGTCCATGGTTGCCACCCAGACCAGCGAGTCGACGCTGATGAAGCAGATGCTCGCCGCGAAGGGTGCGCAGCCGCTGCCCGAGGGGTGATTTCGGCTGCGGTCACCCATGCGCTAGTCTTTCGTACAGCCCAACAGGCACACCGGCTGAAGCCGGTGCGCCCCCGTAGCTCAGGGGATAGAGCGTTCGCCTCCGGAGCGAAAGGCCGCAGGTTCGAATCCTGCCGGGGGCACACATCTTTCACGCACGTCATCCTCGTACGGTGACTGCTCGAACGAGACGGACTTTCTCCATGTCCGAGGATCTCCCCCATATCGACACCGTCACAGACGACCTGTATTCGCTGGCACCCGCTGATTTCGTCTCGCATCGCACCGCCTACGTCACCCGGTTCAAGAAAGCCGGCGACAAAGCCGGTGCCACCCGCATCGGTGCCCTCCGCAAGCCCACGGTCGTAGCGTGGTTGGTCAACGTCCTCGCCCGTCGAGACGAGTCCGCCCTGGCGGAGCTGTTCGACCTCGGTGAGCAACTGGAACGAGCTCAGCAGCGCGGAGACGGCCCCCGGCTGCGCGAATTATCCACTGCTAGAAGCACTTCGATACGGACACTCACCGATCGAGCCGTCTCGCTGGGACGCGACCTCGGGACGACCGTCGGCGACAACGCCGCCCGCGAGATCTCCAACACCCTCAATGCGGCGATGGCCGACCCCGAGATACGCGACCGGGTTCGCGCAGGCAGAACTGTGGTGGCCGAAACCTACAGCGGCTTCGGGCCTGCGCTGCTCTCGCTCGTTCCCGATCCACCCGACGATCACGATGACGACGACGTCCATGAGTCAGGCCCGGCATCTCCGGAGATCGAGGACGACCGGCAGAAAATCGACGAAGCCGAACGGAACCGACTGCTCGCCGAACTCGAGTCGGCCGAATCCGATCTCGATACCGCTCGCACCGACGCCGAGGTCGCCCAGGCCGACACCGAACGAACGGCGTCCGAATTACGCAGCGCTGCAGCAGAAGTCGAGCGGATCGAGGCCGAGTTGGAGGCCGCCCGAGCCAGAGCGCAGGCTGCGCGAGAAGCAGACGAGGCCAGTGTCGTACAGGCGGAGTCGACGGCAGAGGCACTCGAAGCGGCCCGCGCCCGGGTCGCCGAAGCCCAGTCGGCCCTCGAAGAACTGAGCTGACCTACCCTGGCGAGGTGACCACACGCTGGCAAGCCGAGAACTCCGCGGACGACTCCGCGCGCTACATCGAGCGATTCGACCGCCTGGCCGAACGCGGCGTGGATCTACACGGCGAGGCCCGGATGGTCGACGCGGTGGTCTCCCCCGCGTCGAGCATCCTCGATGCCGGATGCGGAACCGGCCGACTCGGTGCGGAGTTGGCCCGACGCGGCCACCGTGTGACCGCCGTCGATCTGGATCCGGTTCTGGTCGACGCGGCGCGGAGTCGCCCCGAACTCGAGGTGCATCTCGCCGATCTGACGACGCTCGATCTGGGACGGACGTTCGACGCGGTTGTCGCGGCAGGCAATGTGTTGGTATTCATGCAGCCCGGTACCGAACACACTGCGCTCGAACGTATTTGGGCACACCTGGCCGATGATGGGGTGTTCGTCACCGGATTCGCCACAGATCGCGAGTACACCGTCGGCATGCTCGACGAGGATCTGGCTGCGGCAGGATTCATCCTCGAGCATCGATTTGCGACGTGGGATCTACGGCCCTGGCACGTCGACGCCGACTGGGCCGTCACCGTGGCACGGAAGCCGGCATTGCTGGCCTGACGTCCCGGGAAAAGCAATCGGGGCCGACCACTGATGGTCGGCCCCGATCTTCGAGCGAGCGACGGGATTCGAACCCGTGTAAACGGCTTTGCAGGCCGGTGCCTAGCCACTCAGCCACACCCGCATCGCCTATGACGATGCCGTGTACGGCACCGGAGATCCACAGTTGCGATCACCGTGATTCGAAGACCCTCGACATCACGGCCCCGTGATTCGGTAGACGCACGAACCGGACACCGTGGGAGGATGGTCGGTATGCCAGCACCGTCTCCGCTTCCCCTCGATCCCATTGCAGAGGCTCATCGTCAATGGACCAAGCACGGGTGGTCCGACGCCGCCGACGGTATGGCCGCGGTGACGTCGTTGATGCGTGCGCAGCAGATCATGCTGGCCCGGGTCGAGGAAGCGTTGAAGCCGACGGGGCTGACCTTTTCGCGTTACGAATTGCTGACGTTGTTGACGTTCACCAAGAATGGCGCCCTGCCCATGGCAAAGGCGAGTGCGCGTCTGCAGGTGCATCCCACGAGCGTGACCAACGCTGTCGACCGACTCGAGTCCGTCGGGTACGTTCGGCGCATTCCCCACCCGAGCGATCGACGCACCACTCTTGTCGAAATCACCGAGCAGGGACGCACGTTGGCCGTCGAGGCCACCGAGCGCTTGAACTCGCTGGTATTCGCCAAACCAGGGCTGGCGCGTGACAAGTTGCTGGCTCTCGTTCGGATCTTGGCGGAACTGCGTTCGGATGCAGGCGATTTCGACAGTGACGAAATAACCACATCGTTCTGAGTTCGGTCGTGACTCGTCACAAGGCAATGGCACACCCGTACCGTTCCGTGGTCCAATTGCAGTGGGGTCAGGGCGGAGTCGATCTGCTGAAGGGTGGGGCGGGGTGCTGGTGTTGGGGGTCGGTGCGGGGGCACACGGTGTACGCGCAATTCTGACGTATTTGGACAGTCCCCATCGCACCCCCATCGTGTCGCGGACGGTGCGGCGCGCCCCCGGCCAGTCGCTGTCCACCACGATCGCCACCGGCGTCGACGCCATCCACTCCATCGCCGCGACGATGTCGCTCCCGGTACAGTTCTCGGCCATCGCCTACCGGGTGGCCACCGATCCCGGCCCGGTGGCCACCCGCGGCACGGCCCGCACTGCCTCGCTCGTTCCCGAAACCGCTGCGCAAGTGCGCTATCTGCGCTTCATCGGGCTGGTACCCAATCATGGAGTGACGGTGCTGTGCGATATCGGTAGCACCGGAACCACGGTCACCGTCATCGATCTCGCGTCCACTCGCACGCTCATGACGCGGCGCACTGCCACGTTCTGCGGCGACGATCTCGATCACTCGGTTCGCAGACTGCTCTCGTCCAACGGCGTTCGCGTCGGAATCGACGCCAGCCGATCCATCAAGGAGCAGCTGAGCGTCGACCCCGTCGTCAGCACGGCGGATTCATCCGGTGCTGCGCGGCATGTGCTGACCCGACGCGACTTCGACGATCTCATCGCCGGGCCGGTGCGGTACGCGGGCATGCTGGTGGAGCAGACGATCGAATTGTCCGGTGCCAGACCGCAGTCCATCGTCGTGGTCGGCGGAGGCGCGAACATTTCCTCGATAGCGCGGTCTCTCGAGCTGCGCACCGGCCTGACGACGCTGGTGCCGTCGATGCCGGAGCTGGTGTCGGCTCGCGGTGCCGCCCTACTGTCCCCCGGCAGGTAGGGCGGCCCACGAGTGGAGCCCGCGGAACGACCCGAAAGAGCGCCCCCTACCGGTGCTGGAAGTTCGGCGTCCGCTTCTCGATGAAGGCCGACATTCCTTCCTTCTGATCCTCGGTGGCGAAGGTCGAGTGAAACACGCGGCGCTCGAACAGAACACCCTCGCGCAGACTCGACTCGAACGATCGGTTCACCGCTTCCTTCGCCATCATGGCGACCGGTAGCGACATCTCGGCGATGGTGGTCGCAGTCGCGATGGCGTCGTCGAGGAGATCGGCGACCGGCACGATGCGCGAGACCAATCCTGCTCGCTCGGCTTCCTCGACATTCATGTTGCGGCCGGTCAGACACATCTCCATGGCCTTGGCCTTGCCCACCGCACGGGTCAGGCGTTGTGAACCGCCGATTCCTGGAATCACTCCCAGCTTGATCTCGGGCTGTCCGAACACCGCAGTGTCGGAGGCGATCAACACATCGCACAGCATCGCGAGTTCGCATCCGCCACCGAGCGCGTAACCGGACACCGCAGCGATCAACGGAGTCCGAGCCGCGGCCAGTCGATCCCAGGCCGCGAAGAAGTCGTCCAGATACACATCCATGTAGGACTTGGGCTGCATCTCCTTGATGTCGGCCCCGGCGGCGAATGCGCGCTCGGATCCGGTAATGAGGATGGCACCGATGCCGGTGTCCGCGTCGAGTTCCTCGACCACCGAGACGACCTCACGCATCAGCTCGGAGTTGAGCGCGTTCAACGCCTTCGGACGGTTGAGCGTGATGATGCCGACGCGTCCTCGACGCTCGAGCAGAATCGTCTCGTAGTCACTCACTGGCCTGCTCCGTTCGAGCGTTCGCGGATGTCGTTGATGATGCCGGAGAAGTCCACATCGGTGCCGCCCCCGGACGTTTCCTTGAACCGCGCGTACAGCTCGGCTGCGGCCAGGCCGAGGACGCCCTCGACACCGTTGTCGCGCAATGCATTCGCAGCCAGACCCAGGTCCTTGTCCATGAGCGCCGCGGCGAAGCCCGGCTTGTACTCGTTGTTGGCCGGGCTCGTCGGAACGGGACCGGGCACCGGGCAATTGGTCGTCAGCGCCCAGCATTGACCGGATGCAGTCGACGCCACGTCGAACAACGCCTGGTTGCTCAGGCCGAGCTTCTCCCCCAGCACGAAGGCCTCGCTGATGGCGATCATCGACACTCCGAGGATCATGTTGTTGCAGATCTTGGCGGCCTGGCCGTTGCCCGCCGCGCCGCAGTGCACCACCTTCCGACCCATGACATCGAGAACTGCTGCGGCAGAGGCGAAGTCCTCCTCGGAACCACCGACCATGAAGGTCAGCGTTCCCGCGGCGGCTCCCCCGACACCGCCGGAGACCGGCGCGTCGAGACTGCGATGGCCGGCCTCGTGCACAAGCGCGTGTGCTGCGTGTGCGTCGGCGACGTCGATGGTGGAGGAATCGATGAACAATGTGCCCGGCGCGGCAGCAGGCAGCAGGTCCGCGTACAGACCGAGAACCAGTTTTCCGTTGGGCAGCATGGTGATCACGATGTCGGCATCGGCGACGGCGGCAACGGCCGATTCCACCACGGTGACACCGTCTTTCGTGGCCTGCTCGAGCGCAGCGGGCACCAGATCGAAGCCCTGCACCGTGTAGCCGGCCGCAGCCAGGTTGGCGGCCATCGGTCCACCCATGTGGCCGAGGCCGATGAAGCCGATCGTCTTCTCGCTCATGACTGCTCACCTTCTGTGTGTGCGTTCGACAGGCCCAGTTCCGCGTCCCCGAGAGGTGCGAAGTAACGGTCGATGTCCTCGGTCGTGACGTCCGCCAACGTACGCGGCTGCCACTGCGGGTTGCGATCCTTCTCGACCACCTGCGCTCGAATCCCTTCGACGAGGTCGTGGCTGGACAGCGACGCGACCGACACGCGATATTCCTCGTCGAGCACTGCTTCGAGAGTGGGCAGCGTCGCGGCCCGACGCAGCGATCTCAGTGTCACAGCCAGCGACACCGGCGATTTGGACGCGATGTCCTGCGCTGCCTGCTGTGCTTCCGGCACTGAACTGGCGGCCAGAGCATCGATGATGCCCTGGACGTCGTCCCCGGCGTAGCACTTGTCGATCCATTCCTGCTGACCGGCAACCGCGGACTCCGGTGCCGGCTCACTGTACGTCGCGACGGCTTCTCCGACGCTGACCGTCTCGAGCGCCGAGTAGAAGTCTTCCAGCTTGTCGGAGGGAATGTAGTGATCGGCGAAACCGGCCGCGATGGCGTCGGCGGCGTTCATGCGCGCCGTGGTGAGTGCGAAGTGGGTGCCGATCTCGCCAGGTGCGCGCGAAAGTAGATACGTGCCACCCACATCGGGGATGAAACCGATTCCGACCTCGGGCATGGCGATCTTGGAACGTTCCGTCACGATGCGGGTGTTGGCATGTGCCGAGAGTCCGACGCCTCCACCCATGACGATGCCGTCCATGATGGCCACGAACGGCTTGGGGAAGTGAGCGATCGCGGCGTTGAGGATGTACTCCTCGCGCCAGAAGTCCTTGCTGCCCCCGGAGGTTCGAGCACTGCCGCCGTCTTTCGCGTCGTGGTAGATCGAGACGATATCGCCACCGGCGCACAGACCGCGTTCACCGGCTCCGGTCAGAAGGACAGTGTCGACCGTGTCGTCGGTTGCCCACTGCGCCAACACCGGTGCGATCTCGCGCACCATCGCATGGTCGAGCGCGTTGATGGCCTTGGGGCGGTTGAGGGTGATGCGGCCGACACCGCCGGAGACCTCGAGGATCACATCGCTCATGCGGCACCCACGATCGAACGAGCAACGACGACGCGCATGATTTCGTTGGTACCTTCCAGGATCTGATGGACCCGAAGGTCGCGGACGATCTTCTCGACACCGTATTCGGCGAGGTAACCGTAACCGCCCAACAGCTGCAAAGCTCCGTTGGCGACGTCGAATCCGGTGTCGGTGCCGAAACGCTTTGCCATCGCGCACATTTCGACCTTGTCGGGAGCGTCGTTCTGCAAGGCGTCCGCGGCCCGCCACAGCAGGGTTCGGGCAGCTTCGAGCTCGGTCTTGAAGTCGGCCAACCGAAACTGGAGTGCCTGCGCGTCGAGCAACCGTGCCCCGAACGCCTTGCGCTCGGCGAGGTACGCAACGGCCTTGTCGAGAGCGGACTGCGCGCCGCCGATCGAACACGCGGCGATGTTGATGCGTCCGCCGTTGAGTCCGTTCATCGCGATACGGAACCCGTCACCCTCACTACCGAGCAGGTTCGCGGCCGGAACACGTACTCCTTCGAGAACGACCTGCCGGGTGGGCTGAGCATTCCAGCCCATCTTCTTCTCGTTCGCTCCGAACGAGAGCCCCGCGGAGTCCTTCGACACGATGAACGCCGAGATCCCGCGCGGCCCAGGCGCGCCGGTACGCGCCATGACGACGTACACCTCCGACGTTCCTGCGCCCGAAATGAATTGCTTGACGCCGTCCAACACGTACTCGTCGCCGTCGCGCACAGCTTTGGTGCCGAGCATCGCGGCATCGGATCCCGCGCCGGGCTCGGTGAGGCAATAACTCCCCAGCTGATCCATTGCGCACAGCCCAGGCAGCCAACGCTGCCGTTGCTCGTCGGTGCCGTAGGTGTCGATCATCCAGGCGACCATGTTGTGGATGGAGATGTACGCCGCGATGGACGGATCGCCGGTGGCCAACTGCTCGAAGATCCGCACCGAATCGACTCTGGTCAGACCCGATCCGCCGACATCCTCACGAATGTAGATGCCGCCCACACCCAGTCCCGCTGCCTTGCGGAGCACGTCGACCGGGAAGTGCTTGCGCTGATCCCAGTCGATGGCATTGGGGGCCAGGAACTCGTCGGCGAATTCGCGGGCGGTGTCGTTGATCGCTCGCTCGTCGTCGTTCAATGTGAACATCGCCGGGTCAGTCCATGTTCGGAATGACGAAGTGATTCTGTGCCGCAGCTTCTTTGGTGCCCGACGGCCAGCGCTGGGTGACGGTCTTGGTCTTGGTGTAGAAGCGAATCGAGTCGGGTCCGTGCTGGTTGAGATCGCCGAATCCCGAACGCTTCCAACCGCCGAACGTGTGGTAGGCGATCGGCACCGGAATCGGCACGTTGACTCCGACCATGCCGACCTGGACGCGGGAGCAGAAATCACGAGCGGTATCGCCGTCGCGGGTGAAGATGGAGACACCGTTGCCGTATTCGTGTTCGGTGGGAAGGCGCAGTGCGTCCTCGTAGTCCTTCGCGCGCACGACGATCAGGACGGGTCCGAAGATCTCTTCCTTGTAGATGCGCATGTCGGTGGCCACCTTGTCGAACAGCGTTGCGCCGGCGAAGAATCCGTTCTCATGGCCTTCGAGCACGAAGCCACGGCCGTCGACGACCAACTCGGCCCCCTCGTCCACGCCGATCTGGGTGTAATCGTTGACTCGCTTCAGCGCATCGCTGCCCACGAGCGGGCCGAAGTCCGCGCTCTCGTCGTCGGAGCGACCGATCTTCAGCTTCGCCACGCGCTCGGTCAGCTTGGCGACCAATGCATCCGCGGTCTCCTCGCCCACCGGAACTGCGACGGAAATGGCCATGCATCGCTCGCCCGCCGAGCCGTAGGCGGCACCGAGCAGAGCGTCGGCTACCTCGTCCAGATCGGCATCCGGCATCACCAGGGCGTGGTTCTTGGCTCCACCGAAGCACTGCGCGCGCTTGCCGTGCTGCGCTGCGGTCTCGTAGATGTACTGCGCGATGGGCGTCGAGCCGACGAAGCCGATCGCCTTGACGCGGTCGTCGGTGAGGAGCACGTCGACGGCAGTCTTGTCTCCGTTGACGACGTTGAACACACCCGGCGGCAGCCCTGCTTCGAGGAAGAGCTCGGCGAGCTTGAGCGGAACGGACGGGTCACGCTCGGACGGCTTGAGGATGAACGCGTTACCGCACGCGATGGCCGGGCCGGCCTTCCACAGCGGAATCATCGCGGGGAAGTTGAACGGGGTGATGCCTGCGACGACGCCGAGCGGCTGACGCATCGAGTAGACGTCGATTCCGCCGCCTGCTCCCTCGGTGTACTCGCCCTTGAGCAGATGCGGGATACCGACGGCGAATTCGACGACCTCGACACCTCGCTGGATGTCGCCTTTGGCGTCGGCGATGGTCTTGCCGTGCTCGGAGGACAGCAGACGGGCGAGCTCCTCGGTGTCGCGAGTGACCAACGCGAGGAACTTCATCAGCACGCGGGCGCGACGCTGCGGGTTCCACTTCGCCCACTCACGCTGGGCCTGTTCGGCATCGGCGATCACGGCCTCCACCTCGGACACATCGGCCAGGGGTACCCGTGCCTGCACCTCGCCGGTGTTGGGGTCGAAGACGTCCCCGAAGTTTCCTGAGGTACCTGCAACGTGCTTGCCGCCGATGAAGTGCGTGAGTTCGCGAGCCATGGAGTCGTCCGTCCTCGAGCGTGGAAAATGAAGTACGCCCATCCTATAGTCGGATGTCCACGTAAGTCCAGAGGCCGTCACATTCGGTCGTAGAACTGCCTCAGATCAGCAGTGGCACGACTGACCTCCGCCTCGGTGGAGCCGTCGGCTCGGAAGATCCGGCGCAGGATCAACGGATCGAGATCGTCTATCGCGGGAGCAAAGGACACGTGGGGAAGTTCGGGGAACGACGCGTCATCGGCAAACCAGTCGTCGGGGTCGAACTCGTCGCCCCCGTCGCCGACCCCCTCGATCAGCTGATCGAGATCGACTCCACGCAGCGTCAGGATGGTGGCCGCGGACGCATCGATGTGCTCGGCAGCGATGTACATCAGCGCGGCCGCGTGCTTGCAGGGCCACCCGTCGTCGGGGCAGGTGCAATCGAAATCGAGCTGCCCCTTGTCGTGTGGCAACAGCACCGTGGCGAGCGCCTGCGGAATGGCATTGGACGCCAACTCGGCCAGCATGCCTGGGTTCGATCGAACCCTGCCGACGAGAGCGGCAACCTCACCCTGAGTGAGGGGGTCGACGGTGACCGAGGCCGAGAACGGCTCGAGCTGACTGCCCTGCACCTCGCCGTAGATCTGTCCGCGTTCGACACCGAGCGTGAGCACCTGACCCTGGCGCGCATACGTTCTGCCCCGAGCGATTCGCCCCGGGTCCGCGAGATCCTCCATGGCCGCCACGAAATGCCTGCCCCACCACGTCTGCCCGAAAGCCCCGCGCTTGTTTCTGGACTCGATGCCGCCCTTGACTTTTCGCCGTTTGCCGTACTGCGAGAAGTCGACCATCACTCCCCCACTGCATCCTCGCTGAGGCGAAACAGTTCCTGCAGTTCCGCGGTGTCCATCTCGGTCACCCAGTTCTCGCCGGTGCCCACCGCCAGATTCGCCAGATCCTGCTTGGAAACGAGCATCGAGTCGATTCGTTCCTCCACGGTGCCAACACACAATAGTTTGCGCACCTCGACGTTCTTGCGCTGACCGATACGGAAGGCTCGGTCCGTCGCCTGATTCTCCACCGCAGGATTCCACCAGCGGTCCAGATGCACAACATGATTGGCGGCCGTCAGATTGAGCCCGGTACCGCCCGCCTTGAGCGAGAGCATCATGATCGGCGGACCGTCGTCGCTCTGGAACGTCTCCACCATCGCGTCGCGCTTGGCCTTGCTCACGCCGCCGTGCAGGAACGGTACGGCGGTCCCGAACCGTTCGGCGAAATACGGTGCAACCAGCTCACCGAACTCACGGAACTGCGTGAACAACAGCGCCTTCTCGTTGTCGCCCAGAATCGAATCGAGCATGTCCTCCACCAAACCGATTTTGCCGGACCGATGCTGGCCCCGCTTGAGTACCGGCGAGCCGTCGGACAGGAAATGAGCGGGATGGTTGCACACCTGTTTGAGTCGAGTGAGCGCCGAGAGCACCGCACCCTTGCGCTTCATGCCTTTCGCGTCGGCGATCTGCGCCATCATCTCGTCCACGACTGCCTTGTACAACGCGGCCTGCTCGGCGGTGAGGTTGGCGCGCACGGTCATCTCATTCTTCTCGGGCAGATCCGAGATGACCGTCGGATCGGTCTTGACGCGCCGCAGAATGAACGGCGAGGTGATGGCGCGCAGACGCGAGACAGCGTTCTCGTCGTTCTCCCGCTCGATCGGCACCGAAAATCGCTTACGGAAATCGGACGGTCTGCCCAGCATGCCCGGATTGGCGAAATCGAGAATGGACCTCAACTCGTCGAGACGGTTCTCCACGGGAGTTCCGGTGAGCGCCAACTTGTGATCCGCAGGAATGGCGAGCGCCGCCTTGGCCTGAACGGTGCCGGAGTTCTTGATGTGTTGAGCCTCGTCGAGAACGACGCGGCGCCACGTCTGCTCCGCCAGTTGTGCACGATCCTTGGCCATCAGCGCATACGTGGTGACGATCAGATCGTGTTCGGCAATTGCGCGGTCGAGTTCCTCCCCCTTGGATCTGGCCGGACCGTGATGCACCAGAACTCGCAGTGCCGGAGTGAATTTCGCTGCCTCGCGCTGCCAGTTGCCGACCACCGACATCGGTGCCACCAGCAGCGTCGGCGTCGAACTCTGCTCGTGCTCGAGCAGAGTCAGCACCTGCAGCGTCTTGCCGAGCCCCATGTCGTCGGCGAGTACCGCTCCGAGACCGAGCCGACTCATGAACGCGAGCCAATCGAGCCCCCGCTGCTGATACGGCCGCAGAGTGGCGTTCACACCGGCAGGAACTGGAATTGTCTCCGGCACCGCACCGGGTTCGAGCAAGGTGGCCGCCCACCCGGTGGCCCGAATGTCCTGGACCGGAGCCGGCGGTGGATCGGCCAACGTCATCTCGCGCATCAGTGTGCTCAGCGCAGTGCCGTCACCGTGATGCTCGGCAACGTATTTCGCGGCTCGCGCAAGCTGACCACCGTCGGCCAACACCCACTGACCGCGGAGCCGCACGAGGTCGCCCTTCGAGACGGCGAGTCTGTTCATCTCCGCCTCGGTGAGCACCATGTCGCCGAGCTGAAGTTGCCAGTCGTAGGACACCAATTCGTCCATACCGACCGCTCGATCGGCGGCTGCTTTCGTCACCGCGGGTGAGTCGACGCGCAGCCTCATCGACGGATCCAACCTGGTCCACGCCCGCGGTAGCAGAACTGTCGTTCCGGTCGCCTGCAGTGCCGTCGCACCGTGTTCGACGAGGTCGATGACCACCGACGTCGGAAGCAGCAGATCGAGAGTGCCTTCCTGGGACGGCAGATCGCGCAACCTCGGGTACGCCGCGACGGCCTCACCGAGCTTGCGCACCGCGATCGAGAGCAGGGTGGCATCGACCTTGCGGCTCATCGGAACCGGTCGCGGCGCTTCGCCATCCGCGCGCAGACACACCTGGAGCGTCCAGTACGACTCCACGGCCTTCTCGGGGACGTCGGGGCCCTCGGGCACGTCACGCTGCTCGTCGTCGGGCTCGAGCAGGCGTAGCACCAGGGAGGGTTCGTCCACGGTCAGGCTTCCGCGCCAATTCTCCAGCAACGTCGAGATCTGTTGAGTGCCGTCGGAATACGGATCATCGCGAACCAGAGCCGACAGCAACGGATGCTCCGAGTCGGGTCTACCCAGAACAGATCTGACGATCGGATCGGTGAGCTCCTCGATCATGTCGTCGAGGATCTTCTTGGGTCGCTCGCCTGCACGCTGCACCGACGGCATGGCGACGGCAAGTTCGCTGAGCCAGGCCCGTTGACGCTCGCCGCCGACCAGACGCCAGCGCGGCCACCACTGACCGTCCATCAGCTTCAGGGCCGGTACGACGCGACCGCCGCGGACCCAGCGTTCGATTCCGCGAGCGACGTGCGCCAGGTAGCGCAGGTCCCCGGAAATCAGCGGGTGGTCGGCCGGCGTCCGCAACAGCAAGTCGACCGAATCGTGCGGTGCGAGCGCGATCGCAGGGACCTGTACCGGGGCCTGCGCGGTAGTGCTGCGTCCCGGTGCAGGAAACGACACCGCAGCACGGTGCCGGAACGTTCGGGTGAGCACGTGTGCGTGCGTCGGGGGCAGATCCGGTTCGTTGCCGCTGGTGATCTCGTCGTCCCAGAGCATCAGCCCGGCACCGGGGGACCACAGACCGTGCAACATCGGTCCATCCAACCAGGACACACCGACATCACCGGCGTCGAGGCGGCCCGATGTATGAGGCACAGTAAGCGCATGATCGCGTACGGCTTCATCGAATACGGCGGGCCCGATACCCAGGCCTTCCTCGACCTCCCTGTCGCCGAGCCAGGGCCGGGGCAGATTCTCGTCGCGGTACACGCCGCCGGAGTCAATCCCGCGGACTGGAAAGTGCGGGCAGGCAATCGCAAGAGCACCGTGCACATCACTCTGCCCGCGGTGTTGGGGCGAGAAGTGGCGGGCACGGTCGTGCGCGTCGGCTCGGGAGTGGACGGATTTTCCACAGGCGACGCCGTGTTCGGGGCAACGGCGTCCGGTCACGGCGGATATGCGCAGTACACACTGCTCGATGCCGCAGGCGCAGCACCCAAGCCCGAGACGGTGTCCTGGGCGGTGGCGGCCACACTGCCGGTGGCTGCCGGAACGGCGTACGACGCGCTGCACGGACTGTCGGTGGTGGCAGGCAACACCGTTCTGGTACTCGGCGCAGGAGGCGGCGTCGGGTCATCGGTTCTTCAGCTGGCGCGCGCCGAAAGTATCGACGTTCTCGCGGTCGCGAGCGCAGGCAAGCGGGAATGGATCGAGAGCCTGGGAGCCGAGTTCGTTGCCTCCGGCCCCGACTACGTCGACTCGATCTCGCGGTCGGTTGACGGCATCGTCGATCTCGTCGGCGGCGACACGCTGCGTGCGGCCGCCGAGAAGACGGGGGCACCGATCGTCAGCGTGGCCGATCCGCTCCTGGCTGCGCAGTGGGGTGGATCAGGAGCCGAACGCGATCGCACCACAGCGGCATTCACCCGGTTGGCGGAACTCGTGTCCTCCGGTGTGCTTCGTCCGCGCATCGAGCACGTCTTCCCCCTCGAGCGCGCAGGCGAAGCTCTCGCTCTCGTCGAGAACGGACACGTGCTCGGCAAGGTCGTCGTCGAGGTCCGCTGACGCTCGGTTCGTGCGAGCGGCAGCTGTCGGTGCCGTCCGGCACACTGCTGACGCGAGAACCGAAAACCGAGTACGAAGATCGACGATGGGGCGTGCGTGAGAAAGCTGTGGGTGGCTGTGTTGCTGGTGATCGCTGCGGTGGTGATGGCTGCGTTCGGCTCGTGCGACCGGTCCGTCATACCCGGCTTCTCCCCCGCCGCACCGGCCCCTGGCAGTCCCACTCGCACCCAGATCGATCAGTTGCTCGCCCAGGTTCGCGTGGTCGCCACCCGACCCGACGCCCTCGGTTACGAGCGCGGGTGCAAGAGCGGCGAGGGGTGCGTGTTCGGTCCGGCGTGGACGGACGACTACGACGGGCCCGGCGGTCACGACGGTTGCGGTACCCGTGACAACGTGCTGGCGCTGTCGATGACCGAGGTCGAGTTCCGCGCAGGCACCCGCGACTGCGTCGTGCTCTCGGGTTCGCTGGCCGATCCGTATTCCGGCGAGCGGCTGCAGTTCACCAAGTCCGACGCCGGGAAAATTCAGATCGATCATGTCTACCCGCTGTCCGCTGCCTGGGACATGGGTGCGAACACGTGGTTGCCCGACAAGCGCATTCGGTTCGCAAACGACGTCGCATTCGAATTGTTGGCAGTCAACGGCCCGGACAATCAGACCAAGAGTGACAAGACGCCGTCGCAGTGGATGCCGCCGAACGCGGCCTACCACTGCTTCTACGCGGGCAAGTACCTGTCCGTCGCCGCCCAGTACGAGTTGCCGATCACGGCGGCCGATCACGATGTTCTCGCTTCCGTCGCATCGACGTGCTCGCCGTGAACCGACACCGATAGCGGTAACGTGAGGCCGATGGCAACGGCACACTCTCGCAGCTTCCTCGACCGTGAAACACAGCTCTGCATGTCACTGTCCGGCCGACCGAGCAACATCGGAACACGCTTCCACAACTACCTGTACGACGAGTTGGGCTTGAACTTCGTCTACAAGGCGTTCACCACCACAGACCTTGCCGCCGCGGTCGGCGGCGTTCGTGCGTTGGGTATTCGAGGCTGCGCCGTCTCCATGCCGTTCAAGGAAGATGTGATCGAACTGGTCGACGTGATGCACGAGTCGGCGAGCTCCATCGAATCCGTCAACACCATCGTCAACGAGAACGGCGTTCTGCACGCGTACAACACCGACTACCAGGCTGTCGCGAATCTTGTTGCTGCCAGCGGATTCTCGACCGAATACTCGGTAGCCGTCACCGGCAGCGGCGGCATGGCCAAGGCCGTCGTCGCCGCACTGCGCGACTCGGGTTTCACCCGTGGCACCGTCGTTGCCCGCAACCCGAACACCGGCCCGGACCTCGCCGAGGCCTACGGCTACGACTGGTCGGCCGAGGCAGTCGGCGCAGACCTGCTCGTGAACGTGACTCCGGTGGGGATGACCGGTGGGCCCGACGCCGATTCGACCCCGTTCACCGACGAGCAGATCTCCGCCGCGAGCGCAGTGTTCGACGTCGTCGCCATGCCGTCCGAGACGCCGCTCGTTCTCGCCGCGCGCGCAGCGAACAAGCCCGTGATCACCGGCGCTCAGGTGATCGCCCTTCAGGCAGCCGAACAGTTCGTCCTCTACACCGGGGTGCGGCCGTCGGACGAGCAGATCGCGCGCGCATCGGAATTCTCGCGCAGCTGACTCACAGGTGCTGCCAACGGGGCTTGTCGGCGTAGGCGTATCGGTAGTACTCGGCAAGAGCGAGCGACGACGCCGCGGCCTCGTCCAGCAGCACCGTCGCATGCGGGTGCCATTGGATCACCGAGGCGGGGCAGTATGCCGACAGCGGTCCTTCGACCGCCGCTGCCACCGCATCGGCCTTGGCCTCCCCGGTCGCGATCAACACCAGGTGTCGCGCCTCGTCGATGGTGCCCAGACCCTGCGTCAACACGTGGTGCGGCACGTCCTCGGGCGAATCGAAGAAACGCGCATTGTCGGCGCGAGTCTGTTCGGTGAGCGTCTTCACGCGCGTCCTGGACCGCAGGGATGACCCGGGCTCGTTGAATCCGATGTGCCCGTCGGTGCCGATTCCGAGGATCTGAACATCGATGCCGCCTGCAGCCGCGATCGCCGCGTCGTACCGCTGCGCCTCGGCAGCGATGTCGTCCGCTTCGCCGTCCGGCGAGAACACCTCGGCGTCGTCCACGTCGACGTGGTCCACGAAATTGTCTCGAATGAACGAAAAGTAGGATTGCTCAGCCGTTTTCGCCAGCCCGATGTACTCGTCGAGCAGAAACGCTCGACACCGAGCAAACGTCAGACCGTCCTCGCGATGCCGTCGAGACAACTCGCGATACGCACCTACCGGGGTGGACCCTGTTGCCAAGCCCAGTACGGCAGGACCGGCTCGGACGACTCGTTCGACGATGTCGGCGGCAGTTCGATCCACAGCCTCGACCCCCTCGAGGATCACGACCTCCATCTAGCTGTCCTCTCTTGTCGCGGTTCCGCCTCTGATCACCTGACGTGGCTCGAAAGCGGCGTCGAGCACCAGCACGTCGGCCCTCATGCCCTGTTCGAGGCAACCGATGTCGGAGCCGAGGCCGATCGATGTGGCCGGGGTCGACGACCCGGCCCGTACCGCCTCGACCAAGGGCACACCGGCGTTCTGTACGGCTCGACGAACCAGGTCCAGCACGGTTGCGGTACCGCCCGCGATCGGAGCCGTCTCGGGATCGGTCTCACGGGACAACCGCGCGATCGAGTCGTGCACGGTCACGTCCAGTGGCCCGAGTCGATATCGACCGTCCGCCATACCGGCCGCCGCCATGGCGTCGGAGACCAGGGCGATGCGTGCGCCACCAACGAGATCGAACACCGCGCGCACGGTCTCGTCGGCGAGATGCACTCCGTCGCCTATCAATTCCAGCACCATGTCGCCGCGGGCCGCAGCCGCCAGGCATTCGCTCACCGGCCCCGGTGCCCGGTGGTGCCAGGTCGGCATTCCGTTGAACAGGTGGGTGGCGGTGATCGGCCCGTGTCCCAGCAATTCGATACCTCGGCGGGTGGTGAGCGCGTCGGCGTCCGTGTGTCCGACACTCGGCAGTACGTCGTTCTCGCGCAACATCTCTGCGACGGCGGCGAACCCGTCGACCTCGGGTGCCAGAGTCATCGAACGCACCGATCCCCGACCTGCGTCGAGGATATCGCGCAGCAGTCCGGGATCACCCGTCCGGAGCGACGCCGGGTCCTGTGCTCCACATCGAGCGACCGACAGAAACGGTCCCTCGACGTGTACCCCGGCGACGTCGCCCGACTCGTACAGATCGCCCAACAGAGACGTCTGGGCGACCAGCCGTTCGGCCGGTGCCGATACCAGCGAGGCAAGCATCGTGGTGGTGCCGCGGGAGCGATGATGCTGCACGGCCGTCCTGAGATCGGCCGAAGGCGAATCAGGAAAAGAGACCCCGGCGCCGCCGTGACAGTGCAGATCGACCAAGCCGGGAAGGATGATCGAATCCGATTGTGGTGCAACGCCCCCGAGCCACTCTCGAGCCGGTCCGACCCACGAGATTCGGTCTCCGATCCAGGCAACGACGCCGTCCTCGATCACCTCATCCCGGGTGACGACCCGACCTCGGAGCGTCGTCGCAGTCGGTGCGGTCATGCCCGATCGGGTTCGGGCGCGGCCTCGTCCTCACGTCCGGGGGTGCGCAGATTCCACTTCTTGATGACGAAGCTGAACAAGAAGTAGTAGATCACCGCGTACACCAGACCGATGGGGATCAGCAGCCATGCCTTGGTGGCGATTCCGTAGTTCAGCAGGTAGTCGATGCCACCGGCGGAGAAGAAGAACCCGTCATGTATTCCGAGGGCATTGGTCAGCGCCATCGAGGTTCCGGTCAGGACTGCGTGAATGATGTAGAGCGGCCAGGCGACGAACATGAACGAGTACTCGAGCGGCTCGGTGATACCGGTGACGAATGCAGTCAGGCCGGTGGACAACATGATTCCGCCGACGATCTTCTTCTGCGACGGCTTGGCGTTGCGGTAGATCGCGAAGGCGGCAGCGGGGAGCGCGAACATCATGATCGGGAAGAATCCGGTCATGAACACTCCGGCGGACGGGTCGCCGGCGAAGAATCGGTTGAGATCACCACGCACCAGCTGGCCGCTCGCATCCTGGTAGTCACCGACGAGGAACCAGACGACGGAATTCAGAATGTGGTGCAGCCCGGTGGGAATGAGCATGCGGTTGGCGAATCCGTAGATTCCACTTCCCACCACGCTGTGGTCGGCCACGGTGTTACCGACCCATTGGAGGGCACTGTAGAAGAGTGGGTACACGAACGACATGATCACCGCGACAACGAGACCGGTGATCGCCGTCATGATCGGCACGAGCCGGCGGCCGCTGAAGAAGCCGAGATAGTCCGGCAGCTTCTGTCGATAGAACCGCTGCCAGAGGACAGCCGAGAGCAGTCCGATGACGATGCCCGCCAGGACTCCGTAGTCGATCACGGCCGGGTCGCCTTTGGCGTCGACCTTCCCGTCGAGCACGACTGGTGACATCGCGGTGAAGACACCGTTCATCACCATGTAGCCGACCACCGCGGCGAGCGCGGTCGAACCGTCGGACTTCTTCGCCCAGCCGATTGCGATACCGACCGCGAAGATGAGCGGAAGCCAGGTGAACACTGATTGACCTGCGGCGGAGATGACCGCAGCGGTGGTCTCGAGTGCACTGAATCTTCCCAGCAGGTCGTCCTGACCGAGCCGCAGCAGGATTCCGGCGGCGGGCAGAACAGCGATAGGAAGCATGAGGCTGCGACCGAACCGCTGCAGTCCGGCCAGTGATCGGGATTCCTTCTTCGGCTCGGTGTCGACCGAGTCCGTCTTCTTCTGGGTCATGGCGACCTTCTCTTCGAGGCTGGTCCCTACAGGGCGACTTCGCTGTTGTGACCGGATGACATCAGGGGTACTGTCCGGTCATTACCAGTTGTAGTTTGGCCAGGTGGCAAGCACATGTCAACCCGGCCATGTGATCCAGCCGACAGAATGCGAGAACCGAACATGACCAAGGCGGACGCGATCGTGAAGGGTCTCGGCGGTGCCGAGAACATCGTCGAAATCGAAGCGTGCATCACCCGGCTACGCACCGAGGTGAAAGACGGGTCGTTGGTGGACGAGGCAGCACTGAAGGCGGCAGGGGCCCATGGGGTCTTTCACAAGGGAACCGCCGTTCAGGTCATCGTCGGCCCAGAAGCCGACACGCTCGCAGAAGACATCGGCGACATTCTGTGAGCAACGGCAAACGGATTCTCAGTCCCGTTGCCGGCCGGATCATCTCCCTTGCCGACGTGCCCGACCCGGTGTTCTCGGCGCAGATGGTCGGCTCCGGTGTCGCACTTCGCCCGACAGCAGACAAGGGTGCCGTCGAGGTCCGCTCCCCGATCGCCGGCACCATTCTCAAACTGCACCCGCACGCGTTCGTCGTCCTCACCGAGAACAAGGCGGGCATATTGGTACACATCGGTATCGACACCGTGAAGATGAGAGGCGAGGGCTTCGAACTCGTTGCAGCGGAGGGTGATCGAGTCGAAGCCGGCGACCTCGTCGTAACCTACGATCCTGCTGCGATCGCGGCGGCGGGCTACTCCGATGTCGTTCCCGTGGTCCTGATGGACTCGAAACCGGACTCGATCACGAGCGCCGGCATCGGCAGCAGCGCCGCGGTGGGCGACCTGTTGTACGAGTTGCCCTGACCTCACCGACGCTGCGAGGTGCGTCGCCCGCCTTCTACTTCCATCGACAGTTGATACCGGTCGCAGCGGTACCAACTCTCGGTGTGCTCGAGAGGCTCGTCACCACTGAAAGAGACGCGGTCGAAATACAGAACGGGTGCACCGCGCTTGGTACCCAGCAAGGTGGCCGTATCACTGTCGGCTGCAGTGGCTTTGACGGTCTGCTCGGCCCGATCGATGGTCAACCCGTAATGGATCTGCACCGCCTCGTACACGGATTTGCTCAGATCGTGATCGATCAGACCCGGGAGCAGTGCGGCACGAAACCAGCCGTCGTCGACACTCACGGGTTCTGCGTCGGCCAGTCGTAGACGCTTGACGTGGTAGGTCTGCTCGCCGTCGGCCAGGCCCAGAGCGCGAGTCGTTGCCGCCGAGGGGTTTTCGAGCCGCGCGAACAACACCACCGTCGTGGGCGTCAAACCCTGCGCGCGCATCTCCTCCGAGAACGAGGCGAGGTGCAAGCGAGACTGCACGGTACGACTGGCCACGAACGTGCCCTTGCCGCGAACCCGCACGAGGTGTCCGTCGTTGACGAGCTGCCCGATGGCTTCGCGGACGGTGATACGACTGACCCCGTAGTCCTCCATCAACTTCCGCTCACTCGGCATCAGATCGCCGGGCTGAAGCTCTTTGGTGCAGCGGTGCAGCAGAATTGCGCGAAGCTGTTCGTGCTTCGGTATCTGACTGTCCCTCAGATGTACGGGCATCACCACTGCGCCGGCCTTTCCGTCACTCGCCGAACCAGCGGTACGGACTGGTCCGGTCCAACCAAGACTACGTCACACCGGTGGTGCCCCGACAGTATTCGGCCGCCGCCACGTAGCGCCGCGCGACTCGACATGAAACGACGCGACAGGCGAGGGAACACAGTGCATCATCGTCCATCGTGACCACTGCCGACGCGGCCGACAGACCGACCCCACTCTCGACCCCCATCAGCGCCGGAATCGTGGCCTCGCTGGTCGGCTTCACCAGCTCGTTCGCTGTCGTACTCACGGCCTTGCGCGAAGTGGGTGCCGGCCCCACGGAGGCGGCCTCCGGATTGGTGGCGCTGTGTGTGGTGCAGGCCGTGGGCATGATGTGGCTCGCGCGCAGATATCGACAGCCCATCACCTTGGCGTGGTCGACACCGGGCGCGGCTCTGCTGGCCGGAACCGGTGTGGTCGTCGGAGGATGGCCCGCTGCCGTGGGTGCGTTCGTCACAGTCGGGGTGTTGATCTTTCTGACGGGGTTGTGGCCTGCACTCGGCGCACTTGTCTCGAGGATTCCGATACCACTCGCCCAGGCAATGCTGGCCGGAGTGTTGTTGCCCCTGTGCGCGGCACCGGTTGTCGGCTTCGCCGACTCCCCCGCTCAGGTAGCGCCGGTGGTGCTCGTCTGGCTCGTGGTGCTCCGATTCGAAGCGCGGTGGGCAGTGCCCGCTGCGTTCGCGGCGGCCGCCGCAGTCATCGCAGCGGACTTGATCAGCGACGGCACACCCATCGCGGCGTCCGATCTGGTTCCTCGAATCGACTGGACGGTTCCCCACTGGACCTGGCAGGCGACGGTCGGAATTGCAATCCCCCTGTACATCGTGACGATGGCGTCGCAGAACATTCCGGGTACCACCGTCATGGCGTCGTTCGGCTATCGCATCCCGTGGCGAGCGGCGATGACCGTCACCGGAACCGGGACCGTCCTGGGCGCGTTCGCGGGCGGTCACGCGATCAACCTCGCCGCAATCAGTGCTGCGCTGTCGGCGAATCCCGGTGCCCATCCGGACCCGAGGCGACGATGGATAGCAGCGTTCTCGGCCGGTTGCTCGTTTCTGGGGCTCGCATTGCTGTCCACGGCACTGGCAACCCTGGTGGCCGCTGCACCTGCCGGAGTGGTGGAAACCGTTGCCGGACTTGCTCTGCTGGGAACCCTCGCCACGTCGTTGTTCGGCGCACTGCAACACGCTCCGGACAGAGAAGCGGCCGTTCTGACGTTTCTCGTCGCCTCGTCCGGCCTGACATTCGCTGGAATCGGATCGGCATTCTGGGCGCTGGTCGCCGGACTCGTGGTGCGGGCGATCCTGGGTCGACAGTCCCCGGCCCTGCCTACGTCCGAGAACACTGACTAGGGTCACGTTCATGACGGACCAGGTGAACGCCGACCCAGAATTGTCACGGGCATCCGATTTTCCGGTGCTGTGGCCGGTGACGACGCGATGGGACGACAACGACCATTACGGTCACGTCAACAACGTCACCTATTACGCGTATTTCGATACCGCCGTGAACGGCTGGTTGATGGAGACCACCGGAGTCGACATCCGGACGCTGTCGGCGATCGGTGTCGTCGCGGAAACCTCGTGCCGGTACCTGTCCGAGTTGAGTTTTCCGGATCGCCTTCAAGTGGGCCTTGCCGTCGAGAAGCTGGGCACCCGAAGCATCGTCTACTCGCTGGGATTGTTTCGCGAGGCCGGTGACGATGCCTTGGAGCTGGCGGCTCGGGGTCGATTCGTACACGTATATGTCGACGGAGTCACTCGCAGACCGGTCGCGATTCCGCCCGAGATCGAAAGCGCTGCACGCACTCTGGTGATCGGAACCGCGACGAGCTGACTGCTAGAGGCCGATTTCGTCGGCTGTCCCCAGCGCCCTGGTGACGATGTCGTCGATGAGCGTTGTGGTCGGCCCGCCTGCCACGGCCCGGTTTCTTGAATCCGCTTCCATTCGCCTCATGACGCCCTCGGCGATGATCGAGAGCTTCCACAGCGCCAGCACCTGCCAGAATCCGACGTCGGAGACGTCGCGCCCGGTGTGCTCCGCATACGACTCGATGAGCTCCGCACGGGAAGGAAAGCCAGGAAGTGTCGACGCCATGAACGGACCGGCGACCCCGTCGTCGGCTTCCGGCCAGTAGGCCAGCAGCCCGCCCAGATCCGCCAACGGATCTCCGAGTGTGCACAACTCCCAGTCGACGACGGCGGCCACTCGACCGTCGTCGCGGGCTGTGATGACATTGCTGAGGTGGAAGTCTCCGTGCACCAGGGTCACCTCGTGCTGCTGAGGAATACCGGCCGCCAGTCGAGCTGCCAGCGAGTCGATACCAGGCACTTCCCGTGTTCGCGAGGATTCCCACTGCTTGGTCCACCGCGCGAGTTGCCGCGCGGCGTACGGCTTGTGGCTGGCCAGGTCGGCCAGACCGGAGGAGTCGAGATCGACTCGGTGGATGTCCGCCAGAGCCACGGTCAGACCGAGCCCGACTCGGCGTCGGTGATCGGGGTCGAGTTGTTCGGCTGTGCTCACCGAGTCGACGACAATTCCGTCCACGAAACTCATCAGCACCAGAGGAACCTCGGATACGGACGAATCCTGGGTCAGTGCAATCATTTTCGGAACGGGCACGGCCGAGTTCTGTAACCCCGAGAGAATTCGATGTTCACGCACTACATCGTGTGCGGATGCCAGCAGGTGCCCCAGAGGTGGGCGTCGCAGCACCCAGGTACTGCCGCCCGCATCGCGGACTGCGTAGGTGAGATTGGACTGTCCGTTGCCGATCCGACGGAAGGTGAGCGGGGACGTTGCGCCGATTCCCAACCCGGCAATCCAGGTCGACACTGCTTCTTCGTCCAGCCCCACTGCACTCATGAAGAACCCTTACCTCGCCGCGCGACACCGTTGTCGACTGCCGTCATCGGAATCCGATGATCGTAGCGAAGCAATGCCCACCCAGCTCCGAAACGCTGAGCGGGTTCGACTAGCTGGCTCGCTCGAAGCTGGAGATCAGCGCCGGAGTAGCAATTGCTGCGGCGGGCACCGCAACTTCGTGGCGCTTGACGGCGATTTCGTCCACTTCACCGACGAGGAGGGAAATCATGGCTTCCGGCTGCGAGGCCCAGACAGCCGAAATATTGCGCACCTCGGACGGGGCGAACAGTCCGCTGTTCTCCAGCGCCTCGACCCACTCTGCGATGGCGTCGGTCGTATGCTCGGGCATGGTCGTCCGGTCGAGAGAATCCGCTTCGAACTCGTTGCAGAAGAACGCGCGGACCATGTCGAGCTGTCCCTGAGACATTACGGTCATGTTCTTCTCCTCCAGGTTTTCGGCGTCCGTAGGTTTCGAGTACCCAGCCACGACGGCACGTGACCGGTATCACCAGCCGTTTCCGGATCGTTATCGACCCGCATGTAACGGCATAAAGCGGTTTTCCGATGGGGCTGAAACTACGCCCTTTTCGACGGTCTCGCCCAGGGTGAATCGGACTATGTGACCATAGTCACACAAGTTGACCCATCCAATCAACGCTTTGCAACGAAGTCATAGTTCGCCTACCGAAACATTGTGAGGCGATACAAATCTGATGCAAAACACCAGGTGAAAGGCCAGGTCGCTCGCCGAGAGCGCAGTCTCGTCGCAACTGACCGACCTTCTACGCCATCGACCACTCCAACCGAAATTAAACCTCGAGACTGCGTGAGTGCCGGCAAACAATCTGCGTGCCCCAATTATGCGCATTCTGCCCACCTCGCGCATTTGACAGATAGGTTTCGATCCCTCGTGGAACCCGACCCTGACCAGGGGTCCTACGTGATCGAACCGTTACCGACCGAGCACACTCAGCGGGTTCCTACGCCGCTCACACCCGACGCTCAGCCCACTGCACCACTGTGGCGGTCATGCCAGCACCGCGCCACGAACCTGCATCGATGCAAGCGGCTCCTCGCGCCGGTTCGGCAACCGCACCGATCGAGCCCGCGTCCCTCCCGAATCGGAAAGCAGTGGCCACGCGACTGGGCCTTGCGGGCACAGCCGCCGTTCTGCTGGCAATCCTCCTGACGTGGGCACCGCACATGCCGGCCCCGGTGTTCGTAGAGTCCGGCCCCGCCGCCGCCGTGGCCGCCATCGCCCTCGGTGCGATCGACGCGACCGCAGTGCTGACCGCCGTCGCCGCCCTCGCCGTCGTGGCGCTGCTGCGCACACTGCCCTACGGAATCGGGGCGGTGATCACCTGCACCATCGGAGCACTGGTGACCAGCGCCCTCACTCGGGAGTTTCTGGGAACGGCGATGCCGTCCGTCGATCTGCCGAGTGGCCAGCTCGTCGCCGTGGTGTCCCTGCTCGGCGCTGCGTCCATGGTGGTGTCCGTGAGCTGGCGGCCCGTGGTGTTGGGCCTGGGAACCATCGCAGTGCTCGCGGTGGCTGCGGCCGCAGTCCTCGTCGGATCTGCGTCGATCGTCGGGATCGTGGGCGCAGTGGCGATCGCGCTCGTGTGGTGGCCGGCATGCTCGATCGTCATGCTCTTTTCGCCCGCCGCCGCTGCCCGTGAGGCCGCGAACCCGCTCGATACGGCGGGATTGGCCGTTCAACGCAGAATGGGGCGCTCCCGGTGAACTACCGGAGCGCCCCATCGGTACTGCTGTTGGTTCGTGACTAGAGAGCCTTGAGCTCCTCGGTCACCTCGGACACCGACTTCTTCGCGTCACCGAACAACATCGACGTGCCCTCGGCGAAGAACAGCGGGTTCTCGATCCCTGCGAAGCCGGACGACATCGAACGCTTCAGCACGATCACCGATTTGGACTGATCCACGTTCAGGATCGGCATCCCGTGAATCGGGCTCGACGGATCGTTGCGCGCCGCGGGATTGGTGACGTCGTTGGCGCCGATCACCAGCGTGACGTCGGTACGCGAGAACTCGTCGTTGATGTCGTCCATTTCCTTCATCGCGTCGTACGCGACGTCGGCCTCGGCGAGCAGCACGTTCATGTGCCCCGGCATGCGACCGGCGACGGGGTGAATGGCGTACTTGACCTCCACGCCCTTCGATTCGAGCAGTTTCGCCATGTCCTTCACCGCGTGCTGTGCCTGCGCGACGGCGAGGCCGTATCCCGGCACGACGATGACCTGGTTGGCGTAGGCCATCTGGATCGCCGCGTCGGCTGCGGACGTGGCCTTGACCGTTCCGCCGCTGGCACCGGCCGGACCGGCAGCAGCATCGCCACCACCGAATCCACCGGCGACGATGGCCGGGATGGAACGGTTCATCGCCTTGGCCATGAGGTTGGTCAGAATTGTGCCCGACGCGCCGACGATCATGCCGGCGACGATCATCGCCGTGTTGTTGAGCGCCAGACCTGCCGCCGCAGCGGACAGACCCGTCAACGCATTGAGCAGAGAGATGACCACGGGCATGTCTGCACCACCGATGGGCAGCACCACCGTGAGGCCGAGGATGCCGGCCAATACGAGAACCGCAACGATCCACCACTGCGAGACCCCGCCGCCCGGAGTGGCATTGATGCCGATGACCACCGCAGCGGCCACTGCACCGATCAGCAGCAGAGCGTTGAGCGGTTGCTGCAACTTACCGATGGTGATGGGCGATCCGGGCAGGGTCTCCTGCAGCTTGAGGAACGCGATCAGTGATCCCCAGAACGAGATCGACCCGATGATCGCCGCGAACAGGGAGCCGATGACGATGTGCACCGTCGGCGATTCACCGTGCTTGAAGTTCGAGAATCCCGACGTGTCGAGGAACTCGGCCCAGGCGATCAACGCGACCGTTCCACCGCCGACGCCGTTGAACAGAGCCACCAACTGCGGCATCGCGGTCATCTTGACGCGACGGGCGGGTGGAATTCCGAGCGCAACGCCGACGACGAGGCCGACGACGATCAGGATCCAGTTCCCGGTGTCGCGGATGGAGATCAGCGTGGCCACGACGGCGAGGAACATGCCGACCGCAGCGATCTGGTTGCCACGTACGGCGGTCTTCGGGCCGGTCAGGCCCATCAGGCCGTAGATGAACATGCCGAAGGCAACGATGTAGAGGATGTTGACGAGATTGTCCATCAGGAGTCAGCACCCTTCGTGGCCTCGGCAGGGACCGGCTTGGACTTGAACATGCCGAGCATGCGGTCGGTGACCACGAATCCACCGATGACGTTGACGGTTCCGAACACGAGAGCGACGAACAGGATGACCTGCAGGCCGATGGACGGATCCTCGACCTTGCCGAGCACCACCAGGGCACCGAGCACGACGATGCCGTGGATGGCATTGGTTCCCGACATCAACGGCGTGTGCAAGGTGTTGGGCACCTTGGAGATCACCGCGAAGCCGACGAACCCGGACAACACCAGGATCGCGATGTTCGCGAGCAGCGGGGTGTACATCAGTTCTCCTTCTCACGTGTCACGCAGGCACCGGCGAGAACCTCGTCCGAGAAATCGGGGGCGAGTTTGCCGTCGACCAACATGAGTTCGAGCAATGCCGAGATGTTCTTCGAGTACAACTCGCTGGCGTGCTCGGGCATCGAGGCGGGCAGGTTCAACGGCGAGCAGATGGTGACGTCGTGCTTGACGACGGTCTGGCCGGGCTCGGTCAGTTCACAGTTGCCGCCCGTTTCGCCTGCGAGGTCGACCACGACGCTGCCGGGCTTCATCCCCTCGACGGCCGCGGCCGTCACCAATCGCGGTGCCGGGCGGCCGGGTACCAGTGCCGTGGTGATGACCACGTCGAAGCCCTTGATGGCCTCTTCGAGTGCTTTCTGCTGTTGCACTCGCTCGTCCTCGGTCAGCTCGCGCGCGTATCCGCCCTCGCCTGCGGCGTCGATCCCCAGATCGAGCCATTGCGCTCCGACGGACCGAACCTGATCGGCCACCTCGGGACGCACGTCGTACCCGGTGGGGCGGCCGCCGAGACGCTTCGCGGTGGCGAGCGCCTGCAGACCGGCCACGCCGACGCCCAGCACGAGCACCGTCGCGGGTTTGACGGTGCCGGCCGCGGTGGTGAGCATCGGAAAGAACCGAGTCGATTCCGATGCCGCCAACAGCACTGCCTTGTAGCCGGCAACGTTCGCCTGCGAGGACAGTGCGTCCATCACCTGGGCGCGCGAGATACGCGGGATGGCCTCGACGGCGAAGGCCTGCACGCCGGCCGCCTTCAAAGCCCCGATGCTGTTCTCCGCGTTGCGTGGTGCCAGAAATCCGATGAGCGTCGAACCCGACGTCAGCTTGGCGATCTCGGCTTCGGACGGTGGCGCAACCTTGACCACGACATCCGCCGACCATGGATCACCGATCGTCGCTCCGGCGGCAACGTACAACTCGTCGGGAATGAGAGCGCCGAGTCCGGCACCCGATTCGACGACGATCTCGACGCCCTTGCTCGTCAGGGAGGCAACGATCTTGGGCACCAGGGCGACGCGGCGCTCGCCCTCCCCCGATTCCCGGACCACACCGACGACAGTCGTGGATCCCGAACCCTTCTCAGTGCTCTGCGATGTTTCCAAATCTCCGTCTTCCTGCGTTGAATGGTGTCCACCGGTCGGCCAACGGCCCCGAGCTTGCGACGAGTGGACGAACCCATGCGACAAAGGCACAAGGTCCCTGATAGTAGCCAGAGGAAACAGACCGCGGGTAACCCAGAACACAGTCCGATTCGTTCTGAATCGAATCCGTTCGGCATTCCGCGACTACGGGACGGGCAATTGTGATGCACGTCATATGGGTCTGTCGGTGATAGATCGGACCCTACAGTGACAAACGTGGAAACTTGCATCTTCTGTGCCATCGTCGCCGGCGATGCTCCGGCACACCGCGTGTTCGAGAACGACCACGCGGTCGCGTTCCTCGACATTCGACCGATCAGTCGCGGGCACTTGCTGGTCGTCCCGCGCGTGCACTCCACCGACTTGAACTCGACTCATCCGGCGGCGGCTGCCGACGTGTTCCGCGTGGGCCACACGCTGGCACGGGCCGTGCGCCACTCGGACCTGCGCGCCGACGGGGCAAACCTCGTGATCAACGACGGAAAAGCCGCGTTCCAGACGGTATTCCATCTGCATCTACACGTCGTGCCGCGCTGGCACCGGGATCGACTGCGGTTCGCCGCAGGTTTCGTGACTTGTCGACTGCGGGAGCCCGATCGGGTTGCCGATGCCGTTCGCGTGGGACTGACTCGATTGAACGGCGAATCGACGGTATGAAGCTGTTCCTGTCGTCGTATCGATTCGGCGGCCACTCCGACGCTTTCGTCGAACTCACCGGCCCGCCGTCCGATCTCGCCGTCATCGCGAACGCATCGGACGCTTGGCCGGTCGCCGCACGCCAATCCTCGCTCAGGAGTGAGTTCGGTCCGCTGCGCGCGCTCGGGTACCGCCCTGCGGAGTTGGATCTGCGCGAGTTCGTGGGCCGGCCCGCAGCATTCGAGCGAGCGCTCGACGGCTTCGGTGCGATGTGGGTGCGCGGGGGCAACACCTTCGTACTGCGCGCTCAACTCGCCCGCTCGGGAGCAGACGAGATCGTGGCCGAGCGTGTTCGGCAGGGCTCGATGGTCTACGGCGGATACAGCGCAGGCGCGTGTGTGGCCGCTCCGTCACTGACCGGAGTAGAGGACGCAGACGACCCCGGCGAAGTGCGGCCCGCCACCGGCGTCGATCCGGTGTGGAGCGGACTGGATCTGGTCGACTTCTCGATAGTCCCGCACGTCAATTCCGTACTGGACGAGAACGATTCGGGGTCTGCAACTCTGCAGCGTTTACGCAGCGACGGTATCGACTGCCATGGGTTGACCGACGAGCAGGCAATCGTCGTCGATGCGTCGGGGACGCGGTTGCTCGGCCCCCGAACGTAGTTCAGCCCAGGCGGGCAAGGGGTGCGAGCCGGTCCAGCGAGGACCACGCCAGCGAGCATCGTCGGGCGGTCATCTCGTCCGCGTCGAGCACCAACATGTCGAACAACTGCCGGGGGGCCTGACGCCACGAGTCGGCAATCTGCGCGACAGCGGCTCGATCGAACAGCCCCGATTGCGTCAACGCCTCTGCCCACTCGTCGATCTCGCCTCGGTGAATGCGTTCGATGGTGTCGTATTCGATTCCGCCCCCGAGGAATTCGTACGAGAACATCGCGGCCACGTAGTTCCAGGAGTCACTTCCGGGGTCGATCATGGTGCAGCCTCCTTGTCGACTCACACCACATGGGGTGCGAGGTTCGCTGCGCTGGACGCTAGCGTGGCGAACTACAAGATTGCGTGTCGACGACGCATCGATCTGGTAACGCCTGAGGCTGATGTTGCTGATGTGACTCGCTTCTCGCAATCGCTCGTCCTCGCCCTCGTGCGGTGGGTAGAGTCCGCGTTCGTGCGCACTCGAGCCGTTGCAGCGTTGATCGCGGCAACCGTGTGTGCAGTGGCCGGATGCTCGAACACACCGGTCCCCGGAGCCGATCCGGATCCGTCCGAGACCGCGGATCGGCCCATCACCGACGAACTCTTCGTCGGTGAGTGCGGGTCGATGGACGACACCGAACTACAGGCGGCGGCCGGCATTGCCGACCTGACGGTGGTGTCCGAGAACGCCATTCGCTGCCGGTGGGAGTCGGCGAGCGGGGCGTACGCAATGTTCACCTGGTACCGCGGCAGCCCCATCGACCGCGAGAAATCGGTGGCCGAGGCCGTGGGTCGCACCATCGAACGAATCGATGTCGACGGGCACCCGGGATTCACCGCGGCGGCGACGGCGGCATCATGCGAGGCAGGTGTCGAGAACGGGGACGGGTTTCTGCACTGGTCGATCAACTACATCGTCGACGGCCCCCGCGATTCCTGCAACGTTGTCGAGGATCTGGCCCGCGCCACGATCTCGAAGGCCGAGTAGGGCAATCCTGATGACCCCTTCCACGACATCCGCCCGTCGCATTCTCGCCGCGGCCCTCGTCGTGGCCGCCGCGACTACGGGATGCTCCACCACCGTGAGCGGCACCGCGATGCCCGTTCGATCCGGCGACAGCGGACAGTTCGACAAGCTGCTCGAGGAATGCATCGCCGTCCCGGATCCCACCATCGCCGAAACCGTGGGTGCCGACGTCGTCGACCAGTACTTCTACGGTGCGGTGTGCATGTGGACCGGCGTGGGTGCGGGCGGACTGATCGACGTGACCTTCGCCTGGTTCGAGAACGATGCGCTCTCGCGCGAGCGCGACCTGGCCGATCGGCTCGGCTACGCGACCGAGGATGTCGCCGTCGCCGGCACCACAGGGTTTCTCTCGCGCCGACCGGCCGACCCGTCCTCGTGCGGAATCAGCGTGGCCTATTCGGGTGTCATCACCTGGTGGGTGCAATATCGAGGCGGCAGTCCGGCCGACCCGTGCGGTGCCGCGACCGAACTCGCAGAACTGACCTTGCAACGCAACCAATGACCGAGCGTCGACCGACCCCGACTCCGCCTCACGTGCGGCCGTGACAGACTCGAGTGTCGACGGTCACATTTTCGACGTGAGGAGACCGAGATGTCGGTGACGACCGAGACAGATGCCCGCCTGAGCGAGCTCGAATCCCTTCTTCCGCCCGGCTCGGTTGTCACCGACCCGGACATCACCGAAGGCTACCGACGCGACTGGGCCAAGGATCCCGACGCCGGTACCCCGCTTGCCGTCGTGCGCGCACAGTCGACCGAGGACGTTCGTTCCGTCATGCGGTGGGCCACCGAGCATGCAGTGGCGGTCGTCCCACGCGGCGCGGGATCGGGTCTGTCCGGTGGAGCCACCGCCGTGGACGGTGGAATCGTTCTCACCACCGAGCTGATGCGAGAGATCACCGTCGATCCGGTGACCCGCATCGCCGTCGTACAACCCGGCCTGCTCAACGCCGAGGTCAAGAAGGCCGTCGCCGAACACGGCCTGTGGTACCCACCGGATCCGTCCTCGTTCGAAATGTGTTCCATCGGAGGCAATGCGGCCACCAATGCGGGTGGTCTGTGCTGCGTCAAGTACGGCGTCACCACCGACTACGTTCTCGGCCTCGAGGTGGTCCTGGCCGACGGCACCGCCGTCCGACTCGGCGGACCACGCCTGAAAGATGTTGCAGGACTGTCTCTTGCAAAGTTGTTCGTCGGCTCCGAGGGCACCCTGGGCATCATCACCGAGATCACATTGCGACTGATTCCGGCGCAACCTCCCGCCAGTACGGTGGTCGCGTCGTTCGCCTCCGTGCACGATGCAACCGCCGCAATTCTGGCCATCACCAGGAACTTGCGGCCCTCGATGCTCGAGTTCATGGACCGCGCGTCCATCGGTGCCGTCGAAGACGCCATGAACATGGGCCTCGATCGCGAGGCGGCGGCGATGCTCATTGCTCGGTCCGACTCCCCCGGCGCCGACCGAGGCCGCGAAATCGAGATCATGGCGGCCGCATGCACCGAGGCCGGTGCGTCCGACGTCTTCACCACCGATGATCCCGACGAGGGCGAGGCCTTCGCTGCCGCGAGGCGATTCGCGATTCCTGCGGTCGAGCGACTCGGTAGCCTGCTGCTCGAGGATGTCGGTGTTCCACTGCCCGCGCTTCCGGCACTGGTCGACGGAATCGCCGAGCTGTCCGCGAAATACGACGTACTGGTCGCCGTCATCGCTCACGCCGGCGACGGCAACACCCACCCGCTGATCGTCTTCGACCCCGAAGACGCCGATATGACGCGGCGCGCCAACATCGCCTTCGGCGCAATCATGGATCTGGCAATTTCGTTGGGCGGCACCATCACCGGTGAGCACGGCGTAGGGCGCCTCAAGAAGGCATGGCTTCCGGATCAGGTCGGTGAAGACGTCATGGAGCTCACGCGCCGGATCAAGACCGCACTCGATCCGGCAGGCATCCTCAACCCCGGTGCTGTGCTGTGAGCAGAGCGGCCGACGCCGCAGAAGCACACAGTGTTTTCCGGGTCGTTCCGCGGGCTCCACTCCTGCCTCGTAGCCTGGGTCGAAGTTCCGCGCACGACCTCGGTCAGACGGTGAACCCGTCCGCCACCGTCAGCACCTCGTCGAGGATTTCCAGTCCCTGACGAATCTCGTCCTCGGAGGTCGTCAGCGGCGGGGCGATCTGGAGGCGGTTGCCTGCGACGAACGGCCACAGGCCACGCGATTTCGCTGCCACGGTCACCTCACCCATCGCCGCCGCATCCTTGCCCGACGCGGCGAACGGCACCAGCGGCTCTCGTGTCGTTCCGTCCTTGACGAGCTCGACGGCCCAGAAGAATCCCTTGCCGCGCACCTCGCCCACGCTCGGATGCGATTCGGCCAGCTTCGACAGGCCCGCACCGAGGACGTCCTCCCCCACATGACGCACGTGCGGCAAAATCTTGTCGCGCTCGAACACTCCGATGGACGCGACTCCCGCTGCGCACCCGAGCACATGCCCCGAGTAGGTCAAACCGCCCGGGTAGGCCTTGTGGTCGAATTGCGAGGCGATCTTCTCCGAGATCACCACACCACCGAGTGGCACGTAGCCGGAGTTGACGCCCTTGGCGAAGGTGATCAGATCCGGTGTGACGTCCCAGGCCTGGCACGCGAACCATTCACCGATCCGGCCGAACCCGACCATCACCTCGTCGGCGATGTAGACGATTCCGTACTTGTCACACAGCGCTCGCACTCCGGCCAGATATCCGGGCGGCGGGATGAGCACACCATTGGTGCCGATGACAGATTCCAGGATGAGTCCGGCGATGTTCTGCGCGCCTTCGAGCACGATGACCTGTTCGAGGTGCGCCAGTGCCGCAGCCGACTCGTCCTCGGGTGTCGTTGTGCCCCAGGGTGACCGGTACGGATACGGGCCGAAGAACCGGACGACGTCGACGTTGGTGGGTTCGGTGCCCCAGCGCCTCGGCTCTCCGGTGAGACCGATCGCAACTCCGGTGCCGCCGTGGTAAGACCGATATGCGGCAAGCATTTTCGTACGTCCGGTGTGCTGTCGAGCCAGCCGAACCGCGTGCTCGACGGCTTCGGCTCCACCCGTCGTGAAGAACACTCGCTCGAGATCACCCGGGGCGCGTTCGGCGATCAGCGCGGCGAGTTCGCTGCGCTTGTTGTTCGCGACGGTCGGCGAAATGGTCGTCAGCACCTGGGCCTGCTCGACGATGGCGGCGACGACGTCGGGGTGTTGATGCCCGAGGTTGACGTTGACCAACTGTGAGGAGAAATCCAGGTACCGATTGCCTTTGTCGTCCCAGAACCACGATCCCGCGGCACCTTCGACGGTGATCGGATTCAGTTCGGCCTGCGCTGCCCAGGAGTAGAACACGTGATCCATCTACTTGCCGCCTTCCTCCAGTGTGACCTCCATCGGAGCGTACGACTCTCCGGTGACGTCCACGCCGTCGGCCTTCAACAAATCCAGCGCTTTGCTCACGTACTCGTTGGTGTAAGCCTCGGGATCGGGATCAGCGGTCAGCACGGTCGAGCCCTCGGCGTTCTTCGTGGTCTTCGCCACGTCGACCGTTTGCTGCCAGGCTGCCTCGTCGATCGTGCCGATTCCGTCGGCGGACGGCCAGATCAGCTTGTTCACCTCGTTGACCTGCCAGAGCTGATGACTTGCACCGAGTGTCGAGCCTGCCGCGACGGTGATGTCGCGGCACTTCTCGACGTTGTCGCGGCAGAAGATCCACCCCTTCAGCGATGCTGCCAGGAACTTGACGGTCTGCTCCTGGTACGCCTCGTCGGACAGCTTGTCGGTGTTGGCCCAGATCGCGTCCTGCAACATCGCCACACCGTCGTCGTTCCAGTTCAGCGTCGTGAAGTCGTCTGCGGTGTACAGCGCACCCGTTGCAGGGTTCACGGTCTCGAGCAACTGCGCGTACTCGTTGTACGACATCGCTTGCGCTGCAGCAATATCGCCCGAGAGCAGGCCGTTCATGTCGAACTGCTGCTGCACCAGTGTGACATCGGATGGACTGACTCCGGCCTTCGTCATACCGGCGAACAACTCGAACTCGTTGCCGTAGCCCCAGTTTCCGACCGTCTTACCGCGAAGGTCGGCAGGTGACGCGATGTTCTGATCCTCGAACGAGACCTGCAAGGTGCCGGATTTCTGGTAGATCTGGGCCACGTCGGTGATGCCGGCTCCGGCCTCCCGCGAGGCGAGCGCCTTCGGTACCCACGCCACGGCATAGTCGGCCTGTCCCTGCGCAAGAACAGTTTGCGGAACGATATCGGTTCCACCGTCCAGGATTTCGACGTTCAGTCCCTGTTCTGCGTAGAACCCTTGATCGACTGCAGCGAGATAGCCCGCGAACTGACCCTGCTTGAACCACTGCAGTTGCAGCTTGATCGTGCTGTCCCCGTCGGCATCGGTGTCGGTGCCGGTCGTGGTGGTGCTGCAGGCCGAGGCGACCACCGCCAGGGCCATGACGGCGGCGAGAAGAGGTCGGGGGGTACGAGTGATCTTCACGTTCATCTCCTAGGTACGACGCCGGGACACGAGCTTCTCGAGCAACAGAACAACGAGAAAGAAGAGCAAACCGACTGCGATGGCACCCACCACGTAGGCCCAGGCGCGCGGGTAGGCAGTGTTCGCCGCGGCGGAGGTGATCCGCGACCCCAATCCGTTCTGCAGTCCACCGAAGTATTCGCAGATGATGGCTGCAATGACAGCATTCGGAGCCGCAACCCGCAAGCCGGTGAAAATGTGCGGAACGGCGGACGGGAGGCGAACGATTCGAGTGAACTGCCAACCGCTGACGGAGTACGACGTCATCAGGTCGTGGTGTACGGCCGAGACCTGACGCAGACCCTTTGCCGCACTGACGAATACCGGAAAGAACACCACGATGGTCACCACGAGCCGACGCGGTAGATCGGTGGTCGAGGAGAACATCGAGTTGAACACCGGAGCAAGAGCGACGATGGGGACGGCTGCGGCACCCGCTGCCAACGGAGTGAGCAATTCGTCGACGATCCGCAGGCGAACCGCTGCCATCGCCGCGAACAGACCGAGGACCGACCCTGCGATCAACCCCACGAAAGCATTGGTTCCCGTTGCCAGACTTGCCGATCCGATGTTGCCGGCGTTGCGAGCGAACTGTTCGGCGATCGCGCTGGGCGACGGCAGCAGAAACGACGGTACCCCCGCGACGACCGTGAGCAGCTGCCACAGCCCGAGCAAAATTGCACCGAGCGCCAGAGGGGGCAGCCAGATCTTCATCGCAGATCGCCAGTGCGAACCGAGCGGCCGTGCAACGCATCCCGGACCGCGGTGATGGAGGCGAAGAACTCCCCTGATTCGCGCGGGTCCCCGTTCGTGTCGAACGTGCCGATGGTGAGGGTGTCGACGATACGGCCCGGACGCGGAGACATCACGACCACTCGATCGGAGAGGTACACGGCTTCGGGAATCGAGTGGGTCACGAACACCACTGCCGCCCCCGACTCCTCGGCGATACGGAGCAGGTCGTTCTGCATCTTCTCTCGGGTCATCTCGTCCAGGGCACCGAACGGTTCGTCCATCAGCAACAGTCCCGGCATTCGGGCCAGCGCCCGGGCGATCGCCACCCGTTGTTGCATCCCACCGGACAATTGTCCGGGAAATTTGTCTGCGAAATCGCTCAGGCCCACCAGGTCCAGCAGCTCACGAACCCGTTCCGTCCGTTCACGTTTGGGAACCTTGTGCAGTTCGAGCGGCAACGCGACGTTCGAGTGCACCGTGCGCCACTCGAGCAACCCGGCCTGCTGAAAGGCGATGCCGTATTTCTGTTCGATGCGGGCACGGCGAGCAGTCAGCCCGAACACCGACACAGCACCGGACGTGGGTTGCTCGAGGTCGGCCATGATGCGGAGCAACGTCGACTTACCACATCCCGACGGCCCGATCAGCGAAACGAATTCACCGGGGGCGATCGAGAGCGATACACCCTCCAACGCCGTCACTGCCCCGTCGAACGTCTTCCCGACGCCCTCGACGAGAACAGCATGTTCGGTCATGACAGAGCCGTCCGCCCGGGCGCACGGCCCGCGTACCGCCCCAGTGCCTTCTCGAGCAGCGACACCAGTCCGGTCACCACCAGCCCGAGCACCGCGGCGCCGAGAACGGCGGCGTACAGACGAGATGCGTCACCTGTCGCCTGCTGCGAGAACACGATGATCTGCCTTCCGATACCGCCGGTCGTCCCGGTGGAAATTTCCGCGACAACGGCACCGATCACCGCTGCAGCCGCGGCCAGCCGCAGAGACGGGATCAGATGCGGCACAGAAGCGGGCAGACGCAGTCGAACGAGTGTGGTCCACCATCCGGACGCATAGCTGTGCATCAGGTCCAGTGCCGCCCGGTCGGGTGCACGCAGACCGCGCAGCATCCCCACCGCCACCGGGAAGAAGGCGAGATACGACGCGATGACGGTGATGCTCATCCACGGCTGCCACGCGTATCCGCCGATGGCGATCTTCCCACCCCAACCCGCCACCAGTGGTGCCAACGCGATCAGCGGAACCGTCTGCGAGACAATCACGTACGGCAGTACGGACCGCTCGACCCAGACGAATCGTTGCATGGCCACCGCCAGCACCAGACCGACCACCGCCCCCAGAGCGAACCCCAGCACCGCCAGCCCGAACGTGAACAGCCCGCTGGAGACCACCGCGGCACCGACACTGCGTGCCCCGGCCACGTTCACTTCCGGTTCGGTCAGTGCCGCAAGCACAGACCACACATGGGGCAGTGCGCCGTCATCGGTACGCGGCAGCACCCGCACTCCGGCGATGGTCACCCCGTTCTCGGGGACGAGAACTTTCACCAGTTCCCACAGAACCAGCAACAACACGATCGCCGCCAGAGCCATCGCCGGACGCCGTAGTCCTCGCGCCGAGCGCGCGGGTGTGGGTGCAACCACCGAAGCCTGATCGAGAACACTCGTCACGATGTTGCCGTCACGCTCGGACGGATCTGCGGAATGATGCTCTCTCCGTACGCTTCCAACGTGGCTGCCTTCGCATCGTGCTGGAGGTACACCGAGAACTGATCGACGCCGAGGGCCTCGAGTTCCTTCAGTTTGGCGATGTGATCGGCCGGGGTGCCGAGAAGGCAGAATCTGTCGATCACCTCGTTCGGAACGAATTCGGCATGCGAATTTCCGGCGCGGCCGTGCTCGTTGTAGTCGTACCCCGTGCGCGCCGCGATGTAGTCGGTCAGGGCCGCAGGAACACCGCCGCCGTCACCGCCGTATCGCGCCACTATGTCTGCAACGTGATTGCCGACCATCCCGCCGAACCAACGACACTGGTCCCGGGCGTGTTCGAGCCCTGCGTCGGTACCGTCGGTCACGTAGGCGGGAGCGGCGACGCAGATCGAGATGGAATCCGGGTCGCGCCCCGCCTGCTCGGCCGCGGCGCGAACCCGGCCGATCGTCCATGCCGCGATGTCGGGGTCTGCAAGCTGCAGGATGAACCCGTCCGCCACCTGTCCGGTGAGTTCCAGAGCCTTCGGCCCGTACGCCGCGACCCAGACTTCGAGCTGTGATCGTTCCGCCCACGGGAACTGCACGGTGGTCTCACCGACCCGCGCACTGCGCCCGTTGGCCAGGTTGCGAATCACCTCTATCGACTCCCGCAGCGCGGCAAGCGTTGTCGGCTTTCCGCCGAGGGCACGGACGGCCGAATCGCCGCGGCCGATACCGCAGACGGTCCGATTGCCGAACATGTCGTTGAGCGTCGCGAACGTCGATGCCGTCACCGTCCAATCGCGCGTGGCGGGATTGGTGACCATCGGACCGACGGTCACCCGCCTCGTCGCGGCCAGAATCTGACTGTAGATGACGTACGGCTCCTGCCACAGAAGGTGGGAATCGAACGTCCACACGTGCGAAAACCCATGCGTCTCGGCCTGTCTGGCCAGATCGACCACACGAGACGCAGGCGGATTGCACTGGAGCACCACTCCGATGTCCATGGCTCAGATCAGATTCTGGGACAGATCGCGGCGAACGAAACGGCCGTGTCCCGCAGTGCCGGAATAGGATCCACCGTCGACGATGATCCGGCCACGCGAGATGACGGTGTCGACATGCCCGTCGATCTCGAAACCCTCGTACGCCGAATAGTCCATGTTCATGTGGTGGGTCTTGTCCACCCCGATACTGGTGTGCCCGTTCGGGTCGTAGATCACGATGTCCGCGTCGGCACCGGGACTGATGACGCCTTTTCTCGGATACATGCCGAACATCCGTGCCGGGGTGGTGCAGCACACGTCGACCCACTTCTCGAGGGTGATCTTGCCGCTCTTGACGCCCTGGAACATCAGATCGATGCGATGTTCCACGGACCCGATTCCGTTGGGAATCCTGGAGAAATCGCCGATTCCCATCTCCTTCTGATCCTTCATGCAGAACGGGCAGTGATCGGTACTGACCGTGGCCACGTCACCGGTACGCAGGTAGCGCCACAATTCGTCCTGATGGCCCTCGGCTCGCGACCGCAGTGGCGTCGAACAGACCCACTTGGCACCCTCGAATCCCGGAGCACCGAGTTGTTCCTCGAGGGACAAGTAGAGGTACTGCGGGCACGTCTCGGCAAACACGTTCTGCCCGTTGCCCCGTGCCTGCGCGATCTGCTCCAGAGCCTGCTTGGCGGAGACGTGCACCACGTAGAGGGGCGCGCCGGTCACGTCGGCCAACATGATGGCCCGATGCGTCGCTTCTTCCTCGAGCTGCCACGGCCGCGACGTGCCGTGGAAGTACGGGGCCGTGTCTCCGCGCGCGATCGACTGAGCGACGAGCACATCGATCGCGATGCCGTTCTCCGCGTGCATCATCAGCAGTGCACCCGTTTCGGCGGCGGACTGCATGGCGCGCAGTATCTTTCCGTCGTCGGAGTAGAACACACCCGGGTAGGCCATGAACAGTTTGAAGCTGGTGACACCCTCGGTCACCAACTCGCTCATGGCTTTCAGGGAATCGTCGGTGACGTCACCGATGATCTGATGGAAGCCGTAGTCGATGGCGCATTGCCCCGCGGCCTTCTCGTGCCACTGCGTCAGAGTGTCCTGGACGCGCTGACCGGGCGTCTGAATCGCGAAGTCCACGATGGTCGTCGTGCCGCCCCACGCCGCTGCACGCGTTCCGGTCTCGAACGTGTCGGATGCAAAAGTTCCACCGAACGGCATCTCCATGTGCGTGTGGCCGTCGACCCCGCCCGGAATGACGTACTTGCCCGTGGCGTCGACGACGACGTCCGCCGATGTCTTCAGGTCCGCGGCCAGCGACACCGATCCGGGCGCGAGCACGGCGACGATGGTCTCGCCGTCGACGAGAACATCCAATTCCTGTGCGCCGGTGGTCGATACCACTGTTCCACCGTGCACGAAGGTGGTGGCCATCAGGGCTGCACCAATGGGCCGTAAGCGTCGGGTCTGCGGTCACGATAGAAAGCCCAACGGTCGCGAACAACTTTGATCAGGTCCATGTCCAGGTCGCGAACGATGATTTCGGGTTCCGAATCCGACGCCACCTCGCCGACGAATTTGCCCTCGGAATCCACGAAATAACTGGTCCCGTAAAAGTCGTCGTCGCCGTATTCGGATTCGATTCCGACTCGATTGATCGCACCCACGTAGTACTCGTTGGCGACGGCCGAGGCGGGTTGTTCGAGCTTCCACAGATAGTTGGACAGTCCCCGAGAGGTGGCCGAGGGATTGAAGACGATCTCGGCACCGGCCAGGCCGAGGGCGCGCCAACCTTCGGGAAAGTGCCTGTCGTAGCAGATGTAGACACCGATGCGCCCGACCGCAGTATCGAACACCGGCCACCCGAGATTTCCGGGGCGGAAGTAGAACTTTTCCCAGAATCCGTTCACGTGTGGAATGTGGTGCTTTCGGTACTTGCCCAGATATGTGCCGTCGGCGTCGACGACGGCAGCGGTGTTGTAGAGAAGTCCGGGCTGCTCCTGCTCGTAGACCGGCAGGATCATCACGATTCCGAGCTCCTTCGCCAATGCGGCGAAACGATCGACGGTTGGCCCCGGTACCGATTCGGCGTACTCGTAGAATTTCGCGTCCTGCAGCTGACAGAAGTACGGTCCGTAGAAAAGTTCTTGGAAGCAGACGACTTTCGCGCCCTGCTCGGCGGCGGACCGAGCAAACCCCTCGTGTGCCGCGATCATCGATTCTTTGTCACCGGTCCACGTGCTTTGGACCAGAGCAGCTCGAACTGTGGACATCATTGGCACTCCATCTCTCGCTGGCTTGCACCCTCAAGATATTTTGCGCCGTGTTACGGGATCGTTCGTCCGGTTTCGTGTGTATTAATCGTCCGAACGGCTCAGGAGTGCGCGCACGGCGTCGATCGTGTCTGCGCTGGCGAGGTTCTTGTCGGGTCGGTACCGCAGTACTCGCGCGAAGCGCAGGGCCACTCCACCCGGGTAGCGCGGGCTGACCTGCACGCCGTCGAGTTCGATTTCGACGATCAATTCGGGACGCAAGTAGACGGTGTGCTCGTCGCGCTCTCGTTCGTGTTTCGGGAATTCTTCGGTCTGCCACTGCAGCAGAACGTCGGTCAGGCCTTTGAACGTCTTGCCGACCATGATCGGCTCACCGCCGTCGGGATCGCGAGCGCCCAGGTGAAGGTTGGAGAGGTAGCCGGTGCGGCGGCCGTATCCCCACTCTGCTCCGAGGACGACCAGGTCGAGGGTGTGCTCGGGTTTGACCTTCTGCCAGCTCTTTCCGCGGCGGCCTGCGGCGTACGGGGCACCGAGGGCTTTGAGCATGACCCCCTCGTGCCCGGCGTCGAGCGCGGCATCGAAATGGGCTGCGGCTCCGTCCGCGTCCGGGCGCACGGCGCTGGGGATTCGGTGCCCTGGTGCCACCCGGTCGAGTGCGGCCAGCCGCTGCTCGAGCGGCGCATCGAGCAGGTCGACGCCGTCGAGATGCAGGCAGTCGAAGAAATAGGGCTGCAGCAGCAGTTCGTGCGCGCTCTCGGCACCGAAGCGACTCATCGTTTCCTGGAACGGCCGCGGACGTCCACTGTCTTCGAGTGCGAGCGTCTCCCCGTCGAGGACCACCGAATTGCACGGCAGCGCGAGCACCAGCTCCACCAACTCGGGAACGCTCGCAGTGATCTCACGCAGTGTCCGCGTGTAGATGCTCACCTCGGTTCCGTAGCGATGCACCTGAATTCGGGCACCGTCGAGCTTGTATTCGACCGTCACATCACCGGACAGTTGTTCCCACGCACCGCGAAGCGAGTCCGCGGGCGAGGCCAGCATCGGCCGCACCGGGCGTCCCACTTCGAGGCGGAATGCATCCAGAGCTTCGACGCCACCGGTCATGGCAGCAATGGCTGTGGCGGGCAAGCTGCCCGACAGCATGAATGCTCGACGCACTGGTGCCTGCGGTAGGTTCGTGGCCGCGGCAACGGCGTCGACCATGATTCCTTCGAGAGCGCCCTGACGCAGTTCACCGGTGACCAGCCTGATCAGGAACTGACGTTCCTCGGTGGTACTCCGCGAGAACAAATCGCTCAACAGAGCTACTCGACGCGCAGCCGAACCCGCGCCCGACGTCGACGCAACCGCAGAAATGGCCTCGTCCACCGCGGCAACCGTGAGCGTCGAGTCCGCAGCGGACGCGACGTCGAGATCAGCGAGAGTGCGCCAACCGACGCCTATCCGCCCCTGCGGCAACTCCCCCGACAACCACGAGACAGCAGGCTCGATGTCACCGGCCTCCGCCTCGGCGAGCAACGTACCGATCAGCTCGATCTTGACCTTGCGCGAACGCGTCGCTGCCACGGCACGGGACGTTTCGACGATCCTGGACATCAACACCCGTCGAACATAACCGCCCCCACCGACAGAGCGCTGACATCCAATTGTTACCGCTGTGACTCCAGCGGCCGGTGTTCCTGCTGTTACGTTCGATTCATGTCAGCCACGTCCGTGCGACAGAACGCATGACCGACGTGTCAGCTGAATCCGAGAACGCGGTCGCCCCACGCAGCGCGCATGTCGCCGTCGGGATCGTCGACGAGAGTGTCGGACGTGTCGATCACCAGTGTCCAGCGTGCCTTCTCGGTGTACGGAGCCCAGTGCTTGGACGCATCCAACGCGGCGGGGACGCCGTATCGAGCGAACGCGAGCCAGCGTCTCTGCATCCGCGCCGACACCGCCATGGCCGGCTTGCGGCCACCCAGCCAGAAGGTGGGATCGCGGCTCAGGGTGCCGAAATTGCCGAAAACATACGGCAGTTCGGTTGCGTGTCCGGCTCCCACCCGCGCAGCCTTGAGCATCGGTGTCGCGTGATCGAATCGGTACATCCACGTCGGCGAATGCCTGCTGTGCCCGTCAGCGATCCACAGGCTCGGCATGAGGAAGCCCGCGTCGCGCGAAATAGCCTGCGCCCCAGCAGGTTTGTCACGGTCCGGGTACGCCGCCATGATCTCGGCAACACGGTAGGCAGGAAGATCGGCGTGATCGTGCGCGATGGCGCGGAACATCTCCGAGACGGTGTCCGACGTGATCGGCATCAACGGCGACTTCATGAATCGGAAGATCGAGGGCTCGTCGTGATTGGTACCGATGATCAGCGGGATCCTGTGCGAAAGTCCCTTCTGAAAAGCCGCGACGGGGTAACGCGGGACGATGTCTCCGTCGACGACCGGCGAAAGGCCAAGGGTTCCAGGCACTGTCGTCGGAATCTCGTAGCAGAGCGTATCGCCCGCGGTGACCAGCCTGGTGAAGTGCATCTCGAACAGTTCACCGATGTCCGCCGGGTCGACCCCCACCAACTCCAGGAATCTCGCGGCCACCGCGGCACCGCGCTCAGGGCCGTACACCGACGTCGCAGGGGCACTCTGCACGATCGCACGTTGAAACAGACCCTCGGCCTTCGGGGACGTCATCAATGTGGTGACCGAAGCGCCCCCCGAGGATTCGCCGAACAGGGTGACCTGGTTCGGATCACCGCCGAACGCGGAAATGCACTCGCGTACCCACTCCAGAGCCGCGATCTGATCTCGGAGGCCGAGATTCGTTTCGAAGGTGTGCTCGTCGGTCGAGAACGACGAGAGGTCGAGGAACCCGAATGCACCGAGACGAAAATTGACGGTGACCACCACCATGTCGCCGTTCTCGCTGAGATTGCGCCCGTCGTAGACCCGCTGAGCAGACGATCCGAGCGAGTACGCACCGCCGTGGATCCAGACCATCACCGGACGCGGCTCCCCGTCGGGCCGAGGAGCCCAGACATTGAGCGAGAGACAGTCCTCGGAGATCGACAACGACGGATCGATCGGCACCGGACTGTCGCGCCCCTGCGGAGCCATGGCGCCGAACTCGAGACCGTCGAGTACCCCGGACCACGGCCGCAGCGGCCGCGGTGCACGGAACCGCAATTCGCCGACGGGAGGCGTCGCGTAGGGAATGCCCCTCCAGGCCACGATCGGCGACGCGTCGGCGTCGACCGGATAACCGAGGACATCTCCGTACGGCGTACTCACGCACACCGTGGAATCGGATGCAGCGTCCATCGAACCTCCCGTTCGGTCGTTGCCCAACGTACCAACATCATCCACAGCGTCGGTGCCGTCTCGTGCGGTGTCGTCGACCTCGAGTGAAGGAATCGACGATGAAGAGAATCGGATGGACCGCAGCGTTGGTCCTCGGGACTGGCCTGCTCACTGCCTGCGGATCGGGCGGAGGCGACGCACCGATGGCGACCGTCATCACCGACCGACCCACTCCGATCACGACGGCCGAATCGGCGACATCTGCCGCGCCGAGCACCTCATCGCCCTCGATGACGACGGCCCCGTCCACCACCACAGCATCACCGACCAGTCCTGCTGCAGCACAAGCGAAACCGCAGGATTACGCAGGCAAGGCACCCGGCTGGTACTACTTCTCGAGTCCGAGTGGAAAATTCGAGTGCGGTATCGCCGTCCTCCAATCCTCGATCGCCGGCTGCCACGGATCACTGCCGGATTCGGCACCCGAGGTTCCCGGCAGTGGGGCGTCGGGAACGGCGGTGAAACCCAATGCGGTTCAGCTGATCGCCGGGTCCCCCGCGAAGTTCGAGAGCCTGGGCGACCCCAAGTTCCACCGTTTCGACGGTCCAGCAGCGGCTCTGCCGTACGGCGAGGTGCTGACCGTCCCCGGAAGCGGCTCCACCAACGGTCTTCGGTGCAGCGTCGACGAGCAGACGGGGGTCACGTGCACCGATCAGGTCGGTCATGGTTTCACCGTCTCGGACGAGAGTTTCGACCTTCGCTGACGGCGTCGTTCGCGCGGCAAACTACCAGGCGTAATGTGCTGGGACGGTACGACAATTCCTGCCGTACGGTCTCCCAGCGGCCGACGCCCATGCGCGCGGCCGGAAGGTGCATCACTCATGAATCAGACCTCGGACCGTCACACAGCAAAGGTCATCGGTGTCAGCATCGCCGCAGCTGTGGGTGGATTCCTGTTCGGCTTCGACAGCTCGGTCATCAACGGAGCGGTCGACTCGATCGAAGATCACTTTCTCCTCGGCTCTTTCACCACCGGCTTCGTGGTCGCCATTGCGTTGATCGGATGCGCAGTAGGGGCCTGGTTCGCCGGTAGCCTCGCCGACCGTTGGGGACGCAAGAAAGTCATGGTGCTCGGCTCGGCCCTGTTCACCATCTCCTCGGTGGGTTCGGGGTTTGCGTTCAGTGTCCCCGATCTCATGCTCTGGCGAGTGCTCGGCGGACTCGGTATCGGCATCGCCTCGGTGATCGCACCGGCCTACATCGCCGAGATCGCACCGGCCAAGTGGCGCGGGGCCCTGGCTTCCCTGCAGCAATTGGCCATCACCATCGGTATCTTCGCCGCGCTGCTGTCCGACGCACTTCTCGCCGGTGCCGCGGACGGGGCATCCAACGACCTGTGGTTCGGCGTCGAGGCATGGCGCTGGATGTTCCTGGTCGGCGTATTGCCCGCCCTGGTCTACGGGCTACTGGCCACGTTGATCCCAGAATCCCCGCGTTACCTGGTGGGTCAGCACCTCGACGAAGAAGCAGCCAGAGTCCTCGCCGACATCACCGGCGAGCTGCACCCCGACGAGCGGGTGCACGAGATCCGACTGACACTGCGCAAGGAGTCGCGATCGTCGTTCGCGGATATTCGGGGGCCGAAGTTCGGCCTGCAGCCCATCGTCTGGGTAGGCATCACGATGGCCGTGCTGCAACAGCTGGTCGGCATCAACGCGATCTTCTACTACTCGACGACGCTGTGGCGTTCGGTCGGTTTCAGCGAGGATCAGTCGTTCACGACGTCGGTCATCACCGCAGTGATCAACGTGGTCATGACGTTCGTGGCAATCCTGTTCGTCGACCGAATCGGCAGGCGCAAGCTACTGATGGCGGGCTCGATCGGCATGTTCGGCGGGCTCGTCATGGCGTCGGTGGCGTTCTCGCAAGCGATCGGCAGCGGCGACGACGTGACGTTGCCGGCTCCATGGGGCGCGATCGCCTTGGTCGGTGCCAATCTGTTCGTCATTTTCTTCGCCTCCACCTGGGGTCCGATCATGTGGGTCATGCTCGGTGAGATGTTTCCCAACCGCATGCGAGCCATGGCGCTCGGTATCGGCACCGCTGCCAATTGGATGGCGAATTTCGCTGTCACGCTTGCATTCCCACCGCTGACATCCTCTGTGGGGCTGTGGGTGATCTACGCAGGCTTTGCCCTGTTCGCGGCGCTCTCGTTCTTCTTCGTCAAAGCCAAGATCACGGAGACCAAGGGCATGGAACTCGAAGACATGCTGGGGTGATGCCGGACCGCAGATCCAGGGGCGGCAGCAGCGACACCGAGTGACCGGTGTTACTGTCGCTTTCGTTCTGACACGGGGTGTGTCCGCCGATGCGGATGCTGAGATCAAACCCGCCGAACCTGATGCAGGTAATACTGACGAAGGGATGTCAAGGCGATGACGCCTGTTGTATCTGCGGACCCGGTCCGCTTCACCGATCGTCTGTGGAATGCCTCCGAGGACATTCGACGCGCAATCGACGATCTGGAATTTCTGCAACTACTCGGGGCAGGGACGCTTCCACTCGATACGTTCCGTCGGTACCTCGAACAGGACTCGCTCTACCTCTGCGGATACGTCAAGTCGCTGTCGTTGCTGGCTGCGCACGCACCGAACCCTGTTACCGGGGCATTCTGGGCGAGCGCAGCGGCAAGCGCCATGGACGAAGCCGCCTCGCACGAGGCGATGCTCACCGGTGGAGCGCTCCCGCCGTCGACCCGGACGCCCGAGCCCTCACCGGAATGCCTCGGGTACACGTCCTATCTGACTGCGACGGCGGCGACCGAACCGTATCCAGTTGCGGCAGCGGCAGTTCTACCGTGTTTCTGGATTTATGCCGATATCGGACGCTCTCTCGCCCGCGCTGCGAAGGCGGTTCTCGATCGGGATCCCGACCACCCGTATGCACAGTGGGTGGCCACGTACGACGCACCCGAATTCCACGCCATCGTCGACGCTGCGAAGAATTTCGTCGACGACGCCGCAGCCGCCGCGACTGCGCTGCAGCGCGAGCAGATGATCGACGCCTTCGTCGTGGCATCGAGATACGAATTGATGTTCTGGGACAGTGCTTTACATCCCACCCCATGGCCCCTGGCCGAGAGTGCGGTGTTCGCATGAGAACCACTCGAATCTTCGCGGCGTTGGCGGCCGCCGTCGTTGCCACCACCGGACTGGCGGGATGCTCCGACTCGACGGACTCCGACACCATTCGGTTCGCGCTCGACTGGACGCCGAATACCAATCACACCGGCCTCTACGTCGCGCTACAGGAGGGTTACTTCGCCGATGCGGGCCTGAACGTGGAGATCCTGCCGTACAACAACACGGCGGCCGACACCCTCGTCGATGCAGGTAACGCAGAGTTCGGAATCAGCACCCAGAGCTCGGGGGTTTTCGCCACCTCGGCAGGCGCACAAACGGTCTCGGTTCTCGCGCCGCTGCAGCACTGGGCGACGGGCATCGGAGTTCGCGCCGATCGTGCCGACATTCCGAGCCCCAAAGCATTGGACGGCAAGGTCTACGCCGGCTTCGGCGAGTCGGGCGAGCAGGCCGGTATCAGAAAGGTAATCCAAAACGACGGCGGCACAGGTGAATACGAGACGGTAGTGCTCGGCACCTCGGCGTACGAGGCAGTCTATTCCGGTACCGCCGACTTCACCGTCTCCTACTTCGCATGGGAGGGCATCGAGGCCGAACACAGCGGAACTCCCATGAAGTACTTCGATTACACCGACTACGGGTTCCCCGACGCCTATGCCCTCACGATCAGCGGAAACGAACCCTGGCTCGCGGCGCACCCGGACGAGGCGAAGAAGTTCGTGCAAGCACTCCAGCGCGGCTACCAGCTCGCCGCCGACGATCCCGACAAAGCTGCACAGGATCTGATCGACGCCAATCCGGGAACCTTCACCGACGAATCGCTCGTCTTCGAGAGCCAGCAGATGCTTGCGGCGAACTACATGAAGGACTCCACTGGCGAGGTCGGACGGCAGAGTCTCGACAAGTGGACCGCGTACTCGAAATTCCTCTACGACAGCGGCGTGCTGGCCGATCAAGACGGTGCGCCACTCACCGCAGAGCCGGACTGGTCGACCTACTTCACCAATGACTACCTCGGCGATCGATGAGCCGGTTACCGCTGACCGAGGCACTTACTCGTTCAACGGTATCCGAGCCTCGCTGCGGTGGGCGTGGCCTGCGCTCACCGTCGTCGTTCTGCTGATCGCCGCCTGGCAGGTCTACGTCGAGGTCAGCGGCATCCGGCCGCAGGTGCTGCCGTCCCCCGCCCGCGTGGTCGTCCAGGGTTGGGCGCAGCGCGATGCGATTGCCGAGAACGCCGCGGCGACCCTGCAGGTGACCCTCGTAGGCTTCGCCGTCTCCCTGGCTCTGGCGTGGTTGCTGGCCATCGCCGTGGATTTCTCGCCATGGCTGCGGCGTGCGTTCGTTCCCCTCTTCGTCGTGTCGCAGACTCTTCCGATCATTGCGATCGCGCCCCTGTTGATCATCTGGTTCGGATTCGGCCTGCTGCCCAAGATCCTGGTGATCGCCCTGGCCACGTTCTTCCCGATGGCCATAGGGCTCGTCGAGGGATTCGCTGCCGCCGACCGAGACGCGCGATCTCTACTGGCCAGCATGGGTGCCTCGAGATGGCAACAGTTCACGTACGTGCGGCTACCGTCGGCGCTGCCCAGGTTCTTCACATCGTTGCGAATCGGGATCACCTACGCCGTCGTCGGTGCGCTCTTTGCCGAATATGCCGGGGCCACTGCGGGTCTCGGCATCTACATGAGCCAGCAGAAGAACTCGTTCCGTACCGATCTCGTACTCGCGGCGGTTGTCGTCACGGCGGTGATCAGTGTGCTCCTGTTCGTTTCCACCTTCGTGGTGGAGCGGCTCGTGGCTCCCTGGGCACGCCACGGTTCGGCAGGTCTGCATGTCTGACTCGAGTACCGCCGACACCTGCATCGACGTCCGCGACCTGACGAAGTCGTTCAACGGCAACCCTGTGCTGGACGGCGTTTCGTTCGGAGTGCGCTCCGGTGAGTTCGTATCGATCATCGGCCCCAGCGGTTCCGGCAAGAGCACGGTGTTCAATATGTTGGCCGGTCTCGACACACCCGATTCCGGCTCTGTACGAGTCCCGCCGTGCGCCTACATGCCGCAGAAGGATCTGCTGTTTCCTTGGCGTTCCGTACTGGACAACACCACCCTCGGACTCGAGGTGCAGGGTGTCGCGAAGAAAGAGGCGCGCGCGCGGGCACGCGAATTGTTCCCCGTGTTCGGCCTCGACGGATACGAGTCCGCCAGGCCGTTCGAGCTCTCCGGAGGCATGCGCCAGCGTGCGGCGCTCCTGCGCACCGTTGTGCAGGGCCGGTCGGTAGTTCTACTCGACGAGCCGTTCGGGGCGCTGGATTCGCTGACTCGCAGTGAGATGCAGACGTGGTTGCAGCAGGTTTGGTCGGAGTTTCGGTGGACGATGCTGATGATCACCCACGACATCCGCGAGGCGGTCTATCTGTCCGATCGCGTGATCGTCCTCTCCCCCAGGCCCGCACACGTCCGACGGCAGGTGGAAGTGACGCTGCCCCGCCCACGCCGGCTCGAGATCGTGACGACGCCGCAGTTCGCGGCGATCGAAAAACAGTTGATGGACGTTCTGTCGATCACGTCGACGCTCTGACCGACCCGACGCTCAATCGACGCAGGGGATTCCGCCGTCGCTGTGCACACCCTCGTCGGGGGCAATAGGCAGATCCCCGGTCACGTCCGGTGTGGCGACCTCGAGCGGGGGCGATGCGGTCGCCGTCATCACTCCTGGCGCCTCTGTGATCGGCGGCGACAGTGGTGGTGGTGGTGGTGGTGGGTTGCCGATCAACCGCGCGGTTTCTGCTCTGATGGCGTCGACGTCGACGAGGTTGACGTCCTGGCCGTCCACCGTCTCGTAACCGGTGATCGGCAAGGTGTAGAAGTCGATGTTGCCCTGCAGGACGGCTCCGGCTCCGTTGGCGAGCCTCATCGGATCCAGAGATGCGTCGATCACGATGTCGTTCTTCGTGCCCGCGATCAACGCCCGCAATTCACCGATGTTCGCAAGGACACCCGACGAGCTGAGCTTGGCCATCACACCGGCCACGAATGCCTGCTGGCGTTTGGTTCGGTCCAGATCGCCGTTGTCGAGACCGTGCCGTTGCCGTACGAAGGACAGCGCCTGCGATGCGCTCAGTTCCTGGGCACCCGCCGGAAAGTCGGCACCCGAGTAATTGTCGTGGACAGGGTTGTTCAGGCATACCTGGATCGGCCCGACCGCCGTCGCCACGTCGTAGAAGCCGAGTAGATTCACTTCGGCGAAGTGGTCGATCGGCACGTCGAGCAAATCACGAACCGCGGTCAACGTCGCGCGTCGACCCGCCTCACGTGCTCTTCGCTCCCGCTCGGACGCATCCGAGACACCCGCGTCGAGCAACTGAGTGTCTGCGTCTGCTTTGGCCAGTCCATACGCTTCCTTGATCTTGCGCTTGCCGTATCCGGGGACCTCGACGTAGTCGTCGCGGGGAATCGAGAGTGCCGTCGCGCGGCCGCCGCCTGCCGGAAGATGAACCAGCAGAAGAGTATTGGTGTTGTAGCCTCCGACATCACTGTCGCCCGCGTGCAAAGTGTCGGTGACGAACTCCGCGGGCAGGTCGTTCCCGTCCATGTCCTTTCGGCTGTCGAGTCCGATCAGCAGGATGTTGGTGTCTTCGCCGTTGCCACTCGGATCGTTGTTCGCGATTCCGTCGAGGGCATCGGAGGTGGTCAATCCCGTGGTGGCTTCGCGGTACACCGCGAAGCCGATTCCACTCACCGCGACCGACGCGACCGCAGCAATGGCGATGACGACTCGGCCGACCCGAAGCGCAAGATCGTGCTCACGCGAGGACGTCTCGATGCGATGTCGACCCGATCCGCGAGCACCGCGGGTGATGTGGTCGTCTGGGCCGTTCTGGAGCACCTCGCCAGGCTACTCGGCACCTACCTGGGCAATGCTCCGCCCAATTTCAGAGCGAGATCATCGACGGCCGTCAGCGCAGTCCTCAGACTGGCTCGGGACTGCGGAACAAGCGGTTCGAGCGCGGGCACCCGCCCCGCGAGCGTCAGGTCGACCGGAACGAAATGGACATCCATTCCTAGTGCGACTCCGAGAACCTGCCGCAACTGCGCCGTGGCGTGGTCGGCGGACGCGCCGTCGGAACCAGGGCTGTAATCGTTGCCCCGACTGGTCACCACGACCGCGGGCTTGCCGACGAGGGGTGCGGTGTCACTGTCGAACGGGACGGTGATGCCGGGAACGTGTACGTGATCGATCCACGCCTTCAATGTCGACGGGATCGACCAGTTGTACATCGGCGCTCCGATCAGCACCACATCCGCCGAGATCAGCTCCTCGATCAGTTCGACCTGTAAGGCCTCGGCCGACGCGTCGACGATTTCGTCGGCAGAGCGTAAGTGTGGCGCCCAGTGCAGCGCCGACGTGGGTAGGTGCGGTAGCGGACTCGAGTGGAGGTCTCGATGGATCACGGAATGATCGGTCCCGATGGCATGCCACGCGTCGGAAAAGCGAGCGGTCACCTGGCGGCTGACCGACCGAAGCGGGTCGGCGGACGAATCGAGATGCAACAACTGCGGCACTGAAAGCACTCCTCACATGCTGGGTGTCTCGAGCCTATGCGTTGCCGCGCGGTCGCTCGCTCTTATCCTGGACGAATGGACTTTCGATTCGTCATGCCTGCTCTCGAGTCGCGATCGGCCACCGCTCTCGCTGCGGTCGTACACGAGCGGACCGGCGAAGAAGTCGACGTGAGAATCGCAGGTGCGGACATACCGCTCGACGACGCATCACGTGGTGCAGTTCTCGAACTCCTCACCCAGCTCGCTACCGCCAGGGCGGTGGCCATCGGGACGGTGGACGAGTTACTGACCACTTCGCAAGCCGCCGCGGTGCTCGGAGTTTCCGACACGTATGTCAGACGGCTCGCCGATGCCGGCAATCTTCCGATCGAAATGCGCGGCACACACCGACGATTTCGGCTCGAAGATCTTCTGCGGCACCGCGATCGATTTCGGTGACGGTTCCCGTGACCGTCAACCGGCCTCGCGCTCGAAGTGCTCGGACTGGGCGGCCATCAAATCACGGAACGCCTGCCCGGCTGCCCGCCAGAGCTGTTCCGAGTCGATGTAGTCGACCCCGCGGATTCGGACATCTCCCAGGTACGCGCCGACGTCTACCGACAGCATTCCGATGACCGAGGAGACGTCGGCATCGAGATAGCTCGATTGCGTGTTCTGCAGCTCGCGGAACTGCGCCGAGAAGAACTCCGCCGGGATTCGTCTGTCGACGAACTGCGCGATGAGAAAGAGAAACCGCGACGCGTGAGCGGATGCCGAACGGTAGGACTGTTCCATGGTCAAGACCCCTCCCCGCGGTCGACAGCACCCCTCGCACTGTCGACCGTTGAGCTCACTGATACCCGAACTTCGATGCACGGACGAACTCTCGAACATCGATTCGACCCAGGGGCTAAAACAGGGAGATCGTCCTACCCGCGCAAGATTAATCGGACTTTCGCCCCGTTCTTGCCGGAAAGGACAATTTGGTGAGGACTCACAACAGAGCCGCCACGGTGTCAGGTCTCTCTATTGGAACGACCCCAGCGGGGCACGGTCCGGGGTGTCGAGTTGCCAGAACTGCCAACCGTCACGCTCCTCGACATCTCCGCTGATATGCGTGGCGACGGCACTGGCAGCGACGGACGGATTGTCGAACCGTCGGCCCTCCATCGGTCCGGCGGTGATCTCGAGCCGCTGGGTCTCGGGGTCGTAACGGCCGCTGAGTCGATAGCCCTCACAATCGGCGACCACCCGCACCCGGTTGTCGATCACTTCTTCTTCCACGGCCGCCTTGGCCGACTTACGCGGTGCTTTCACCCGCGGAGTGCGAACCCACGTCTGCTCCGGTCCGACATCGACCGATGTGTCCAACGTGGAGCTCAACCCCAGTAGGTCCCAGCGTTCGCTCCCGTGCAGCACCCGGTCCACCGCGATCGCGTGATGCCCGGTCCTGGTACGGAGGGGCGAATCCTGGACCCACAGGTCGACTTCACCGCGAATATCGGTGGCCATTTCTTCGGAGGAGACCATGTAGAAGCGCGGCTCTTCGTTCGCGAGATCCACGAACACCCAGTACGAGGACCCGGTGTCGTCACTCTCGAGCGACTCGTCCTGCCTGCGTGCCTTCCAGTCTCCGGTCACCTTCGATCGCACTCGAACGATGCACGAGGACGTGCCGTCCATCGACCAGACCTGGACAGGGTTACGGCGCGAGGTCGTCAGCCGCTCTGCCCGTCCACCGCGCTGCGCGACGGTACGAATGAATGCCTTGATTCCACGGTCGGATGTGTCTTCCACGGATTGCCACCTTCAGCCTCGAGAGCGCCCCGTACTTATGAAGAGCGGTGTTGCGACGGGTGGCGCTTGCACGACTCAGTTTCCCTAACCCTACTGCGTCGATGCCTGCTCGAGTAACCGCAGAACACCCACCGGACGACCGCCGGTTACGGTGAGGACACCGAACAGTGCCAGGAGGTACCGCCATGCCGGTGACGATCACTCACAACAGTGCCGACCGCCGGTTCGAGATCTACGTCGACTCGGAGCTGGCGGGCTACTCGGAATACCTGGACTCGGACGGCACCAGAACGTTTCATCACACCGTGACGCTTCCGCAGTTTCGTGGCCGGGGACTCGCTGCTCGACTCACCGCACACGCCCTCGACGACACCAGCACGCAGAGACTTCGCGTAGTCCCTGCGTGCTGGTTCGTTCGCGACTTCATCGCATCAGCAGGCGATCGCTACTCGCATCTGGTCGTGCGCTGATAGTCAGCGACGGGACGAGACCGTGCCCTTGTGAAGATCGGACTCGGCGATGACTACGTCCCCGCTGGGTGGTGCGTCGTCAACCACTCCTGAATCGGTTGAATTGCCTTCGTTTACAGTCGGTTTCGCAGCTCGCTCAGCCGCAACTCGACGCCGTTCGTAGTTCTGCACACCACGCGCGACACGTTGTCGATGTTCGTTCAGGATTTGTTCGTAGTGATACATCTGTTCTCCTACAGCAAGAATGGACACCGAACACAGAACAGCGCTGTGCGGCGAGGTATTGGGGCGGTGACGACATCGGCTAGGCCAGAACGGACCGATTCGGCCGAAGGTCTACTCAGAGAGCATGATCGGCGGCAGAGGAAAACCGTGTGCCGAGGATCCGACGGTATGCGCAATTCGATTGTGCTGTCATTGTCCACCTCCACGGTCTCTGCAACGTGCCTGTGAAGACGATCATGCACGGACGCAACTCCGAACTCCAACGAATTAAATTCCACGAGCGCGACTCATGGGTCGCAATCCACCAATGCGCTTGCCGTAGCAGCTATTTCGCGAACAGGTCTCCGACCACGGTCGCGTGAACGACGCCTGCACACCCCGTTGTCGATTACGTGACATCAACGCGGACCGGGGCCCTCGAGCCGATCTGCACCGCACGGTGACAACGGCGTCGGGGTCACCGCCTCGAAGTCTGCAGATGGCGCGGGTCCACCGAGTACCGACGCGCGTCACGTAAGCCGCGGGATGCCCAATCTGGGCGACAGCGCCCAGCCGGCGGGGACGAATGCGTGCGCGTTTGTCAGAAGCGCGGGACATCGCGAACGGTCGGGCAGCGAATTGGGGTGCATTCAGCGGAGGCGCGCGCATGTGTCGGAAATGCGTTGTGGTGGTGGCTCTGCGCGATTTCTGTGCAGGTGACGTCGGGGCAGGCTCGAAGGCCCGGGCGAGTGCGTGCGCGCTTGTCAGAAGCACGGGAGAACGCGACAAATCCAATGCGAAGTCGGGTGCGTTCCGCGGATGCGCGCGCGTTCGTCTGGGGTGTGGGTGAGGGGTGGGTCTGCGAGTGTGGTGGGTTGGTTTCGAAATGCAGAACACCCCCAGACCAGTGGTCTGGGGGTGTTCTGTGAAGTTGTGTTCGGCGGTGTCCTACTCTCCCACACCCTGTCGAGTGCAGTACCATCGGCGCTGGAGGGCTT
>NZ_JAJPWC010000007.1:0-157799 GCF_047782425.1 Rhodococcus sp. 077-4 | reverse complement strand
CGCAGAGTTACGGCGGCCATAGCGGAGGGGAAACGCCCGGTCCCATTCCGAACCCGGAAGCTAAGCCCTCCAGCGCCGATGGTACTGCACTCGACAGGGTGTGGGAGAGTAGGACACCGCCGAACACCCGTTGTAAGAAGGGGACCCACTTGGTGGGTCCCCTTTTTGCGTTTTGTACTCGAAATCCGAAAGGACGTCCGTGTCGGAAGACAACAACGATCGTCGCCCCTCCCGAGGGGACGGCGGCAACCGCCCGAGCGAATCCCGAGATCGCAACCCTCGCGCTCAGGACCGTCGCGGCGACCCGCGTCGTTCGGACGGTCCTCCCCGCAGGCGTGGCGGTGAAGGCGGTTTCTCCGGAGATCGCCGCGGAAACAGCGCACCGTCCGACCGTCGACCACCGCGTCCCGACGAGCCAGATCTTCCCGACGAGGTCGAGGCCGGGCAGCTAGAGCCCGCGGTGCGTCGAGATCTGTTGAGCTTGGACAAGAACAACGCGACCGCTGTGGCTCGTCACCTCGTGATGACCAGCAGACTGCTCGACGACGACCCGCAGTTGGCGCTGCTGCACGCGCGCGCTGCTCGTCAACGTGCCGGCCGCATCGCTGTCGTCCGTGAGACCGCAGGCATCGCGGCCTATCACGCGGGGGAGTGGGCCGAGGCATTGTCCGAGCTTCGCGCCGCTCGGCGCATGGCGGGCGGACCGGGCCTGATCGCGGTGATGGCCGACTGCGAACGCGGACTCGGACGCCCCGAGCGGGCTATCGAACTCGGTCGAAGCGACGAGGCTCGTGAGCTCACCGGTGAGGAAGCGTCGGAACTGCGAATCGTAGTGGCAGGTGCCCGAATGGATCTGAATCAGTACGACCAGGCCGTCGTCACGCTGCAAACCCCTGATCTCGATGCGTCGCGGTCGGGAACCGCGGCCGCTCGGTTGTTCTACGTCTACGCCGATGCGCTGGTTGCAGCTGGTCGCGTCGACGAAGGTGTGAAGTGGTTCCTCAATGCTGCCGCGGCCGATGTCGATGGCGAGACCGACGCAGAAGAGCGGGTCGAGGAGCTGTCCGGAGGCAGTCAGTGACGTTGCTGCGTGACGCCCACGACGTTCTGCTGCTCGACCTCGACGGCACCGTCTATGCCGGTAAAGACCCCATTCCCGGTGCAGTAGAAGCGCTTTCGGGTGGCTCCGAAAAACAGTACTTCGTCACCAACAATGCCAGCCGGGCACCCGAGGACGTCGCCGAACACCTCCGCAGTCTCGGCTTCGATACCACCGCGGAATTCGTCGTCACCAGTTCCGAGGCCGCAGCCCGGGTGCTCGCGGAGAGGCTGGATCCAGGTGCACGGGTGCTCGTCGTCGGTACCGACGCACTGGCGAAGGAGATCACCAAGGTCGGGCTGAAGCCGGTCCGGTCTGCGGACGATGATCCCGTCGCCGTGGTGCAGGGTCACTCGGTCGATACGGGCTGGAGAATGCTTGCCGAGGCAGTACTCGCCATCCGAGCGGGCGCTCTCTGGGTGGCCACCAACATCGACGCCACCTTGCCTACCGAGCGCGGACTCGTTCTCGGCAACGGCTCGATGGTCGCAGCTGTTCGCAACGCCACCGACATCGAGCCGATCGTGGCCGGCAAGCCGGCCTCGCCGATCATGCACGACGCCATCGAGCGCAGCGGTGCGCACTCGGCGCTGGTCGTCGGCGATCGGCTCGACACCGACATCGCGGGGGCCAACGAGACCGATCTGCCGTCGCTGCTGGTGTTGACCGGTGTGAGCACGGCTGCCGAGTTGCTGCACGCTCCCCGGCATCTGCGCCCCACCCATATCGGCCCGGATCTCGGCGTGTTGAACAAGGAGGAGATCGCCTCCAGCGTCGGTGCCAAGGACGGTTGGGCGGTTGGTATCGACAACGGTGTGCTCTCGGTGCGGTACGACGGCGACGTCGAGCCCGACCCGTTCGAGGGTGCGCTCGCGGTACTGCATGTCGCGTGGTCCGGCTCCGAGTTCTCGGACGTTCGGTTCGAGGGTGATCTCCTCGGCGATGTGCGTTCGCTTCTCGGGTGCTGAAGAGCGGCGGCGATCGGGCGGTCGTCGTACCCATCCGATAGCGTGAGAGGTGATGAGCACGTCGATCCCACTCCCAGGACAACACCGGCCCAGCGGCGCCGGTGATGAGCCGTCGGCAGATCCGGAGACTATTCGCGCCGAGGTCTCGTCGCTGCTGAATCAGCTCACCATCGGCTCGACTGTCGACGAAGAACCGGAGGTCGTGGACTCCGACGCCTTGGCTCGCGACGCAAGTCTGCTGGACCGGGCGCACGAGGTTCTGGTGCGCGCCCTGACCACCGTCGACAAGACCTGACGTGGCTCGTCGGGCACGCGTCGACGCCGAACTGGTTCGTCGGGGACTGGCAAGATCACGCGAGCACGCGTCGGAGTTGATCGACGCAGGCCGGGTGAAGATTGCCGGCACTGTGGCGTCCAAGCCTGCGACCGCAGTGGAGCCGGGCACTCCGCTGTTGGTGGCAGAAGAGCACAACGAAGTCTCGTGGGCCTCCCGCGGCGCGCACAAGTTGCTCGGCGCCCTCGACGCTTTCGAGCCCCTCGGCTTGACCGTCGAACACGCTCGTTGCCTGGACGCCGGTGCGTCCACCGGTGGGTTCACCGACGTTCTTCTCAGTCGAGGAGTGCGTGAGGTGGTTGCCGTGGATGTCGGATACGGCCAGCTCGTATGGCGTCTGCAATCCGACGATCGAGTTCACGTCATCGACCGCACCAACGTCAGGTCGATCGACGCCGAGACGATCGGTGGACCGGTCGACGTGATTGTCGCCGACCTGTCGTTCATCTCGCTGAAGCTCGTTCTACCCGCATTCGTCGCGTGCTCGAAGCCGGGCACCAACATGGTGTTGATGGTCAAACCACAGTTCGAGGTCGGCAAGGATCGGGTGGGTGCCGGCGGAGTGGTGAGAGATCCGGCGCTGCGGGCCGAGGCCGTCGAGGATGTCGCCACCGCAGCCGTCGGCTTGGACCTCACGGTCCGGGCGGTGGCAGCAAGCCCACTGCCGGGCCCGTCGGGCAATGTCGAGTACTTTCTGTGGCTGAGGGCAGGTGCAGGCGAGGATTCGCCGCGCGCCGACATCACGGAACTCGTCCGGCTCGCGATCGAGGAAGGACCACAGTGACTCCGTCCCATGCAGCACCGGAACTGGAGTCGACTCGAGAAATTCTTCTCGTCGCCCATCCTGGTCGACCGGACATCGCCGAAACTGCGCGCCGCGTGGGCAAGGTGTTCGACGAAGCCGGGATCTGCCTACGGGTACTCGTGGACGAGGTCGAGCCCTCCAAGATCGAGGCCTCCGACACGGAGGAACACGACCACGTGTTCGTCGCGGACATGAAGCTCAACGTCGTCGAGTTCGGACCCGACGCGGCTGCCGGCTGCGAGATGGTCCTCGTTCTCGGCGGTGACGGGACCTTCTTGCGCGCAGCCGAACTCGCGCAAGCAGCGTCCATTCCGGTTCTCGGCATCAACCTCGGTCACGTCGGGTTTCTCGCCGAGGCCGAAGCCGACCATCTCGAAGGTGCCCTGGCCAGCGTCATCGCCGGGGACTACCGCATCGAGCAACGTATGACGCTGGACATCGCGATTCGCGTCGGCGACCAGGTGGTCGATCGCGGGTGGGCTCTGAACGAAGCGAGCATCGAGAACGGGTCGAGGCTCGGAGTGCTCGAGGTGGTGCTCGAGGTCGATGGTCGACCGGTGTCCGCATTCGGCTGCGACGGCGTTCTCGTCTCCACGCCTACAGGTTCGACCGCCTACGCGTTCTCGGCCGGTGGGCCTGTGGTGTGGCCGGAACTCGAAGCCATACTGGTCATTCCGAGCAACGCACACGCGTTGTTCGCGCGGCCGCTCGTCACCAGTCCCGAGTCGATCGTGGCCGTCGAGATCGATGCCGGTGGGCACGCGGGTTTCGTGTTCTGCGATGGCAGGCGCACATTGAGCCTGCCGGCCGGTGCCCGCGTCGAGGTCGTACGGGGCGCGTCACCGATCAAGTGGGTTCGACTCGATTCGGCACCGTTCGCCGATCGCATGGTCAAGAAATTCGAACTGCCCGTGACCGGGTGGCGGGGGAGAGCGAGGTAGGGATGCTCGAAGAAATTCGGATCGACAGCCTCGGAGTCATTTCCGGTGCCAGCGCACAGTTTCACGAGGGGCTCACGGTACTCACCGGCGAAACGGGTGCCGGTAAGACCATGGTCGTGACCAGCCTGCACTTGCTCTCCGGTGCCCGAGCCGACGCAGGCCGGGTTCGGCTCGGCGCGCAGCGCGCGGTGGTCGAGGGGCGATTCAGTACCGATACCGCATCGGAGCAGGTGATCGACGATGTCGAGAAGGTACTCGAATCCTCGGGAGGGCAACGCGACGAGGACAATTCGATCATCGCCGTGCGTACCGTCAACTCGGACGGCCGTTCGCGCGCGCATCTCGGTGGGCGCAGTGTGCCCGCGTCGGTGCTGTCGAACTTCACGGACTCGTTGCTGACGGTGCACGGTCAGAACGATCAGCTGCGATTGCTGCGCCCCGATCAGCAACTCGCCGCCCTGGACAGGTTCGCCGGCGATGCGGTGGCGTCCTTGGTCTCCAAATACCGTACTGCGCGCAAGACGTGGCTCGATGCTCGCAACGAGTTGATCGACCGCACCGAGCGCAGCCGCGAGCTGGCGCAGGAAGCCGACCGTCTCCAGTTCGGCCTGCAGGAGATCGACTCTCTCGCACCGGAGCCGGGCGAGGATCGTTCCGTCGCCGAGGACGTGCGTCGGCTGGGCGATCTCGATTCGCTGCGTGAGACCGCAGAAGGTGCGTCGGCCGCACTCGTCGGGAGTTCCGAGGAGGCGTCGGACACGACATCCGCGCTGTACCTGTTGGGCGAGGCGCGTTCTCGCCTGGAACATGCCGACGACGCAGCTCTGACGGAGCTGCTACCGCGACTGAACGACGCGATGGCGATCGTGGGTGACATCGGCGCAGATCTCACCTCCTATCTGACGGATCTGCCGTCCGATCCGGGTGCGCTCGACGCGATCCTGAATCGACAGGCCGAGCTGAAGTCGTTGACGCGGAAGTACGCCGCCGATGTCGACGGGGTCATCGCCTGGGCGGATGAGGCCCGTGAGCGCCTCTCGCACATCGACACCTCGGCCGATGCTCTCGCCGAGTTGAGCGCCAAGGTCGACGCGGCCGCGGTCGACGTCGCGGCGGCCGCGTCGAAGCTCAGTGCGGCTCGGGCGAAGGCGGCCGTGAAGCTCTCGAAGGCTGTCAGCGTCGAGCTGGCGGGGCTGGCGATGGGAAAAGCCAAGCTGCAGATCGATGTTCGGGCCTTGCCTGCCGGACCGTCCGACACGGCTCCGATCGTCGTCGACGGTGCCGAACTGCATGCGGGGAGCAATGGCGTCGACGAGGTGGAGTTTCGCCTGTCTGCGCACGACGGCGCCCAGGCCCTTCCCATCAGCAAGAGTGCGTCGGGCGGTGAGCTCTCGCGGGTGATGTTGGCGCTCGAGGTGGTGTTGGCGGGCTCGGACAAGGGCGCGACGATGGTGTTCGACGAGGTCGACGCCGGAGTGGGCGGTCGCGCTGCCGTCGAGGTGGGGCGCAGGCTCGGCCGGTTGGCTCGCACCCATCAGGTCATCGTCGTCACTCACTTGCCGCAGGTCGCAGCGTTCGCCGACACACATCTGGTGGTCGACAAGACCGATGCGAAGAAGGGTGCGGCCAACAGCGGCGTTCGGACGCTGACGTCGTCGGAGCGGGTCGTCGAGCTCGCGAGAATGCTCGCGGGTCTGGACGACACGGAGACCGGTCGCGCACACGCCGAGGAGCTGCTGGCCACTGCGAACGCCGATCGAGCCGCTCTGTAACTTTTGGTGCTGATGTGATCAGTGTGGTAGTTGTTTCGGCGCGCCTCCGTCGCCGGGCGTGTCGATCGGGTCATCATGGTCCACATGAAGATGCCGGCTCTGCTCTCACGTAGTCAGGATTCGCTGCCCGGACTCACCGGGATCGCGCGCGTCGATCGGAACACGGCCAAGCTGCTCAAGCGGGTCGGCCCCGGCGACATCGTCGTGCTCGACGAGCTGGATCTGGATCGACTGACCGCAGATGCGCTCGTCGAGGCGGGGGTGCTCGCGGTCGTCAACGCGTCGCCGTCGATCTCCGGGCGCTATCCCAATCTGGGTCCCGAGGTCATCGTGGCCAACGGGATCACCTTGATCGACTCGGCCGGCACCGAGATCTTCAAGAAGATCAAGGACGGCACCAAGATTCGCCTCAACGACGGCGGCGTCTACACCGGCGATCGTCGTCTGGCCAAAGGTGACGAGCAGAGCGAAGCCGAGATCTCCGACAAGATGATCGAGGCCAAGACCGGTCTCGTCGACCACCTGGAAGCGTTCTCGGGCAACACGATCGAGTTCATCCGAACCGAGAGTCCGTTGCTCATCGATGGCGTCGGCGTCCCGGACATCGACATCGATCTCAAGGGTCGCCACGTGGTGATCGTGGCCGACGGTCCCGGTCACGCCGAGGATCTGAAGAACCTCAAGCCGTTCATCAAGGAGTACTCACCCGTCATCATCGGCGTCGGCGCAGGGGCCGACACTGCGATGAAGGCGGGTCATCGACCCGATCTCATCGTCGGCGATCCCGAGGACGTCACGGCTCAGACCCTCAAATGTGGTGCAGAGGTGGTCCTTCCGGCGGATTCTGACGGCCATGCTCAAGGACTGGAACGCATTCAGGACCTCGGCATCGGTGCCATGACGTTCCCGGCGACCGGTGCCGCTGCCGACCTCGCCCTGTTGCTGGCCGATCATCACGGGGCCTCGCTGATCGTGTCGGTCGGTAGCCCGGCCAGCCTCGACGAGTTCTTCGATCGTGGTCGACGCAACACGAACCCCGCCGCGTTCATGACTCGACTCAAGGTCGGTGCCAAGCTGGTCGACGCGAAAGCCGTGGCGACGCTCTATCGCAGCCGCGTGTCCGGTGGCGCGATCGCTCTGCTGATCCTGGCCGCGCTCGTTGCTGTGATCGTGGCGTTGGCCGTGTCCAACATCGGCGGTGAAGCGTTGGACTGGGCAATCGATCTGTGGAACCGGTTCGCTCTGTGGTTCCAGGGGTTGCTTTCGTGATTTCGCTTCGCCAACATGCCATTTCGCTGGCTGCGGTCTTCGTTGCACTGGCCATCGGCATCGTGCTCGGTTCGGGTCTGCTCTCGAGTGGGTTGGTCTCGGGTCTTCGGGACGACAAGACCGGCTTGCAGAATCAAGTCGACGATCTGCAGGCGACCAACAATCAGCTCGGTGAGCAGCTCAACTCGGCCGACGGTTTCGAGTCCGCGGTATCGGGGCGGGTTCTGCGAGATACGTTGGTCGACCGCAGTGTTGTGGTCATCACCACCCCCGATGCAGATCCCGGTGATGTCGACGGAGTCACGCGGTCCATCGGAGCATCGGGTGCCACCGTCACCGGGCGGGTATCGCTCACCGATGCCTTCGTTTCTGCAGCCAACGGTGACGACCTGCGTACCCGCCTGACCAATGTCATCCCGGCCGGTGTGCAGTTGCGCACCGGTGCGGTGGATCAGGGAAGCCTGGCGGGCGACCTGCTGGGTTCGGTGCTGTTGCTCAACGCGCAGACCGCGCAGCCGCAGTCGACTCCCGAGGAGCTCTCGCTCGCGCTCGAAACGCTGCGCAGCGGCGGATTCATCGCCTACGACAACGGTGCCGTCGCCCCCGCTCAGCTGGCAGTGGTCGTCACCGGTGCCGGTACCTCGGACGTCGAGGACGGCAATCGCGGTGCCATCGTGGCGCGCTTCGCAGGTGCCCTCGATTCGCGCGGCGCAGGTGCCGTGCTCGCGGGTCGATCCGCCGCCTCCGAAGGCAACGGATCGATCGCCGTCGTACGAGCCGATTCGGCGCTGTCCTCCGCGCTCAGCACGGTCGACAACGTCGACCGTGAAGCCGGACGCATCACCACTGTTCTCGCCCTCGCGGAGCAGCTGGACGGGGCATCGGGCCGCTACGGCACCGGAGCCAACGCGAATGCGGTGACCGTCGGAGCGCCTGCGAGCTGATCGGCACGCCGAACACGCGTGTCGTTGGCGGTGAGGTAGGTACTGGTGTTACCGTGAAGTCCCGTGGGTAGCAGGCCCAATTTCCACGCTGTACCTCTCTTATCAGCCCCCTGATAGGAGCAAGCCCTGCAGACTCGTCACGGGAGCCTCATTGTCACGCCTTCAGTCGCGTTCCGACACCAAGCACATTTTCGTCAGCGGGGGCGTTGCATCCTCGCTCGGAAAAGGTCTGACGGCGTCCAGCCTCGGCCAGCTACTGACTGCACGCGGACTCCGCGTGACCATGCAGAAGCTCGATCCCTACCTCAATGTCGATCCCGGCACGATGAATCCGTTCCAGCACGGTGAGGTCTTCGTCACCGAGGACGGTTCCGAGACCGACCTCGACGTCGGACACTACGAGCGTTTCCTCGACCGCGATCTGTCCGGCTTCGCCAATGTCACCACCGGCCAGGTCTATTCGACGGTCATCGCCAAGGAGCGCCGCGGCGAGTACTTGGGCGACACCGTTCAGGTGATCCCGCACATCACCGACGAGATCAAGCGTCGAATTCTGGCGATGAACGGACCGGACCTGCAGGGGCACCAGCCGGACGTGGTGATCACCGAAATCGGCGGCACGGTCGGCGATATCGAGTCGCAGCCCTTCCTCGAAGCAGCGCGTCAGGTCCGCCACGACGTCGGCCGCAACAATGTGTTCTTCCTGCACGTGTCGCTGGTTCCGTTCCTGGCCCCGTCCGGTGAGCTCAAGACCAAGCCCACCCAGCACTCCGTCGCGGCACTGCGCAGCATCGGTATTCAGCCCGACGCGTTGATCCTGCGGTGCGACCGTGACGTGCCGCCGGGACTGAAGAACAAGATCGCGCTCATGTGCGACGTCGACGTCGACGGCTGCATCTCCACACCCGACGCGCCGTCGATCTACGACATTCCCAAGGTCCTGCACAAGGAGGGCCTGGACGCGTACGTCGTCCGGCAGCTCGGTCTGCCGTTCCGCGACGTCGACTGGACCATCTGGGGCGGACTGCTCGAGCGCGTCCACCAGCCGCGCGAAACCGTGCGCGTCGGCCTGGTCGGCAAGTACGTGGACCTGCCCGACGCGTACCTCTCGGTCACCGAGGCGCTGCGCGCCGGCGGATTCGCTCATCGCGCGAAGGTCGAGATCAAGTGGGTACCGTCCGACGAGTGCTCGACGCCTGCGGGGGCGCAGGCCGCACTGGGCGATGTCGATGCCGTGCTCATTCCCGGCGGTTTCGGTATCCGCGGTATCGAGGGCAAGCTCGGTGCCATCGAATTCGCTCGTACGCGCAAAATTCCGTTGTTGGGGTTGTGCCTGGGGTTGCAATGTGTCGTGATCGAGGCGGCTCGTTCGGTCGGTCTGACCGACGCCAATTCCGCCGAGTTCGACCCGGACACCAAGGATCCGGTGATCTCCACGATGGCCGATCAGGAAGACGCCGTCGCCGGTGATGCCGATCTCGGTGGCACCATGCGCCTCGGTGCCTACCCGGCGACCCTGCAGAAGGGTTCGGTGGTCGCAGCGTCGTACGGCACCGAGACCGTCTCGGAGCGTCACCGTCATCGCTACGAGGTCAACAACGTCTACCGGGATCGAATTGCCAAGAGCGGCTTGGTGTTCAGCGGTACTTCTCCGGACGGCCACCTGGTCGAGTTCGTCGAGCTGCCTGCCTCGGTGCACCCGTTCTTCGTTGCCACGCAGGCGCACCCGGAGCTCAAGAGCCGGCCTACCCGCCCGCATCCGCTGTTCGCGTCGTTGATCAGTGCGGCTCTGAAGTACAAGGCAGCGGAGCGTCTTCCGGTCGACGTGCATGGAGACACCGCCCAGACGGAGGAGGCGGACGCCGCCGCCGAGACCGTCGGATGAGCGAGCCTCGGCACGAGTTCACGACACTCGACTCGACGGCGGCGTACTCCGGCGCGATTCTCGCGCTTCGGCTCGATCAGGTCGCGATGCCGAACGGCCGTCAGGCCGAGCGCGAGGTGATCGAGCATCACGGCGCAGTCGGGATTCTGGCCGTCGACGATCAGGATCGTGTGGTGATGATCGAGCAGTACCGCCATCCCATCGGTCGTCGCCTGTGGGAGTTGCCTGCCGGTCTGTTGGACGAGCCGGGGGAGCAGCCGGTGCTGGCGGCTCAGCGTGAGCTTGCCGAGGAAGCCGGTCTCGCTGCCGAGAAGTGGTCGGTGCTGGTGGACGTGCTGGCCTCACCCGGGTTCACGGACGAGGCCGTGCGAATCTTTCTCGCCCAGGGCCTGACTCGGGTCGATCGGCCCGAGGCGCACGACGAGGAAGCCGACATCGAGTTGTCCTACGTGCCGATGGACGAGGCCGTCCGCCGCGCGCTGGCGGGAGAGATCGTCAACGCATCCGCGGTCGCAGGCGTTCTCGCGTTCGCCGCGGCGCGCGCTGCCGGTACCGAACTGCGCCCGGCCGACGCCCCGTGGACGGATCTGCCGACGGCATTCGAGAATCGGAAGAGTTCACGAAAGTAGCCACCGTGATCGACCAGCAGATCGGCACCTACCTCGACCATCTGGTGGTCGAGCGCGGTTCCGCACCGAACACGGTGTCGTCGTATCGTCGTGATCTCGTGCGCTACGAGCGGTTCCTGAGTGGCTACGGCATCACCGATCTGGCGAAGGTCGCCGAGAACGACATCACCGAGTTCGTGCTCTCCCTGCGGCGTGGCGACGACGAATTCCCCGCTCTCGCAGCGAGTTCGGCGGCCCGGACGTTGATCGCGGTGCGGGGTCTGCACCGCTTCGCGCTCGCGGAGGGCATGGTCGAGCGCAACGTCGCAAGCGAGGTCAAGCCGCCCCAGCCCGCGAAGCGACTGCCCAAGTCGCTGCCCGTCGATCAGGTCGTTGCGTTGCTCGAATCGGCCTCCGTCGCGGGTCCCGACGCCCCGCGCGGACTGCGGGGTCGAGCGCTGCTGGAACTGCTGTATTCCACCGGGGCTCGTATATCCGAGGCAGTCGGGCTCGACGTCGACGACATCGACAGCGAGTCCCGCTCGGTGCTGCTGCGAGGCAAAGGCGGCAAACAGCGCATCGTTCCGGTCGGACGGCCCGCGATCGAGGCCGTAGACGCCTACCTGGTGCGTGGCCGGCCGGGGCTTGTCTCTCGCTCGAATCCCGCGCTGTTCCTCAATGTGCGGGGCGGCAGGCTGTCGCGGCAGAGCGCGTGGCAGGTACTCCAGGACTCCGCCCAGCGAGCCGGAATCACCGCAGGAGTGTCGCCGCACGTACTGCGGCATTCCTTCGCGACGCACCTGCTCGACGGCGGTGCCGACGTTCGCGTCGTGCAGGAGCTGTTGGGTCATGCCTCGGTGACGACGACGCAGATCTACACTCTCGTCACCGTCAACACGCTGCGCGAAGTGTGGGCGGGAGCGCATCCACGGGCGCGCTAGCACGATGCCTGCGACCGTGCGTCAGCGTGTCCGATGACATTGCGCGAGCGTCAAGCGGTAGCGTTTGCGTGAACTACTCGAAGACGAACGGGACAGGGGAGCGCTGGAACGTGTCGACACCGCAGCCGCCAGCGGCGGAGTCAGGCCTGGATCATCCGCATCTCGACGGCGCCCTGTTCCAGACGCGTCAACCGGAATCCAGTCGGGAGACACGCGACATCATTCCTGCTCCGAACGAGCTCGGGCCCACCGGTCGAAAGACTCGGCCCGTCCCGGATCCGCAGCCGTTGGCCAATCACGGCCCGGCCAAGATCATCGCGATGTGCAACCAGAAGGGTGGCGTCGGCAAGACGACGTCGACCATCAATCTCGGTGCGTCGCTGGCCGGCTACGGCCGCCGCGTGCTCCTGGTGGACCTCGACCCGCAGGGCGCACTCTCCGCGGGATTGGGCGTCGCACATCACGAGCTCGATCTGACGGTCTACAACCTGCTCGTCGAAGCGAAGGTGTCCGCCGACGACATCATCATGCGGACTCGCGTCGAGAACCTCGATCTGATGCCCAGCAACATCGACCTGTCCGCGGCCGAGATTCAGTTGGTCACCGAGGTAGGCCGCGAGCAGACCCTCGGGCGAGTGCTGCATCCGATTCTCGATCGGTACGACTACGTACTCATCGACTGCCAGCCGTCCCTCGGTCTGCTGACGGTCAACGCGCTCACGTGTGCCGACGAGGTGCTGATCCCCATGGAGTGCGAGTACTTCAGCCTCCGCGGACTCGCGTTGCTCAACGACACCGTCGAGAAGGTGCGCGATCGGCTCAACCCTCGGCTCAAATTGGCCGGCATCGTGGTGACGATGTTCGACGCCCGCACCTTGCACTCGCGTGAGGTGATGACGCGGGTGGTCGAGGTGTTCGGCGACGTCGTCTACGACACGGTGATCACCCGTACCGTTCGATTCCCGGAAACCAGTGTGGCCGGTGAACCGATCACCACGTGGGCTCCCAAATCCGGCGGCGCACAGGCATACCGCGCTCTCGCGCGCGAGGTGATCTACCGGTCCGGTCCGTGACCGTCGACGCCACCGACGACGCCCCGATCGAGGTTCCCGCCGACGCGGATCCGTCGAAATTCCGGGTGCGGTTGCTCAATTTCGAGGGTCCGTTCGATCTGTTGCTGTCGCTGATCAGTCAGCACCGCATGGACGTCACCGAAGTGGCGTTGCACACCGTCACAGACGATTTCATCTCGTTTACCAAGTCACTCGGTGCCGATGTCGGCCTCGACCAGACAACCGAATTCCTCGTCGTTGCCGCGACACTGCTCGATCTCAAGGCGGCGCGGTTGCTGCCATCGGGTGACGTGGAGGACGCCGAGGATCTGGCGCTGCTCGAAGTCCGAGATCTACTGTTCGCGCGGTTGCTTCAGTACCGCGCCTACAAGCAGGTCGCCCTGCTGTTCGGAGAGCTGGAAGCTGCTGCGTTGCGGCGTTATCCGCGGTCGGTGTCGGTGGAGGACAGGTACGCCGACTTGATTCCCGAGGTGCTGCTGGGCGTCGACCCGGCCACGTTCGCCGATATCGCCGCTGCGGCCTTTCGACCCAAGCCGATTCCGCAGGTGGGGCTCGATCACATTCATCAGCACGCGGTTTCGATTCCCGAGCAGGCGGCGTGGTTGCTCGAGAATCTGCAGGGCCGCGGCCTGAACGAGTGGGCGTCGTTCTCGGAGTTGGTGCAGGACTGCGAGGTGCAGGTCGAAATAATCGCGCGATTCCTGGCGTTGCTGGAGCTGTTCCGGCAACAAGTCATCGCATTCGAGCAACCCGAGCCACTCGGCGACCTCCGAGTGAGTTGGACCGGTAAGGACGAAGGGCCCATCGTGGTCACGGAAGAGGACTACGCATGAGTGCCGACCCAGAACTCGAGCTCGAGGACGTCGACGATTCCGACGAGCTCGACGACGCCACCCTCGCGTCGGCTCTCGAAGCTGTGTTGCTGATCGTCGACACGCCGGCCTCGGACGAGCAGCTCGCCTCCGCAGTCGGTGCGTCGGTGGTCCGGGTGCGTGCCGCATTGAAGGCGATGGCCGCGGCACTGACCGAACGCGCCAGCGGAATCGACCTCCGCTACGCCGGTGACGGCTGGCGTTTCTACACCCGAACCGCCTATGCGCCGTACGTCGAACGGCTGCTTCTGGACGGCGCTCGGTCCAAACTCACACGCGCGGCATTGGAAACCCTGGCCGTGATCGCCTATCGTCAACCGTTGACCCGCGCGCGAGTCAGCGCCGTGCGAGGAGTCAATGTCGATGGAGTGATGCGTACGTTGCTCGCCCGTGGACTGATCTCCGAAGCAGGAACGGACCCGGAGACGAACGGCACGATGTACTGCACCACCGAGTTGTTCCTCGAACGGCTCGGGCTCGCATCGCTGGGCGATCTACCCGAACTGGCACCGCTGTTGCCGGGTGTGGACCTGATCGACGAGATCAGTGACAGCATGGATACCGACCCGAGAACGACCCGCTCCACCAAGAACCGCGGATCGAAACCCGATCCGGCAGCCGAGCTCGACTCGGACGACTGATAGGTAAGACAAGTGAACAAGCCCGCTCGCCGTGATGGCACACCGGACCGTAACAAGAGACAAGACCCACGCAGGAAGCCGACCGCTGGTAGGTCGGACACCCCGCGTGACGCACGCCGCGGAGATCGCACTCGCGACGATGCACCCCGTGACGGCGCTCCCCGTACCGGGGCTCCTCGCACAGGCGCACCGCGCACTGGAGGGCCCCGCGCAGGCGCACCGCGCACCGGAGCTCCTCGCACAGGTGCCCGACCAGCCCGACCTGCCCCTCGCCGTGGCGTCGAGCAGGACGAATCGACGGATTACACGCCCGTGGAGACCGGCGTCAACGACCGCAGCAACGACGCCGTCCCCCGTAAGAAGCCGTCGCGTCCCAGGCCGCCAAAGCCGCAGAAGAAGCAGGTTCCTGCGACCACGATCAGCAACGCCAAGCCGGCGAAGCATCAGCACACCGATTCCTCACCGCGCAAGCACGTGCCCGCCGGTGAAGGCGTTCGGTTGCAGAAGGTGCTCGCGCAGGCCGGTGTCGCATCGCGTCGCGCTGCCGAGGAACTGATCGCCGACGGCCGCGTCGAGGTGGACGGACGCATCGTCACCGAACAGGGCATCCGCATCGATCCGAACATCGCCGTGGTCCGCGTCGACGGCACCCGCGTGGTGGTGAAGGAAGAGCTGGTTCATCTCGCGATGAACAAGCCGCGTGGATGGCAGTGCACCATGTCCGACGATCTGGGACGCCCGTGCGTCGGCGATATCGTCTCCGAGCGGGTGCAGGCGGGGCAGCGACTGTTCCACGTCGGTCGCCTCGATGCCGACACCGAGGGGCTGTTGCTCTTCACCAACGACGGTGATCTTGCTCACCGCCTGATGCACCCGTCGTTCGAGGTATCGAAGACCTACCTCGCGACGCTGTTCGGCACCATTCCCCGCACACTCGGCAAGCAGCTCCGCGAAGGCGTCACCCTCGACGACCGCCCGGTGAAGGTCGACGGCTTCCAGCTGCTCGACATCTCCGAAGGTAAGTCGCTCGTCAAGGTGACCCTGCACGAGGGCCGCAAGCACATCGTGCGTCGGTTGTTCGACAAGGTCGGCTTCCCGGTCGGACGCCTCGTGCGTACCGATGTGGGCAACATCGTGCTCGGCGATCAGCGTCCGGGAACCCTGCGAGTTCTCGGCCGCGGCGAAATCGGCAAGCTCTACGAATCCGTGGGCCTGTGATGAGTGCGCTCGTCGTGGCGATGGACGGGCCTTCGGGCACCGGTAAATCGTCGGTATCGCGTCGGCTGGCGTCGGCACTGGAAGCGAGCTACCTCGACACCGGTGCGATGTACCGCGTCGCGACGGTGTGGGTGCTGCGCTCCGGCGTCGAGCCCACCGACGCAGACGCAGTTGCGAAAGCTGTTGCAGCTCTTCCCCTCGAGATCGGTAAGGACCCGTTGTCCGAGACCGTCTTGCTCGACGGTGAGGACGTCAGCGGCGAAATCCGCGGCGACGCAGTCACCAAGGCCGTCTCGGCCGTGTCTGCAGTGCCTGCGGTACGCGAGTTGTTGGTGCAGATGCAGCGCGACCTGGCGAGCTCGTCGACGCGAATCGTGGTGGAGGGTCGCGACATCGGCACCGTCGTTCTTCCCGACGCCGACGTGAAGGTGTTTTTGACCGCCTCACCGGAAGCGCGTGCGGAGCGTCGCAACAAGCAGAACGTAGAACAGGGTCGTGTAGACGACTACGAATCGGTGCTCGCGGATGTGCAACGCCGTGATCATGCAGATTCGACGAGAGCAGTGTCACCGCTTCGTCCCGCCGAGGATTCGGTGATCGTCGATACCAGCGAGCTGGATCTCGACGGCGTGATCGAGCGTTTGCTGCTCGTGGTGAACGACAGAAGTGGAGCAGTGCAGTGAGTGAAGAATTCTTCTCCGGCGCAGCGGAAACCGCGGGCGACGGAACGTGGAGCGACGAGGGCGAGTGGGAGTACGTCGACCTCAACGAGGGCGAAGACGGCGAAGATGCCGTAGCCGTACCGACTCTCGCCGTGGTGGGACGACCGAACGTCGGCAAGTCGACGCTCGTCAACCGCATCATCGGGCGACGCGAAGCAGTGGTCGAGGACGTCCCCGGCGTCACCCGCGACCGGGTGTCGTACGAGGCGAACTGGAGTGGTCGACGCTTCCTGGTGCAGGACACCGGCGGTTGGGAACCCGACGCCAAGGGTCTGCAGGCATCCGTTGCGCGCCAAGCCGAATTGGCCATGCACACCGCCGACGCGATCCTGTTGGTCGTCGACGCACGAGTCGGCTCGACGACGACGGACGAGGCAGTCGCACGAGTGCTGCGCCGGTCGAAGACACCGGTTCTGTTGGTGGCCAACAAGGTCGACGACGGCCGCACCGAGTCCGAGGTCGCCGCACTGTGGTCGCTGGGTCTGGGGGAGCCGCTGTCGGTCTCGGCCACCCACGGCCGCGGTACCGGTGATCTGCTGGACCGGGTGCTCGAGGCCTTGCCCGAGACTCCGCGTGAGGGCATCCCCGGTGGGGGACCCAGGCGTGTCGCTCTGGTCGGTAAGCCGAACGTGGGCAAGTCGTCGCTGATCAACAAGCTCTCGGGTGACGAACGCTCGGTGGTGCACGATGTCGCCGGAACCACCGTCGACCCGGTCGACTCCTTGGTCGAATTGGGCGGCAAGACATGGCGATTCGTCGACACCGCCGGACTGCGCAAGCGCGTCAGCCATGCCAGTGGCGCCGAGTTCTACGCCTCGCTGCGGACGAAGTCCGCGATCGAGGCCGCCGAGGTCGCGATTCTGCTTCTCGATGCTTCCGAGGTGATCTCGGAGCAGGACATGCGAGTGCTCAGCATGGTCGCCGATGCCGGCCGCGCGCTGGTGTTGGCGTTCAACAAGTGGGATCTGGTGGACGACGATCGTCGTCAGCAGCTCGAGAAGGAGATCGATCGCGATCTCGCTCGGGTGCCGTGGGCGCAGCGAGTGAACATCTCGGCGCAGACGGGTCGTGCGGTTCAAAAGCTCGTCCCTGCGCTCGAGACCGCTCTGGAGTCGTGGGACAAGCGTGTGCCCACCGGACGCCTCAACACGTGGCTCAAAGAGGTCGTTGCGGCCACTCCGCCGCCGATGCGTGGTGGACGCCTGCCGCGGATCATGTTCGCGACGCAGGCCAGCACACGGCCGCCGACGTTCGTGCTGTTCACCACGGGCTTCCTCGAAGCCGGCTACCGCCGATTCATCGAGCGGCGTCTGCGTGAGGAGTTCAACTTCGACGGCAGCCCCGTGCGCGTCTCGGTGCGTATCCGCGAGAAGCGGGAACGGCCGGGCAAGGGCAACAACCGCTGATGTAGCTTGGCCCCGCCCCTGAGCAGGCGATTTCCTCTCGGGGGTGGGGCTGGGGTAATCTCAGCAAGCGCCTTTCGAGGCGCGGCGGGCTGTGGCGCAGCTTGGTAGCGCACTTGACTGGGGGTCAAGTGGTCGCAGGTTCAAATCCTGTCAGCCCGACATAGATAGATGCAGGCCAGAGGCGGTTTCGGAGAGGTCCGAGACCGCCTTTCTTGGCCCAAAATAGAGTTCCGTGCCGCTCAGTGTCACTACTCGTTCCTTAGTTGATTTTCGGTGTCCGCAGACGTCCGCCTCGACCGCCCTGACTGAGCCGAGGTTTCGGACGCTTTGACCGCGCGAACTTCGAATCCCGGATCAACTCTTGTGCGCACCGTTCGAGCCCTGGCAACGGTCGGCCAGGCGCGGTTATACCGAGCGATCCGGACCCTAATACCGCGTGATTCATTCGCCCCAGCAATGACCGATGTTGACTCTGTAAATTGCATTTTCCGCACCATCTACGCCAAAACGCCAGATCAGCACAGGTTTGCTCTGCAACCCTGAGGGTGAGCTGCTCTACCCTGCTCGTATGGACTCCCAGGCCGGCCGAACACTTGCGGTAACCCCTTCCGCAGTCATTTCGAGCACGGGCAATGGCCGTCGAGCCGGAGATCCCGCCCGCCGTCGCCGCCTACCTCGTCGATGCCGCCGACACCCGCACCGAAACAGGGAGCGGGCCTACGCCGTCGCCACCTTCGATCGACAGCCAGGTACCAAACAGCTCACACTGCAGCCCGAAAACGCCTATCAACCCTGACCAGTAATTACGCCATGTCCGTTGTTTCTTCGGCGACTACAACCGCAACCCCGATCCGAGTTGGCCTGCTTCTGGGACAATGAAGGCGAGGCAGCCCTGTCGCCGTCAGCGAATCACTCGGACGAGCCCGTCATCTGGACCAGAAGATCGAGTTCGAGGTCGAACAATAGCCCCGGTGTCACTCCGGTGGCCTGCAAATGTTGCCCCATCTCGAGGCTGACGAGCCCATGGAGACGAGTCCAGAGCAGCAGAGCCATAGTCAGAGTAGAGGCCGACAGTTCGGAGCGGTCCGCGCGCAGACCCCATGCCTCGGCTTGCTCTGTGAACTCCACCGACAAGTCGAGATTGGCCCGAACTGCCGCGTCGGCGAGGACCTGTAGGAACAAATTCATACTGCGCTGGGAGGCAGCGACTATCCCATCCGACGCCAATGCAGGCCCCGCAATACTGACGGTTTCGAATATGAGTCGGTAGAGATTCGGATTCGCAAGCGCCCAAGCGCGATACGCGCGCCCTAGACCGCGGAGCCTGTTTGCGGCGGTCGACCTCGTGGCGGCGACACCCTCCAGGTGGTCCGCCAGAGCGTTGAAAGCTTCGACAACCAGCGCGGAAACCAGACTTTCGCGATTGTCGAAGTATCGGTAGAGCGCGCCAGGAGACATTGCCATCTGTTTGGCGACTGCGTTGAGCGAGACGGCCGCCTCGCCGCCTTCGACGACCTGAGCCAGCGCGAGGGTCTTGATCTCGTTGATCGTCTGCTCGCGGTACCGCTCTCGTCGCGTGGTGGGGGCGGCCGAACTGGTACCGGAAACAGAACGATTCATATTCACACTGTAGCAGCTACTTGTGCTGTGATAATCAGTCTTATCGTGACACCCTGGCACTTTCTTGATAGGTTCTCACATATCGATGAACCCAGCCCACTCAGGAGCGCACATGAAGCCAGCGATTCAGCCGGTCCGGACCTCACCCGAAGGCGCACGCGCGCAGGCAGTTCGGCTCTCTCGCAGTGAAATCCCTCGATACATCACAGTTTCGGCGTGGGCAGTCCCCACCATGGTTCTCGGACAGTTCGCAATGCTTGCCCTGATTCCGGTCGGCGTAGTCCTCGTAGGAACACTGCGCAACAAATGGCTCGGGAGCCTGCGCCTTCTGGCAGGTGTTCTTACTGCGGCGTACATCGCGCCGTTGGTCGTATGGGCTCTACGCGAAAACCCCGCAGGCAGCCTGTCGAAGGACATCGACACGCCGCTGGTCGTGTTGGTCGTGGCCGCATCAGCAGGCTTGATCATGCGGATCTGGACGCTGAAGAAATAGCTCCACGCAAACCATTGAATCCCGACAACACGCCTGGCCGGCATTGACGTCGAACGCCGTTCTCTTCTTCGACGCACCCGGTCCAATGCCTGTTGCTGTTTCCGGGGTGCCGAGAAACATACCGCAGTACTCATCGAATAATTGCTTCATCAAGCAGCGATTACGAATGCTGGAGATCCAGTCGCGCACACGGCCGACCCGCCGCGCCGCACTCTCTCGAACAGCCACAATCATCAGCCAAGCTGCACAAGAATGAAAGGCCCACCATTATGAGGAATCGTTTCGCGAAAGTCATTGCTGGCTCTGCGATTGTCGGCGCGATCCTTTCAGGATCTATCGCCTGCACTACGTCCGAAGCGGATCGACCGCAGGATTTATCATCGCAGCACACACTCGCCGCGCAGGAGGGTCTCGCCGCAGATTGGGTGGCTCTGTGGAACGGCAACTATGCGCTGGCTCCGCAAATAATCTCTCCGAACAACACGGTCCACGCAGCGCTTATCGACGGTGGTGACGGTAGTGCGAACAAGGGAATAGATGGAATGGTTGCGCTTATCCGGCAAATTCGAGCAGTGCTACCAGATTTGGTATTCAATATCGAAGTGGGTCCAATAGTCGACGTTGACCATCTCGTTCTCCGCTGGCACGCGTCGGGTACCTACAGCGGCGGATTCCCGGGCGCACAAGCGCCGGTAGGCCGAACGATAGCCTTCGATGGAACCGACACCCTCAGGACACAGGATGGCAAAGTCGCCGAGTATTGGTTCAACGCAGATTCTCTCGGTCTGCTTCGGCAACTCGGTGCGATCGAGGGTTGACAGGTTGCGACACCACCAAGGGGCCCGACTGGTTACCGAGGTAAGTGTACGGTCGGGGTCTTGCTTGCCAGCGATCTCGCCCCTTCTCAATTCGTGCATCGCCAATTGCCATGCCTGGGGCAGGGGTTCGCGGCCAACATGGGCGAGCAGTTTCGCCGCCTCGGTCCTGGACGGTGTGTCCATCTCACGAGCCTCGAACGGCAACCGGTCGACCATCGCAGCAACGTTCCGAACGATGTTGCCCGGTATCTGCGACCGATTGCCTCGGCACGGGCGTTGCGTCGTTCTCCCTCGGGAGAGTCGTACCGCCGGGCACGTCTGCTCATGGGTTGCTGAGGCCGGCTTCAGCGACGGACCAGTCGTCGATACAGTACAATTGCACTGTGACTGAAATAGCAGACCTCACCCTTATCGATGCGGAGACTCTGCGTGCGGCTGTTCCAATGAGGACGGCAATCACCTCGATCCAGAAGGCCGCCGGGTTGCTCGTCGAGGATGCATTTCAACGTTCTGCTGTCGACACGGAGCGCGGACAGTTTCTTCTGATGCCCTCTGAGGCGTCAGGCTACGCGGGCTGCAAAGTCCTCACTGTCGCTCCCGGAAACCCGTCTCGGGGGTTGGAGCGCATTCAGGGCCTCTTCGTGCTGTTCGACGGCGACACGCTCGAGCCGCTTTCCATCATCGACGGAGCGGCGCTGACTTCGCTTCGAACGCCGGCCGTGACCGCGGCACTTGTCGATCTGGTGACCCCCGCGAACGCCAGCACGTTGACTGTATTCGGCACGGGCCCGCAAGCACGCCATCACGTCGACGCGATACGGCGGATCCGGCCGATCGATGCCGTTCGCGTGGTAGGGCGCACTCCCCAGAGCTCTCGGCATGCTGCAGCACTCTGGTCGTGTCCAGAACTCACGGTTCGTCCGAGTAACGCCGAGGACGCTCTGGACGCGGACATCGTCGTCTGCGCTACGACCTCGTCCGAAGCCCTGTTCGACCGCGAGCTCGACTCGCGGACGACGGTCGCCGCGGTCGGATCCCACGAGCCCGAGAAGCGCGAGCTACCCGCTGGCCTGCTCGCGAAGAGCCATGTGATCGTGGAGACCCGAACGGTTGCGACGACCGAGGCGGGAGATGTTGTTCGGGCTATCGATGAGGGTCTGCTCAGCGCAGACGAGCTCATCACCTTCCACGATGTGGCCAGCGGGATGGTTCGGCCCACCACTGACCGTCCGCGGGTCATCAAGACCTGCGGTATGGGGTGGCAGGACCTCGTCATAGCGGCTGCGGCAATCGAAGCAATGAGCATAGGGATGAAGGAGAACGCGCGATGAGAACAAAGATAACCACAGAGGACTGGCACACTGCGGGCGAACCATTCCGGATCGTCTCATCGGTGCAGACCGTGGGTGCCACGGTCGCAGAACGGCGCGTCAATGCGATCGGCGGAGACCCCGATCGTATGCGGCAGTATCTCTGCCTGGAACCGCGCGGCCATGACGACATGTACGGCGGCTTCGTCACACCTCCCGACGACGACGGCGCAGACTTCGGCGTCCTGTTCTGGCACAAGGACGGGTTCTCCACCGCATGCGGTCACGGCACCATGGCGCTCGGAGCGTGGGCGGTCGACACGGGCAAGGTCTCTGCCACGGACGATGGCGAGGTGCTTGTCACCATCGATGTGCCGAGTGGAAGGGTTCAGGCCCGGGTGCAGCGTGAAGCCGGGCAGACCACTGGCGTGATCTTCCGCAACGTTCCCTCGCGGGTGCTAGAGCGGGACATCGAACTGGAGACCTCACGTGGAACAGTGCGAGTCGATCTCATCTTCGGCGGCGCTGTCTATGCGACGCTTCCCGCCTCGTCGATCGGGCTCACTGTCGTACCGGAAGACACCACCAAGCTCATCGAGATAGGGCGCGAGATCAAATGGGCATTGAACGCGCACCCTGCCGCCCAGCTCGCTGACGATCGGTTGTCGGGGGTCTACGGCACGATCCTTTTCGACGACCTCGGTCGGACCGAATCGGGGCCCTGGCAGCGTAACGTCACGGTCTTCGCAGACGGCGAGGTCGATCGCAGCCCGTGCGGCTCGGGCACCGCCTCCCGCGTCGCGCTCCTCGCTTCGACGGGTGAACTTGCCGACGGCGAGTGGCTGACCCACGATTCGATCATCGGGACGCGATTCCACGCACGTGTCGCGGATCGACAGGGTGACGATGTAATTCCCGAAGTGACCGGGCAGGCCTATTCGGTCGGCACCTGCTCCTTCTCACTCGCGGATGGGGACCCGCTGGCCTCGGGTTTCAGTCTGCGCTGAGAGCGGCGCTCGCTCAGGCGTGCCGGCGGGGCAGTGCTGCTCAGCCGGCGGCCCACTCTCCGCGGATGTGGGCGATGTGGTGACGCACCAGCTCGGCCATACCGTTCGAATCTCGGGCCAGAGCAAGGCGCACCATGTCTCGATGTTCGACGGCAGTCTGCTCCAGAAGCCCCGCATCGGCGAGCTTCTGCAGACCGTAGAGTCGACTACGGCCGCGGAACTCGCGGATGACGTTCACGAGCGTTCGGTTCCCGTGCAGAGCGAGAAACGAAGAATGGAACTCGGTGTCCAGCGTGATGAACCTGACCAGATCGCCCGATCGTGCGGCGTCTTCCAATTCGATCGAAACAGGTTCGAGGGCGCGAACACTCGCGGCAATGTCGCCTGAACAGGTTGCCGCGATCTCGGCCATGATGGGAGCCTCGAGAAGCAGCCTGATTTCCACCAATTCGTCGAGTTCCCGGTCGTCGAGGTCACGCACTCGGAATCCCTTGTTGGGGACGACCTCGACCATCTGCTCGCGAACGAGATCCAGCATCGCCTCGCGGACAGGGGTCGCGGAGACTCCCAACATCTCGGCCAGCTGAGGTGCTGAGTACAACTTCCCGGGTACCATCCGCCCGCTGATCAGTGCTGAACGAAGACGTTCGCTGACGGCCCTCCGCACGTTTCTCGCTCGTGGCAGCGGCTCGACTACCTCGGGAGGTGTTGTCATGGTGTCGACTTCATTTCCTCGGCTTGCATTTGACACTGGATGCAAGCGTACCGCCCTCGGGAACGGAGAGCTTCACGCAACCACGAGCAGCACCCTGATCGTCGGGCCCGTGGCGATGCCGTCCAGTGGCAGTGTTGCCGACGGGTCTGTGCCGGCACGGCGCGGGATCTTGACGATGACTGGATCCTGATCGTCGACAGTCAAAGGCCCGAGTCCCGCTGTCACGCGGGTTCGTTCGTCCGATGTCAACCAGGATTCGTACGAGGCCGCGTCGCGCCACAGCGAGGTGACGATCAGGCGGTGACTGACTACCTCGTGCACCGCTTCTCCGCGCAGCAGCCCGAATGGGATCGCCGCCTCGATGATGGCGACACGTCTGTACTCCTCGACGAGGTCGCCGAAGCGCGTCGGTGCCGCCGAGAGGATCAGCACCGATTGCAGCATGCTCATCGTTGTACAACGCAACCGCGCGAGATCACGGTGCCGATTGCCCGCTCCGGCTCGGCGAGTGCTGAAATGTCGGAGAGAGGGTCGACGTTCAGTATGAGAACGTCTGCCAGGTAGCCGTTCGCCACCCGCCCGAGTTGCTCTTCCTGCCCGAGCAGCTTCGCCGCCGTCACCGTCGCGGACTGCAGAATTTCCAGCGCAGAAAGAACTTCGGCGCGAATGGCGAATTCGCGAGACTGGAACTGGTGCATCGGGCCGATGAAATCCGTACCGAAGACCGTCTGCACACCGTGGGCACGGGCTATTCGCAACATCTCGGTGCCGGCAGCACGGATCTGTGAGGCCTTACGCCGGGACTCCTCCGGGACACCGAACTGTGTACTCTCCTCGGACGCGAGGAGAGCTCCGATCGCCAAGGTCGGAACGAGGAATGCGTTGTGCTTCACGAAGATACGCGCTGTCTCGTCGTCCATCAGGGTCCCGTGCTCGATGCATCGCACACCCAGCGCCAGGGCGCGAGCGATCGACCGCGGCGTGTAGGCGTGGCCAGTGACGTAGATGTTGGCGTTGTCAGCCTCCTCGACCGCCGCGCGGATCTCCTCGTCGGAGAATTGTGATGAGTCGATGCGGTCCGTCGGCGACGCGATTCCCCCACCGAGCATCAGTTTGATGTGTCGGGCTCCGCGGCGGATCTCGTTACGCACGGCTTGCCGAACAGCGGGCACCCCATCGCAGACGAGACCGATTGTCGGGAGGACCGTGCTCATTTGATGGGCGCAGACCTCGCCCCCGCTCCGGAAGTCGCCGTGGCCACCGGTCTGGGACAGGGCTGGTCCTCCGTGGAAGATGCGTGGGCCGAGAAGGTAGCCCTCCTCGACCGCTCTGACCAGGCCATGATCCGCCCCACCCACGTCGCGCACAGTGGTGAACCCTCGTCGGAGCATCGCGGTCATGAGATCGGCCGCGCGTGCAGCGACGTACAGAGGTGACTCCTTGCCCGGCACGCCCAGGTCGGACTCGTAGCCGAGGAGATGCACATGAGCGTCGATGAAGCCGGGTGAGACAACCCGGCCCGCCGCATCGATCTGGTTCGTCGCGGTGAATCCGGCGGGAGGCGCATCGTCGGGGCCGAGCACGGCGACGATGCGATCACCGTCGATGAGGACAGTCCGGTCCGGTGCGAGCTCGCCGACGATCGGATCGAGCACGGTGGCCCGAACGATTTCGATGCTTGTCATAGGCGAACTTCCTCCGCTGTCGGTCGCTGTGCAATGGTGTCGAGTCTGCGGCCAAGCACCTCGGGCATCAAGAAAATCACAATCGCGGAGAAGACCGCGATGCCGATGATGATGAAGGCGACACCCTGTCCGTTGCCGGAGGTCACCAGTGCCGTCGCAATCAACGGCATCGTTCCGCCGACGAGCGCAGACGACAGGTTGTACGGGATGCCCATAGCAGTGGTGCGGATGTTCGCAGGCGTGAGTTCACAGTACGTCGCCGACTGCGTCGCCGAGACAAGCCCGACGATCAGGCAGCCGATGATGTCCACGGCGAGAAAGACTCCGAAGCTTGGGATTTCGAGGAGTCTCAGCATCGGATAGGCGAACAGACCCATGAGGATGAAGTGAGCGAGGAGCAACGGCTTGCGCCCGACGCGATCGGATAGCCGCCCGAGAAATGGAAGCGCGATGAACATGACGATCAGCGAGATGATTCCGCCGAGCAGAGTGTCTTGAAGCGGAAGGCCGCTCGCAAGGTGCGCATAGGTCGGCAGAAAGACGGTCCAGAGGTAGTACGAGCCTGTGTAGATCGAAATCGCGAAGATGCGCAGCATTGTGAGCTTGTGGTACTTGAAGACCTCGGAGAGAGGGGACTTCACCAACGCGTTAGCGCCCGTCATCTTTTCGAAAGCTTCGGTTTCAGGAGCGCGTGTGCGCAGATAGAGCCCGACGAGACCGAGTGCGGCACCGATGATGAAGGGGACGCGCCAGCCCCACTGTGCGAGCGTCTCGGCGTCGAAGACGGACGTGACGACCGCACCGGTTGCAGTTGCGGCCAGCGTGCCCGCGATGCTGCTCATGAGAGTGACGGAGCCGTAGAGACCCCGGCGAGTCTCGGGTGCGTGCTCCACGATGTAGCTCGACCCCGCTTGGAACTCCGCACCAGCGGACAATCCCTGCAGAATCCGCGCAGCGATGAAAATGATCGGCGAGAAAATGCCGATTGCCTCGAAATTCGGAGTCAGGCCCAGCACGAGGCTCCCGCCCGCCATCATCATGATGGCCAGGGACAACAACCTCTTCCGACCGATGCGGTCTCCGAGAGGCGAGAGGAAAATAGCGCCGAGTGGTCGCGCGGCGAACCCGACCGCAAAGGTCGTCATCGTCTTCAGGAGAGACCCGACGTCCGAGCCTGCGTCGAAAATCTGCACCGAAAAGACAGTTGCGAGTACGGCGAAGATGCCCCAGTCGTACCACTCCACAAAATTTCCGAACGACCCGCTGATGAGCGGAGAAGCAGTCCGCCGGGTTGGATGTGCGGCTGTTGTCGCCATCGCTACTCCTTCTTATGGATACGACTCGATGTTCCGTTCGAGGGTTACGAGCACGCTATACCAGTGCAATTGCACTGACAAGGCAATTGTGTCCACGAGATATTTCTCCCACATGTCGGCCGGCGGTCGAACTCGTGACAATCCGTCGGAAGAGCGCCCTGAGCCAGGCGCGGGTTCTACCTGCGGGGTCGATCCTCCGCGCTTCCTGACAAAGTGCAGGTCCGCGGCGGATCCTTCAGCTAGCGGTGACGGTAATGCCTCGAACCTTGACTTGGGGGCACCTGATTCGTCGAGATCGCTGGAGGGACCACCACTGCGTCACGCAGCAGATCTGTTTCGTAGGCAACGGATTTTCTCGCAGTTTCTGTACGCACCTCGCCGTGGGGGAGTGATCTGTTTCGAACACCGTCATGACGACACTCGACGTGACACAAAATCCGGGCCCACCGATGATGAGAAGGTGCGATTTCGACGCGACGACGGCGTGGTCGGTGGAACGATTATCGAAGACTTCGCGGACTCGCGGATTCCCGGCCTCGATACGGGCGTTCTCGCGTTCATCGACGATATCCACCTCGGCGACAGCGATACTGCCGCGGCCCGGTGATGCCGAAAGGGGAGCGCGCGGCGGCAAACACGTCCGCGTCGACCGTCGCTTCGAAGTCGCCGCCGGCGGCTTGGGTTTCATCGCAACTTCTGCAATCTGCATGCGTAGGCACTGGCCATCACGTGGCGCAGTCAAGCGTTGAAATGTCGAATTCTGTTGTAGTGCAACGCTAACCATCGATCAGCATGCTGCAGGTACCCAGCAGAGAACTCGGGTGGCCTGGCGCATTCTCGTTTAGATCTCGGTAAGTTTGCGACGCAGTAATTTTCCCGTGGCGTTACGCGGGAGCTGATCGATGAAGATGACGTCTCGGGGGACTTTGTATCGCGCCAGGTTCGAACGAACGTGTCCGCGGAGCGCATCTGGATTCTGTACCGCGCCGGGGGCGAGGACGACGAAGGCGCGTAGACGGTGGCCGAACTCGGAATCTTCCACTTCCATCACCGCCACGTCGGCCACATCGTCCATGTCGGCCAGCAGATTCTCCACTTCGAGCGGATAGACGTTCTCGCCGCCGGAGACGATCATGTCGTCGTCCCGTCCATCGACGAACAGCAGTCCGTTCGCGTCGAAATGGCCGACGTCTCCTGTGGATACGAGTCGACCGATGCGTTCTTTGTCCCGACCGTCGGTGTACCCCTCGAAGCTCAAACCGTTTGCCGCGAAGATTCTTCCGATGGTGTCGGGGGATGTGATTCGTTTGTCGGTGTCGTCGAATATCTCGACGTGGCAGGTGACCGGTGGCCGACCGGCAGTCCCCGGGGCAATAGTCAAGTCTTCGGGCGTCGCCACCGTGGCGACTGCAACTTCGGTGGATCCGTACAGGTTGTAGAGGACATTGCCGAAGGTGGCGGTGACTCGTTTGCACAGGTCGGGTGACAACGACGAACCCCCCGAAAATATGATACTCAGGTTCGAGGCGTCGTATTTCGACAACACATCCGGCCCCAGGCCCACGATGCGGTTCAGCATTGTCGGTACGAGAACGATACTGTCGCAACGAAATCGAGCCACTGCTTCGATTGTTTTCTCCGGATCGAACTTCCTGTGCATGACGACCGTTTGTCCGAGCGCCAATGCAAGAGCGAATTGAGACACGCCGGTTCCGTGAAAGGCCGGTGCCGCCATCATCATGATCTGGTTGCGGCGCAACGGTACTCGGTCGAGGAACTGCGCCGAGGCCAGTGGAGACATGTGTCCGCGAGGTGCGCCTTTGGGGGTTCCTGTGGTGCCGCTGGTGAGCAGGACGAAGCTGCCGTTCTTCGCGGGCGCGGCGACGGTCGACGTTGCATGGCCGATCACCGCTTCGTCGAGGGTGACCGATGCGGTGGGCGCTTCCGTGTCGGCTTCACTCCACGAGCGGTACATGATGGTGTCGGAGGGCAAGGAAGTTGCGATCTCGGCGAACTCGTCGTCGTAGACGAATGCCGCGACGTTTTCGCGTGCGGCGACGTCGACGAGTTGCGGGGCAGCGAAGCCCGTGTTCATGAGGACGAGCTTCGTGCCGTTCTTCGCTGCGGCCAACATCGTCAGCACCAGGCCGCGATGGTTACGGCACATGGCACCCATGACTGTCTCGGAGGTGATGCCGACGGACTGCCAGGAGCGGACGAGCGCGTTGCTCGTGCGTTCGAGATCGGCGTAAGTGAGGGGCCCGCGATCATCGATGATGGCGACCGCGTCGTAGCCGTTCTGGGCATGCGCGCAAACAGGTCCGGCAAAGGGTCCGTATTTGTTCACCGCATTCAAGGATTTGAGTCCGTGGTCGACGCGGGGAAATGGCACGAGACCGGCCTCGAGCACGACCCTCGAGGCCCGAATGGCGTCGGATATCTTGGACAATTACGTCGGCATGAGCGGACCTCTTTCAGTGTCGATGTGAGCATCGGCGGGTGGTCGTAGTTTCGCCCCGCCGATGTCACCGGCAGTCGATGCGTCTGAGTGGTTGTCTCGGAACTTCAGTCGCTAGCCGCCATCACCTCGACGGTAATACAGACACTGAATGTCCGCAATAGTGGGGCAGCTGATGGGTGCATCGAGTTGGGTGGACGATCGCGGTGCTGACCAGGCATGAGTGCACTGTCGGTGACACGCGAGGGTGCGATGATGGGCACATGCTCGAACACCGTCAGCGCGGACCCGGAAGGCCTCGGGATGCGGACATGGAAGTCCGCGTCTACGACGCCGTACTCGAGGTGTACTGGGAAACCAGTTGGCGCGGTTTCACTTTCGATGCGGTTGCCCGCCGAGCCAAGGTCGGCAGGGCTGCACTGTATCGCCGGTGGGACACCAAGGAGGCTCTGTTGGTACAGGCTTTGGAGGCGCGCTCACCGTTGTCCACGCCGATCGACACCGGCAGTGTTCGAGGTGATCTCCTCGAGCTTGCTGCTCAGCTCGAGAGCGGTTACACAGATCTCGCGGGCTTGGTGTCTTTGCGGGTAACGCTCGACGCGATGGTCAATCCCGACCTCTTGTCACATCTGACCGACACGCTCAATCAGAGCCGTCTGGTCACGGCCCGGTACATCGTCGAACGCGCTGTCGAGCGTGGGGAATTGCCGGTAGGAACGTCGACGACGCTGTTGCTCGAACTCGTGACCGGTGCCGTTCTCGCTCATGCACTCTTCTCGCATGCGCATGCGCATGCGGGACGCGTGAAGCCCTACGGCCCAGCGCATTCGGTGCTGATCGTCGACACCGTTCTGCGTTCGTTGACCTGACTCGGGGAGTCGGGTCGCACTACACGTCCTATTGCGGACACTGAATGTCTGTATTACCGTTCGGGGGGTGACCGACGCAACAGCAGTGCCCGTCATCGTCGGAGTCGCCGATGTTCGATCCGGACGCTTCGGAGATCCGGCACCGCCCAAAGAGCCTGTAGAGCTCATCTCGGAGGCGGTGGAAGGAGCTCTGCGAGACTCCGGTAACCACGACTTCGGAGCCCGAGTCGACGCAATCTACGCCGTCAGGACCTCGAGCTGGTCCTACGAGAACTTGCGATGCTCCTGGCGCAGCGCATCGGGGCCTCTGCGCCGCGGACCTGGACCAGTTCCGTCGGCGGCCACTGGCCTGCGGCGCTGCTCGATCGTCTCGGCTCCGAAATCGCCGACCGAAAGACGACTGTCGCGCTGCTCGTCGGCGGAGAGACTCAGGCGTCTGTCACTGCTCTGACGAAACAAGGGGTCGATCCGAGCGCGCGGGGGTGGTCCGCTGAGCCGGGTGGCCCGCCCACCTTCTCCGCCGAGGACCTCGGGAGCCCCGACATGATCAGGGCCGGCGTCGTCACGCCGGTTCGCGTCTACCCTCTTTTCGAGAATCGGTTCAGCCACGACATCGGTCAGAGCCCGGCGCAATCGCGCATCTACTCTGCCCGTTTGTACTCCGAGTTCTCTTCGATTGCCGTGGCGCATCCCAACGCCTGGTCGCCGACTTTCCGGACATCCGACGAACTCGCAACGACCGGGCCGAAGAACCGGCCGATCAGCGATGCGTACCCGCTGATGATGAATGCGATGCCCTTCGTGGATCAAGCCGCCGCAGTGCTCGTGTGCTCCCTGGCCGTTGCCCGTGAGCTGGGGGTGGGAGAGGACCGCATCGTGTACCTGTGGGGTGGAGCAGGTGCATCGGAACCGGACGATGTGCTGACGCGCAACGACTTCGGAGCGTCCGCTGCTATGAAGTCGGCGGTGCACCGCACCCTCGATCGTACGAAACTGACCGGAGGCGACCTGGGGCTCATCGATGCGTACAGCCCTTTCCCGATCGTTCCGAAAGTATTGACCGCAACACTCGGTCTATCGCAGACCACCGTTCCCACCGTCCTCGGCGGCCATTCCTTCTTCGGCGGTCCGCTGAACAGCTACACGCTCCACGCGGTTGCACAGACAGCTCGGATCTTGCGACACACGAAGGACGACAGGCCGGCGCTGGTGCATGCGAACGGCGGCTATATGACCTCACAGCATTCGGTGGTCCTGTCCCGTCACCCGCACCCCGATGGATATGTCGGCGATCCCGTCGCGCAGTCGATCCCTCCGTCCGCTGCCGAGGTCCTGCACGGATACAGCGGCAATGCGGAGATCATCTCTGCAACTGTGGAATTCGATCGAGCAGGTGAGCCGTCGACCGGAATCGTTATCGCCACGACCCCTGCGGGTTCACGCGTAGCCGGTCATACCGATGCTGCCGACGCGGAGGCAATGATTCGCCACACGCGCGAGGGCACCCGTTCCCTGGTCGGCGCGCACGTCACTATCACCGACCGCGACGGATGTGTCGCGGTCACGTTCGAAGACGAGGAACCGACATGAACGACGTAGTACTGACAGAGGTCCGCGGTCACACGTTGGTGGTCACCATCAACCGACCCCGGGCGGCAAACAGCGTCAACAGTGACGTCCACCGAGGCCTCGGCGAGGCATGGGAGAGGGCAGAGGCGGAGGGAGACATCCGGGCGGTTGTCCTGACCGGTGCGGGGGAGTCGGCGTTCTGCGCCGGTGCCGATCTCAAGGCCCTCGGTAGCTCCGGCCCGGACGGAGTGACCCCTCCGGAGACCGCACACTGGGGTTTTGCGGGGGTGGTCAAACACCACATCAGCAAGCCGATCATCTCTGCGGTGAACGGCAACGCACTTGGCGGGGGTACCGAGCTCGCGTTGGCCGGTGATCTTGTTGTGGCAGCGGATACTTCGACGTTCGGCCTTCCCGAAGTCAAGCGCGGTTTGATCGCCGGTGCAGGCGGTGTGTTCAGGTTGGTCACCGCAATACCGCGGGCCGTTGCATTGGAGCTGTTGCTCACGGGCGCGGGACTGAGCGCCGAAGACGCACTGCGGTGGGGTCTGGTCAACAGGGTAGTTCCGCGCGCCGATGTGCTGACCACTGCACTGGAGCTTGCCGAGAACATCTCGGCTGGAGCACCTTTGGCGGTGCAGGCCTCCAAGACGATTGCCCGAGGAATCGTCGACGGCCGCATTCCGACGGAAACGCAGGGGTGGACCCTTACCGAGGAGGCCCTCGCGCGGCTGAGTACATCATCCGACACCATGGAGGGGATCACCGCGTTTCTTCAAAAGCGCGACCCGATCTGGAGTGGTCGATGATAAAACCATCGGCAGAGAACCGCGGGAGACCGACGAACGTTCGGCACTGCGTGGTCTGACAAGAAAATTCACCGTCACCCACGTCGTGCTCAACCTCCCCGGTGAGAGAAGAACGGCGAAATCCCCCGCGGGTTGCAGCGCACTACAGCCGCATTGGGTGTGCTCGGCGCATCGACCCCCGAAAACGCCGAGCGGCTCCGACGTGGCCACCCTCGAGACCACGGCCGGGCTGGACGGTGACATTCACGTCGTCAACGGAACGAAGCTTTACATCACGTCGGGAGTTCGCGCGGACTTCGTGACGACAACCGTGCGGACCGTTGTGACGGTGGCTACGGGGGAGTTCTGCCGGTCGGTCGCGGTTCGTTGGGTTGCCGGCAAAGGAATTCTGGACACTTCCGGCTGGCCCCGGCCGGAAGTGTCCTAGCGGGGGAGCTGAGATCGGTTTCGACGTTCGGAATCTACCCAGCGCAACGCCTCCTCGGTCGCATGCGCAAACTTGGCCGGGTCGGCGACGGGCACGTCGTGGTCCGCGTCGAGCCGAATGACGTGCGCCCCCAGCAACTCTGCCGCCTCGATCTGCAGAACTGGCGGACACACTCGGTCGGCGGCGAGTACCAACACTGCCGTAGGGGCGCTCGACCGCACAGATCGGTGATCCTTACGCTGCACGGCCCGCCACACGGTGGCATAGCGCGGTTCGCCGGATACAGTCAACTGCTGTTCGACCCAAAGCTGCCGCGCCGCAGCATGTTTGCTCGTCCTCGCGCTGGCGCGCCAATAGCGAGCCGGCAGTGCCCGTGTCGCGTGATCGAGTCCCAGTGTGTGGGCGGTTGCGATCGCACGGAGAAACACGCGCTCTCGTACCTCCACGCCGTAGCGCATCGCGGCGGCTTGAACGATCAGCCCCGCAATCCTGTCAGGATGCCTATCGGCGGTGACCATCGCGACGATCCCTCCGAGGGAGTACCCGCATAGGGTCGCTTGTTGGACACCGAGCCGGTCCAGGACAGCGATCACGTCGTCGGCCACATCTTCGAACTCGAAGTGGTCGACCCGAATTCCTGACCCGTGATTCGGGAGATCGAAGACGATCACGGGCCGCTCCGGGCCGAAGAGATCCGCCAAAGCAAAGAAGTTGACGTCCGCAGTCAGTGTTATCCCGTGCAGGAGAACGACCGGGACGGCATCGGACGCCGCGATGTTCGGCGTGTGCCGCACCGTCAGCTGCCCGCGGCGACCGAGATCTACTTGCGTGACTCGGTCCACGGCAGCGCAGGTGCGTCGAGCTGGTGAGTGGGTCGCAGCGGCGAGAACATCGCCCAGACGGACCGCAGGTCGGAGGCAAGAGGGGCAATCCTGGTACGGGTGAGTCGCCGTCGGGAAGACGATCCCGCTGACCGGTCCGGACCGGTCACAGATCCTGTACTTGTTCGGTCGGACGAGGCAGAGTTTTCGATCGGCGAGTTCACAGAGACGATCGTATTACGGACAGTAAATGTATGTAAATATGCGCAGCTTCAGCAACGGTGCCGATTCGGGTCACGCAGGGATTTACGAAATCGGCTGCGGCCGACAAGAGTGCACGGTCGTCGAACGAGTGCGCAACCTCGTGCACTTGTGCCGATCGCATCACATCACTCGGGTGCCGGCTATCAGGAGCCGATGGGGACATTCCCGCCCTCGCAGCATCGTTGTGTGTCGACACAATCTTCGAGACGTGACATCGGCCCCCGGTCCATGTCGGTCTCGAGCGGATGCATATAGCGTCGAATTATTCGGCCCGACAACGGGTTCGGATACCAAGAACCAGGAGCTGCTATGTCTGTACCGTCTGTCGTGCTCAACAACGGAATCAAGATTCCTCAGCTGGGATTCGGGGTCTTCCAGGTCGACCCGGACGCGACCAAGGATGCCGTCCTGACTGCGCTCGATGTCGGGTACAGGCACATCGACACGGCTCAGCTGTACGGCAACGAGCGCGGCGTCGGCGATGCGGTACGCGAGTCGGGTGTCGCTCGCGAAGATGTGTTCGTGACGAGCAAGCTCAACAACGACGTCCACGCGCCAGCAGACGCGATCAAGGCTTTCGACACCTCACTCGAGGTACTCGGATTCGACTACCTCGACCTGTTCCTCATCCACTGGCCCATGCCGAAGAGCGCAGTCGATTTCGTCGATACGTGGCGGGCTCTGGAGCAGATTCACGCTTCGGGACGGGTCCGGGCAATCGGTGTCTCCAACTTCCACGAACATCACTTGAGCAGGCTGCTCGAATTCGCAGACATCGTCCCTGCCGTGAATCAGATCGAGATCCACCCTTACATGAGCCAGGACAGCCTCCGGGCGTTCGGCGCAGCTCGTGGCATAGCGACCCAGGCATGGTCGCCCATTGCGCAGGGTCTGGTGCTCGACGATCCGACCATCACTCGGATCGCGAAGGCAATCGACAAGGCGCCAGCTCAGGTCGTCCTGCGGTGGCACCTACAGCGCGGCGACATCGTGTTCCCGAAGTCGGTCACTCGATCCCGTGTGGAGGAGAACGCCGCGTTGTTCGACTTCGAGCTGTCCGCCGAAGATATGGCCGCAGTGAGTGCGTTGAACACCGATCGCCGTCTCGGTCCCGATCCCGAAGATCTGAACTGACCTTCCCGTTTTTGAACGGGGTTTCACACGTACGAGCATCTCGCCGTCGTCACCACCATTCTCGAGGAGAAGTCCATGCCTGAAGATCGCACCCTCGACCCGGCGGGCGCGCTCGGCGAGTCCGCCCGAAGCCACCCCGAATATGGCCCGAACAGTGGCGTCACGCGCGAGGGCATGTCGACCGCGGCGGGTCACCTCTCCTACTTGACAGCAGGTCCGGAGTCCGGCCCGCTGGTCGTGCTGGTTCACGGGTGGCCGGCGCCCGCTCTGACATGGAAACCACAGATCGACGCGCTGTCCGCGGCGGGCTTCCGGGTCGCAGCTCCGGACTTGCGAGGGTACGGCGGTTCATTCAAACCGGATAATTCGGACGCATATGCCCAACGGCACTTGGTCGGGGATATGCGTTCGCTCATCGAACACTTGGGGTACGAGTCGGCAATCTGGGTCGGTCACGACTGGGGTTCCGCGACGGTGTGGGCGCTCGCCGCGCACCATCCAGAGCTCTGCCAGGCTGTCGCGTCGGCAGTCGTTACCTATCGCTCGCTGGAGCGCGGTTACACCGAGATGCTGGACCTGGTGGACCGCGACCTGTACCCCGAGGCCACGATGCCGTACGCGCAGTTCGACTACATGGCCTACTACGAGCAGAACGCGGCGGAGGTGACGTCGCTGTTCGACCGACACGTCGAGCAGATGGTTCGCCTGCTCTACCGCCGAGGCGAGGCCGCAGCGATCGGCCAACCGGCCTTCACCGCGTTCATCACCGCCGCGGGCGGATGGTTCGGCGACGATGCAGTGCTCGATGTGCCGCGCGACGTAGAGGTCCTCGACGATGACCTCTACCGCCAGGTTGTCGACTCGCTCTCGGCCGGTGGCTTCGCTGGCCCGACAAGCTACTACCTCAACCACGACGACAATCGCCAGTACAGCGACGAATCGGTGAACGGTGGGGGACTGACCATGCCGACGCTTTTCGTCGAGGCTCAGCTCGACCCCATCGCCGCTCTCACCAACACACGACTGGCGGAACAGATGCGGAGTCACTGCACCGATCTGGTCGAAGTCAGCATTTCTGCCGGGCACTGGGTGGCACTCGAAGCGTCCGAAGAGTTCAACACCGCCCTCCTGGGCTGGCTCGGAGACCATCATCTGAGTCCGAACACCGCATCGGCTCGTTAGGTCAGGCTGCGGAAGCTATTCGCTCTCTGCAGTTGGCAGCCGCAGAGCGCACTGGTGGGGTGGTACTGAGGTTATGCCTGCTACATCGAAGAACATGAACGAGCGTGACCGGATGCTCGACTTCGCCGTCCGGTGGATGCCCTACGGGGGCGGTGAAGCAGAAGACATCATGGTTACGTTCGGGATGTCACCGGAGACGTACTTCCGGAGGCTCGAGCACGTGCTGACACACCCGGCGCAGCCCACCGGTCTCGACGCTCCGTCCGTGCAGGCCTTGCACCGGGTGTGCCGTCACCGCCTCGACAGCGAGGTCCGACGAGTCGAGGTCGGCCGGTCACCGCTTACCGACCCGTTTCGACCGGGCGTAAGCCCGCATGTTGCACGCTGAGTCGACCACCTAAGTCGACCACCGAAGTCGAGACTGTCTCCGCGCTGGCCACTCCACTCGGACGTTCCTGATGTCTCAGCGTAGGTAGCGGCGGCACGACACCGACACGACGCAGTACCCACCATCGACAACACCCCGACCACATCGGATCGGGGTGTTGTCGACGGTGGAGCCTCGCTTCCGCGAGTGGGACGCGTCAGGCGAGCTGGCCTTCTAGGATCTTGACAGCGCGACACTGACCCCGAGCTCGACCGGCAGGTCGGCCGCGCCGCCGGCGGCCTCGTCGAGCTCGGGGTAGCTCGCCCCCCGCGACGACAGCGGTACGGTCGGGGTTGCGTTCCGCTGTCGTCGCTGAGCAGTGCCAACAGGTTGTGCCGGACTTCGCGGCTTATGCGGCAACCGCGAGGAACTCGAGGGCGAGCTCGGCCAGCTCAGCGGGCCGCTCGACCTGTGGCATGTGACCGACGCCCTTGAACAGGTACGTCGACGCCTCCGGTAGAGCCCGGCGGGCCGCCTCGAGGTGCCGTGACGGCAGGATCTTGTCGCGGTCGCCCCAGACCACGAGGGTCGGCGTGCCGGATTCGGCCACCCGGCGCAGCAGCTGCTCACGCCAGGTCGGCAGGATGCCCGCCCGCAGTGTCGCCATCGATCGGACGGTCTCCCACATGACCTCGCCGGTGCCGGGTTCCGCAGCGACGGCTCGCGCGTGCTCGAGACGTACGGACGTCGCGTGCTTCGCCTCGGCGTAGCAGGCGCGCTCGGTCATGGCGATGCTGTCCTTTGTGGGATGCGTCGCCAGGAAGCGACCCAGCACGGGAACAGCGAGCAATCGCAGTGCCGGAGTGACCTCCGAGCCGAAGCCCGCGCTGTTGAGCAGCACGAGGCTCGCGACGCGGTCGGGTGCCTCGACGACGAGCTGCTGCGCGACTGCGCCGCCGAGGGAGTTACCGATCGCGTGAACCGGGCGTGTCTCGCCCAGCTCGTCGAGAGTCTGAAGCACTGCGCGCGCAAGCCCTGCGAGGTCCGTCGGCGTGGCCAGGCGTTCGGAGAAACCCGATCCTGCCAGGTCGAGGCTGATGACCCGGTGCTGCGACGACAGCCGCAGCACCACCTCCGACCAGTCCTCGAGGCTTCGTCCTATCCCGTGAAGCAGGACGACGGGGCTCGAGCCCGGGTCACCGTCGAGCCGCACCCGGGTGCGGCGCCCGGCGACCTCGATGAAACCGATGCTCATCGGGTGCTGGACAGCGTCGGGACCGACGCCGAGGTGAACTGCAGGTAGCCGTCGTCGATGGGATCCTTGCCCATTACCTGGCGGTCGTGCTTGTAGTCCTCGCGTACGGTCCACGGACCCGACTCGCCCTGCCGTGGGAATTGGTGGATCCCGCGCGCCACGTAGCCGGACGTGAGTCCCATGAACGGCTTGCGCCCTATCGACGGGTCGTCGAGCCGGGGCGAGGCGGCCGAGTACCCGTGACGGTCCATGTGCGCCAGCAGGCGGCAAGTGAACTGCGCGACCAGGTCGGCCTTGAGCGTCCACGGCAAACTGATGTAACCCACCGTGTAGGTGAAGTTGGGCACGTCGCTGACCATGGCCGACTTGTAGAAGACGTGTTCGGGCAGCTCCACCTTCTCGCCGTCGACGGACAGCGACATCTTGCCGAACGGCACCATGTTAAGGCCGGTCGCGGTGACGATGATGTCGGCCTTGAGCTCCTTGCCCGACTCCAGCAGGATGCCGGTCTCGGTGAACCGCACGATGTGGTCGGTGACGACCGATGCCTGGCCCGAGGAGATCGAGTCGAACAGGTCACCGTCGGTGATGAAGCACATGCGCTGGTCCCATGGGGCGTACTCGGGGGCGAAGTGGGTATCGACGTCGTAGCCATTGGGCAGAGCCTTGGCGTTGATACGGCGCACGAGGGACCGCATCTGGTTGGGGAAGCGACGGCTCGCCTTGTACAGAAAGGAGACCCGGGTGAGGTTGACCGTGCGGGTGATGCGCGCCGCAGCCGCGTCGGGCAGCACCTTGCGCAGCAAGATCGGCAAGGGGTCTTGACGCGGGATCGGCATCGCGTACGACGGCGAGCGTTGCAGCATCGTGACGTGGGCGGCCTTCTCGGCCATGTTCGGCACTACCGTCACGGCCGTGGCACCGCTGCCGATCACGACGACCTTCTTGCCGGTCCAGTCCAGGTCGGCCGGCCAGTGCTGACTGTGGACGATCTGCCCGGCGAAGTCGTCGCGTCCCTCGAAGTGCGGTGTGAAGCCCTGGTCGCCGTCGTAGTAGCCGGCAGCCGAGGTGAGGAAGCTCGCGGTCATCTCGAAGCGCGTGCCGTCGGCGGTGCGCTCGACCGTGACGGTCCAGCGCTGGTCGACCTTCGAGAAGTCGGCCTGAAGGACCTTGTGGCCGAGGTGGATGCGACGTCCGAGGTCGTTCTCGTCGATCGTCTCTTGCAGGTAGTCGACGATCTCGTGGGCATTGGCGACCGAGTTGGCCTTGTTCCAGGGCTTGAACCCGAAGCCGAAGGTGTAGAGGTCGGCGTCCGATCGAATGCCCGGGAACTTGAACAGGCTCCACGTGCCGCCGATCTCCTCGCGACCGTCGAGGATCACGAAGCTCTTGCCCGGCTGCAGCTTGCGCAGGTGGTAGCCCATACCGATGCCGGTCAGCCCGGCTCCGACGACGAGCACGTCGACGTGCTCGGGGACGATGCGGGACGACGTGGAGTGGACGGTGCTGCGGCGCTTGCTCATATGGGTCTCCTGAAGGGGTAAGGGAAGGAAAGAAAAGGCTGAGGGGGCTACTTCTGGGACAGCACGTGGACGTCCTCGGGGTGCCGACGCCCTAGGCCGCGCGCAGCACCGCTCGGGACGGCCCGTGGCCTCGGTGAAGGTGCTGGGCAGCAGTGTCGGTGAGTTCGTCGCGACGATCGTCAGGTTGTGCGTAGATGACATGACGTGAATCACTCCTCGGGACTTCAACGATAAGAGGACGGATACTTGTAGCGCTTGTCGCGACGCGTTCAACTTTGACCGACCCTTTGTGACGCGGCGACAAACGCCTGCGTCACGACCAGCCCTGTACCGACAATCTCCGTGCCGACTGAGCACCGCCACGCGGCCTGCCGCAGCGGGGCTCGATGAAGCACTCGAGCATGTCGATCAGTCGTGCTGTGGCCGCCGCGGACCGACGGGGCCGAGTAGCCGACGCGCCTCCATCGCGAGATAAAGGTGCGCGGCGTCGACAGGTTCGGTCGGAGTGCGGCCGGTGGCCTGGCACAGCTTGGCCATGCGGTACCTGACGGTGTTGGGATGGCAGTGGAGCAACCGGGCCGCCTCGGTGGTTGTGCCCTTTGCCTCGAACCATGCTCTCAACGTGCCGATCAGCATCTCTTGCTCGTCCGAGGGCAGCAGGTCCAGCCCTCCGAGGACATCACGAATCAGCTCGGCCGAGACCTCGCGTGTAGAGGCGAGTAGCACTGGCAGACGGGCCAACTCGTATCGAACGACGTCATTGCTGCCCGCCGGAGCGGCACCGCGCGCAGCTCGCGCCTGAGAGGCAGCGGAGCGAGCCTCGGACACCGATGTGAAGACCTCGCTCATTCCTACCCGTCCGAGGAGCGCACCGGTGAGGAGGGCCGCGAGCCGTTCGGTCGAATATCCGCGGGTCAGGATGACGAGCCCGACCTCCCCGTCGCCGTCGGACCGCCAGACTGTGTGTATTCCTGACGCTGCGAGCGTTCTGCTGACCGACGCCGGCCCCTCACTCCTACCGGCCGTGAGGGGGTCGGCGGCCACGACTGCGAACAGTCCTCGTGTGGGTAGTCGGAGGATTGTGGCGGCCTGGGAGAACGCCATACCACCGCCATGCGGGCCGTGGAAGAGCGTCGTCAGTGCGCTCTCGCGGAGGCGCTGATCGTGTTTCGTCTGCTCCAGCTCGTGTTCACGGTAAGCAGCATTGAGGACCTCCAGGTGTTCGTCGAGAGTGTTCCAGAAGCTTGCCGACGACCGGAGCAGGTGTTGCGTCGCCGCGGGATCACTGCCGAGCTTGCCGACCAACTCGTCCCAGATGGTCGACATGCCCAACCGGTAGGCGCGCTGCACCACCGCCAGCGGAGCGCCCTGCTCGGCACAGCGCCTTCCGGTGTGCCGCGGTGGTGCGGGGTCCCCGTCGCCATGATCGCCGCCGATGGCGTCGAGGATCGCCAGGATGTGGGGCCGCACGCTCTCCACGAGTTGGCTGCGGTCGAAAGCCTCGGTGTAGTACGGCTCCTTCTGGCAGATCTGCTCGGATACGGCGCCTGCCAGAACATCGACATCATCGGCCATCTCGTGGCACGCGGCGATAACCGCCGGTCCCGGCCGCTCATGCAGCAGCGGGAGCGACCTGAGTCGACGGTGGGGCCGCGCACGCGTGTGCGCGGTGGCGGCTGTCATCGCACGGCGTCGAGCGTCTTCGCTGTCGCGACAGCGAAGGACAGCGCGGTGTCCTCGATCGGGTCTTTGCCCAACATTCGACGATCGTTCTTGTAGTCCTGAGCGGCTACCCAGGGGCCCTCGGTTCCCTGCTGGGGGAACAGGTGCATGGCCCGATTCACGTATCCCGTGCCCATATCGATGTACGGACGTCGAGGCATCGCGCCGCGCGCCTCGAGGATTGCGAACGTCTTTGCGGGTTGAAGCTTTCGAAGGTGATGCCCCACGCCGATACCGGTCAGCCCGGCACCGACGACCAGGACATCGACGTGCTGGGGGAGGGTCTGAGTAGATGCGGTCACGGTGACCTCTCTTTCCGTAGTTGCGGGTGAAAGCGGAGAGACGACGTCTAGCTCGGCAGGAGCAGGGAGACGATCTCGGGCACCTTCGAGATGTCGGGGATTGCGAGGAAGTCCGGGGCCATGAACGCTGGTTCCGGCCAGGTGTAGTAGCCCGCTCCGGACTGGGCACCGTGGCGACCCTTGTCGATCAGGTTCTCTTTGATCCACTGCGCATTGGCCGTCATCTGCCGGTCGTCGCGGACCTCGCCCCAGTACGCCAAGATGTCGAAGGCGGTCTTCATGTTGACCTGGTCGAGCATTCCGAACGGTCCGATCGGAAAGCCGAACTTCATGAACGAGCGATCGACATCCTCCGGCGTGCTGATCCCGTTGGTGACCAGCGTCTGCGCCGCGTTGGACAACGCGAGCGTCCACGTGTTGACCACATAGCCGTTCTGCTCTTTTCGCACGGGGATGGGCATCATGCCGATCTCGATCGCAAACTCGGTGATCTGTGTCAACGTGCTGCGCGCTGTCAGGGCATGCGCCATGATCTCTGCGAAGTTCATGGCCCAGATACCGTTGCCGAAGTGCAGAGCACAGAACTTCTCAGGACGTCCGGTGGCTTCGGCGAAAGTGCTGGGTAGGAGGGTCGACGAGTTCGTCGCGACAAGAGTGTGCTCCGGCAGCAGATCGGCGATCTCCTTGAAGACCACGGTCTTGACGTCGGGAATCTCCGGGACGGCTTCGATCACCAAGTCTGCTCCGCGGACCGCGTCCGCGATGTCCGTGGTGAAAGTCAGACGGCCGTGGGTCGCCGCGATGTCGGTTTCGCTGGCGCCGAGTGACCCGGCGTAGATCGCGGCGTACTGCTGATGCGCCTCTCGACAGTGAGTCAGCGCATCCTCGGCGATGTCGTAGACCACTACGTTCTTGCCCTTGAATGCGCTGTGCCAGGCGATCTGGCCGCCGAGCACACCGGATCCGAGCAGGGTCACCGAACTGATGGAGGACATTTGAGTGGCTTCTTTCGTAGTTTGTAGCAATGGCGCTCTCCTTGTCGGAGGGAGCGTCGGCGCACTCCGCGTTGCTGTGGGAGCAGCTGGTCGCCTTCACTGCACTGAAACCTATGACTGGATGTGAATGTTGCGCTCGTCACACCACGCCAGACTTCGTGCGGATCGTTGTGACACGATCACAACGTGATGGCAATACGTGGTGTGCGCGGAATGGGCGACTCGGGTCGAAACGTGTACGGATTCAGGGGCTGAGATGGCCACCGTCCGCGCAGATCCCGAGTGGCCACCCTTACGCGAGCAGTCCGCTCAGCGAGTCTGGCGCGAGGTGCTGCAGCCTCTCGCCACAAGGTTGCAGCACGCCTCCGACGCTCTGGCCGTGGATGCGGTGACGCAAGTGCGTACCGAGGTCGCCGAGCTGTTGGATGACGTGCAGGCCAGGGACGAAGCAATCTGGAGCACGGCCGAGACCCTGCGCCTCTTCGCTGCACTGCTGGAAGATGGTAAAGATCCGGCAGGAAGCGATCTGCCACCGTCGACGGTGGCCATCATGAGATCAGCGGTCAGGAGACAGACCCCGTTGGCGTGGCATTCCCGCACCTACCGTCTGGTGCACGCCCACGTGTGGCGTTGGCTGCATCATCAGATCGCCGAGAACACGCCCGACGGACAAGATCGAACCATCGCCCTGGATCTCGTCACGACCATGATGACGTTGTTCGCCGATCGCGCGTTGACCCGTGGTGACGAGGCGTACGAGGTAGAGCGCGAGGTGTGGTCGCAAGGAGCTGCGGCGGCGCGCGTGGCAGCGATCGACGATGTGCTGGCCGATCGGAGCACAGACGTGCCGGCACTCTCTGCACGGCTTCGGTACGACCTCACTCGGCACCACGTCGGCGTTGTCGTGTGGCTGGACCATGCAGTGGACGCGCACGTCACCCCATCGATGTTGAGTGGGGTGATCGCCGCCGCGGCCCGAGCGAACGGTGCCGAGTCGAGCATCACCCACCCGCTGGGGTCGGCAGCTATCGCCGGCTGGTTCGGCCGCAGGCATGGCTTCGAGGGCGACGTGATCATCGGTGGCGGAAGTGCCCCAGCCCTCCCGCCTGGTGTCAGGGTCGCCGTCGGGCAGGCTGCCCAGGGCATCGCCGGTTTCCGGATGACTCATGTCCAGGCCGAGCATGGTCGCCGGGTGGCGGCTCTGCGCGCGGGCGAAGACGCACGTGTGACGAGATACCCGGACGTAGCCTTGATCGCTCTGTGCATCGCCGACCCGAAACACGCGGCACAGTTCGTCGAGCAGACACTGGGGCGCCTCGCCGAAGATGACGACACGACGCGGCGGCTGGCCGCGAGTTTGCAGGTCTACATGCGCGAGAACCGCAGTCGCGTGCACGCTGCCGCTGCGCTGTCGATCCATCCGAATACTGTGAGCTACCGGGTGCGGCAGGCAGAGGCCCTTCTCGGCCGGAGTATCGACGAGAACTCGATGGAGCTGTCGGTTGCACTCACGTTGTTACCGGTGTCAGGACCGACTCGTCGGGCATCGAAAGGATCGTGAGCAGCTCGGCCGAGGGATTCGGGCCGGCACAGCAACGGCGGACTCCCTCCGCTCTGTCAGTGCGCCTGCGAATCTCCCATTCGGTCTTTTGCCCGAGACGTGGCGCGCAGTTCACGATAGGTCCCGACCGATGCCAGGCTCATGCGCGGCATGTTGGCATAGATTGCCTCGAAGCGACCGGCCGGGACTTCGTACGCCTCGTGCCAGACGCCGACGTGACCGTTGTACGCGGTGCGCTTGAAAAACGCCTTCTTCGCCGGCTTGTGCTCGAGGTCGGCATCGTTGGCCCACTTCTGCAGTTCGTCGAACGAGCGCCAGTGCTGGACGAAGAAGAACAGTCGTGGATCGGACACCGACCACACGGTATTGGATTTGAGCAGGGGTGTGCTGGGTAGGGCCAACGCTTCCTTCGTCATGGAGAACGCAGCTCGGAAGACTGGCAACCATTCTGTGATGCGCCAGATACTGTTCATTCGTAAACCGATGAACAGCACTACGAAGTCGTCCGGGTAATTTGCGGTGTAACGGCCTGCTTTGACATCCATTACGAGCCTTTCGTTGGTTGAGCCTCGTCGTCGCTGGGGTGCGACGGGAGGAAGATCAGCGTCAAGACGCCTGCGACTGCGGTGACCGCTCCGGCGACGAGACTGCCGGTGGCGAAGCCGTCGATGAATTGTTCGCGTGCAAGCTCGGTCAGTTGCGACCCGAGCATCGCGCCGGGGTCACCCAGCGCCTCTGCAGCCTGGCGTGCAGCCTCGAGAGCGGCACCTACCGACTCGCGCGCAGGTTCCACCAGGGCGGCGGGCAACTGTGTTGTGTCGAGCCCATCCCTGTAAACAGACAGCGCAACCGAACCGATCACGGCGACACCCAGTGTTCCGCCGAGCTCACGGGTGGCATCGTTGACTGCCGACCCCATGCCGGCCTTGTCGGTCGGGACGACGCCCATGATCGCCTCTGTTGCAGGTGCACTCGTCAGACCGAGGCCTGCGCCGAGCAACACCATCTGGCCGGCGATCTGCAGGTAGGAGGTCCCGGCCTCGACCTGTGAGATCCACAGGAACGCAGCAGTCAACAATGCCAATCCGCTCGCGACCACCACCTTGGACCCGACCAATACAGCCAAGCGAGGGCCCACCAACGAGAACGCTGCCAAAGACCCTGCAACAGGGAGCATTCGTACCCCGGTGTCGAGTGGGCCGAACCCTCGGACGGACTGAAAGTATTGTGTGACAAGGAAAATGAAGCCGAACAGGGCGAAGAACGCGCTGGTGACCGCTCCACTGGCCGCGGTGAAGCGCATGTTGGTGAACAGTCGCACGTCCAGCATCGGGTGGCGCGCGCGTGATTCTCGTACAACGAACATGACCAACAGTGCGGCAGCCACACCGAATCCGAGCAGTGTCGACGTGGACGACCATCCGCGATCGGGGCCCTCGATGATCGCGTGCACCAACGACCCCAGGGCCAGCACAGAAAGAACAAGGCCCGTTTTGTCCAGCGGCGGCGTCGACGGGTCAATGGAATTCGGAACGAATCGAATCGCCAGAGCGAAGGCCCCGGTAGCGGCGAGTCCGTTGAAAACGAAGATCGATCCCCACCAGAAATGTTCGATCAGTGACCCGCCCACGACGGGTCCGACGGCGACCGAGACGCCGGTCGCTGCGCCCCAGATGCCGATTGCCACGACGCGTTCCGACCGCTCCTGAAACACGTTGGTCAGGATCGAGAGCGTTACCGGGTACACCACGGCAGCCGCCACTCCAGCCAGCGCGCGCCAGGCGATCAGATGACTGGGCTCACCACTCCATGCCCCGCCGACCGATGCGACCGCGAAGAGCGCGAGCCCCCCGATCAAGAAAGGGCGGCGCCCGAACCGATCACTGAGCGACCCCCCGGCCAGTACCAACGCGGCGAACGCCAGGTTGAACGCGTCGACTATCCACAGCAGATCGCGAGTCGACGCTCCCAAATCCCCCACCAGAGTAGGTAGGGCGATGTTGACGATCGTGGTGGAGACGTTCACCACGAACACCGCGGAGCACAGCGTGATCAGTGCGGCCATCTTTTTCGATCGGATGGCAGGCACTGCTGCGAGAATCGTCATAACAAAGTTATAGCAGTCGGCCGGCGTCACTACAATGGGTCGAGTGAGCCCATCGTCGAGCGGATGCGCTGTGCAATCATGGCGTCATGGTCAGTCGACGTGAGAAGGGCGGAGGACCGGATGACGGGTCCACACGCGAGCGGTTGATCGACGCGGCCGTCGCCGTTCTCGCCGAGGAAGGTCCCGGAGAGATGAAGGTTCGTCGCATCAGCGAGAAGGCCGGTTCCTCGACGATCACGGTCTACCACCATTTCGGCAATGTGAGCGGACTGCTCGACGCCGTTGTGGCACGGGGCTATTCGACTCTGACACAGGCGCTTTCGGACGCGGCTGCATCCAACGACGACCCGGGTACTCAGCTCTTCGCGCTGGCGCTGGGAGTCAGAGACTTCGCGCGCCGCAACCCACATCTCTACGATCTGATGTTCGGGCTGTCGCCACGAGGGGCGTACCGCGCATCGGCTCCTCCTGTTCCGCACCAGTATTTTCGCGAGGCCTACGACGTTCTGGTGCGTACCTGCCACGGATTGGTGACGGCCGGACGCGTCGATGTCGACGACCCGGAACAGATGGCCGCTCAGTTGTGGAGTCTGGTACACGGATTCGTGTCTCTGGAAGCGGCAGGTCACTTCGCCCAACACGGCGACCCAGTCGCGAACGTCCTGGCACCGATGGCAATCGCTCAGCTCGTCGGAATCGGTGACGACCGCGCTCGTGCCACCCGGGGTGCCCTTGCCGCCTACGAGATGTGGATCGTCCACGCTGATGGCTCGACACCCGGTACTGACACCCCAGCTCCGCCGCTCACGTGTGGGTTGGATTTGCCGGATACCCCGCACGAGGGACAGTGACCTCATCGCCTCGGTTGGACCCGGCGCCTTACTCGATGACGATGTCCACGGTGTCGGAGATCGGCACGGACTGACATGCCAACCGCACGCCCTGTTCGAGTTCGTGGTCACCGAGAGTCTCGTTTGCCCGCATCTCGACTTCGCCTGCTGTAAGCGTGAATGCGCATGCGCCGCAGACACCTTCTCGACATCCGAAGGGCGCATCGATTCCCTGCGAGAGCATTGCATCGAGCAGCACTGTCTCGGGCGGGCAGAGGAACGAGAAGCTCGTGCCTGCGACCTCGGCGGTCACCGGTGTGCCCTTGTTCGGCTCGGCGTCGTTCGAGACGTGGGTTGTCGCACCGAGGAACGGGTTGGTCTTGATGGACACGAAGACCTCGCGATGAATGGCATCGCGATCGATACCGGCGGTGACGAGCGCGTCGCGGACCAGATCCATGAACGCTGCCGGGCCACAGAGATAGGCGTCGGATCCGGGGTCCGCGGGGATCGCGTCGGACAGTCCGTCGAGAGTCGGCAGACCGCGCTCGGATTCGAACCAGTGAGTCACAGTCAGCCGCGTCGGGTAACGCCGAGTCAACTCCTCGAGGGTGTCGGCGAACATCACGGACTGCGGAGATCGGTTGGCATAGATCAACGTGACGTGTTGGTCGTGAGTCGCCAACGCAGTCTTGAGGATGGACATGACGGGGGTGATGCCGCTGCCGGCCGCGAGGAGAACGAGAGGCCTGTCCCACCGCGACGGTACGAACGTGCCCGCGGGTGGGAGTGCGGACAAGGTGAGGCCGACAGCGGCGTTGTCGCACAACCAATTCGACGCGTAGCCGTGTTCGGTTCTCTTGATGGAGATTGCCGGCAAGTCGTCACTGTCCGGGCTACTCGAGAGCGAGTAGCAGCGCGCAACGGAGAGCTGTTCCTCGTGTGGGACTTCGAGTGTCAGGAACTGTCCGGGTCGATAGCCGAACCCTGTCGGTCTGTCCGCGTCAGTGCGAGACAGAACAAGGGTGAGAGCGTCGGACGTCTCCTTGATCACGTTCTCCACCCGCAACTGCAGCGTGCGTTGTTGGGCCGCAGTCGTGCTGACTCGATCGATGGTCGCCTCGGCTTCGTTGTGGCGCTCGGTCGAGTCCACACTCTCGTCGGGACTGGGCGCCAGGAAACGTGCCGCGACGGGTGCGAATTGTTCGTGGAACTGAAAGACGCCACCGTGTCCGGAGTTCGGGTAGATGACGAGCTCGCTGTTCGTGATGCGGCGGTGTAGGTCCTCGGACAGGACGCTGGGCACCATTCGATCGTTGTCGCCGTTGGCGATCAGCGTCGGCTGCGTGATCACCGACAGATCGGACGGAGTCGATCGACCGTATTTCTTGATCGCCGACAACTGCCTGAGGACCGCAGTGGGGGCGACGTCCTTGTCGCGGCCGACGGTGCGTTCGTCCAACCGTGCGACGAACTGCTTCCCGGCCTTCTTGCCGGCCGCGTCCCGGTTGAAGAACAGGAATTCCTTGGGATCGGCCCGTGTCAGCGTCGCACGCGCGATGTCGTAGAACGTCACCCGGGCGATCTTGTCGATGCCCCTGCCGCCGCGCGGTCCGGTTCCGGTGAGGACCATCTTGCGAACCAACTGCGGATGAGCGATGGCAAGGTCCTGAGCGATCATCCCGCCGAGGGAGAACCCGAAGATGTCGACGGTGTCGAATCCGAGTGCGCGAATGAACCTGTAGGCATCGGTCGCGGCTTTCAGGACGGTTGCGGGAATCTTGCCCGTCGACGCTCCGACTCCGACGTTGTCGAAAGCGATGACGTGGCGGTCCCGGGCGATGGCGTCGACGATGCGCGGATCCCAATTGTCCAGATTGGCGGCGAGGTGCGCGAGGAAGACGACCGGGATGTCGCCCGAGGGCCCCAGCTCTCGATAGGCGTAGGTGGTGCCGCCCACCGAGACCGTTTTCGTTGGGGCATGAGCATAAGAACTCTGGTGGTTCATGAGGAACAGCTTTCCGAGTTGGAGGAGAGTGGATTACGGGTGTGCCGGCAGAGCCCCTGCTGGTCGCTGTGCGTCCGGGGCCGGATCGCGCAGCGATTACTCCGGATTCTCGCCGCCGAACGGCTGGTCTCGAAATCCTTTGTGCAGTAATCGATCACGACGTCCAACTCGAGATCCGTCGCATTCGAGCGGCTACCCGCGCAGGGCCGGGGGAAGGTCTGGAAAGACGGGCTCGTCGAGTCCAAGGGAACCTGAGCTCGCGACCGGGCGGATCTGGAGGTAGCAGCCGGTGCGATGGGTATCGGCGGCGCGCGCGTGATCCATCGCGTTCGCATGGCCACCGGGTGCGTAAGCGTAATCGCGGGCAAGCTTCACCGATTTCCACGTACTGATCGAGGTGTGCTCGAACGGCAGTGCCGAGGAGATGTCAACGCTGCCCCGGTGACCGGGGTGGAACTTGGCCCGCGACGCGGCATGAACGTTGTTACGGACGAACCCGATCAGATGTCGTCGGCGCAGGACACCATGCACCACGACGACCATCGGTTCGTCGGGGGTCAGTCTCGTGCTTCCCTCGTCGCTCGGAATCCAACCGTGCCAGCTGTCCCATTCGTGCTCACGGCTCGCCTTGGCCACCTCGCCGTCGAGACTGAAGTGTCCCTCGCCGCGGACGGCGTTCGCGAGTGGCCCGCGGAAGGCCGCGAGTGCCGACTCCCGGGAGTCCCAGGCGGCGACCAGTGTCCGCCCCGGAGGAAGGAAGCTGGCGAGGCTCAGCGAATGAGTCGCGTGATTCGAGTGATTCACCGTCGCTGCGCGCAGACCTGGGATCGGTTGGTCCAGAGCCTTTTTGACCCGCCGGCTCCACAGCCATGGGCCACCTGGCGGTCGGTCGAAGACGTCGATGGTCATGAAGTCGGCTGAGTCGGGCACTTGTGGACTCCTCGGTTGTCGATTCCGGTCATGCCGGATCGCCCGGCTGGCCTGATAAGTGAGACTATACATTTCGTATAGCAGTTTGTATACTAGGTCACACTACCGCCGGATGCGAGTGCCATCTGCGGAATCGAGGAGACAGCTCATGGGTTCTTATCCACTTACCAACAAGGTCGTTCTGATCACCGGTGGCGGTGGCGGTTTGGGCGCAACTACCGCGAACCGACTCGCCAGTCGGGGTGCTCGGGTGGCGGTCGCCGATATCGACGGTGTCGCAGCGAAGCGTGTGGCCGCCGAACTGGCGGGTGCGTCTGCGCTCGGACTTCAGTGCGATGTCACCGATCCGGAATCGGTGCGCGTTGCCGTCGAGCGAACCACCGCCGAGTTGGGCCCCGTCGACGTGACCATCGCCAACGCGGGCATCCTCGGCCGCAGCGCTCCGATTCGCGACCTTGCTCCGGGCGAAATGGCGAAAGTGTTGGAAGTCAACGTAAATGGCGTCCTCAACACTGTCTCCGCCACGATCGAATCGGTGATCGCCCGTCGCGGCCAGATGGTTGTGATCAGTTCGGTGTACTCCTACATCAATGGTGTCGGCGCGGTCCCATACGCGATGAGCAAGGCCGCAATCGAGGCACTTGGCCGAGGGTTGAACGCCGAGCTCGCCGGACACGGAGCGTCGGTGCTCACGGCGTACTTCGCCCTGATCGACACGGGAATGATCCGAGACGGCGTCGATGCATCACCGGGGGCGAAGGATCTACTCGACGCCACCGCGCCATCCTTCCTCCTCAAACGCATCTCTACAGCCACAGCGGCCGCTGGAATCGTGCGCGGTATCGAACATCGGGACACCCGGTTGATGCTGCCGTCGCGGTGGAAGCCATTGGCGGCAATGCGCGGAATTGTCGGACCACTCCTCGACCGCAAGCTCGCGACGACTCCTGCCGTCCACTCGGCGCTGTCCCGCATGGAGACGTCCGCGACCGGGTCGTCGAAGGCATGAGCGACGCACACGCCTTCGCGCCGGCGCACGAACTATGCGCACTGCTCGGCAAGGGCGAGGTCAGCAGTGTCGACCTCGTGGAGATGTATCTCGGCAGAATCGAGCGCCACAATGGGGCACTGAACGCAGTCATCACCATCGATGCTGCCCGTGCTCGTCGGGAGGCCGAGGAGTCCGATCGCATTCGTGCCGAGTCGCCCGGCGACGTGGGCCCGCTGCACGGACTGCCCATCACCGTGAAGGACTCGTACGAGACTGCCGGCATGCGGACGTCCTGCGGTCGAGAAGACCTGCGGCACAACGTACCTACTCGCGACGCGGTAGCGGTGGAGCGGCTGCGCGCGGCGGGCGCGGTGATCATGGGCAAGAGCAATATGCCGCCGGGTAACCAGGACGTGCAGGCTGACAATCCCCTGTTCGGGCCCACGAACAACCCGTGGAACCTGTCGAAGACTTCCGGGGGATCGGCGGGTGGGGGTGCAGTGGCAACCGCCGCCGGACTCACTGCGTTCGATTTCGCGTCGGAGATCGGGGGATCGACCCGTGTGCCGTCGCATTTCAACGGTCTCTACGGGCACAAGGCGACCTATCGGTCGATCCCGCTGGTGGGTCACATCTCGCCGGGACCGGGTGTCAAGCGGTGGAGCGAACCCGATCTTGCCTGTGCCGGTGCGCAGGTGCGCGACGCGCGCGATCTCGCATCGATCCTCGAGGCGACGGTCGGCGCCCTCGACCGCGACGGCGGTTTCGGCTACACGCTGTCGCCCCCGCGGGCCACTGTGCTCTCGGGCTTCCGTGTCGCCGCATGGTACGAGGACGAAGATTGTCCAGTGGATTCCGATGTCCGTGGGGCCATGCGGACGGCGATCGACTCGTTGCGCGAGGCCGGTGCCACCGTTGATGTCCACCCCTCCGCGATCCCGGTGACGATCTCGGAGTCGCACAACGCCTTTCATCCACTACTGTTCTCGCAGCTGGGAGCCGACCGCTCGGGGATGACGCCGGCCTTCGGTGCCGCTACGGCCGCGCGCATCGTGCAGAACCCCCGAGGTGATGCCTTGCGTGCCTTCCGCGGGACTTTCCTGTCGCACTACGCGTGGATGGAAGCCGATGCGCTACGCCAGGAGATTCGCGAACGGTGGGTGCGGTTCTTCGAGCACTACGACATCGTGCTGATGCCGGTCTCACCCACGGCTGCGCCGAACCACCACGGAAAGCCCAATGACAAGTTCGGCCGTGAATTCGAGGTCGACGGCCGACGACGGCCCTACTGGGACCAGATCAAGTGGTGCGGCTTGGCCAACGTGTCGGGAGGTCCGGCCACGACCGTCCCGGTCGGCCGCACGTCGGCCGGACTGCCCGTCGGTGTTCAGGCAATGGGGCCTGCGGGTGGGGACCTGACGACCATCGAATTCGCCGCGCTGCTCGGAGGGCGGCTTGCGGGGTACCAGCGGCCACCGGCATTCGATCTATGACGGTCGACGAACGGGCGGTTACCTCACGCACCACTTTGCCGGTATCATCGGCCGGTGTGACCACCGGACCCCGCTCCTACGGACAGGCCTGCCCGCTGGCCTTGTCGATGGATCTGCTGGGTGAACGATGGACGATGCTGGTGGTACGTGAACTTTTGATGGGGCCCAAGCGATTCGGAGATCTGGACCGTCGGCTCGACGGTGTGGGGCCCAACCGGTTGACGAAACGGCTCAGACTCCTCCAGTCCCACGGCGTGGTCGACAAGATCGAGACAGGGGCGTACGGCCTGACTCCCGAGGGCGAAGGTTTGCGCGAACCGGTGACTGCACTGGCGATCTGGGGACTACGCCTCATGACAGCGGAAGACTTGGCGCTCGCACGACCCGACATGGTCGCGATGTGTGTCGCGTCTGTGGTCGACCCGCTGAGCCTGTCAGGACACCATGCCACCTGCGAGTTCGACGTCGGTGATGTGTTCACCATTGTGGTGGCAGGAGGCCGCATGACCACGGCGTCCGGGCCGGCGAAGACCGCCCCGAACGCGCGGGTCACATGTGCACCTACTACGTTCCTCGCCATCACAGCAGGCTACCGAGACCTCGACGAGGCGTTGCGCTCCGGCGACGCGCACGTCGACGGTTCCGTGGAGGCCGGCACCGCAGTGTTCTCGATGTTCACCGAGACCTACCGCGCGAACATCCATCCGGCACCGATGTCAGCTGGGTAACGGCACATTCTGTAGTCGAACCTGGCCGCGAGCCACGACTTTGCCGGTGTCGGCAGCAGTGATCACGACGAGCCAGAGCTGTTGCACACGACCCTGCTGGAGGGGCTCGGCGACCACATCGACGCGCCCGCCTGTGCTGGCTCTCAAGAAATCGGTCGAGTTGTTCACCCCGACCGCGAACGAACCGCGGTCCCTCACGGCCACACTGGCTCCGACGCTGGCCGCCGACTCCACGGCAGTTGTGTAGACGCCACCGTGCACCACTCCCCAGGGCGTCAAGTGTTCCGAGGTGAGGTCGATGTGCCCGACCACTTTGGTGCCCGAGAGCTCGTCGACCTCGAGTCCGGCGGCGGCGACGAACGCACCCGGTGGCGCGTGCAGAACGTCGCGGGTGGGTTCGTTGCCCTCGCTCATGTCAGATTCCTCTCTTGCGTCGAAACGCACCCACACCGTTGCGGCGGATCATAGAGAGCAGGGTAGCGATGCGACCGCGATTCAGGTCGGGTTCGAGTCCTGCGCCCAGCCTGTGCAATTGATCAGCGTGCCAGCCCAATTCGAGCAGGCCGTCCAACGCCTTGATGTCGGCGATCTTACTCACCAGCGGACGCAGCCCTGCACGGACCGCAGTGACGGGCAAGGTGTCGACGCGGCCGCTGAGTATTGCATCGGCAGCATCGGGGGAGGTGGCCGTCGGTCGGCCCAGGCCGACCACATCGCACTCGCCGGAATCGACCGCAGCCGACATCGCTGAACGCGAACGGAAGCCGCCCGTGACCGCTAGCGGAATGTCGCCGGCGAGTTCGCGCACAGTGCTGGTGTATTCGAGGAAGTAGGCCTCGCGCGCTCGTGTACTCGCCGCGGCCGATCCCATCATTGCAGGCTGTTCGTAGCTCCCGCCGCTGACCTCGATCAGGTCGATGCCCTCACCGGCCAGAGCTGTGATCACACCACGCGATTCGTCCTCGCTGTACCCGCCTCGCTGAAAATCAGCAGAGTTCAATTTGATACCGACGGCGAAGCGGGGACCGACCCGGGCGCGAATCCGGCGAACGATCTCGATCACGAATCGCATCCGGCGTTGGGGGTCGCCGCCCCATTCGTCGGTTCGCAGGTTCGACTGCGGCGAGAGAAATTGAGCCACCAGGTAGCCGTGGGCACCGTGAATCTGCACACCGTCGAATCCTGCGGTCTCGCAGACCGCGGCTGCGGTGGCGAATCGTTCGATGATGTCTTCGATCTCGACACTGGTGAGCTCACGAGGGGTGGTGGAACCAGGAAAGTTGACAGCCACCGGGCTCGGGGCAACCGGCGTATGACCCAGTGCAAGCGGATTCGACTGCCGCCCCGGATGATTGAGCTGTGCCCAAATGGGAACTCCACCATCCTGCGTGGTCTTCGCCCACCGAGACAGCGCATCGAGGTTGCGTTCGTCCTCGATCACCACGTTGCCGGGTTCGCCCAGTTGTGTGCGGTCGACCATGACGTTACCGGTGATGATCAGGCCGTAGCCCCCATGGCTCCACGTTCGGTACAGGGTCTCGAGCCGGTTGTCGGGAGCGTTGTCCTTGTCGGCGAGTGCCTCGCTCAGTGCGGCTTTCATGATCCGATTGGGCAGCACTTGGCCGCAGGGGAGGGTCAAGGGATTGTCGAGAGTGGTTGTCATGGTGATTTCCTCGCGATTGGGGGTGAGTATGACGCTGGGGGACTAGGGGTCTCATCACGCAGGCAAACCGCGCGAAATCTACAGTCGGCGCACTGGCTTACTCCCCGCCGTGCTGTGGACTATACACAGTGTATAGCGTCGCTCTTCGGAACGTGCGACTTTCGTGCATCGGTCGATCGGTGCGTGTCGAGTCGGTGTGTTTTCGCGGAACAGCACGATCACAACAGCGCCATAGCGGTTACGTCGTGCCTCAGTGCAGTTCCTGACTGTCTGACCGAGTGGTCGTTGACCCTTGTTTCGGCAAGTCGGAGCCCGCAGACCATATTACCCACCGCTGGCTGGTGTATATGCAAGTCAGGCTTGATAGCCTCGGCTCATGACCGATCTCTTGCATGACCGTTCCGCGTGGGAGCTGACCAACTGCTCGGTTGCGAATGCGCTCGATGTTGTCGGAAACCGCGTGTCGATGCTGATTGTTCGCGAAGCTTTCTTGGGCACCACGCGCTTCGACGACTTCGCCACTCGCGTCGGGGTTTCGGAGTCGTCCGCCGCGAAGCGCCTGGCCGAGCTCACGTCCGCGGGCATCCTGGAACGCCGTCCGTATCGCGAGCCTGGCCAAAGAGAGCGGCACGAATATGCCCTCACCAGAATGGGGTCCGAGCTGAGGGTTGTCCTGACCGCGCTGCGAGATTGGGGCGACCGATGGGCGTCCGGCAGCGCAGGTCCGCCGTTTCACGCGGTTCACCGGGCATGCGGTGAGGCCGTCCACGCCGAGATACGCTGTCGGAGTGGCCATCTCGTGCCGTTGGGCGGCACGGTGTTGCTACCGGGTCCATCGCGGGACACGAGAGGCGCGACCTGACTCCTTGATTAACTAGTCAGATCCCCATAGGCTTCGTTTCATGCGCGAATCAGCAGAACTCGATCGGACAGAATTCGATATCCAAGAGACGGCCGTCGACAGAACGGTCCCTCCGGAGACGGCACCGAATTCACCGAGCCGCACCCGCACGGTCTCCTGGGCAGATCCCACTGCGACTGCTGCGGGTGCCCGCGGGCGCAGCGGTCGCGAATTTCTGACAGCGATGCAGTCGGGTGAACTGCCGCCGCCACCGGTCATGACGCTCACCGGTACGGAGCTTGTCGAGATCGGCGACGGATTCGCCGCCTTCGCGTTGCATCCTGCCGAATACCATTACAATCCAATCGGTTCCGTGCATGGCGGGATCGTGGCGATGCTGTTGGACTCGGCGGCGGGTGCCGCTGTTCAGACCACCCTTCCGGACGGAGTCGGCTACACCAGCCTGGACTTGTCGATCAAGTACCTACGCGCAGTCCGCGCCGACACCGGGTTGGTCACTGCCACGGGAACAGTGGTGCACTCCGGTCGACGCACCGCCCTGGCGCACGCCGAGCTTCGAGACGTCGGAGGGCGGCTTCTTGCGCAGGCCACCAGTAGCTGCGTCATCCTCAGACCCGAGTGATGACGCGCTCGACAAACGACAGTGGCGCTATTTCAGAACTATTCAATTCCAAAGTGTTTGGAGCCCAACGCTACACGTACTCGCGAAGCCGCCCGGTCGCAATCCGCCGAATTCAGGGTTCATGGCCGCACCGTCAATGAGCAACTGCGGACTTGGGGTCAGGGATCAGTTTCGAAGCCGATGGCCCGTGCGCACGGGAGCGAGTTCTCACCGACTGGACGATCAGCACACAGAGGGTCGTCGCTATCGGCATCGTGGGTCCCAGCATGAGGCCGGCGATGAAACCTTCGAGCGGCCCGTAGACAACCGAAACGAACAGTCCGGTCAGGAAAGCGGACAGCGATCCGACGGCAGCACCACAGAGAAGTACGCGCCACTGTTGCTCACGACCGTTATTGCCTGCACTCCGGGCACGAAGTGAACCGGCCAGGCAGATCAGCACGTAGCCACCAGCCGGAATCAAGTGGAAGACGACGTAGGATTGCGGCACGCCGTCCGCTGTCAGAGGTTGTTGACGCCAGAGCAATAACAGGCCGCCGATGACGCTGGCAAGCACGAGACCGAGGTAAGTTGTCATTTTTCCAGGCGTCCCTTGGAAGTTCCGAGGGTGGACCGTCCGAGCTTGAGTCAGCATGAATGCGACTGCTGCCGCAGCCACGGCCGGCGTTCCGAGGGTGACCGAAGAAACGCCGAGATTGGTCAATTCGGTCGCGTCGGGCAATACAGGAGCAAGCCCGATCAGAACAACTCTCAGTAATGGGGTCGCCATCATCAACGACAAATTGATTGCCATGAAAGCCTGATGGCGGAACACGTCACGACGCCGAATTGCTACGAAGGCGTACCACGCTGAGGCCAGGGTTCCTACCGCCAAGGCCCACAGCTGCAGGCGAAAGGCGGCCCCGGAGCGGTAGGGAATGGTCGAGGTCAGGGTCAGAAACGCAATCGCAGCAAGCATGCTTGCGGTCATGATCGGCAGGTAGACGCGCCCAGTCCAGCGGTGCAGCTTGGGGAAGCGGCGACGAAGTGGTGACGCGAACTGTAGCAAAGCAAGGATCAGCGCCACTGATCCCCCGACGGTATGAAGCGTCATCACGAATGCATGTCGGTGATAATCGGCATCACGGACAGAAGCAAGGGTAGTCGGTCCTACCGCGTAATCGCGGCCATTGATCGCGGTGTTCACCGCTTCTTGAATTCGCGGTGCGCCCGGATCGAATACGAACCACATGTAGGTAATAGCCAAGGGTATGTACATAATTGCGATCGCGACGATTGCCCAGAAGGCGAATCGAGAAAGTGACACATCGGGAAAGTTCTGTATTTGCCCACGTTTGTTCGGTCGATTGATCAAGACCATGAGATCTCCTCGTGTGAACCTTTGTTCGGCACTGGCGTTCGGCCAACCGGCCGCAGTCCACGACCGACATGTGCTCGGAAGCCGGATGGATCCATTCGACGGTCGACTCGCCGCCGAGTTGTGGACGGTTGATCGCCGATAGATCGATACCCGGGGTATGCGGACTGATCATGTGGAGAAATTGGCGGTTGCGGATCCATCACCTGCCCGCGGCACAGAGCGCGCGAGTGAAGTGTCGAAGGCTTTGCGGCGAGTGGTCGAACCGAACCATGGTGGCGGCATGTCTCGTCCTCGAGAACAAGGGTCGGTCCAGCGGATTTGCTTCCGGCCTGCGGGACAACACTAAAACAGACACACTGTCATTACAAGGGTCGACATGGTTGTTCTGGCCTGCTACCGCCGTGTCAGCTTCTCGATCGCAGCACGGCGAACCAGACATCGCTGATGCTGGCGACCACGGCGTCGTCGCTGAGACCCAGACGGCCGCGGACCGTATGCTGGTAGCACATTCTTTCGGTCATCCAGACAAGTGTCGTGGCAGCGGCTGCGGCATCCGCGTCCCCGAATCCACTCAGCTTCAGTCGTTCTCTCGCAGCGTCGATGACTTGGCCGATGACGTTGTCCCAGTACTCGGCGATATCCTCCTCGTATCCTGCCGCCTCGATCACCGCCCGAATCAGCGTGGAGTGCTCACTGAAAGCTGCCAGCAAGCTCCGGACCGACTTTGTGAGCTCGACCAGACTGAACTCGCTGTCGGAGGCCAAGAACAGGTGTAGGACCGTCAGGACCTCGGTAGTCGATTCGGCCAAGAGGGACAACAGTAGATCGTTTCGATCCTTGAAGCGCGCGTAGAACGCGGTCCGTGTTCGGCCTGCTCGTTCGGCAACAAGGCTGACGTTCAAATCTCTGTACGACGCACCCTCGTCGAGCAAACGCTCCGTTGCTCTCAGAAATGCCAGTTCTGTTGTCCGCCCGCGCGGATCTTCGCGGGTACGTTTGTTGGGGGCGGTCACTGGTACAGACTATCGCGCAGGCCGGTCCTCGAACGTCGTGCAGCGTCCGGTCTCCGGTTGCAGAAGCGTGGCCGACATCGGTCCAGGATTATCGTAGAACGGTGTTCGTGAATTCGGTGTCGCTCCTCAGCGTATCGAACGAGAGTTGTTGACCCTGAACATGTTTCAGGCTGGCATGGGTCGCCGATGCGAAAGGCGCAAGGCCAAGGTGGGGCACCTGTTCTCGTTCGAGAGTGCATGCCCGGAGCGGATTATCGCTGCGAGGCGGGAACGATCGGTGTGTTCAGTCCAAGAACTGCCGTGCGTTGGTCCGCCCGGCAGCGAGCATCTGCTCCGATGTGATGGGGTCGCAGGCGGCGCGCGCCATCTGCAGGGTCCCGACAAGCACGGTTATCAGCCCGATCGCTTTGGTGCGGGCGTCGGATGGATCCTCGACATGTATGCGCGTCGCGAGGAGATCGATGAGATCGGCGACTCCCGAGGTGTAGGACTCGCGTACAACATGTTTCGCCCGTCCGACATCTGCGAGCAATGCCGCCGATGGACAACCGTCATCCGGGTGGTCCCGATGATGGGGCGAGAGGTAATCGGCGATGAATGCGTCGAGCGACGCCCTGTTGTCGGGTAGTGCCTCGATCGTGTCGTGCTGGGCCCGCAACTGGTCGGCGACTGCCGCAGCGACGAGTTCGTCCTTCGAGTCGAAGTGCGCGTAGAACGCGCCGTTGGTCAGTCCGGCGTCTTTCATCAGGGTGCTGACCCCTGATCCGTCGACACCGTCGATTTTGAGGCGGCGGCCCGCATTCTCGACGATGCGAGTACGCGTCTGCGCCTTCTGGTTGCCGTCATAGCGGGCCATCGTCTGTCCTTTCGTCGTGATCTGCGAGGGAATCTTGCCTCGAATCAATATATCCCATAGTCTTACGATCATCATATTACGATCGTAATTTGCCAGCGGTCGGGAAACTGTACGTTCGACGAAAGGTCCTTCATGTCTTCGCTTCGAGACCCTTTGACGCTGCCGTGTGGCGTGACGTTGCCCAACCGCATCGTGAAGGCGTCGATGAGCGAGGCGCTGGGTGACGCATCGAACGCTCCCGACGAACGGTTGGTGCGTCTCTACCGGACGTGGTCGAATGGCGGCTTCGGACTCCTCGTGACCGGCAATGTGATGATCGATCGATCGCAGCTCGGTGAGGTGGGCAACGTGGTGATCGAGGACGAACGCGACCTCACAGCATTGTCGTCCTGGGCCGGTGCCGCCAAGGATGCGGGAGTTCCGATCTTCGTACAGCTCAATCATCCAGGTAGACAGGCTAATCCGTTGTCCATCGGACATACGCCGGTCGCCCCCAGCGCAGTCGCGCTGAAAGTCCCCGGTGCCTCGATACCGCGCGCGCTGGCGTCCTCGGAGGTCTACGAGATCATCGAACGATTCGCGGTGGCCGCACGGATCTGCGAGAGCGCAGGGTTCGCCGGGGTACAGATCCAGGCCGCTCACGGGTACCTGGTAACCCAGTTCCTCTCACCCATGACCAATCGGCGCACCGACGAGTGGGGCGGCGACGCTGTGCGGAGGCGCCGGTTCTTGCTCGAGATCGTTCGAGCTGTCCGCGCTCGCGTGTCGCCCGGCTTCGCCGTGTCGGTCAAACTCAACTCGGCCGACTTCCAGCGCGGCGGGTTCACCGAGGAACAGTCGAGGGACGTGGTGCAGGCTCTTGCCGCCGAGAAGGTCGATCTCATCGAGATCAGCGGTGGAAACTATGAGTCCCCCGCGATGGGCGGGTCCGCGGCGGAGAGTACCCGCGCCCGGGAAGCCTATTTTCTCGAGTACGCCCACACGGTTCGCGACGTCGCCGGAGCCGTCCCGTTGGCAGTGACGGGGGGATTTCGCACCGAGGCGGGTATGTCCGACGCTATCGAGAGCGGAGATTGCGACGCGGTCGGTGTTGCGCGCCCCACCGTTCTCGATGCTGCTGCTGCCCACTCCATCCTCACTCGGCGCACGGGTGCATTGGTGACTCGCGACATCAAGGTCCCTCTTCGAAAGGCCGTCAGCAAGATCACCGACCCAGCGGCCATCGAGAGCGTCCTCACGATCGGGTGGCACACCGATCAGTTGCATCGACTGGGCGACGGCCTCGCGCCCGATCCGGACAGGGGCCGCGTACGCACCGTCGCAGCGATGTTGCGTCGCAACGGGCGGATCACACTGAACCCGAGGCGCGGAACCCGATGAACCGGACGACGCACGGCCCCACGGACCAGGTGACGGCTCGACCATCGCTGATTACACACAACCGCAACACAATTGATCTCGAGGGATCGAAAGAAGGATCGAACATGTCCAAGATCGACAACGCGTCCGGCACCCGGACGACCTGGCAGAACGCACCGACCAAATTCGTCGGTGTCGACGGCGTGCCCTTCGCGTACCGCGAACTGGGGCCGACTGGCGGCGTCCCAGTGGTCTTCCTGCATCACCTGACCGCGGTACTCGACGACTGGGATCCTCGCGTCATCGACGGTGTCGCACAGGGCCATCACGTGATCGCATTCGACAATCGAGGCGTCGGGGCGACCGGCGGATCGGTACCGACTCGTATCGAACAGATGGGCGCAGACGCCGTGGCCTTCATCCGCGCACTCGGCTACGAGAAGGTCGACGTGTTCGGATTTTCCTTGGGAGGAGGAGTCGCGCAGATGGTCGCTCTGCAAGCACCCGACCTGGTGCGAAAGCTGGTTCTCACGGGGACAGGCCCCAGAGGCGGCGGCGGGATCGACAAGATGGGACCCATCGTGGGTCTTGCGTACCTCAAAGCTGCTCTGGCGCGCAAGGATCCGAGACATTTCCTCTTCTTCCCTCGTACGGCCGACGGGAAGAAGGCGGCCAACGATTACTTCCTGCGTCTTGCCGAACGCAAGACCGATCGTGATCAACCGATCTCTCTGCAGGCACGGGTGGCCCAGCTGCGTGCCACAGTCGCCGGTGGCAAGGCGGTACCGGACGATCTGTCACTGATCGCTCACCCGACGTTCGTCGCCAACGGAGATCACGACATCATGGTCGCCAGCGAGCATTCCGCCGACCTCGCTCGCCGACTCCCCAATTCACAGCTCACCATCTACCCGGATTCCGGGCACGGTGGCGTCTTCCAGTATTACCGCGACTTCGTCCCCGCGCTGGTGTCGTTCCTCGACGAATGATCTCGACTCGGCGAGGGCGAGGAATCTACAAGGAACGGTGTCCTCGCCCTCGTGTTCTGGCGGTGAACAACTAGGTCGTTCTACGTCACGTTGCCCGCTGCTCTGGCCGGCGGCGTTTACGATTCGCTACTTCGTCGGTGAGCCATCGTCGTTGTCGTGTTCGAGCCACGGCACGCTCGACGCGGCTACCGTGCCAAATCTATTGTGACCGCATCGACTGCAAGGTTCGGCAATTGCCGCCGCAGTATTCATAAGGAGAGCCATGAGCTTCCGCAGTCCCTTTCCCGACGTCGAGATTCCGAATCTGAGCGTCTACGACTTCCTGTTCGGATCGATCGCCGAATCCGATCTCGACAAGCCGGCACTGATCGACGGCACCTCGGGTGCCGTCACCACCTACAAGACGTTGATCGGCCAGATCGACGCCATCGCAGGCGCTCTGGCCGCACGTGGACTCGAGGTCGGCGACGTCGTCGGACTGCACTCGCCGAATGTCCCCGCGTTCGCGTCGGTACTGCACGGCATTCTGCGTGCAGGCGGAACCGCGACGACGATCAACGCTCTGTACACCGCCGAGGACATCGCCAAGCAGCTCACCGGCTCGGGTGCGAAGTTCCTGTTCACCGTCTCGCCGCTGTACCCGCAGGCGAAGTCCGCCGCGGAGAAGGTCGGCCTCGACGCCGATCACGTGATCGTGCTGGACGGTGCCAAGGGGCATCCGAGTTTGCGTGACCTGCTCACCCAGGGCGCACCGGCTCCCGAGGTGTCGTTCGATCCGGAGACGCACGTTGCTGTACTGCCGTACTCCTCCGGAACGACGGGTGTGCCGAAGGGCGTCATCCTCACCCACCGCAACCTCGTCGCGAACGTGGCCCAGATGGAACCGCGGGTGGGTATCGACACCGACGACGCGGTGTTGGCGGTGTTGCCGTTCTTCCACATCTACGGTCTGACGGTGTTGCTCAACATTGCGCTGAAATTGCGTGCGCATCTGGTGACGATGCCGAAGTTCGATCTCGTCGAGTTCCTGCGCATCATTCAGGACCAGAAGTTGACGTTTCTGTTCATCGCACCGCCGGTTGCGGTCGCGCTCGCCAAGCATCCGATGATCGATCAGTACGACCTCTCCAGCGTGCACACCATTTTCTCGGGCGCGGCGTCGTTGGACGAGGAGCTCGGCAAGGCCGTCGGCAAGCGTTTGAACGCGCGGGTGCGTCAGGGCTACGGGATGAGTGAGCTCAGTCCGGTCAGTCACGCGATCCCGTTCGATCGCGACGACATGCCGCTCAGTTCGGTGGGTCTGCCGTTGGCTAACACGGAGAACAAGCTCGTAGACCCGGGCACGGGCAATGAGATCGAGCTTCCCGCAGAGGGATTGAGCGAGCCCGGTGAGCTGTGGGTCAAGGGACCGAACGTGATGGTCGGGTACCTCAACAACCCCACGGCCACCGCCGAAACCCTCGATTCCGACGGTTACCTGCACACCGGTGACATCGCCGTCGCTGATCACGAGGGTGTCGTGTACATCGTCGACCGGCTCAAGGAGCTGATCAAGTACAAGGGCTACCAGGTGCCCCCGGCCGAGCTGGAGGCCCTGCTGCTGACACATGAAGAGATCGCCGACGCGGCCGTCATCGGTGTGCTCGACGACGAGGGCGAGGAAATCCCCAAGGCATTTGTGGTCCGTCAGCAGGGTGCCACCATCGACGAGGAGGGCGTCATCGCGTTCGTCGCCGAGCGTGTCTCTCCGCACAAGAAGGTTCGACGCGTCGAGTTCATCGACATCGTGCCGAAATCTGCAGCGGGCAAAATCCTTCGTAAGGACCTGCGGGCTTCGGAAGCTGCAGGCAAGTAGCTCGTTCCTCTGCACGTCCAGAAGCACCCCGCCACCGTGTTCAACGGTGGCGGGGTGCGTTCCTGTATCGGGGTCCAGAGCTTCTCACAACTGCGGTGGTGCAAGGTCACCGCGCACGCGGTTGTCGGCTAGAGCCGAGGAATGACGGCCCGCACCGCAGGGAGCAGGCTGAGCGCAATACCGAGATGGACAGGCTCGACTTCTATGGTCCTGCCCAGCGCCTCTTCAGCCTGTCGCACACGGTAACTCACCGTATTCGGATGCACCGAGAGCGCCGACGCTGTTGCCGCGCGACTCCGGTTCAACGACAGGTAGACGCCGAGCGTTCGCGCACGCTGTCTCATCGCCTCGTCGTCACCGGCAAGCCGACCGAGGGTGTGCGCCACGAATCGAGCGGCGTGCTCGATGTCGTTGACACACAGAGCGATCAAAGCAACATCCCGGTAGTGGGTGACCGACGAGCTCCCCGCGGCCCCAGAGAGATCAGCGACCGACCGCGCACGCCGTGCCTGCTCATGGGTCGAGCGGAAACCCTCGAGACCTGACATCGCGTCGCCGACGGCCACCCTTACGCCCGCCAGACGATTGAGCCGGCCACCCTCGTCGACGACCACCTCGCCGCGCGCGCTCCGGCGAAGCGCAAACCACCCCGCAACCTCATGGGCTCCCAATGGGTGGCTGAGATACGACTCGGCAGCGTTGGCGCGAGCGATTGCCACGACGATCTCGGTCAGATCAGGTGCCGTCGGACCGCCGGACTTTCCGTCCGTCGAGACAATGATGCCGACGTGGTCTCGGTTCAGGTTGTAGCGCAGCCTGTTCGATAGAGACACCACGTCGCGATTTCGGTCCGCGAGGATTTCGTCGATCGCGGCTGAGCGCGCCATCGCCGCGCCTTGGAGCCGTATCTCCCGTTCGGCCTCGTACACCTGGTCGGCACGACTGATCACCCGATCGGCCATCTGCATCAGCATCGTCGTCACGAGGTCCACCGCCACCGCTCTGTCCGACTCGGTCACGTCCATATTCAGAATCAGTCCGTGGAGCCATCGCCACACCTGCTCGTTAGCCAACCGATAGATCCGCGCGTTCGCAGAGAACGGCACATTTCTCCACACGGAGGACCGCAGTATGTCGAGCGCCGAAAGCGGCGCCTCAGAAAGATTCGGGTCAGCACCGACTTCGAGCAATTGGGCGAACAGACGCAACAATTCCTCCGCGCTCCTGACGTTCTCGATGAACATCGGCTCGTTCGGAAAGGCGTCAGGAACAATCGAGCGGACGCGATCCATGATCTCGCTCGCCGCTGATTCCGCCAACCCCCGGATTTCGACGGCCAGCGGTTGGAGCGTCCGGTGCCACACTTCACGGGCGCGGTCCTCGCGGAGCGGCACCCATTGGGGAGCCGCACGTTCAGCCATCGCCATCGACATCCCCCCATTACCCGGGTCGGCCACTCGAGTCCGTGCCGAGTTTGTCACGACGTCACAAAACTTGCTCTCAGGTCTGATCCCTGAAGACGAGCGCAGAGCACTGACACAAGCCTAGCGTGCAGTAGCAGTCACAGATACCGCGAAAACCGCCGTCATTTCGGAAGTTCCTCAGTTCGGCACACGACTCCGAGTCTCTTCAGGAGCTGTTGAAAAACCCGACCCGGACCGACACCATCCGCTACACCGGCGATTCGCACACGTTCGACCACAGAGGAGAATCACTTTGCGTAACACGCTCCCCGCGCACGTCGATGTCGTCGGTGCCGGCCTCACCGGAACCGGCACGAGCTACCACCTCGAGACGTCGCGCTCAGGCTATGTGAACCACTCGCGCACACCTCGGGTCGATCTGCACGTCACGTCTGCGCGAGTCGAAACGGTCGTGCCGGCCCGATGAGTGTCGCAATGCTGACGGTAGGCGGCAGACGCACCAGGGTGCACGTGAGCGGCAACCGCGAAGACCCTCCAGTGCTGCTGCTCCACGGCATCGGTCGCAGCCTGGAGGATTGGGCACCGCAGTTTCCGAGGCTCGACGGTTATCGGCTCATTGCGCCCGACCTGCCGGGGTCAGGATTCTCGGAGCGTTCGCCCTACCCCACCACGTTAGCGGTCCTCGCTCGCGGTGTGATCGACACTCTCGATGAGCTCGAGGAACTGCGACCTGTTCACATCATTGGCAACTCACTTGGAGGCGCTGTCGCACAACAGATCCTGGCTCTCGATCCGGATCGCGTTGTCGGCCTTGTGCTCGTGAACAGTGCCGGTTTCGGCAAAGAGGTGACACCGTTCCTTCGACTGCTGGGCGCACCGGTGGTCGGTCGCTTCCTCGCCACCCACCAGACATCGGTCACCATCGCAACTGCAGAGAAGGCCTTGTTCGTCGACTCGTCGTTGGCAACATCCGCCCGCCTCGAACATGCCGCGATAATTGCCGCGCAACCCGACACCGGCACCGTCGTGTGGGAAACCGTGCGTTCGCTCGCGACATTTCGGAGCGGGATCTCAGCGGACTGGCAGAGAACACTGAACACCCGCGTAGCCGCTGAGCGGAAGCCCACGCTCGTCGTCTGGGGTGATCGCGACCGAATACTGCCCGCCCGCCACATGAAGGCCGCAGCTCGTGTTCTCCCTCATGCGAGGACCCACATGTTCACGAATGTAGGACATATGCCACAAATCGAACGACCGGCAGAGTTCGCAGACATCGTACTTCGATTTCTCGCAACATATCCTTCGTCCGACAGTTCGAACAACGTGGGCAGCGGCGGAAACAGCGCTGGATGGCAATCTGCTTGAATTGCATCAACACTCGCAACGACGTCGGCGTCCCGGTGCCACCGGATCACTTGCGACGGTGCCGGAGATCGCACTCTCGTGAACTACTGAATACGTTGCACAGCAACGACTATGGGTAAAGCTGAACGCGTCCTGCCCAAGCCTGCTCGTAAGAATGTCGCGAGAACGAAACAGGGGCCTCGGCCAACAGCTGCACGAAAGGCGAATCGATTGTTCGTTCCCGGCGCTTTTGGTTGCATGACGGGCCGATCGGGGTCCTGAAGTGCATCGATGCTTCGAGTCCGAAACGGACGATCATCGCCCCTCGGATAATACGAATTTCCACTGAATTCCGCTGTGCGCGAATGCAAATTACACATTCGAGGGTACTCTGGGAACGTGCCTGAAATCAAACAGAATCGCGTTGTCATCACCGGAGCAAACACCGGTATCGGCTACTACACAGCTTTGGAGTTCGCGAAACGTGGCGACCACGTGACGCTCGCCTGTCGCAACAAGCAGAAGGCAGACGCTGCAGCCGCAAAGATCTCCGCGGAGGCACCGAACGGAACCGTCGACACGGCGACTTTGAATCTCGCCGACCTGGCCTCGGTGCGTGCATACGCCGCGTCGGCTCCCGAGTCGATCGACGTACTGATCAACAACGCAGGCGTCATGATGCCGGCCTCGCGGACCGAGACCGAGGACGGATTCGAGCTGCAGCTCGGCACCAATCATCTCGGCCACTTCGCCCTGACCGGCCTGCTGTTTCCCAAGCTTTCCGACGACGCGAAAATCACCACCATCGCCTCGGTCGTGCACAAGCAGGGCCCCAAGCTCGACTTCGACAATCTTCAGCTCGAGCGTGGCTACAGTGCTGTGCATGGGTACGCGAACTCCAAGCTCGCGAACATCTTGTTCGCGCTGGAGTTGCAGCGTCGGATCGACAAGGCCGGATCGAAGGTGACCAGCAATGCCGCGCACCCCGGTATCTCGTCGACCGAGCTGTACACGAGCCCAGAAGGTATGGGCAGCAGCAAGATCCTGAAGATGTTGGCACCCATCGGTTTGAAGTTCATCTCTCAATCTGCCCGTGCCGGAGCACTTCCCACCATCTATGCTGTCGACGTCGCGGGCGGCGGCACTTACAGCGGCCCCACATCGCTGTTCGAGTCACGCGGCAAGCCGGGCCCGGCGTCCATGACACGCATGGCACAGGACCCTGCGCTCGCCGCGAAACTGTGGGACGTCAGTGAGAAGCTCACCGGCGTCGCCTTCCCCTTGTGACAATTCCGCTGTAAATCACCTGCACCGCCGGTCGCGCGAAGCCGTCCCGACACTGGTATAAGTTCGTTATGCCCAAGATGGAAACCCCGGACGATCGGCCGTGGAGCAAGTCAGCGGTACTGGTCACGCTCTGTCTCGCAGTATTTGTCGTGAACGTGTCGACGACGATCGTCAATATCACGCTGCCCACCCTGGTCCGCGATTTGGGTGCGACCACCCGAGACCTGCTATGGGTGGTCGACGCCTTCAATCTGGCATTCGCGGCGCTTGTGCTGGCGGGGGGTTCGCTGAGTGATCGATTCGGTCGACGGTGGTTTCTGATCGGAGGACTGGGTCTGTTCACGTTCGCCTCCATCGGCGGCGCGTTGAGCGCGACCCCCGATCAACTGATTGCGTGGCGCGCACTCGCAGGAATCGCTGCAGCCGTCGTCTATCCGGTGACGTTGTCCATCTTGACCAACGTGTTCACCGACCGGTCGGAACGAGTGATGGCGATCGGGGTGTGGGGTGCCGCGACCGGGGTGGCGGTGGCTGTGGGACCGGTCGCAGGAGGGGCCTTGATCGAGCACTTCTGGTGGGGATCGACACTGGTGTTCAACGGTGCAATTGCTGCGCTCACCGTACTCATGGCCGTCCTTCTCGTTCCGAACTCGAGCGATCCATCGACGCCGCCACTCGACAAGTCGGGACTTGTGTTGTCCGTGCTGGCGTTGGGTTCACTGGTTCACACAATCATCGAGGCACCCGACAGAGGCTGGTCATCTCCGGCCACCTTTGTCGGGTTCGGTGTCGCCGCATTGCTTCTTGTCGTATTCGTCGTCCGAGAATCTCGGGCGCAGCATCCGATGCTGGATGTGCGGTTGTTCACCAACATGAGATTCACCGCGGCCAGTGGGGCTGTGACAAGCGCCTTCTTCGCCATGTTCGGATTCATTTTCTTGATTACCCAGTATTTCCAATCGGTGCGTGCATACGGTCCCCTCGAGACCGGTCTGCGAATACTGCCCGTCGCGGCGTCGCTCGCCGCTTTCTCATTGATCGGTCCACGGCTCGCGGTCACGATCGGCTCGAAATTGGTGGTGGCAACCGGACTCGGCTTACTGACAACAGCGTTCCTGTGGATTGCGACGGTCGACGCGAACACGGGTTACGGACAAATTTCTATCCAGATGGTTCTACTGGGCGCTGGACTCGGTCTGATCAGTTCACCTGCCACAGAAGCAATTATGGGCGTCGTGCCGACGGAGAAGGCCGGTATGGGGTCCGCCGTGAATGACGCCACGCGCGAACTCGGCGGAACTTTGGGCGTCGCTGTGATCGGATCGGTCGCGCTTTCCGTCTACCGCGAGGGGTTCGAGGCCACAGATCTGCCCGAAGTGCTCATCGAGCCCGCACGTGAGTCGGTGGGTTCCGCTATCGAAGCCGCACGTCAGGCCACCGAAATCGGCGGAGATCCTGGAGCCGTACTCGGGCAACAACTGTCCGACCTCGCCAAGGCACAGTTTGTCGACGGGTTGTCCACCGGCAGCCTGGTTGCTGCTGCCGTGACTGCCGTTGTGGCGGTCTTGACGTTGATATTCCTTCCAGCGCACCCCGGTGGCTCGAAGCATTGAGTCGGCGCACAGCCCGGGGGGTGGTCGCAGGCGTCCTTGCCGACGAAATCAGTGTCGCCCCTCGATCGGAATGCGCCATGGCGCTGCTGAAATGAAATGGCCTGTTCGTCGATAACACCAGTGCATTCCGTGGCTGGACGATCAATACGGCAGCGGGCTGTTCGACGAGGCCCAGGTTTTCTCTGCGTCAGACCGGCCGGGTGGGGGGACGAGCCCGTTGATCCTCCAGAGTTCCTCGCTGGTCTCGTCGATATGGAACTCCCAGTGCAGTCCCTCGTGCCTGTCGACGTGCGGGGCAAGGATATCGCTGACTCGCTGTGAGATGCGACGCCGGCCCGCTGAATCGTTCGAATGTCGAGCGATGTGCGCGATTTCGACACGCACGCTCGGCCGTTGTTCGCCCCCGACGTACAGGTTGGCGGGGGCGGTCTCGGCAAAGATTACGACGACGTAGAAACGAGGCAGGCCGACCTTCTCGTAGTAGTCGGTGATATCGGAGGCCAACTGCGCTTTTTCGGTGTCGCCGAAGAGGCGGGGAGTGTGGTGGATCTTCCACAAAGGCAATGGTTTCTCCTGAACTGATCTGTGGGGTAACAGAATTACTGGACGTAGCTGAAGGTGAGGTTCTGCACGGGTCCGGCGAGGATCGACTTCGCCGTGATGGTGGTTTCGTCGGTCGACACTTCGACCTCCCCCGCTTCGAGTGCATCCAGAATCCGGGTGGCGACGTCTGCGGGGGCTGCTTTGGGTAGGTCCATGGCTGTCACCATCTCGGTGTCGATGAAACCTGCGTGCACACCGAGGACGTGCGTGTGTTGTGCTTCGAGTTCGATGCGCAGCGAATTGGTGAGCGACCAGATGGCAGCCTTGGAGGCACCATAGGAACCGCTTCCTGCGAGCCAGGAGTAGAGCGAGTGGATGTTGACGACTGCGCCGCCGCCGCGTCCGGCGAGGATCGGCGCGAAGGCACGGACCACGCGCAACGGACCGAAAGCGTTGACCTCGAAAGTATCGACGAATTCGGCGAAGTCACCGGTGAGGAGCGGTGCCGGAACCAGGACTCCCGAATTGTTGATCACGATGTCGACGTCGGGGAGGGCTGCCGCGAGATGCTCCACGGACTCCGGAGACCTCACATCGAGGATATGAGTGACCACCTTGGCGCGTGCATCGTCGTACGGAGATCGAGCGGTCGAATGGACAGCGCGGGCACCGCGTTCCAGCGCTGCGTCGACCAGCGCGGAGCCCAGCCCGCGCCGCCCGCCTGTCACCAGAACCGTTTTGTTCGCCAATGAGACCACGCCTACCTCCTGAAGATCTGACTAATGTTTGTGTTAGTCAGAGTCAAGCATCGTCAACTGACTAACGCAAGCGTTAGTTATACTGGGGGCCATGCCCATGAAGTTCGAAAACCGGCTGGCCGACCGAGGGCGGTGGAGAGCGGACCGGTGCTCGATCGCCTCGGTGCTCGAAGCCTTGGGAACAAGAACGACGTTTCTTGTTGTGCGCGAGTGCTTCTACGGCACTACGCGATTCGACGACTTTGTCGATCGAACCGGGGTGTCTGCGCCCGCCGTCTCGAGGGCAATGCGCATGCTCGAGTCTGCTGGGGTGGTAGTGCGGGTGCCGTACCAGGACGAAGGATCGCGTGTGCGTGACGGCTATCAGCTGACGTCCGCCGGGGAAGATCTGCTCCCCGTCCTGCTCGCCATGATTCAGTGGGGCGACACCTATCTGCAGGAGGCCACACCGCCGCTGGTTTTCGTCGAGCGCAACAGCGGGCGCCCTGTCAAAGTTCGTGTCAGCGCGGACGGGCTCGACGACCTGGGACCGGCGGATATCGAAGTTCGCAGACCCGTCCCCCGTGATCTGGGTCAGCAAACAACTCGAAGCTAAGGAAGGGCAACTATGACCGGAAATACCCGGATAAGGCGAACACCGCACACGATGACGCGGGTGGAGATCGCTACAGGTATCCCCATCGACGAGTTCCTCATCGCGCTGGAGCGAGCGGTGCCCGAGGCCGACCTCTCCGCGTTGCAGGGCCTCGTCACCGCAGGTGGCACCTGGCAGGACATGGTCCGCGCCGTCGACGGCATGGCACCTCACGGTCTGCTTCGGTACGCGAAGGTCGACGCCACTGATGCCATGCGGCTCGCCGGTCACTCCACCACGACCGTCGAATATCTGATCGGAAATCACGTCATCGCAGAATCCATGTTCCGACATGATCCGAAGGCGATGCTCTATGCGCCGCTTCGCGCACTTGTGTTCGCGGATGCCGAAGGCAGTGCAGTGTTTGCCATCGTCCAGCCCAGTACGGTGTTTGCCGGCCTCGGCATTGCCGAAGTCACCCGGGTCGGCCACCAACTCGATGAGAAGGTCGAGGCCCTCCTGAAGGCCGTGGGGGTAGAGGCCGAGGCCATCTTCGGGACAGACCGAACATGAACGGCAGACAGCTGGTCAGGAAGGGTCGGCATCGACGGTAGGCCGCGTTGCTGCGGCCACCTTCATCGCGAGGCCTGCGAACGCAGGCTCGGCGGCTGCGTCGGCCGCTTCCGTACTGCTGTGTCGCACTTGTAGTTCGGACATCATCCGGTCCCAGAGGTCCGGTCCCGCTGCTGCTGCAACTCGGAACCAGAGTGCAGTCGGTGAGTGCGACTGGGCGTTGTCGGCACCCCATGCACCCAGCTGGATCATCACTGGCAGCAGCTTCACACCCTTGGCGGTGAGGCTGTACACAATCCTCTGCTTGTGACCAGCGTGCTTGCGCCTGGTGACGATGCCCGCGGCGACGAGCGCGTGCAGGCGGGCATTCAACACGTTGGATGCGATTCCCTCATCAGAATTGGTCAACAAATCCCTGAATCCTCGTCTGTCGCGAAAGATCATGTCCCGCAGGATGAGTAGGGTCCATCGGTCGCCGATCAGTTCCACCGAAAGGTTCAGCGGACAATCGGATCGCAGAACGGTGGCCATCCCGCCTCACCCCTTGACGTACTCGGAACACAATTTCGACACCGAACGGACTGTACCCGTCACACAACCGGTCCTGAAAACGATCCGGTCTGATAGTTTCCATGCATGAAAATTGAGACGTGCCCGCGATGACCGGAATGGCTACCGATTCGCGGGTGCAGCGCGACGGTGTCGTGCTCGGCGTTCTGTCCCTGGCCGCGTTCATGGCCAGCCTGGACGTGTTCATCGTCAATGTCGCGTTCGACGACATCGGACGAGACTTCGACGGTCCGGGCCTGTCGCAGCTCTCATGGATCCTCAACGCCTACACGATCATCTACGCGGCGCTGCTGGTGCCCGCTGGACGTTTGGCGGATCGGTACGGACGCAAGGGGAGCTTCCTGCTCGGACTCGCGATATTCGTCGCCGCGAGCGCAGCGTGCGCGGCAAGCAGTGGGATCTGGATGCTCGTCGCTTTTCGTGCGGTCCAGGCTGTCGGCGCGGCAATTCTGACCCCGGCCAGCCTCGGCCTCGTCGTCGCCGCTGCCGCGCCGCACCTGCGGGCGAGGTCAGTGCGAATCTGGGCGGCCACAGGCGCACTTGCCGCCGCGCTGGGTCCGGCGGTGGGTGGCGTTCTCGTAGAGATTTCCTGGCGGTGGGTGTTCATCGTCAACATTCCGATCGGGGTTGCTGCATTGATCGCAGCCGCTGTTGTCGTGCCCCGATCTCGCGACGAGACCGTCACGAAGATGCCGGACGTCCTGGGCGCTGTGCTGTTGGCCGTCGCCATCGGTGCACTGACACTCGCTCTGGTAGAAGGGAGCGACTGGGGATGGACCGACGCACGTATCGTGGCAGCGTGGGCGACAACCGTGGTTGCACTGATCGGATTCATCGCCCGTTCCGGGCGGCACCCGTCGCCCATCATCGACCCGATCCTGATCCGAGTGCGTGCGTTCTCGTTCGCCAACCTCACCGCGGTCCTGTTCTCGATCCCCTTCGCCGCATCCTTGCTGGCCAACATCCTCTGGATGCAGCAGATCTGGGGATATTCTGCCGTCCGCACCGGGTTCGCGGTGGTGCCGGGACCCCTGATGGTTCCGCTGTTCACGGTCGTCGGACATAAACTCGCATCTCGGATCCCGGTCGGAGTCATCGTTGCCCTCGGATGTGCCTTGATGGCGTGCAGTTCGTTGCTGATCTCGCTTCAGGTCGGTCAGGAACCCAGTTATGTGACGGATCTGCTGCCGAGTCTGCTGATCGGCGGTGCCGGAATCGGTCTTGCACTCCCGACGATCTTGTCGTCGGCCACCTCGGATCTCCCGCCGTCGCAGACCGCTACCGGCAGTGCCGTGGTGAACATGAGTCGACAGATCGGCACTGCCTTGGGTGTCAGCCTGCTCGTGGCGGTTCTCGGCACGCCTCGTGGATTCGGTGAAGCGCACCCGGCATTTCAACATGCCTGGTGGGCCCTTGCAGCGGTTGCAGTGCTCGCTGCGCTGGTGGCTCCGGCGATGAGTCCTGCACGCGTCCGGACCGACTGAAGCATTAGGCAGACCAGAGTTCATAGGCGAACAACTCCGCCGTGCCGGATGATCAGGGGAACGCGTACACCGATCAGTGCTGCTCCTACGGGTCCGTACGAAGGTCGTTGAACAGCAATGATTCGTTGGTCGATAGTGCATCCATGCGAGAACCGGAACCGCGCGGCCTTGTCGGGGTCGTCGCATGCCCGCGCCAGCACATGAGCAGAGACCGAGATGTCGGGAACGAAGATGTTTGTCGACGAGAGCGGTGGATCGCGGTGGTGTGTGCCTCCATCATGCGTTGCCGTCTGCGGATGTCGGGCTGTGGTCAGCACGTCGTCCTGGTACTGCCCCGGCGCGGATGCCCAGTGCGCGGAACTCGCTGATCGGGACGTTGGCTGTGGACGCGACGATTGTGCTACGTTGCCGACCCAATAGGTCTACCTCGAGTGCGACGACGTCTCCGGGGTGTAGTGGGGGGAGCGCTGATCTACCCCGTCTGCCCCAGATCTCGGCCAGACAGCCCGAACCGCACGTCCCGGAACCCAGAATGTCCCCCGGCCGCACCTCCGTTCCTCGCGATGCGTAGGACAGCATCTGCGCGTAGGAGAAGGCCATGTTCGACCAATTGTCCTCGCCGACAACAGCATCGTTGACCGTTACGGTCATCCTGAGATCGAAGGCGTTGCCGGCCCGGTATGGCTCGAGTTCGTCGGCCGTGACGAAGAACGGCCCCAAGGATGTAGCGCTGTCCTTTCCTTTGACCGGTCCGAGCCGGACCTGCATCTCGGCGAACTGCAGGTCTCGTGCAGACCAGTCGTTCATGACCATGTACCCGGCTATGTGGGAGTCGGCTTCCGCCACTGCGACGTCGCGCCCGGCCCGGCCCACCACCGCCGCGACCTCCAACTCGAAGTCGAACAGCTCGCACCCCGGAGGGACAGCGACGGGAGCATAGGGCCCGACCACGGCGTATGGATTGGTGAAGTAGAAAGCTGGTGCCTTGTACCACTGCTCTGGTACCACGCTGTCTTCGTCGGCCAGTCGAGCGACGCCGGCAACATGCTGCTCGAAGGTCATGTAGTCGCGGATTGTGGGCGGCGCTGGGATCGGCGCGAGCAGGTCCGCCTGCGCGAGGTCGAGGGTGACGGAAGGGTGTGTCCGCGCTCGGTCTCCGGCCGCCCGCAGTTGTTCCGCGTGGTCGTCTCCGAGCAGATCGACGATACGAATACCGTCGTCCAGTCCGAATACGACACCGTCCTCGACGAGCCCGACACAGGGCCTGCCGCTATGAGTGAAGTTCACGAATCGCATTGTTGATCAGCTTCTTTCAGAGATTCGACGTCATGGGTCCGCCGTTGAACGACACGGCGTCCGCAAATGCTGCGATGATGTCCAGTTCGGTACCCGACATGTCGGCGTAGTGGCGATGAATATTCAGTACGAGCCGTTCGGCGTCCGGCATTGCGGCATAGTCACCGAGTCCGGCCGTGCGCGCTGCGTCCAGCGGAGTCATACCGAGGAGGTAGCCCTGTTGCCCTGCGTTCTGCACGTAGCGGTAGTAGTCCGCGATCGCTTCGAGCGCGTCGTCTATCCCGGAACGCTCGATGACCGGACCGTGCCCGGGAACGATTATCTCGGCATCGAATTCTCTCAGCCAATCCAACGACTGTAGGGCCCCCGTCAGCGACCCCATGAACGCCAGAGGCGTAACACCGTTGAATACGAGATCTCCTGCGAACAAAACCCTTTCGGCGGGCAACCATGCGACCGCATCGCCGGTTGTGTGTGCGGTGTAGCCGGGGTGGTGGAGTTCGACGATTCGGTCACCGAGATGTAGTTCCATCGACCGGTCGAACGACACCGACGGTAGCCGGAGACTCACATCACCCCATTGCGGCACGGGCTCCCAGAACGGCGGGCAGCCGCAGATCACGGTGTCGGTTGCCAAGCCTGCGCGCATGTGCCGTTGACCGATGATGACGGTCGACTCGGGAAGTTGACTGTTGCCGTATGTATGGTCGCCGTGCTGATGTGTGTTGAGAGCGAACCTGATCGGAGTGTCGCTGCGGTGGGCTCGGCGTCTGGCTCGAAGGAACGCCTGAGTGCGTTGCGCAGTTGCGCAGGTATCGACAATGACGTCACCGTCGTCGCCCGCGATCACGCCGGTGTTGTTGATCCACCAGCTGCCGTCGGGTTGCACCCACGCCCACACCGCTGGCGCGATCTCGTCGAAGGACGGCGTCGGCAGGGAGTCGGGCTGAGCCGCAGCTATCACCGGATTTCCTTCAGATTCGCTTTGAGCATGGCCCCCACACCCTCGAACATTCCCTCGGGTGTTCCCGGGAGCACCGGTACTGCGCGGCGCACACGTTCGAGCACCGACCGGGAGGATTCCGCGGCTCGCGCGGTGAGTGCAGGTAGATCCACATCGACCATCTCGCCGTCTCGCTTGACGACTTTCCCGTCCACGAGCACGGTTCGCACATCTTCGGCCGATGTCTGGAAAACGAGGGTGCCAGCGGGGTCGATGTGGGTGTGCTGCGTGATGGAGGGGCCGCCGACCAGAATGAGATCTGCTCGCTTTCCGACGGTGATGCTTCCGATGCGGTCTCGCATACCCAGTGCTTTCGCGGCGTTGACCGTCGTCCACTTCAATGCATCGTGCGCCGAGACGGACACTGCCGCCGGGTCTTGGCGAGCGTTGTTCGCCTTTTCGGTGTCCGACCACCGCTTGAATCCGATCGCCATCCGCGTCTGTGCGAACATGTCGCCCGAATTGAGCGACATGATGTCGGTGGAGAGGGTCGGTTCGATTCCCCGGCGCTCGGCGGCATCGAAGACCAGTTTCCCCATTCCCATGTTCAGTTCGGTCTCCGGCGAGATGGACACCTTCGCGCCCCTGCGCGCAAGAATGTCCCATTCGTCATCGGTGAGCGTGTTGCAGTGCACGTGCACCTGATTCGCATCGATCAGTCCCGCTTCGTCGAGCTCCGCGATGCCCGACGGCATGGACCAAATGCACCCTGTATGCGTCACGATCAATGCATCGTGAGCCCGCGCCACGGCAACTTCTGCGGCGGTGTCGCGCAGAGGGCGCAGTCCGACCTCGGTAAGGGCCACTCCCAAGTTCAGCAAGCCAGCGGGATCCGGGAAATGCTGCGCAGCAATGCGTTCGAAGTCTGCGATCCTGTCGGCGTGAGTTGCGAAGAACTGTGGTGTCTGCGGACTCGAATCGAAAAATCCGTAGCCCAGGACGCCGCGGATTCCAGCGTCGCGCAGCCCTGTCACCGCAGCATCGCTGTGATCGGGCGAGTTCATGCAGTGAGAGAAATCCAGGATTGTCGTCACACCGGCGTTCAACGCCTCAACTGCTCCGAGGCGGTTGCCGACGTACACATCGTCCGCGGTGTATGCCGGCGACACCGAGAGCCGGATTCCGTAGAAGTAATCGGCGAGAGTCCAGTCCGCGCACAATGCCCGCATCTGGGTCTGCCATGTGTGGCGGTGTGTGTCTATCAGCCCGGGAGCGACGATGTGATTCTTCGCGTCGATGACCTCCGCATGCGCGTCAGGCAAGTTCGGGCCGATCGCTACGATAATCCCGTCCTCGATCAAAATATCCGTGGAGGGAAGGGTGCCGAGCTGCGGATCCATCGTTACCAGATGACCTCCGCGGACAATTGTGCGGTGACGCGTCATTGCATACCTTCTGTCTATGATCGTGGTCACGACAGTTCAACACGCAGCTGCGCCGACATCATCAGTCGAAAAAGTTACGATCTACCGCTCTCAGGTCGAAAGAAGAGCGTGCGCAATGGTGCGAATCAGATCGATCTCTGGCCGATGGTCGTCCGACCTCACGGCAATGGCGATCGTGCAGTCCGGACCCTCCAGAGGAACGAACGCGACCTGAGGGTGCGGATAGTACGACGCAGCGGTTGCTGCGTGTACCGCGATGCGACCGGTCAACGCCACTGCCGAAGGAATGGCGGCCGGGTAACGAACACGATCGCCGCCGCGTCCGTTCGCCCAAGCGTGACCGGCCCATTCTTCGAGTAGTCCACCCGTCTCTACATCGACGAACACACTGTCTGCGATGTCCGCGACAGACAGCCATGTCGCGTCGGCCATGTCGGAGTGTTTCGGAACGACGGCGACCCGCTGCCCAGCGGTCACCGGGATCAGGTCGATTCCATCGACAGGCCTCAGGGCCTGAACGAACCCCACGTCTACTGGACCGGAAAGCACTGCGTCGTACTGCTCGGACAAGGTCAAATCAGCGAAACTGAAGGACAGGTCGGGAATTGCGGCCGACAAGCCATCCTTGAAGTCCTCCCACAGCGTAGAAATTCCGAAGCCGAGCACCCCGAACGTCAGGTGGTCCGCCGACGTGCCGATGGGGTGGCCGAGGATCAGCCTGTCGAAGGCGTCGACGACCTGCCGCGCACGATCGAGAAACACATACCCCTGGGCAGTGGGAGACACCCGCCGGCTGGTGCGCTCGAACAGTCGGTAACCGAGATCGGACTCCAAACCTCGAATGATCCGTCCAAAAGGCTGAGCAGCGATGTAGTGGCGTTGCGCAGCCCGACCGAAATGCAATTCCTCGGCCAAAGTCAGAGCGAACCTGAGAGCCCGAATGTTCGTCCGATGTGCGACGCGCTCGGCTAGACCTTCCATGATTCCATTGTGAACCGAGACGGTCTTCGGCAGGACGACTATCGGCAGACACTAGTCAGTTGATTTCCACGACGAGATCGACTGATCGGGCAGAGACGGCAAGGTTTTCGATGCCGAGTTCCGGTCGAGTGCCTACTTGCCGGCCAAGGCATGGCTGTATGTGCAGAGTCGAGCGTAGGCGGCCTCGAACAATGGCACATCGATACCGTGACGGTGCCCTTCGTCGATCAGGTCGCCGACGATCGTCTCGTGTTCGACTGCGCGCCCGGCACGAAAGTCGCGATACATCGATGTGGTGAAGCGTGACTCGCGGGTAGTGAGCAGGTCGAACGCTCGGGCCAGCGCGGCGGAGCGCGGCTCGAAACCAGCTGCCGCGCACACTCTCTTGGCTTCGTCGATCAATCCTCGCGCGGTTGCAAAGCCCGCGGGTACAGCGACCGCTGATCCTGCGTCGGCGTCGAGCAGGCAGTTCAGAGCCCCCGCGGTGGCGAGGAGAAACCACTTCTCCCACATGTCGTGACTGATGGTCTCGGAGACCGAAAGCGTGTAGCCGGCGTGATCGAGCGAATTCGCGATGGAGTCGATGCGATCGACGCGCTGATCGAGTTCTCCGACGGTCAACGACGCCGCAGGCGTCAACTGAACGATCGTGCGGTCCATTCGTTGCTCGGTGGCGAGAAAACACACGCCTCCCAGCAAGTGGTCGGCCCCGAACCACTCTGCGAGAGTGCGCATGTGGGTCATACCGTTCAGGGTGGGGACGATGACGGTGGCCGGACCCACTGCGGGTGCGAGGTCGGCAATCACCGACTGAAGAGCCTGGCCTTTGACTGCGAGCACGATGATGTCCCACTGCCGGTCGATACCGCGTGCGGTCGTAACGGCCGGGGCGACGACGTGCTCGGTTCCGGCGTGGTCGATCAGGCGTAGACCGTTATCACGCAGTGTGGCTGCCGAATCAGGGCGGGCAAGGAAGGTCACCTCCCGCCCGGCGAGGTGCAGTTGGGTGCCGAGAAATCCGCCCACTGCTCCGGTGCCGACAACCAAAATGTTCATAGTCGTACCCGTTCCGTGTGTGTGCGTCCAACGGCAAGCCTGTTGCCATCGAGGATGACTTTCTCGAGCGAAGTTATATGCTGTCGGTGACAGTACTCAAACCTCGACACGATGGGAAGAGATGGCTCTGCGATCGGATTGGTCCGGAGAGAACTGTCCCATTCGGCGCTCGCTGGACGTGATCGGCGACCCGTGGGTATTGCTGATCGTCCGCGACGTGCTGCACGGACGTGGGCGATTCGATGCGCTCCGCGACAATCTCGGCATTTCCGAAGCCGTGCTCAGTCGCCGGTTGCGCGAGATGACCGACGCTGGACTGTTGGACAAGGTCGATTACGACAACGCCGGGCGAATGCGTCAGGGATACGTCGCCACCGCCGCCGCGGCTGATGTGCTCCCCATCCTTCAACTGCTCGCTTTATGGGGTGAGAAGCACACCGCCACGCCGGCCGGTGCTGGGCATATGGCGTTGGTGCACCGAGCGTGCGGCGAGGAGACTTCACGCGGTGAAGTGTGTAGCCGCTGCGGTGAGGTACTGCGGCCGGAACATATGACGTGGGTCAAGCCGTGGCTTCACACCGCCGACGAACTCGTAGCGCCGGGCGTTCTGTTTCCCGGCTGATCTCGAGCACCGTGGGATCACCGTCGCCCCACATGTGCTATAACTTTGTTATACGACGACCTCGGGATGGTCGGATATTCGTTCGGTCCGACTCGAGAAGGGCTCACGTGACAACGCAGCCACACCCGCCATCGGTGCACGTCGACAATTTCTCACGTGTCTACGACTTCTATCGTCAGCATCAGCAATCGCGACTGAAGGCAACGGCGCTCTACGGCTATACCGCGCTCGCGTACCGACCCGTCGTCCGATACGCCGAGGGTGTGCATCGGTATTTGAAGCACTTCGATGCGTCCCGGGCATCGATGGTGATCTGCTCGAACCACGTAAGCGAGATCGATCAGTTCGTTCTCTCGGGTGGAGCGTTCCTGTCTCCTCTTCGTCGCCACATAGGAACGATACGAGTGTTGGCCAAGGACGGGTTGTTCGTCGACCGCCGTCAGCGGCACCGCATAGACCTGATGGGTGGTATTCCGGTCTTCAGGCCGACCGATCACGGACGGGACGCTCTGGGCCCAGTGCGCGCATTGATCTCGACCTGTGTCGAGCGATTGAAGGTCGGTGACCATGTGGCAATCTTTCCGGAGGGAACACGGAACAAAGCTGATCCCAGATCGATCCAGCCGATCGGAGCCGGAGCAGCACACATCGTTTCTCGTTCGATGCGGCAGGGCCGACCGATAGTGGTGCTGCCCGCCGCAATACGCATTCCGGAGTTGTCCGGAGCTCGACCCCATCTACTTTTCGGCAGCCCGTTCACGGTCGAAGCGATCGCCCCCAAGAGAATCGCGGAAGAGATCCGTCGAGCGATGCAGGAGACCGTCCGGCTGGTCTACCGGTCGTGACATGAGTCGAATGCACCGAGCCAGCCGAGGCTGCCGATGTGAGTGCCAGTGGGGGGAGCGGACGAAACGGCTCACATTGTGCTGATTCGCGAGTGTGCTTGTGAGCGTTCAAGCTTCAGCGTGTGGCGACAGCAACGGGCCTGGGTAGCCGGCAAGGTACAGTTCCTGGACTTCGCCGCTGCAGAAGGTGGTTACCTCATGCTCCCATCTGGCGATCCTCTCGTCCACGGGTCCCTCGCCGAGTCCGCGGGCGGCGTCGCGCGCTTCCAGATACGAAACCTGAGAATCGAGATCGAGGGTCCACAGGACGGCCGTGCGAGTGTTGGAAAATGCAACCTCGTACAGGCCGGCAAGCCGATATCCGTGATCTTGCAGAATCGGAGCTCGCGAGACTCGAACGGCTGCAAGGTATTCGAGCTGCATGCCAGGGGCCGCTTCGGCGAACTCGATCATCGCGAACGCACCCGCCGGTCCGGGTTCTGCCAGGTCGGCGATAGTGGGAGATCCTGGCGCCGCGACCAGGGGCACCGAACGCGCCGTGTGCCGGAGATTGTCGATCGACGATAGAAACATCGAGTCGGGCACGCCTTCGTACAGTTTCATCATGTCGAGCCATCCGCCGCGCCAGCCGCCCCGGCAGTGGTAGAGCGAGAACGCTCGAAACTGTTCGTGACCGGTGATCCCGACCGCGTACCAGGCACCGATCAACTGGATGCCGGATTGGCCGCCGGACGAAGAACCAGCCTGCAGGGCTGACGAGTCGTTCTCCTCGGGCGCAGTATCGGATGCTTCCGATGTCCGTAGCGCTCGGGTGATCCAGTCGAGAAATTTTTTCGGTTTCGAGCTGTCGAGCGGGCGGAAATCGGTGATGTCCAGCAAGAATACTTCGCGCGTCATGTGCCTCCTCGTCATGATTCAAGGAAGCCTAGCAAGCGATTGGTTGTTTCCTGTCGAGCTCACGCAAAGTGTCAGCTTGCGCCAGTTGGCAGTGACTGCCACAATCTGGGTGTGGCCACCGTCGATCTTCGCGCACAGCGCACCGCGCGGACTCGGGACGAGTTGGTACGCGTGTCACTGAAGATGTTCCTGGAATCGGGTTTCGACTACGTGACCGTGGAGCAAGTCGCCGAAGCCGTCGAGGTGGCACCGCGCACCGTGTATCGGTACTTCTCCACCAAGGAACAGTTGGCTCTGGCGGTGTTGTCCGACTTGGACAATCGGTTTCTCGACTCCGTCATATCGAGACCGCGACACGAACTGCCGATCGTGACACTCCGTTTCGCTCTGCGCTCGGCTTGGGAATGGCTCGAGGCCGACGAGGTCCGAGCGCGTGACTACCTCGCACTTCAAGGCATGGTGGACACGAACCCGAGTTTGCGAGCGGCGAACCTTCGTCGAGCATTCGAGCAGCAGGCGATGCTGGTGGACGTCATCTCGTCCCACACCGTGTTCGACGGGTGCGACGAAATGTATCCGAAGCTGGTCGTCGCCGCGTTCAGCGCGGCGTCGACCGTCGCGGTAGAGCAGTGGCGGCATCGTGCTTCCGACATCACCGAACTCAAGACCGACCTGGATCGCGCTGTCGAGGCGCTGCTGCCGGCGCTACGCCTGGCGGGCGACGTCGATGACTGAAGTGCTGCAGCGCGAAATCCATGGGCCACAGTACGAAACGACGACAGTGCTGGACAACGACAGTGAGGGTTACGCACAGTATGGCTGATTCACCGTTGGTAGAGAAGGTGGTAACCGACTCAGGGGCAGGAGTGCAGGGGAGAAGTCCATGGTTCGCGATGGCCGCGATCGCGTCCGGAGTGCTGATCGTGGGTCTGGACGGGACAATCACTGCGGTGGCCAACCCCGTCCTCGCAGCCGATCTGGGCGCTACTTTGTCGGGACTGCAGTGGATCACCAACATCTATTTGTTGGCGATGGCGGCGACCTTGGTGCTGTCGGGGAAACTGGGCGATCGTCTCGGACGCAGGCGCGTCTTCATGACAGGCGTCGTCGGTTTCGGGGTTGCGTCGGCAACAATCGCCATGGCACCGGCAGTGTCTGTCGTGATCGCAGGCCGGCTCGGCCAAGGCTTGTTCGGCGCACTGATAGTGACGAACGCAGTCGCCCTTCTGCGAGAGACCTTTCCGCCGTCTCAACTTCCGAAAGCCCTGTCCGTGTTCTCCGCGCTCATCGGTGCGTCGGCGGCAACGGGACCATTGATCGGTGGATTCCTGATCGAGCACACGAGCTGGCGGTGGGCATTCTTGATCAACGTGCCGATCGCTGCTGTTTCGATCATCGCCAGTCTGCGGCTGCTGCCCAAGGGCAAGCTGAGCACTGGTGCCTCCTTCGACGTCCTCGGTGCTGTTCTATTGGGTGCAGGGCTCCTCGGAATCACGTACGGTCTCATCGATGGTGCCGAAAGCGGCTGGGGCGAGGTGCATGTCGTCGCCCTCATCGTGATCGGTGTTGTCCTCGCGGTCGCCTTCGTTTTCGCGGAGAGGCGCGCGAAGGATCCCCTCACTCCTCTGCGATTGTTCGCTGACCGCAACATTTCTTTGGGGCTCGTGCTGTCGGCGATGTCTTTCTTCGCGCTGGTCGGTGCCATGTTCTTCATTCTGCTGTTCCTGCAACAGGTGAACGGTGACTCACCGATGCAGGCGGGTCTGCACTTCCTACCGTTGAGTGTCGCGAACGTGGTTGCGGCCGCGGTATGTGGCCGGATTCTGGTTCGGTTCGGAGCTCGCCCGCCCCTTGTCGCCGGAATGGCTTTGACTGCAATCGGATTCGTTCTGTTCACCAGGCTCGAGCCGCATCAGGCTTACATCGAGTTGATGGTCCCGTTCGTCCTGCTGGGGTTCGGTGTCGGTCTCGTGATGACGTCCTCGGTGCAATCGGTGATAGGTAGCGCGGCGGTGGACGATGCCGGTCCGGCCGCGGGCGCGCAGCAGACGGCGCTGCAGATCGGTGGAATTCTCGGAACCTCTGGGCTGGGCGCGGTGATGGCATACGTGGTGGGAAGTCGATTCGGTCCAGCGATGGTCGACGAGGGTGTGCCCGATGCAACAGTCGACGCTCTTGCGGGCGGGGCCGTTCGATCGGTTGGGCAGGGCGTGCCGCCTGCACTCGGGGGTGTGGACGAGCGCGCAGTCTCCGCTGTCGAACGCGCCACTGAAATCACCTTCATGGACGGACTGCACATGTCCATGTGGGTCGGAGCGGCTGTGGCGTTGACGGCTGCCGTGCTTGCACTCTTTCTGAAGCCTGGGCCCGTGGTGGATACAGGCCCGTCCGTGCACTGAGGCACGATGCGGTCGGTCCACATGCTGATTCGTGGACCGACCGCTGTTTCACTGCAGCGCGCGTAGTTTCGGCGCGAGGTCCTTCTGGAACAGCTCGAGGAACCGTCGTTGGTCATGTCCCGGAGCATGAAACACCAGGTGACCGAAACCAGCGTCCACGTATGTCTTGATCGCCGCCACAGTTTCGTCCGGGTCCGATCCGACAATCCATCTTTTGGCCACGGTGTCGATCGGTAGTGCGTCTGCCGCCCGTTCCATGTCGACCGGATCGGTCAGGGAATGCTTTTGCTCTGCGCTCAGCGACAAGGGAGCCCAAAATCTGGTGTTCTCCAACGCAAGTCGTGGATCGGGATCGTAGGACAACTTGATTTCGATCATTTTGTCGATCTCCTCGACCGAACGGCCGGTCTTCGCTGCGCCCTCTGCGAGCGCAGGCAGCAGCTTCTCCGAGTACAGGTCCATACCCTTTCCGGACGTGCAGATGAAGCCGTCTCCTGCACGGCCTGCGTACCGAGCGACTACAGGGCCGCCTGCAGCGACGTACACCGGAATCGGCACCTCGGGCCTGTCGTAGATGCTCGCTCCGTGAGTGCTGCAATACTCACCGTCGAACGACACTCGGTCGCTCGTCCACAATTCGCGCATCAATGCGACGGACTCACGTAATCTGGCGAATCTTTCCTTGAACTCCGGCCACGTCTGTTCTCCGGGCCCCTGAAATCCGGTCGCGACCTCGTTCAATGCCTCACCGGTGCCTATGCCCAGAATGATCCGCCCTGGATACAGGCAACCCATGGTCGCGAAAGCCTGAGCGATCACGGCAGGGTTGTACCTGAAGGTGGGTGTCATGACCGACGTACCCAGTGCGATCGTGCGTGTCCGCTCACCTACTGCCGTGATCTATGCCATCGAGAACGGCGCGTGGCCGCCTGTGTGACGCCAGGGCTGGAAATGATCGCTGACCACAGCGCTGTCCATGCCACAACGTTCGGCTTCGACTGCAAGTTCGACCAATTCGCGCGGTGCGAACTGTTCGGCCGATGCTTTGTATCCCAATTTCAACAAGCGATGATCCCTTCTCGTTCCGAACCTGTTTCTTGCGATAGGCTACCAAGCAATCGCTTGCTAAATGTTTTGTTCTTCCAGATGGAGGTTGACGTGCCCGAAGCCGTTGTCGTCTCGACGTCCCGCTCGCCGATTGGGCGGGCCCACAAGGGTTCCTTGAAAGATCTGCGACCGGACGACCTCGGTGCGTTCGTCATCCGCGCTGCACTCGACCGAGTGCCGGAACTATCCGACCGCGACGTCGTCGACATCATGGTTGGCTGCGCGCAGCCCGCGGGCGAGCAGGGTTACGGCTTGGCGCGAGTCATATCCATGCTCCTCGGGCTCGATACCCTCCCGGGGACGACGGTGCAGCGGTATTGCGCGTCGAGTTTGCAGACGACGCGGATGGCTTTCCATGCAATCAAGGCAGGAGAGGGTGACGCTTATATCTCGGCCGGAGTGGAGATGGTCTCGCGGTTCGTCCACGGCAAGTCCGATGGCATGCCGGACAGTAGGAATGCACTCTTCGCCGAGGCAGCAGAACGCAACTCGTCCATCGGGTCCGCCGTGTGGAAAGATCCGCGCGAATCGGGCCAGCTGCCGGACGCGTACATAGCGATGGGCGAGACGGCGGAGAATGTCGCGGGCCTGTACTCGATCAGTAGGCGCGAACAGGACGAGTATGCCGCTTTGAGTCAGTCTCGTGCCCAGGCGTCGATCGAGTCGGGATTCTTTGCTCGTGAGATCACGCCGGTGACGTCGCCCGACGGAAGTGTGGTCACCGCGGACGACGGGCCACGTGCAGGTGTGACAGCAGACTCGCTCGGTAACTTGAAGCCGGTCTTCCGAGCCGACGGTACCGTCACCGCAGGTAACTGCTGTCCGGTGAACGACGGTGCGGCGGCACTCGTGGTGATGTCGGAGGATCGCGCTCGTGAACTCGGAATCACCCCCATCGCTCGAATTCTGTCCACCGCGGTGACCGCGGTGTCTCCGGAGATCATGGGCATCAGCCCCGTCGAGGCGACTCGACGAGCTGTCTCGCAGGCCGGTCTGAAGATCTCCGACATCGACCTGTTCGAGATCAACGAAGCATTTGCAGCGCAGGTGATTCCGAGCTACAGACAGCTCGATGTCGATGTCGACCGTGTCAATGTACACGGCGGCGCTATCGCGCTCGGGCATCCGTTCGGGATGACCGGTGCTCGCATGACGTCGACTCTTCTCAATGGTCTGTCCTGGGACGACAAGGAATTCGGCGTCGAAACCATGTGCGCCGCAGGAGGACAAGGCATGGCCATGGTCGTTCAGCGGCTGAGCTGACCGTTCGGCCGCCCTATCGGGTCAGATTGCTTCCGAGGGCGGCCAATGCGTCGAGGGTGGGAAGCAGAACCTCCGCCTTCGCTGTGGGAAGCCAGAACACGACGCGGTCCACACCGTAATGCGCGTAGCGGCAGAGCGCGTCGTGGTGAGGGAGGGGATTGAACAACGTCACCGAAGGCGCGCGTCGTCCCGCACGCCTGGCGCGTTGCCCGAGAACGTGGATTCTGTGCGCCAGCTGTCGCTCGAACGGCTCCTCATGTCCCTGCGGGCAGTCCAAGACCTGTTCTGTACCCGCACGAAACGGCATCCACCCGTCGGCGTACTCCACCACCCTGTCCAACACGGTTGGACCGCCCCCTCCCAGGAGGATCGGTGGCCGCGGACGCTGCACAGGTTTCGGCCACGACCACAAGTCGTCGAAGTTCACGAATTGCCCGGTGTAGGAGGCAATGTCGTCGCGCCAGATGGCCGTCATCGCCTCCAGTCGTTCGCGGAGAACGACGAACCGCGTTCTAGGGTCGGTGCCGTGATTTCGAAGCTCGTGCTCGTTCGATCCCGCCCCGACGCCGAAGATCACGCGTCCGCCGGACAGGTGGTCGATAGTAGCGATCTGCTTGGCAAGAATGATGGGGTCCCGCTCGGTCACCAGAGCTATCGCCGTGCCGATTCGAATCGACGTCGTCGTGGCGGCAACCGCTCCGAGCGTCGCGATGGGGTCCATCACTGTCCGGTAGAACATCGGTACTTCCTCACCGCTGGTGGATGCGGTAACCGACGCGAGTGGTACATGAGTGTGATCCGGAAAGAACATCGATTCGAAGCCACGCGCTTCTGCTGCGGATGCACATGACACCGGACTCATGGATTCCGCGGACGGGAAGAACTGAACACCGAGCTTCACGGGAAATCGGGCCAGCGCTGAGGACGTAGATCGTGCGTGGTTTGCATGGGTTGCAATAGATGATCGGTCATGTCGCCGAACAGGTCATTGCCGACGTGCCTCTCGGTGAAACGCCACTCGCCATCGATTTTGGCGAACCGGTCGAGATAGTCGCCGGCTGTGATCGGTGCGAGAGGCAAATTTCGAGTGTGTTGAACCACGAGGATGTAGGAGTGGGCGCGAGCGTGGTTCTGATCGTCGAAGTCGATGAGGACATTCGTGGCGATGTGATGTGTTCGAGGAGTTCCGTTCGAGTGAATCCGAACGAAGCTTCGCCACAGATCTGCTACCGCGGCCGGGTCATGTCGTGCCGCCAGAGTTCCGCCCGCATACACATCGGCGTGGGCGAAAAGCTGTCCCATTTGCTCGAATCGAGCATTGTCCAAGAAGTACGGGTACAGCAAGATCAAACGTTCGATGTCACGATGATCCTCGAACGAACCTGTGTTCAAATGCCTGCTCCGACGTCCAAGCCCGCCCGGGGTGACTGTGGTGCCTCGGCAAGAGCTGATCTCCGCAGAGCCGCCTTTTCGATTTTCCCATTGGCGGTGACCGGCAGTTCGTCCAGTACGAAAACTCTCCTGGGAACCTTGTAGTTCGACATGTTCTTGCGCGCCCATGCGGCGATGTCTTCGCCGGTAGCCGGCGATCCGTCGGTCGTGACGAAAGCCCAGGGGACTTCGCCGAGCTTGTCGTCGGGCACACCTATGACCGCGGCTTGCGCAACTGCCGAGTTACGCATGAGAAGGTTCTCGATTTCCGCGGGGTAGGAATTGAATCCCCCGACGATGAACATCTCTTTCTTTCGATCGACGATTCGCAGATTTCCGTCCGCATCGAGGATTCCGATATCGCCTGTACGCAGCCAACCGTCATCGTCCAACGCGTCGGCGGTCAATTGTGGAGCATCCCAATACCTCTGCATGACACCGTATCCGCGGATGTGCACCTCACCCGGCTCGCCGGGGCCGACGGGGAAGTCGTCCGCGTCGACTATGCGCACCGCCATCCCCGGAACCGGTGAGCCGGCAGTCGATGCCACTGTCTCGGGACTGTCGCCCGGCCTGGTCATCGTGACCACCGAACCCTCGATCAACCCGTAGGCGTTGGTGACCCGCTCGAACCCGAGCGTGTTCTGCATCGCGTGGATGAGCGGCTCGGGCACGGTTGCCGCGCCGACGACGGCCCACCGCAGGGTGGAGATGTCACGCGTACCGAGCTCCGGGTTCGCGAGGATGGACGCAAAGAGATTGGGCGGGCCCGCGAGAACAGTGAGCCCGAGACTCTCCACCAGTTCGAGCGCCCGGTCCGGGTCGAAAACGGCGATCGGGACGATCGTCGCAAGCCGCGCCACACAGATGATGAGACCAGCGTTGATTCCGAATCCGTGTGCGAAAGGGCTGACGACAGGAAACCGATCGCCCTCGTCGAGACCGCAGATTGCACTCCAGTCCCAGTATGCACGGAGGATTTGAGATCCATTGAGCACCACGCCTTTCGGCTCACCGGTGGTACCGGACGTCATGAGAATTTCGAACGGATCGTCCGGCCCGACAGCGAGCGCCGTTCTTTCGGAAACCTCGAGCGGTGTCTCGACGGATGTCGACAGGAACGCATCCCACCCGAGAATGTGACCGGTGCCGCTCGGAACGTCAGGGCCGAGCACGACGACAGTCTGCAGATTTTTCAGGCCAGCGTATGGAACTCCTGCCCCGGCTCCTCCTGCGGCTTCGGACAACATCGACAGGTAGGACGAACCCAGGAATTGGTCGACGACGAAGAGTGCAGTCGCCTCCGTGCGGCGAAGTGCGTCGACGGTCTCGAGTCCCTTGGCGCGAGTGCTCAACGGTACGACGACGGCACCTGCATCCCAGATGCCGAAGGCGGTCACCACCCACTGCAGGCAGTTCGGTGCCCAGATCGCCACCCGGTCACCTGGGCCGACCCCCTTGGCGGCGAGAGCGCGTGCAGTGTCGCTCGCTGCTTTCCTCAGCTGTTCGAGCGTCAATTCCTCCGAGCCGTCGATGACCACTCGATGTTCGGGCCGACGCGTCGCGACATCGCGCAGCATCTTGGGCAACGTGTTCCAAGGCGTGAGTTCCGGCATCCAAGTCCTCCTTAGCAAGCAAGTGCTTGGTAAGGTTAATCCGAAACAGTGGACGGCGTAATGTGATTGACGATAAAATGCGAATGCGGTGGCCACCGGCAACCGGCAGCCACCGCATTCGGTGGAACTGATACCTGCTCAGCGACTCTTGGCGGCTCGCTTGGCCGGTGCGTATTTGACCTTCTTGACCGCAGTGGACTCCAGTCCCTCCAGGACGAGGTGCAGATACTGGTCGGCCAGTTGCTCGGCGGTGAGCTTGCCGGACGGCGTGAACCACCGGACGGCCACCCACACCGAGTCGCGCAGGAATCGATAGGTGATCACAGGATCCAGGTCGTCGCGGAGTGCGCCCTCGGCGATGCCTGCCTCGATGACTTTGACCCAGATCCGCCGGACATCGTTCTCGGCTTTCGTCAGGTAAGCGAAGCGAGGAAACTGCGTCAGGTAGTTTCGTTCGTTCTGAATGACGGTGATGGCCGCGCGATGGGGACCGAGCGAGATGAAGGCCGCGACTATGAGCTCACGCAGAGTGGTCACCGGATCGTCCTGGCGCCCCACGATGTCCTTGTACGTGGCCATGAGGTTGTCGAGGTAGCTCGACAGAATCTCCTCGATGATGGTTTCTTTGGAATCGAAATGGTGATAGAGGCTGCCGGACAGTACGCCCGCAGCTTCGCCGATCTCGCGAACGGTAGTGGACCGGAAGCCGCGTTCGGCGAACAACTCGGCAGCGATGTCGACCAGCGCCTGGCGTCGTTCGGACCCTTGGTTGGGTTGGACGGCGGACTTCGAACCGGCGCGGCGAGGAGGCGCGGCGGTGTTGCGGGACGACCTCGATGATGCAGCCATGATTGAATTATGCACCCTGGCTGCTCGAGCGCTAGGTTGGTGGCGGTGTGTTGGTCCAGCAGAGAATCGAATGTGGGTCGTTCGAGCTGTCTGTAGGCAAGTCCGTATATCCCGCGGTGACATCCATTCCGACACTCAGATCCCGGCCGGTCGGGTCACCGGACCAGTTCCCTGGTACGACAATATTAGGAGCTTCCGACATCGAAACGAGCACCACTACGTACGGTACCTGTCTGTCTGCTTCGTACGATCGGTGCGACACCATCCATGTCACGACGCGACCGATGCCGTTCGACTGCTGCCAGGACCACTCGAACGATCCGCAGGTGTTGCACAGTGCTCTCGGAGCCCAGCGGAGGGTCGAGCACGACCTGCACGCCTGGAGCATGAGGCGATGGTCGGCCAGCGCCGTCCACCACGGTGCAGAATCGCGATCGGGTGCGGGCAGGGCACTCATGAGTCTCCCTTCAGGACAAGCGCTGAGCTGACGCCCGAGACGTAGCCTGGTTGCCCGGTGCACAGGGCAACCTTGGCATTCGGAACTTGCCTCGGCCCTGCATCGCCGCGCAGTTGAACCACGGCCTCGGCGACATGATTCAAGCCGTGCACATAACCCTCCGACAGGTGCCCACCGTGTGTGTTGACCGGCAACGCACCGGTGAGCGCGGTTTCGCCGGCTGTCACGAATTCGGGCGCACCGTGCCGCGGTACGAGCCCGTAGTCCTCCAACTGCATCAGTACCAGTGGTGTGAAGGCGTCGTACAGTTCCGCGATGTCGACGTCCGCCGGAGAGATACCGGCGTTCGTGTACAGCCTCGGCGCCAGATCGGCGGCACCGCTGACCGAGTACTCCTTGCGTCTGCCGGAGAAGAAGCTGTGCCCGCCGCCGGTAGCGGCACCACCGATCACCACCGGAGTCGATCGAAGGTCCCTGGCGCGTTCGGTCGTCGTGACCACCACCGCGACCCCGGCGTCGGTTTCGAGGCAGCAGTCCAGTAGTCGCAGCGGTTCGCTGATCCATGGTGCGGCCATATAGGCGTCCATGTCCAAGGGCTTGGTCATCATCGCTCTCGGGTTGAGCTGGGCGTGTCGGCGTTGCGTGATCGCGACGTGTCCCAAGTCCTCCGATGTTGCACCCGAGGCGGCCATATAAGCACGACCGGCCATGGCGAACTGTTGCGGCGGAGCTATCAGTCCGTGCGGCACCTGGTATTGGAATTCCACGAGTGTCGGTGCGCCGCGGTCTGTTCCGCCCATCCTGAATTCCGAGCGCGCGTTCAATGCGCGCCAACACACCACGGTGGTCGCTTGCCCGGTCGCCACCGCCATTGCGGCAGCGCCGACCGTAGCGGCCGACATGCTCCCGCCGCCGGTGATGTCGAGCAGAACGTGTGGATCGTCGACCCCCAACGAATGCGCGACGGCGGCAGCCGGAACCGAGTCGCCGACGCCATGGGTGATGAATCCGTCGACGTCGCGAATGGTCAGTCCGGCATCGTCGAGACTGTCGACGATAGCTCTCAGTGCGAGTTCGAGGGTGCTGACGCCCGAGTTCTTCGAGTAGGGGGTCCATCCGACGCCTGCGATCGCGGCGCGGTCTCGCAAGTTCGATGTCATGGAAATCCGTTCGCGTCAGAAGGGCTACCAAGCGAGCGCTTGTCCACACGATATTTCGCTCGCCTCGAAGGTGTCAAACACGTTCGCCAGCGCAGGGGATTGACCCGGCGGTCGGATCCTCGTATGTTTAACTTAACCAAGCGATTGCTCAACTTTTGAGGAAGAGGGACACGATGCCACGCGGGATCTACCTACTCGAAGAAGTGTATTTCCACCCGATGAACTCCAAGAATCCACGCGAGTACCTGCAGTGGTTGGTGGACTACAAGAAGGAGGACGAGGAGCGTTCGAAGTCCGACGCCGAGCTCACCAGCGGTCTTTCGGTCCGGTCCAAAGCGATCGACTTGATCGGAGCTTTCTACGCGATCGGTATCTCCGGGCACGAGCAGTTCAAAGCCGTCACCTTGTGGGACTGCCACGGCGGTTGGGACGGGGGTTGGCGTCAGATGCTCGAGATCTACGAGAACGTGAAACCCGAACTGTTCCTCTCGTCGATCGACGATCTGCGGCACAAGGCATTCTCGCGCCCCATGGGCGCGGTGCAGGGCACACCTGATTTGCAGGAACTGCGCGCGGACAACTTCACATCCCCGTTCTTCTTGCATGAAATCGCTACCGTTCGACCAGGTGCGGCCATCGACTACCTGGCCGCGGTGCGAGAGGAACGTCAGCCCATTTTGGCCGATCACGGACACAAATTGGTCGGGCTGTACGAGGTTCTTCTTTCGGACAGCGAGGTCGTGACTTTCTGGGCTACCGATCTCGACAGTCATCTCAAGACGCAGCGCTCGTACGATGCGGCACTCGGACTGGACGACGAGGCCGAATCGGACCCTCGGCTTCTGGATTGGCGTAAGAGTGCGCGGCAATACCTCGACGGACCGTGGCGAGAGACGCTTCTGGCACCGTTCCCCGGATCAGTGCTCGCGCCGAACTGACGGAGCCGATCGACATGTTCGGACGAAGTGGAGGTCGATCGATGCAGTTCGTACTGGGATTGCCCACCGACAAGGTTCACCAGCCCCACGAATTCTTGACGGCCGACGCCGTTGCCGAGGTGGCACAGGCGGCCGAGGCGGCCGGTTTCGGAGCTGTAGCCGTAACCGATCATCCCTTCCCCCAGGACAAGTGGCTCGCCGGAGGTGGGCATCATGCAATCGATCCGATGGTCGCGCTGTCCTTCGCAGCAGCCGCCACCGAGGTCATCAGACTGATGACCAATATTTATGTGCTGCCGTACCACAACCCATTCCTCACTGCGCGAGCAATATCCAGCCTGGATGTGTTGTCAGGAGGTCGCGTGGTGTTCGGTGCCGCAGTCGGTTACCTGCGTTCCGAATTCAAAGCGTTGGGCCTGGATTACGAGGACAGAGCGGCGCGTACCGACCAGGCGCTTCGTTTGATCACACAGGCGTGGTCGGGGGAGTCCGTGCACACGGTCGACCCCCCTTTCGTGGTGGAGGGGCACACCATGCTTCCCGCGCCGGTGCAGAAGCCGCACCCGCCGATCTGGATCGGCGGAAACAGCAAGCGTGCGATGCGTCGTGTCGTGGAGTTCGGTGAGGGCTGGATGCCGATGCCGCAACCGGCGGGGGTATCGAAGCTGACCCGCACACCGGCGCTGGAGACGATGGACGATCTGGCCGAACGTGTGGACATGCTCAGAGGGATGGCGACCGAGGCGGGACGGAAGCGGCCGGATGTGTGCTTCGTCCCTTTCGGTATGCGAATGACCGACAATCCCGATCACGACACGTTTTCGGCTTTGGGAGAACAGCTTTCGGAATACGAGAGCGCGGGAGTGGATTGGCTTTCGGTTCCGTTCTCCGGTAGCGACCGTGACTCATTGCTGCGGTCCATCGAGGCATTCGAGAAGCTCGTCATCAGAGATAGAAATTGACCCTCGGTCGTAGCGGATCGCACCTCCGCGCCGACGAATCCACAACGTCGCTGACACCGAGTTCGGCGCCGCGAAAAGAAAGGTCCCACACATGTCGATTCCGGAAGACCACCGGCCGATGAAATTCTCCTCGTTTCTGCTCTTCCACAGACCGGACAGAAATCAGTCGTTCAAGGATGTGTACGACTACAACGTTCGGGTCGCCGAGCTGCTCGAAGAATTGCATTTCGACGGACTGTGGGTGTCCGAGCACCATTTTCGCGATTACGGAACTGTGCCGGACCTGTTCACGATGCTCGGCTATCTCGCCGCACGCACCGAGAACATCCGGCTGGGAAGTGGAGTGGCAGTCCTGCCGTTGCACAATCCGATCCACATCGCGGAGTCGGCCGCGCAGGTCGACCTGCTCTCGAACGGCCGCGTCGACCTCGGGATCGGTCGCGGATACCAGAGCATCGAATTCGACGGTTTCGCAATGAGCCTGTCCGAGGCGCGGGAGCGATTCGACGAGGCACTGGACGTGATCACAGGACTGTGGACTCAGACCCCGTTCGAGCACCACGGAAAGTACTACAACACGGGTCAGGTCGAGCTCACCCCTGCGCCGTTGCAGAAACCGCACCCGCCGATCTACGTGGCCGCGGTGAGCCCGGAAACTGTGGAAATGTACGCGAAGAGGGGTCTCCCGATTCTCGCGGATCCGGCTGCACCGTTCCGCAAAGTCCGCCAGGCAGCCGAAAAGTGGCATGAAGTTGCCGGTGAGGCCGGCCATGACACCGAGAACACGGACCTGGTCATCTCTCGATCCGTATGGCTCGCACCGACGGTCGACCAGGCTCGGCAGGATCAGGAACGGTTCGAGAAGCAATTCGACCGAGCTCGGATCTTCAACGAGAAGAGTGCTCCGATCGATTCCAAAACGGGTGAGACCGCAAAGGGATTCGAGTTCTGGGAGGGCCGGTACCTCAAGGGTGGCAGCGTTGGCAACGATTTCCGCTGGGATCAGCTCGAGGTCATCGGCGACCCCGAACGTGTCATCGGCCAGGTGGCAATGCTGCAGGAGTTCGGCTTCAACCACCTCATGTGTGACTTCGGGTCCACACGCCACATGCCGTTCGAGGAATTGAAGAAGACGATCACGTTCTTCGCCAAGGAAGTAATGCCGGCATTCAGGTGAGTGGCCCGATGTTTCGGTTGCGAGGAGAGTATCGATGAGTCACCGAACGACACTGGTCGATGTATTCGAGGAAAATCGGAGAAGTAGGCCCCTTTCTACCGCGGTAGTCGACGGCGACAAGTCCTGGACCTACCGTGAACTGGACGATCGACGGATCGCGCTGGCCGCAGGATTGAGGGACAAAGGGGTCGCAGCGGGAGATCGGATCGTATGGATCGGTGCGAACTCGCACGCTTTGATCGAGTTGATGTCGGCCGCTGCGACGCTCGGTGCGATGGTGTGTCCGGTCAACTGGAGGCAGAGTCACGACGAGCTGGTGTTCGTTCTCGATGACTTGCGACCGGAACTCGTTGTCTGGCAAACGCAATACACACCGGACCAAGCCTCGCTGGCGCGGATGGGTCGTGCCCGGTGGGTCCGCTTCGACGGCGGTGAGGACAGTGACTACGAGTCGGTGATCGCTGAAGGCCGAGCAATGCCGGCCCACGAGAGCCCCGTGTCCGACGAGGCAGCAGTGTTGTTGTTGTACACAGCAGCATTCGACGGCAAGCCGAGTGCGGCAATGATCTCTCACAGGGCACTGATTTCTCACTCTCTCGTGTTGGGGATTCAACGTCGGATCGAAGAGGGGTTCACCTTTCTCACCACAGGCCCGCTGTTTCATGTGGGCACGCAGATGTTCGTATGGGCAGCAATCGTTCTGGGCGGAAAGACTGTGGTAGAGCCCCAGTTCGATGCGCTGGAAACGTGTCGTTTGATCGAGAAAGAGCAGTGCACTGCCGCCGTGCTCTTTCCGCCTATGGTCGATTCCATCATTGCTGCGAATGCGGGGGCCGGCCCACAGGAACAGCTGTACGACATCAGCTCGCTCAGGTTCGGTCCGGGTACCGAAGTGTGGAATTCGATGATCACCGTGGACGACAGTCCCTGGGGGAGATCGAATGCCGGCTACGGCCAGACCGAAGTGGCGGGCATGCTGACCTACCACGGCCTCGGCTCGAACGGGATCGGTACCCACGGTAGACCGAGCCCGTTGGTGCAACTGCGAATCGTGGACCGGGACTGGGACGACGTACCCGATGGTGAGACCGGTGAGATGATCGCCAGAGGATTGCACGTGTTCGACGGCTACTTCGAGCGACCTGATCTGAATTCCCGAAAGTTCCATCGAGGGTGGATGCGCACAGGAGATCTCGGCCGCCGTGAGATGGATGGAACGGTGACGTTCGTGGGACCGGCGTCGAGAATGATCAAGTCGGGGGGAGAGAACATCTACCCGGCGGAGGTCGAGAAGACACTGTCCGCCCATCCACGGGTCAAGTCCGTTGCAGTCATCGGTAGACCGGATCCGGCATGGGGTCAGTCGGTCACGGCCGTAGTGGTCGCAGATGGGCACGTCGACGAGCACGAGCTGATCTCGTTTTTCCGAGATCGCGTCGCGTCGTACAAGAAACCGCGCACGGTGATCTTTGCGGAGAGCATTCCCATGAGTGGTTGGTTTCCCGACTACGACAGTCTCGACCGAATCTATGGCGGTGGAGGGTACCCCGGTTCGTGATCGATGAGCGACACCGAACGACGCGACGAGAAAGGCAGCGGTATGGCAAGAACGAATTACCTCAACTTCGGTAGCGCGATCGTGGGTGAACAACGTCGCCGAGATCCCAGTGGGCCGGCAGTGACCTATCGGGGCGGCGAGGCGATCACCAACGAACAGTTGGACCGCGCGGTCGATCGTCGTGCCCGTGCTCTGCAACAGGCAGGAGTCGGGCGGGGAGAGGTTGTTGCCACGCTTCTGCAATCCACTTTGGCGATAACCGAGGTGTATTTCGCTCAGTCGAAGGTCGGTTCCGTTCTGGCCGCGCTCAATCCGTACTGGCCCGAAGCCACTCTCGTGGGAGTGCTGTCGCGGATACGGCCGACCACTTTTCTGTACGACGCAGCCTTCGACGACGTGGTCGAGTCGATTCGTCCGCACTCCACCGGTATCGAGCGCTGGATTCGCGTCGGCGGGGCCGCCGAAGGTGCGATAGATCTCGATGCGCTGGCGTCGGTGGCCTCGGACGCTCCGTTCGATGCTGTTGCAGGCGGTGACGATCCGCTTGCGCTGTTCTTCACTTCGGGTACAACGGGGCTACCGAAAGCAGTCGAATATTCGCATGCCAGCGCGTTGACGGTCGCTCAGAAGCTGTGGCTCGACGTTCCCGCCGGCCAAGACTGCGCGATCGGTACGGGACCGATAATTTGGGGTGTCGGGTTTATCGCAGTCGCCGCCCCCGCCTTGGCCGCCGGAGCTCGACTGGTGCTCGAGGACGATTTTGCCCCCGACCAATTCCTGGTGACCGTTCCACGGGAAAAGATCACACATATCAGTGTCACACCCAGCTTCTTCTCCCAGTTGTTGGGAAACGACGCCCATGTCGGTGTCGATTTGACCAGCCTCAGGGTTGCTCTTCTCGGAGGGGAGCCACTGTTGCCTTCCTTGCAACGTCGGATAGTCGAGCGTTTTCCACGGTTACAGCTGTACGGGTACTACGGGCAGACGGAGGCACCGTACAGCGTTATCGGTCGGCGCGACGACGGTCTGTTGCCGGAGGGGGCCGTCGGGTTCGCGCGCACCGGTGGGTCGGTACGGGTGGTCGATTCACGAGGTACTCGCGTGACCGATGAGCCAGGAGAAGTTCAACTCTCCGGTCCCCACGTCACATCCGGCTACTACAACCAGCCGGACAAAACTGCGGAAGCTCTCGACGATGGGTGGTTCGACACCGGTGATCTGGGCACGATCGATCGTCTCGGTCGGTTGACCGTCCTGGGTCGTCGAACCGACGCGATCGAGCGAGCCGGTCAGTTTGTTCTTCCCGCGCGTATCGAGGACGCCGCGAGTTCGGTGTCGGGCGTGCACGAAGCTGCAGCAGTAGGTGTCAAGGAACCAGGAGGTGACGACCGCATTCTCCTTGTGGTTCAAGCGGACTCGAACGATTCGGAGATCCGAACGCGTATTCGTGAGGCACTGGCAGCCGACTTACCCGACTGGGCACAGCCCGACGCGATCTTCACCGCTGCGGAACTGCCTCATGCCAACGATGGGTCCGGTGGACGCGGCAAGCTCCTGCGGCGAGAGGTGCTCGCGCAGTGGGGACATTTGACGGAAAGGTTGTCCACACGATGAGTGACCGGACAGGAGCGCTCGATGGCCAGGTGGTGTTGGTTACCGGTGGTGCCAGAGGGCAAGGGCGTTCGCACGCCGTCGCGGCCGCCGAAGCAGGTGCGTCCATCGCTCTGCTCGATGTCTGCGCAGACAACCGAACAACGACGTATCCCCTTGCCGGGCCAAAAGATCTCGCCGAGACCGAGGAACTCGTTCGGGCTGTCGGTGCCGACGTCTTCTCGGTCGAAGTGGACGTGTCGGACGGGCCTGCCACACTCGATGCTGTTGCTCGAGTGAGAGAGAGATTCGGTCGGATCGACGTTCTCGTCGCGAATGCAGGAATACACGGCGGTGGGTCGATCCAGGACGCGTCGCTCGACGTCTGGAGCGGAGTCATCGGAACCAACCTCTCCGGTGTATTTCACAGCATGCGCGCAGTGTCTCCCATCATGATCGAGCAGAATTACGGCCGAATCGTAGCCACGGCGTCCAACCAAGGACGAATGGCCGTTCCGGGATCGGTGCCCTACGTCGCGTCGAAGTGGGGGGTGATCGGGTTGGTCAAGGCGGCCGCCCTGGACCTGGCACAATTCGGGATCACCGTCAATGCCGTTGCCCCGGGCAATACCTCGACGCCGATGGTGCACAACGACGCACTGTACAAAGCCCTTCGCCCGGACCTCGAATCGCCTTCGTGGGCGGACGTCGAACCGGTACTGGCACCCCATCACGTTCAGCCGGTCACGTTGTTGAGGCCGGAAGAGATCACTGCGGCCGTGATGTTCTTGATCGGGCCGTCGACACCCCATATCACTGGGTCCGTCATCGACGTCAACGCTGGATCGGCCGCTCGTTACACGGCTTGATCGACGTTTTCGGTCACCGAGGTCCGACGCGGTCATTACGAAAGGAACGACATGCCAGAAGCTTTCATCGTCGATGCGGTACGTACGCCGGGTGGTAGGCGAGGCGGATCGCTTGCCGCGGTCCACCCGATCGACCTCGGCGCAGAGGTCCTCCAAGGACTGTTGAATCGCGTCGACGTCGATCCGGCAGCGGTCGACGATGTGATTTTCGGCTGTGTGGACACGATCGGCCCGCAGGCAGGAAATATCGCTCGAAGCAGTTGGTTGGCCGGCGGCTATCCGGAGGCTGTGCCCGGCACGACAGTCGACAGGCAGTGTGGGTCATCGCAGCAGGCAGTACATTTCGGCGCACAGGCCATTCTGTCCGGTACGGCGGATCTCATCGTCGCAGGTGGAGTCCAGCACATGAGTTCACTGCCGATCAGCTCGGCAATGCTGGCGGGCCGGGAATACGGTTACGAAGATCCGTTCTCGGGGTCGAAGAAGTGGCAAGAACGCTACGGTTCCCAACCTGTCGGGCAGTTTCACGCCGCCGAGCTGATCGCCGAGAAATGGAACATCTCGAGAACAGCGATGGAGGAGTTCGCGCTGTCCAGTCACCGACGTGCGCTCGCGGCTTCGGATGCTGGGCGTTTTGCGAACGAGCTGGTCTCGGTGAACGACCTGGACCGGGACGAAGGTCCGCGCGCCGACACCTCGCTCAAGAAGATGGCGGGCCTGAGAACGTTGGTCGAGGGTGGTCGGTTGACTGCTGCCGTGTCGAGTCAGATCACAGATGGCGGATCTGCGCTGCTGCTCGCTTCGGAACGCGCCGTCGCGGAGCACGGTTTGACTCCGCGGGCTCGAATTCACCACTTGTCGGTTCGCGGCGACGACCCGATCTTCATGCTCACCGCGCCCATTCCTGCCACCGAGTTCGCGTTGCGCAAAGCGGGTCTGGATGCAAGCGATATTTCTGCAGTGGAGATCAACGAAGCCTTCGCCTCTGTGGTGTTGGCCTGGCTGAAGGAAATCGATATCGATCCGGCCCTCGTCAACCCGAACGGTGGTGCCATAGCTCTCGGTCACCCGCTCGGTGCAACCGGGACGAAGCTCATGGCGACTCTGCTGAACGAATTGGAACGCACCGGAGGTCGCTACGGATTGCAGACCATGTGTGAGGGAGGCGGCACGGCGAATGTGACGATCATCGAGAACCTACGTCACGTCGTATAACTGTTTCGATCTGTCCCAGGGAGAAAAAGCATGTCAATTGCAACGAACGAATCACCGACCGCGCCGTCGTCGAATGTCGTCGACTATCTGCAATTGATCGGCGGTGAATTCAGAGCCGCGTCGAACGGGGGATGGATCGACAGTGTGAATCCGACGACGGGACAGGTGTGGGCCCGAGTACCTGCGGGCAATACCGATGATATCGATCTGGCGGTCGCGGCTGCCAGCGCGGCCTATGAAGACTGGAGGTCGACACCCGCTGCGCAGCGGGCGTCGATCTTGCGCGCCTGGGCGCGCAGCGTCCGTGAACATGCGGACGAATTGTGGCGTTTGGACTCGACGGACAACGGCCGAGCCAGGGTAGAGACGTCGCCCGCAATTCTCGGCGGCGCGGGCCAAATCGAGTTCCATGCAGGTTTGGCGGAGACGATCACGGGCGAGACGGTCGACATTTCCCCTACGGCAAGCACGTATTCGGTGCGAGAACCGTTCGGCGTTGTCGGTCTGATCATTCCGTGGAATGCGCCTTTGGCAATGTTCCTGGCCAAGGTCTCTGCCGCTGTCGCGGCAGGGAACACCATCGTCGTGAAACCGCCGGAACGAGCGTCCGTATCGGTCCTCGCTGCGGCGAGATACCTCGCCGACGCAGGTCTCCCACCCGGTGTCGTCAATGTTGTGACCGGAGAGGGTAGCGCTGCGGGCGAAGCTCTGGTGATACACCCCGAGGTGCGGAAGATCAGTTTCACCGGGTCGACCGCGACGGGTCGGCGGATCACCGAGAAATCGACGTCCAACCTCAAAGTGCTCGGATTGGAATTGGGTGGCAAATCACCCCACATCGTGTTCGCGGATGCGGATCTGGATGCAGCGGCGATCAGTGTGTCGGCCGGGATCTTCACGGGGAGTGCAGGGCAAGCGTGCATTGCCGGGTCGCGAATCCTGATAGAGCGCAGCATCTTCGAAGATTTCGTGGACCGCCTGCGCATTATCGCAAGTCGCATGACGCTCGGTGACCCACTCGCCGAGTCGACGGACATGGGCCCGATAGCGTTCGACACACAATTCGAGAAGGTGCGGGAGTACGTGAAAGTGGGCTCGGCAGAGGGTGCGACGCTGGCCTTCGGAGGCCGGTCGGGAGCCGAGCTGTTCGATGAAGCAAGCCCGTTGTCCGGGGGGTATTTCATCGAACCGACCTTGTTCGTCACAGACGACAACACGTCGAGAATTTGCCAGGAGGAGATCTTCGGTCCGGTTGCGGTGGCACTCGCATTCGATACCGAAGAGGAGGCCGTCGCACTGGCGAACGACTCGCTCTACGGACTCGCTGCGGGCGTGTGGAGCTCGGACTTGGGCAGAGTACATCGTTTGATTCGCCGCATACGCTCGGGCACCGTATGGGTCAACACCTACCGGCGGCTGCACTGGGCCCTACCGTTCAGTGGACAGAAAGAAAGTGGTAATCGTCCGTCGAACGGCCCACACGCACTGGACGAGTGGCTCGAGCACAAGAGCGTATGGATCGAGCACGGAGCCTGACACCGCAAGGTCTACCATCGGGGCAGTGGAGAACAGCCTCGGTCCGCCCCCGGACGTCCAGATGAGTTCGCAGCCCCGTCCAGTGTCACTGCGCGAGCAACAACGGTCCCTGACCCGAGCGCGTCTCGTGGAAGCTGCGATCGACCTGTTCTCGGACGAGGGTTATTCAGCCACGTCGGTCGCCGACATCACCGCGGCAGCGGGCGCGACGCGGGCAACGTTCTACCTCCATTTCAAAACGAAGGCCGAGGTCGCATTGTCGATCCTGGCCGATCTGGATCGACTGTATGTGGGCGTGTTCGACGATCTGGTCACCGTGGTCGCCAACCCCTCGGCTGCCGGCATCAGAGCCTGGTTGGAGGCCAGTGTCGGTATCTGGAAATCGACGCGGTCGGCATCGGTGGCGGTCAACGAAGCAGCGGGCGTCGAAACTTCGCTGGCGCAGGCGCGTGCTCGCAGCTTCGATCACGACATCGAGCGCGTGACTGTGGCGCTTCGTCAGTCCGGCCGTTGGACCGCCGGACAAGCTGCAGTTCGGGCCGTTCTGATTCTCACGCAACTGGAACAGTTGTTCCTACGGTGGTCCACGCGGGGCGGAGAACTCGACGCGGGCGATGCAGTCGACGTATTGACCAGCATGTGGACGGCCGCACTGGGTGTCGATCTCGACTGAGGTAGGGGGTCGGCAAACTCACGAGACTCCGAGTCTCTTGACTGGACGCTGTGATGCGGGTTACATGGTGGCCCACACCGACATCCGGAAAGAAGATGCAATGACTGCCATACTTCTCCAGCGCCCAGCGGGCCACAGCGCCCAATCTCCGTCATCGTTGGATGTCCTGGCCGTGGCCGGCGTGGTGTATCCCGGTGATATCGCGTTGGTCGGAGCTGCCGTTGGATTGGTAGGTGTGGACCAACCGTGTCTGACGGCAATGTTGACTGCCGGGATGGATTCGAGTCCCCCTGGGGCTCGACTTCTGGACGTACCCAGATCGGCGGAGTTCGCAGACGGACTGTTTCTGGTACTCGACTGCGACGTGGACACCGTCGGCAGTGACGCACTTCGGTCGCAGATCGAGAGTATCTGTGGTGGTGGCGATTTGGCAGGCCGACCGGTCGGTGCGGCAGTGGTGGGCAGCGACTGTTTCAGGTGCAGTCGGGTGCTCGAGTCGATGCGGTCGATCGTCGTGGACGCACACGGTCTTCCGGTTGGTGTCGGAGTTGTCGTCGACGCCACGGACGGCGTCGCGTCGTCGACGGCCGGTGCCGGCCGGCCTGTCCTCTTCGATGTCACGGTTGCGTCGCAACTGGCACTTCTGGGTCGACGCGTCAGCACTCTCGCTGCGGCGCGTCGAAGCCTGCGCCGCCGACGCTGACCGCGTAGTGGAACCTTCGCACATTCCCGGCGCATTTCTGGCCCAAAAAAACCAAGCAAGCACTAGTGTGGCTATCGAGTCATGCACGAGCAGTAAGGACTACGAATGAAATTCTCCATGATCTTCGAAGCGCAGTTGGCGGATCCGACGCCGGAGACCGAACAGCAGCTGTACTTCGATTCGGTGGACCAAGCGGTGTTTGCCGAGGAGATGGGTTTCGACGGTATCTGGGCCGTGGAACACCACGGCTTGGAGCACTACTCACATATGTCGGCCCCGGAGCTGTTTCTCGCGACCGTAGCCGCCAAGACGAGCACGATCCGGCTCGGGCACGGTGCCGTGTGCATGCCGTTCAACTACAACTACCCGACTCGAGTGGCAGAGAAAGCTGCCTTCCTCGATGTGCTGTCGCGTGGACGGGTGAACCTGGGTGCCGCACGCGGCGGCACGCTTCAGGAAGCGGCACTGTGCAATGTGGATCCGAAGACAACCGCTGAGGAAGTCGAAGAAGCACTGCGGATCGTGTCCTCGGCGTGGCGGAGCGATGACTTCGAGTACCACGGAAAACTTCTCGACATCCAAGCTCCCCCGGGAAATTCCCCCCTGCGCATCCTTCCGCGCCCCGTCCAGAGGCCGCACCCGCCACTGTTCCTCGCAAGTACGAAACCGGACACGGTGGAGCACTCGGCCGAATTGGGCGTCGGCGCGTTGATTTTCGGTTTCGGAGGACTGGAGAGCATCGCTCATCAGCACAAGCTCTACTGGGATCGAGTGAAGAGCCGCTCCGGCGAGAATCTGGTGTCGGACGTCACCAACGACTACTTCGTCGCGCTGTGCCCCACAATCGTGTTGCCGGACGAGCAGGAAGCGAAGGAAATCGGTGCACGGGGTCAGCGCTTCTTCGGTGAGTCGATCGGTTATTGGCACCTCGGCGGCGAAAATCCTCCTTCAGGTAATACCGTCGGGGAGGACAACATTTCGTACATGCGGAACGCGGCTGCCGACCGTGCAGCAGCGTACGACCGCGGTGAGCTCCCTCAGTATTCCGAGCGTTCGCTGGCGGCGGCCAACTTCAACATCGACCACGCCTACGGAACCGTGCAGACTGCCATCGATTACGTCAAGGATCTCGAAGAGCTCGGTGTGGACGAAGTTCTCTGCCTCATCCAGATGGGAACGGTTCCGCAAGAAGTGTGCATGCAGACCATCCGTGCATGGGGCGAACATGTGATCCCATACTTCAAGACTCCGGTCGAGGAGCGTGCTGTTGCGCGCGTGAACGCAACGGTATGACCGAACTGGATGGAGCCGTAGCGTTGATCACCGGCGCTGCACGCGGGCAGGGCGCGGCGGAGGCCGCGGCATTCGCCGCCGAGGGTGCCCGAGTGATCATCACCGACGTCGACACCGACGCAGGTAGTGCAACGGCCGCCGAACTCGGGCCGGCCGTCGAGTTCCTCCATCTCGATGTCGCCGACGAAGAGGAGTGGCGTAGCGCAGCAGCCTTTGTCGAGTCGAAGTACGGTCGCCTCGACATCTTGGTCAACAATGCTGCGCTGTACCGAACGGGTCCGTTGATCGCACAGACGGCGCAGGAGATCGACGCCATTCTGTCGGTCAATGTGAAGGGGCCGATACTCGGTATCGCAGCATGCGCACCCCTCATGGGGGCATCCGGTGGTGGCAGCATCATCAATGTGTCGTCGGCAGCGGGCTTGACCGGCTATCCCGAGCACGGGGTGTACGGAGCGTCGAAATGGGCGCTGCGCGGTGTCACGAAAGTCGCTGCCGTAGAGCTGGCTGCGGACAGAATTCGCGTCAACACGGTAGTTCCCGGTGCTATCGAGGGTCGCATGCTGTCGTCGAACATCTCCGACGCCGAGATGGCGGACCCGAGTACATGGGCCGGGGTACCGCTCGGGCGACCGGGCCGAGTCGAGGAAGTGGCATCCGCTGTGCTGTTCCTGGCGTCGAGAGGCTCGTCGTATGTGACCGGAACCGAGTTGGTCGTCGACGGCGGGTCCACGGGGACGAACTGAGACCAGCGTCGAGCTCCGATCGAGAAAGAAGGAAACCGTTTTGGACGCGGAAATGATGGCGGTGCTGGAGAATTTTCCGGTACTGCAATTCGAAGACCCTGCAGCACAGCGGCAATGGTTCGCCGAGCGTGTCGCGGAGATGCCGAGCGTCGATCTGCCGGACGGGATCGAGTTCGATGAGATCGTGCTGCAGTCGGCTCGTGGCGAGCACGGAATTCCGGTCCGTCGCTACCGGTCGGAGACCGCGGAAACCGACGGGCCGATCATCGTGTGGATACACGGTGGGGGCTTCTGCATCGGAACTGCTGCCGAAGACGAGGGACTGTGCGTATTCCTGGCGCGCAACCTGTCGGCTGTGGTGTTGTCCATCGAGTATCGACTCGCGCCCGAATTTCCGTTTCCCGCTGGATTCGACGATTGCTGGGACGTGTTGACAGCGGTGCTCACCCGTTCCGCACATGTGGTCCCCGGCGACAATCTCACGGGACCTGTTCTGATCGGCGGAGGTAGTGCGGGTGCGTGCCTTGCCTCGGTGTTGGCGATCAGAGCGCGGGACGAAGGCCTGCCCGCCATTTCGACACAGTTCTTGGTCTCGCCGTTTCTGGATCCAGCCGTGAACAGTGAGGCCGCAGTCCGTTTCGGCAACGCAGCAGTGTTCGACTCGGCCGATGCGGTCCACTGTTGGCGTCACTACCTAGGTGCTGATCGCGACAATCCGCCGCAGTACTCGACCCCGCTCGTCACAAATGACTTGGCGAACGTTGCACCGGCGTATGTGGTTGTTGCAGGCAATGATTGCCTCCGGGACGACGGAATTCAGTACGCGCGTGCATTGATGTCCTCGTCCGTCGATACCGAGCTGCATGTGGTTCCCGGTGTCCCACACGGATTCACCGGGGTGGCTCCACAGGCGGTCGTCAGCCGACGAATACGTCAGGAAATTCTCGACGTACTGACCGCACACGTCGCACGCGTGCGCTCACAGCGCACTCCCGAACCCACGAACCACGTCGACGAACAGAGGTAAGGCAATGGCAGAAGCATCGGATGTCAAGAAATTCAAATTCGGGGTAGTGGTACGAAAGGCCGACTCGGGCCGGGAGTGGGCGGACCGAGCCCGCTTGGTCGAAGACAGCGGGTTCGAAAACCTGCTCATGCCAGACCATTTCGTCGGTCCAAGGTTCGCACCGATTGCAGCATTGTCTGCGGCCGCCGCGGCGACATCGACGCTCCGGATCGGAACTCTGGTGTTCTCCAACGACTACCGACACCCGGTTGTACTCGGCAAGGAGCTGGCAACACTCGACGTTCTGTCCGACGGCCGACTCGACGTCGGACTCGGAACAGGCTGGATGCGCGAGGACTACGACCGAGCAGGTCTTTCGTTCGACCCGCCGAAAGTACGATTCGACAGATTCGTCGAAGCGATGGACGTTCTCCGTGGCGTATGGAGCGAAGGCCCGTTCAGCTATGAAGGGGAGTATTTCAAGATCGACGAATTGATTCAGGAGCCGAAGCCGATTCAGAAACCGTTCCCCAAGTTCCTGTTGCCGGGAGGCGGACCGAAAATGCTTCGGATGGCGGGAAAATATGCCAACTACGTCAATCTGACGCTCAAGGTTCGTGCCGACGGTTCCGCACCCGACGAGAGCGACGGGGGTCTCGAATCCTTCCTTGGAAAGATCGAAACGATCAGGAAGGCTGCAGGGGACCGCTTCGGTGATATCGATCTGGGTACGAGTATTCAGCAGGTCGGAATGCCGACAGCCCAGGAAAATTGGAGCGCGGTCAATCTGACTCAGCAGAACGATACTCCGCAGATCCTACTCGGGACCACCTCGGACATGGTCGAGAAACTTCGGTTCTGGCGAGATACCCATGGGCTCAACTACTTCGTTCTCCACAACGACAAAGATCTGGAGACGTTTGCACCTGTGGTTCGTGAGCTGGCCGGCACGTAGTTCGATACCGAAAATGTTCGGGGCTCTTCGTCCTGTCGGACGAAGAGCCCCGAACTGTATCGAGACCGGAGTTCGGCGATGGCCTCAGACTCCGTAGCCGCCATCGACGTCGAGCATCTGGCCGGAGATGAAGTCGGCACGGTCCGAGGCAAGAAACGCGACTGCTTCGGCGATATCCTGGGCATCACCGAAGCGCCGTAGAGGAATGTTCCGCTTGGTGATTTCGAGGGCGGCGTCGTCGAGTTCACCGCTTGCGATGAGGCGGGCCGCCATGCCATCGGTGAGCATGCCCGGTCCGACGCAGTTGACGCGTATTCCGAACCGGCCTTCCTCGGCGGCCAAGCCGAGCGCCAATTGTTCCACTGCGCCTTTCGTCGACGAGGACAGTCCGTCGCGTACAGGGAAGCGTCGGGTGGCAGCGGTGCTCACCACCACGATGTTCCCTTTGCTCGTTCGGAGGTGCCGCAGGCTCGAATGCGCCAGGTTGAAAAAGGCCGCAGCGTCGGAGTCGAGTTGTTTCTTGAACTGTGCGGGTGTCACTCGGCTCAGGTGAATCATCGGCACGTGGGGGCCGGCCGCGTAGACGACCGTGTGGAGACCGCCGAAGTGGGCTGCGGTGCGCTCGATTACGTGAGCAGTGGCATCGGCATCGGAGAGGTCGAGTTGCTCGGCCGAAGCCTTGGCCCCACGTTCCTCGATCTCGGCGACCAGATCGTGTGCTCCTGCCCGATTACCGTGAAATGTGAACGCGACGTTGCTTCCCCGTTCGGCCAACGTCAGGGCTATCGCGCGGCCGATCCCGCCGGTGCCGCCTGCGACGAAACTGGTTCCAACTCGCTGCGAGAAATCGTCCATCGGCCTACTTCCTGTTTCCTCGACACTGTGGTGTCGACAAGTGATTCCAAACGAGACTACCAAGCAACTGCTTGCTTTACTATTGGTTCGAGACCCAATCGACAGGCGAGGAGGTGCCCGTATGGGTACGTGGAAAAATGGAACAGTGGCCGTGGTGACCGGTGCTGCGCAAGGAGTCGGTCGTGCGACGGCATTGCGGTTGGCGCAAGAAGGCGTTTCGGTGATCGTCGACGATGTGCAGCGGGACAAGTTGCACTCGGTGGCCGACGAAATAACGAGGGCCGGCGGTTCTGCACACCCGTTCGTCGCGGACGTTGGGGTGCAGAGTGAGGTCGCTGCCCTCATCGACGAAGCCGAACGGGTGTACGGGGGTGTCGACATCCTCATCAACAATGCAGTCGCCTACGGCGGACCCGAGGAAGCCGACATCAACGTCGAGTCCACTCCGGACGCAGCGTGGGATCGGACCTTCGCCGTCAACTTCTACGGCGCGGTCTGGGGTACCCGCTACGCCATCCCGTCCATGCAGCGGCGCGGGGGAGGAGTGATCGTCAACGTCGGATCGACGTCCGGTTTCAGCGGTGACACCGTTCATGCGGCATATGCGGCATCCATGGCGGCGAAATACTCGTTGACGCGCTCCACCGCAACCTCGCACGGTAAGCGCGGCATCAGAGCCAACGCGATCGCGTCGGGGTTGATTCTGAGTCCGACGGCCCGAAAGAACCTGTCCGAGGAGAAGCTTGCGGCGTACGACGCGAACCTTTTGGTAGAAGACTTCGCGGAGCCCGAGGACCTGGCATCGGTAATTGTGTTTCTTGCCAGTTCGGAGTCGAAATACATCACCGGTCAGACGCTCACGGCCGACGGCGGATTTCAGGCGCATCAGCCGTGGCACGCGCAGAATCACATCGTCCATCCCCAGGCGCCGATTCATGAGCCGGTACTGCGGTGACTACCACCGTCTCGACTGCCGGCGGACCGGTGAACGTCGGCGCTCTCGGGCGCACGCTGATGCACGAGCACATCTTCGTGACCAGCCCCGAAGTCCAACAGAACTGGCCGGACTACCCCGAGTCCTGGGACGAGGAGGCCCAGATCGACGAGGCGGTTCGGCGTCTGTCCGCTCTCAAGAGCCGCGGCTTCGACACTCTCGTCGACCTGACTGTCATCGGGCTCGGGCGTTACGTACCGCGAGTGGTCGAAGTGGCCAAACGATCCGATGTCAACATTCTGGTGGCTACCGGCGCATACGTGCTGTCCGAATTGCCCGTGTACTTTCATTACCGTGGCCCCGGCACTCCTGCAGGTGGCCCGGATCGGTTGGCGGAGTTCTTCGTTCGCGATATCACCGAAGGGGTTACCGGCACCGGGGTGAGAGCGTCGATGCTCAAGTGTGTCACCGATGAAGCGGGCCTGACCCGCGACGTGGACCGGGTTCTGCGGTCGGTGGCGTTCGCGCACAGGCAAACCGGTGCGCCGATCACGACGCACACGCACTCGGGTTTACGGCGGGGTCTCGATCAGCAGAAGGTGTTCGCCGAAGAAGGCGTCGATCTCGGGCGGGTGGTGATCGGACATTCCGGAGACACCGACGATTACGACTATCTTCAGACCATGGCCGACGCAGGCTCTTACCTGGGTATGGATCGATTCGGCCTCGACACCGTGTCCTTCGAAAAGCGGGTCGAGATCGTCGCGACGATGTGCGACCGTGGCTACTCCTCCAAAATGGTTCTCTCTCATGATACTTCGTGTTTCTCCGACATGTCGGACCCCGTGCGCAGGGCCGAGCTCTATCCACGGTGGAAATGGACGCACATTGCCGACGATGTCGTTCCTGCGTTACGTGAACGAGGAGTGTCGCAAGAACAGATAGACGAAATGCTCATCGAGAATCCGAAGCGAATTCTGTCTCATAGCGGCGGTTACTGATCGTTCGAGTGTCGCGCCTCGGGGGCGGGAACCGAACTAATCGACGCGCAAGTCTTGCCAAGCTAGTGCTTGGTTTGTATCGTGTGGTCCACGACACATTCGTGCCGGTTCCACCGTTGTCCCACTTCGGCAGGAGTCCTCAGTGACCACAGAATCTTCCTCGGCAGCTCGCAGTACGTCGGCCAGTCCGGCACCCCCGTCGTCATCGGACGACGAGGGGGGGTCGGGCTGGTCTCCGAGGTGGATAGCGGCCCTCGTTGTCATCGTCCTGCTCGGTGAGCTGGCGGCCTTCGCCTACAACCTTGTCGCAACTGCTTTGCCGGGAATCAGTGCGTCGTTCGATACGCCGAACCTCGGCTGGGTGATCACCTTGCCCAATCTTGTTGTTGCAGTCCTGGTTGCGGTGATCGGCAAACTTGCCGATCTGCGGGGCAAGCGACTGGTACTCGTTGTGGTCATCGCGTTGTCTGCGCTGGGCGCGGTTATTTCCGCAGTGGCGCCCAGCTACGAGATCTTCCTTCTGGGTCGCGGGTTGCAGGGCCTGATGTACATCACACCGGCGCTCGGATATTCCCTGATCCGGGACGTCTTCCCGAAGAAGCTCATCGCGTTTGCGATCACGGTGACGTTCACCGGTGCGGGGGCGACGTTCGTCGCAGCGCCGTTCCTTGCGGGGTGGCTGATCGATACCATGGGTGCTTTGTCGATCTTCTGGTTCCTGGCCATCTACCAGGTGGTGTGCATCGTAGGCATCCTGGCGTTCATGCCGGAGTCGCCGCTGCGAGTGAAGAGTCGGCTGGATTGGCCGGGCGCTTTGATGCTCGGTGCCGGCGGTGCGGTCGTGGTCTTCGCCCTCGGTGAAGGCGGCACGTGGGGCTGGACGTCGGCGCGATTCATCGGTGTGTTGCTGCTCGGTGCTCTTGGATTCGTTGCCTGGATCATGTGGGACAGGAAGTTCCCTGAGCCGTTGATCGAGCTGCCCTTGCTGCGTAGTCGGCCGGTGTGGACCACGGTTCTGCTGGGTGGGTTCATCTACGCGGCAACCGGTATCGTGTCCTCGCTCGTACCGAGTCTTATCCAAACACCTCGCGAGGTGGGGGAGACCTTCGGTTTCGGTACCGATGCGCTGGGGGTGGCTGTGTACTTGGCTCCGCTGGGAGCGGCCATGGTGATATCGGGGTTCGTGTGCGGCGGCATGGCTCGCAGGTGGGGTATCAAACTTCCCATGCAGTTCGGGTGTGTTTTTCTGTTCGCCGGTGGACTTTCTCTTGCGCTGTGGCATTCCGAAACCTGGCAGGTGGCTTTCGCTCTCGTGGTCTTCGGTGCCGGAATGGGCGCGACGTACGGCGCACTGCCCAACCTCATCGTTCAAGCTGCACCGCCTGAAAAGCAGGGCATCACTGCTGCAATCGCACTCTGTGCGCAGAACCTCGGAACAGCGATGTTGATTCAGATTGCGTTCGGTGTCCTCGCCGGTCACCTACTGGTGTCAGGTGTCGGAACGTACTTCTCCGGAACCGGTTACTCGATAGCGTTCCTCATCGGCGCAGGATGTGCCGTGGTCAGCCTCGCCATCACATTCCTGTTGCCGCACGGGAACCGAGAGAGTGTCTTGGACGTCACGACCGCATCGGATGTCGTCGCACCACACTGACTCGAAGCCCCGACTGCCCGACACCGTCACCGACATCGCCTGCGAAGCAGGCGATGTCGGTGATTGCTAGGTGTGCGTCCTTCCGATCGATGCACGCAGTCGACGTCGGTCGAAGCGTCCTGCCGCCGCGATGGCCGTTGCGGCCTCGTCGAAGTCGCGCACGACGTGAACGGTCGAATGAGCGGTGAACTCGGCAAGTGCAGCTGCATCCTCGGCCGGCGCAACGTCGACGTTCCGCGTCACCACGCAGATGTTGATGTCCAGTTCGGCGGCGGTGAGTGCCTGCAGAGTCGAGACCAGAGGCGCGAGTCCGTTGTCCCCGTAGTTGTAGTAGGCGGCAATGTTGACGTGGACGAGTACATCCGAGTAGACGCCGACGCTGCTGGACAACACCGGTTTCAGAACATCGACGAGAAGGTCGGTCGGTGAGACCGGACCGATCGGAATCTCCAGCGGATTCGCCACCGAAGTTCCTGCGCCGAAACCGGATTCACGAAGTGTGGCGCGTAGGTCGTCGCCGAGCGGAACCAGGTCGAGGCCTGCTCGATCGCACGCGTCGGTTGCAAGAACCGACGCTCCTCCACCGAGACCGACGACCAACACGCCGCCGGCTACGGTGGTGGTGGCCACTCTGCGCTGGAGGTAGGCAAGCGCCGAGAGGTAGTGATCGAGTGTGTACACCATGAACACTCCGGTCGAGTCTGCGATCGCTTTCCAAATCTTGGGACTCGTCGCCATGGACCCGGTGTGCGAGCTGACCGCAGCGGATCCTTGAGCGCTCGACCCTCCCCGCAACACGACGATCGGCTTGATTCCATCGGCGGCACGGAAAGCCGACACCAGCGTCGCACCGTCGTCGGTTCCTTCGAGATAAATCCCGATTACCGAGGTGTCGGGGTCGCTCACCAGCCAGTTGGTCACCTCGCCTTGGCTGACGTCGATGGCGTTGCCGATGCTGACCAGCTTGGAGTAACGTACGCCGCGCCGATCTCCGACGGTGATCATGTCCCCGGAAAGTCCCCCGCTCTGTGAGACGACGGAGACATTTCCGCGGGTCCTCGGAGAATTGAGAGTGAACGTCTGCTTGCCGGCGGGGGAGAAGACGCCGAGGCAATTCGGACCGAGTAACCGCGTGTCGGTCCCGCGAACCGCGGCCGCCAGGCTGTCCTGTAGTGCTTTGCCCTTCGAGCCCATCTCCGCGAATCCGCCGGTCACCACATGCACGAAGCCGACTTTCGAGGCAGCAGCCGACGCGACCAGATCAGGTGTCGCAGCTGCAGGCACTGCTGCGACGACGTAGTCGATGTCGAACGGAATGGCCTCGAACGACGGATATGCCTGCACCCCGTCGATCTCGTCGGCCGTCGGATGAACGGCAACCAAACGGTCCGTCCACCCAGCTTGACGGTATGCCGCCAGGAACCGGTTACCGAAGCTGGATCGCGACGTCGAAGCGCCGGCGACGGCAATCGAGCGAGGCGAGAACAGTCGTTCGAAGTCGTGAACCGCGCTTGTATTTCGACCCCCGAGGCGCAGTGTCGGATCGAGGACGAGCCTTGCGTCGAGAGCCTCGACGCCGTCGGGAGTCGCGACAATGGGGTTGCACTCGAACTCGATCAGGGTGGGGCCGACCACATCGACGAAGCCGCCCTCTCCGCCGATCGCCAGCAGGAAGTCGACAAGGGCCGCGCGGTCGGTAGGTGGACGTCCGCGCGCTCCGCTCAACAGCGGCGCTCCGGGGAACGAGTCGGCCAGCTCTTCGGCGTCGTTTCGCGACAACGGCAGTACGCGGAGTGCATTCAAGTCGAGTAGTTCTGTTGCCACACCACCCAATCCGAGTAGGAGGACGTATCCGAAGGTGGCGTCGCGAACGACGCCGACGATCAACTCGGTGCCCCCGGGATGTTGCTTCTCCACGAGGTAGCCGTCGGGAGTCAAATTCGCCTGCAACAATTTCGCGCTCATGTCGCGCACAGATTGTTCGACGGTCTCACGGGTAATCCCGAGTGCAACGGCCCCTACATCACTCTTGTGGAGGAGTCCGGTGCCGAACGCCTTCACGACCAGAGGTTCGCCCAGGCCGCCGACGGTGTCGCGTGCACCGCGGACGTGGGTGAAGGTGACCGAATCGGGTACGGACACCTGGTGACGACGGAGCAGAGCTTTCACGATGTGTTCGGGTACGAAAACCTCCGGTCGGTTCTGATCGCCTGGATGGAGGGGAATGGCAGCGGCGATCAACGCTGCTTCGGTCGTTCGAGTATCGGCGGGGGCATCCACAGGAGCTCCTAGTCGTCATTGGCGTCGGACATCCATATCATTTAACCAAGCAATTGCTTGGCTGCATACCTGCATGGCAGACTACGACCATGATTTCCGAAGCGGACGTGCCTCCTTCTCGTGGCAACTGGGGGCGATGGGGCGACGCCGACGAGCGGGGTGCAGCCAACCTGCTCACTCCGCAGCGAGTTCTCGACGCGTGCGCGACACCGCGCCGTGGGCAGGCGCTGTCACTTGCGATGCCCATCAAGGGATCCACGTCAGGCCCGGGAGCGACGACGGTTCCGCATCTGCACGGCCGTCCGTTGCCGCAGCATTTCATGTCGATCGACGGAGGTGACTATGCGGCGGGTGCGCGGAAGATCAAGGGGGAGATGTCGGTAGCCGACGATGCGCTGATCGTTTCTCCACACGGGACGACCACGCACATGGATGCGCTCTCCCACATGTGGCGCGGCGACAAACTGTACAACGGGCACAGTTCCGACCGCGTCCGCAGTTACGGCGCAACCCGATGTGGAATCGACAAAGTCGGTCCGATCGTTGCGCGAGGGGTGCTCCTCGATGTCGCTGCTCACCATGAAGTGCCTTTCCTCGACGGCGCCGTCCGCATCGATGCGCAGTTGTTGGAGTCGACTGCCGACGCGCAGGGTGTGGAGGTACGAGCAGGCGACGTCGTTCTGGTTCGCACCGGCTTTTCGACGGTGTTCGGCGACGACCCGGCTCGATATCAGGACGCCCAACCCGGGCTCGACTTTTCGGGGGGATCCTGGTTGGTGGACCAGGATGTCGTTGCCATCGGCAGTGACAACGTGGCAGTCGGTGCACTGGATGTGGGGGGAACGTTCCATGGATCGGTCGACGAGGACATCCATATGTTGACGTTGTGGAGCCACGGCGTCTACCTCATCGAGATGTTGTGGCTCGAGGAGCTCGCCGCGAGCGGTGTCCACGAATTTCTCTTCGTGGCGGCACCACTCCCGATAGAAGGGGGCACTGCGAGTCCCTTGAACCCGATCGCCGTCCTGTAGTTCGGCTTCCGTCCGGTTCGGCATCACATCATCGTTATGCCGCCGTTGACGCTGAGGACCTGGCCGGTGATGTAAGACGACTCTGCGGAGCACAGGAACACGATTGCTTCCGCAACCTCATCGGAGGTTCCGAGTCGCTTCATCGGAATGGCGGAGCGCAGTTTGTCCATGAACGTCGGGTTTCCATCGCGTACGTCGGTCAGCATGCCCGTATCGATCAGACCGGGGCACACTACGTTCGAGGTGACCGCGAATCGTGCGCTTTCACGAGCGATGGTTTTGGCGAAACCTAGCAGGCCGGACTTGGTTGCGGAGTAGACGCCCTCGCCTCCGCCGCCGGCGCGCGCACTATCGGTCGAGACGAACAAGATTCTGCCACCGCCCCTTTCGATCATCGACGGTAGAACCGCCTGGCTCAAGCGCATCGGAGCCCTCAGATTCACGCGCCACATGAGGTCCCACGACGCGGGATCGCTCTCGATGAATCGCTCCACGCGCGTGACTCCGGCGTTGTTGACGAGAATGTCCGCGCGGGTGAGTTCGCTGTGGGTGTCGAGTGCGACTTCGATCGCAGCGTCGTCCGAGAGGTCCAGCTGAATAAACACGGCCGACGGGATCGACTCCGCCGTTCGCTGTCCGGCCTCGATGTCGCGGTCGACCACCACGACATGAGCGCCTCTGTCGCCCAACAGTCGAGCAGTGCGCGCGCCGATTCCCGCACCTGCTCCGGTGACCACCGCAATTTTCCCGGCAAGATTTGTCGAAGTCATTTCGCCATCCTATTACATCAAGCAAGCGCTTGGTTTAGCATTGTCGAAACGTCGCCTCGGTTCCGAACAGTGACGACGGCGGATGCTCGACAAGCGCTTGCTCAACTAGATAAGGTCGGAAGATGCCAGCAGCTCACCAACTCACCGAACGGCCGTACGCGATCGGCGTCGATGTCGGAGGCACATTCACCGATGTCGTCCTTGCGGCTCCCGAAGGTCAGGTCGCCGTAGCGAAAACGCTCAGCACTCACGACGACCCCACCAGGGGGATCATCACGGGTATCAACGCAGCACTCGCGTCGGCCGAGGTGCTGCCGGGCCTGATAGGGCGGGTCGTGCACGCGACCACCCTTGCAACCAATGCGATTCTCGAACGTAAGGGCGTTCGCGTGGCGCACATCGGCACGGAAGGCTTTCGCAGCCTGCTTCCTCTCGGGCGGTATGCGCGAGTGGAGGAGGATCGGTTCGACCTGTTCTTCGACCCTCCGACGCCACCCATTCCCGCAGCTGATTGCTTCGAGATCGGTGGCCGATTGGACAGCTCCGGGTCGGAGCTGAAGCCGCTCGACGAGGATTCGGTCAGGTCGGTCGCCAAGATCATCCGCTCTCGGGGTATCGACTCGGTATCCATCGCCTTGATTCACTCCTATGCCAATGCGGCACACGAGAAGCGGGCAGCGGAGATCGTGGCCGAGGAACTGCCCACTGGGGCAACAGTTGTCACCTCGTCGGAAATCTGGCCTGAGCTCCGCGAGTACGAACGAACGACGACCACGTTGATGTCGGCGTACGTGGGTCCGGTGATGGTCAAGTATCTGAGTGCTCTGCAGGGTCGTTTGCGCGACGAAGGCATCGATGTCACCGTCCAGGTCATGGAGTCCGGCGGAGGAGTGATGTCTGCCGAGCTGGCCGGACGTCGCGCGGTGGCCACCATCGAATCCGGCCCTGCCGCAGGCGTTCTCGCAGCACGGGCAACAGGCCTGTCGGCCGGACACCGAGACGTGATCTCGTTCGACATGGGCGGCACCACGGCCAAAGCTTCGGTCATCAGGAACGGTGAGCCCTCGATCACGGTCGAGTTTCACGTGGGAGGGAAGGGCAGCTTCGGCGGTCGCCGCGCGGGAACCGGCGTTCCGATCAAGACCCCTGCTATCGACCTGGCCGAAGTCGGCGCGGGTGGCGGAAGCGTGGCGTGGGTGGACGACGGAGGTGCCCTGCGTGTAGGTCCTCACTCGGCAGGATCGCAACCAGGGCCTGCGTGCTACGACCTCGGAGGGGTCGAGCCCACCGTCACCGACGCCAATCTCGTACTCGGTTACCTCGATCCGACCACCTTTGCGGGCGGGACCATGAAGTTGGCCGCGCACCGTGCCGAGGAAGCCATCGACAAGAGTCTCGCTGCACCCTTGGGAGTGTCCCGAGAAGCCGCTGCCAACGCCGTGGTCGATATCGCCAACGCGACAATGGCCGCAGCCTTCCGCGTGGTGACGGTCCAGCGAGGATTGGATCCTCGCAACTTTGCGGTCGTCGCCTCCGGCGGGGCAGGTCCGATGCATGCAGCGCGCGTTGCAGAGGCATTCGAGATTCAGCACGTTCTCGTTCCGCCGTCATGCGGTGTCGGCTCGGCCGTCGGTCTGCTCGGAACCGACTTGAGTACGGATCGCGTGCGCAGCGAACTGCGGCGTGAAGACTCCGTGGACGCCGACGATGTCAATGGCATTTTCCACGAGTTGGCGGGGGCAGCAGCCAGTGACCTCGGCGTCGACCTGGACGATGATCCCGACGTGCGGGTCATCCGCTCCGTCGACGTACGCCTCGCCGGACAGGCTCACGAACTGACGATCGACCTCGACGGTGATCGTGCTGATTCGCGCTGGGACGACACCACCCTGGCCTCCCTGCACGCCCGCTTCGCCGAAAAGTACAAGGAGTCGTACGGAATTGCCGGCAGTGGATCTCTGGAGTTCGTCAGCTTCCGAGTGCGCGTCACACAGTTGGTGCCGAAGGTGCCGCTGGGGCGGGCTGTGACAGTCGACGCAGGAGCCGACATCCTGTCGCGCCCCATCTGGTTCAAGGAATTCGGTGAGTACCGCCCCACGCCCGTTCGCACCCGTGACTCATTCGAACCGGGCGTTCGGGTGGACGGACCACTCTTGGTCGCCGACGACGAATCGACGATCGTCGTACCGCCGACCTGGTCGGCACACATCGACGACGCGTTCAACATCGTCTTGACCAGAACTGCTGCACAACAGAACGTGTCGGACGCAGAAACCAGCAAGGAGAATGCACGATGACTGCAACGATCGCAGACGATCTGTTGACCGCCGAAGTTCTGCGCAACGCGCTCGTTGTTGCGGCGGAAGAGGCAAGCATCGTCGTGGTGCGATCTGCCTACTCGACGTTCGTCGTGGAAGGCTCGGATGCGTCGGCCGCCATTCTCGACAAGGATGGGCGTCTGATCGCCCATTCGATGGCAACCACCCTGATGAACAGTATGGCGCTGTCGGTCGCCATCCCATTCCTGCTGGAGGACATACCAGCCGATACGATGCGCCAGGGCGACGTCTTCGCCACCAACGACGCATACAAGGGCGGTATTCATACCAACGACATCCTGATCTTCAAGCCGATATTCGTGGACGGTCGTGTTGCTTACTTCACCGGCACTCTCATTCACGTCTCCGATATCGGCGGTGCCTCTGCAGGTGGGATGGCCTCTCTTGCAACGGAAATCTTTGCTGAAGGGCTGCAGCTGCCGCCGGTTCGTATTGCTACCGCAGACGGTCTGGAGGAGTCCATCACGCGGATCCTCGCGCTCAATTCCAGGACACCCGAGAAGGTCGTCGGTGACGTTCGTGCTTTGATCGCCGGAGCCTCGACGGCAGCCCTTCGGGTGGAGGAACTGATCGAAACTCATGGTGCCGACGGGTTCGCAGCGGGAGTCGAAAGCTACCTGACCTACACCGAGACATTGACTCGCGCAGCGTTGGACGACCTGCCGTACGGGGTCTATCCCGCCGAGTACACGATCGACGACGACGGTGTTCACGAAGGCGTCAGCTACCGGGTCAAGGTGGCCGTGACGTTGAATGCCGACGGGGTGACGCTCGACTTCGATGGAACCGACAGGCAGGTCGCGGCCGCCGTCAACTCGAGCATTTCGCAGACTCTCGCAGCCGCTGTGTTCGCGTTCCGGTGTTTCATCGATCCGGAAATCCCCATGAACGACGGCTGCCTTCGGGTGCTTGATGTCAAGTTGCCCAAAGGATCACTGCTCAACGCAACCTCGCCGTACCCGTGTGGGGGTCGGTTTCTCCCGGCCTACGCGGCGATGGAGGCGGTACTGCAGGCGCTCTCGGATGCAATGCCGCACCGCGCCATCGCCGCATCGGGAATTTTGCAACCGTTCTCCATCGCCGCGACCACGGCTCCGTTCTGGGTCCATCTCGCGTACGAGTACGGCGGGGTCGGCGCGAGGTACGGAAAGGACGGGCCCGACGCGACGGGAGTGCACTTCGGTCTCGGACGTAATTCAGTACCACAGGTAGAACCGGTGGAGGCGCGATGCCCGCTCATCATCGAAGAGATCGACTTCGTTCGCGACTCGGGTGGAGCTGGGCGTTGGCGAGGCGGACTCGGCACGCGAACGACGTTCCGCCTTCTGTCGGACGCATACGTCACGACTCGGGGTGACCGCCTGACCAATGGGCCGAGGGGCCGTGACGGTGGTTCGGCCGGCGTTCCGGGAGCCTTCCGCAAGCGCGCCATCGACGGAACTTCGGTGCGTCTCGCGGCAAAGGTCAACAACGAGTACTTCTCTGCGGGAGAAGCATTCATCGTCGAGACCACAGGAGGCGGAGGTATCGGGAGTCCGTTCGACCGGCCCGTCGACGAGGTGGTCGCAGACGTGCAGTCGGGACGTGTGTCCCCGGCTGCGGCTGCCGAACAGTACGGCGTCGTCGTCGATCCCGACGGCACGGTCGACCTCGCGCGAACCGAGGCGCTCCGCTCCACGTGATCGGACGTGGGATCAGGCTCGCGTAAACGACCGACGTCGAGGCGAGCGATACCTGCCGGACACCCGAGTGAGCGATCCGGCGACAGTACGAGCAGAAGAGAATTGGAGCCCCGCACCATGAACGAACAACAACGCAGGCGCATGCGGTTCGGCGTCTTCATCGGTCCCGAACACAAGCCGACGAACAACCCGACCTGGGATCTCGAACGCGATCTCCAGTTGGTGGAGCATCTCGATAATCTCGGATTCGAAGAGGCCTTCATCGGTGAGCACCACTCCAGCGGTTGGGAGATCGTGTCGAGTCCGGAGATCTTCATTGCGGCGGCCGCGCAGCGCACCAAGTCGATAAAATTGGGCACCGGGGTCATCTCGTTGCCCTACCATCACCCGCTGATGGTGGCCGAACGAATCGCGCTGCTCGACCATCTCACGCGTGGTCGTTTGATCATGGGTGTCGGTCCCGGAGCGTTGCCCTCCGATGCCGCGATGATGGGCCTCGACTACTCGACACTGCGCGAGCGGATGGAGGAATCCCTCGAAGCGATCATCGCACTCTTCACGGAAGAGGGAACGATCGATCGTAAGACGGACTGGTTCGAGTTGCGATCGGCGCAACTGCAGATGCTGCCCTACACCAGGCCGCATCCCGAGATTGCAGTCACCGCGGTGATCTCGCCTGCTGGAGCAACCCTTGCCGGCCGCTACGGACTGCCGATGTTGGCGTTGGCCGCAGCAAGCTCCGCAGGGAGCAAGGTACTGGCCGATCACTGGCGGATCTACTCCGAGCAGCGTGAGTTGGCAGGCCACGGGCCGGGCGACCGACAGGACTGGCGTCTGGTCAGCGTCATTCATGTTGCCGAGACGCGCGAGGAGGCCGAACGGCAGGTCAGCTACGCCATGGAGGACGCAGGCCGGTACCTGTTCCGCGATGCGAGTTTCCTCAAGAACATCTACGACACGTCCGGATTGCCCGACGATGCACCGATGATCGAGGTCTTCCGTGCGTCGAACCTCGGCGTGGTCGGTACCCCGCAAGATGCGATCGACCACATCGAGCGGATGCAGGAGATGTCCGGGGGCTACGGCACCCACCTGATCCGTGTGCTCGACTGGGCATCTCCTCAGGACACGAAGAACTCGTACGAATTGTTCGCCCGTGAGGTCGCTCCGTATTTCCAGGACTCGAGCAGGCGGCGAGTAGAAAATTGGGATTCGTTCCACCAGTCGGAGGGTGACTTCCAGGTAGCACTCAAAGCTGCCAACGTGCGGGCCAAGCAACGCTACGAAACCACCCGTGCCGCACAGTCGTAACAGCAGAGTCAAAGGCGAGAATGGAGAATTCATGAGTGAGCCAGGCAAGGTGGGCAACGTCTTCTACCCGGTCTCCGACGTCGACGCAGCGGCAAAGTTCTACGCCGGTGTGTTCTCGTTCGACACCAAATTCCAAGACGGCGACCGTTACGCTGCCCTCGATGGGGGATCGGTGACGTTCGCATTGGCAGGTGCCGAAGAGGATGTCACCGGCGGTCGGGTAGCGGCTTCGATCAAGGTGGCCGACGTGAATGCCGCTGTGGCATCGGCGTTGTCCGCCGGCGGTACCGTCGCAAAGGAGCCCGAAGTGGGACCGCACGAGATACGGGCCGTGCTCGTAGATCCGTGGGGAAACCACGTCGTCGTCTACTCTTCACTACCCAAGTAGGAGCTATCGAATGCGAGAAGGTCCGACCGGATGATCGGTCGGACCTTTTGGCATTGGTCGAAAAAAGAAAACGCTTTACTTGCTGGTGAACCCGGCATCGACAGGCAGGACTACTCCGGTGACATAGCGTCCGGATTCTCCGACCAGATACAACACCGCACGTGTCACATCGATCGGGTCGACCATGAACACCGGCATCGGGTTCCCCATCGTAGCGGCGACCGTCGGGTTGGCTGCGAACCATTCGGCTATTGCGTCGTTCTCCACCATGGGTGTCCTCACTCCGGTCGGATTCACGGTATTGACCCGAATGGAATGTGGCGCAAGCCATGCGGAGAAGCTTCGCATCATGCCGACCACGCCGTGTTTGCTGGCGGTATAAGCCGTTGCGGCACCCGATCCGTCGCCACCGCGGCCGATGATGCCTTGCGCAGAGCTGGTGATGACGATGGATCCGCCTTGGCCGCGTTCGATCATCGCAGGCGCTGCGGCTATCACGGTGTTCCATACACCGATCAGATTGGTTTCGATGGTGTCGACGAAGACTGCTTGAGGGTCGGGCTCGGACGCACGTTGGGGAGAAATGCCGGCATTGGCCAACACGATATCGGGTTGACCGAACACTTCCACTCCGCGCGCCAGGGCTGTCTCCACCTGCGCGCGGTCTCGTACATCGGCTTGCGACGCTACAATTTTGCCCCCTACCTCCTCGACCAGGCGTACGGTCTCGTCGAGGTCTTCGGGGGTGGACATCCGGTATGCAACGGTGTCGATTTGGCTGCAGATGTCCAGTGCGATGATCGAGGCTCCGGATCGAGCCAGTTCGATTGCATGACAACGACCTTGACCACGAGCCGCGCCGGTGATGAAAGCAACTTTTCCGTCCAGTTGTCCCACGAGATCTTTCCTTTCGTTCACCCCGTTTGCGCCGCGAGGTCGTCCAGGCCGTCGATCATGTGGCCCAGCCGGTCTCGCTTCGTCATGAGGTAATGAGCATTGAAGTGGTTGCACGACACCGGCATCGACACTCGTGCTTCTACCGCGATTCCTGCTCGACGCAGTGCAGTGATCTTGTCGGGACTGTTGGTGACCAGGCGTACCTTGGGCAGACCGAGGTCGTGCAGTATGGCGGCGGCCGCAACATATTCTCGACCGTCGACAGGTAACCCTAGTCGAGTATTGGCGTCGACCGTGTCGAAACCACTGTCCTGCAGTGAATATGCGGCAATCTTCGCCCCGAGTCCGATGCCGCGTCCCTCATGGCCTCGCATGTAGACCAGTGCACCACTGCCCGCCTGCGCGATCGCAGCCAGCGACTGCTGGAGCTGCGGTCCGCAGTCACATCTGAGCGAACCGAAAGCGTCACCGGTCAAACATTCGCTGTGTACACGGACGACCGGAGCGTGGGCGGCCGGCGGAGGCGCCATGTGCGGTGTCCCGTATACGAGTGCCGCGTGCTCTGTCCCGGTCGCCTCGCGAAAGACATGCATGGTGAATATGCCGTGTTCGGTCGGAATTTCGCTGGTCGAAACACGATCCACTGCAGATTCGGTGAGTCGTCGATATGCCACCAGATCAGCGATGCTGACGATGGATAGACCGTGCCGCCGTGCGAAATCGAAAAGGGAAGGTCTGCGCGACATGGAGCCGTCGTCGTCGACGAGTTCACACAGCACGCCAACAGGTTCGACGCCTGCGAGGCTGCACAGGTCAACCGTTGCCTCGGTGTGTCCCGTGCGCTCGAGGACGCCGCCGCGACGCGCTCGAAGTGGCATGACGTGTCCCGGGCGCGTCAAGTCCCCAGGTCCTGTGTCACCGGCTGCGAGAGCTCGGGCAGTCGTCGCGCGGTCGGTTGCCGAGATTCCGGTCCCGACACCGTGTTTGGCATCGACCGACACGGCGAACGCAGTGCCCAATGCTTCACCGTTCGATCCCTGAGGGACCATCAGGGGCAGTCCCAGTTCGTCGGCGCGGTCGTCATGCATGGCTACGCAGACAAACCCCGAGGTGTGCCGAACGAAGAACGACATGGACTTCGCATCTGCCGACCCCGCTGCCATGACGAGATCACCTTCGTTCTCCCTGTCCTCGTCATCGACCACAACGACGATCTCGCCTCGCGCGATCGCAGCGATGGCAGCGGGAACGGGATCGAACTGCAAGTCCGAAATCAACGATTCGGTTTGATCGACAGTGCTTTTCATGGTGAACCTTTCGACGGAGCAGCCTTTTCACTACACGGTGTGTGAAGGCTGTGGGCCTTCCGGAACTGAGGCTCGAGATATCAGGGTGCGGTGAGCCGGCCGTACTTTCCTCGATAGAAGAGCAGTGGATCCCGATCTGCTGCATAGATGTGGTGGACCCGCGAGACCACGATGACATGATCACCTGCGACGTGTTCGGCCTCTATTTCCGCCTCGATCCAGGCGAGCGCGTCGTCGAGAACGGGAGCACCCGCAGGGGACGGTTGCCACGCCAGACCGGCGAACTTGTCGCCGCCCTTGATCGCCAACTGGCGGCCGACATACTCCTGGGCCTCGGACAAGATGTTGATCACGAAGCGGCCGGATTTCTTGATCGTCGGCCACGAGGAACTCGTATGTGCAACACAGAAGGCGACCAAGGGCGGATCGAGTGACACCGAGGTGAACGAATTGGCAGCAAGTCCGGTCTGCTTCCCGGTAGCCGTGTCGGTAGCAGTGATGGCGACAACTCCGGTGGCGAAATGGCCCAGTACATTGCGCATCTCGACACTGTCGATCGTCGGTACTTCGTGAATGGGTCGTGCAGTTGCAGATTCGGTCATGACCATCCTCCGGTCGAGAGTCGACTTCAGTAGATGTGGTGTCCGCGAACGTCGAGAATCCGGGGTTCGGCGGTTTCTTCCCGAACGGTCGGATCGACTTCGACGTCGATGCGCACAGGGGTGAGTGCAGTCAAGGACTGCGCGATACGAGATTTCCACATGCCGTTCGCCACCAGACTTGCGCGGTTGAACGACACCGATAGTGTCGCAACGTCGAGCGTGCCTTCGTGGGTCACCCGGAACGTCCACTGCGAGATTCCGTCGATCGCTCGCAGCGCTTTGGTCAACGCGGTGATCGAAAGCCATCCTCCCCGCACCAGAATTCGATCGCCTGTGGTGTGTACCGGTGCCGAAATCGTATCTCCGGGCGCGGTCAGGTAACCGGTGCGTACCGCGGTGTGCGTCAGTGCCGGGTGCCACGAGTGATGAACTGCGATCTCGGAGAGTGCGCTCCCGTCGGCAGCGGTGACCTCACTGTCCACCAGACCGAGCTCGCCTTCACGAACGACGGTCAGCTCGGTCTCTTTCGCAGGCTGACGATGGGCGACCGGGATGCCACTGATGGGGTCCAGGAACAGTTCCACGACCGTTGCGCCGAACTCCTTCGCCAGATGCGCCACCGTCTTGGCGTCGGCGATCTCGCCGGTCAGGATCAGGAGTCGCAGTTCGAGATCGAGCGGGTCCACGAGGAACTCCATGTGCATGCGAGCAAGAAAGTCTGCCGCACCGGACGGCGTGCTGATCAGCACGTTCGCGCGGACTGCTTCCAACACCCTCAGTGTCCGCATGCGTCCGCGGGGACCTGTGGACGCCGCTGCCTCGGCAATGTCTGCAACCGCTCGGGCGATGAGTGCACCGGTGAGGTCACCGTCGTTGTTGAGTGCGACGACCACACGGTCGGAAGATTTGATACCGGCCGAGATCAGTGTTTCCGAGGCCAGCCTGGCTGCTTCGTCGCGTTCCGCCGATGCAAGAGGAAACGCCGTGGCTCCCGCGGGATCGACGAGCAGCAGACCCTTGGCCGCGCTGGGCTTGGCTACCAGCTTCGGCAGTTCGGCACGATCGACGACAGTGGTAGGAAAGTCGCGGGACTCGGTAGTGGTCATCGGATCTCCGCCACATCGGATGCGAACAGTTTGAGGGAACTCTTGACGTGTTCGTTGTCGAGGCCGCCGACCTGGAACTGACCGACCAGATCGGTCACCCCTGCGTCTTCCAGTCGCTGCAGGGACTTCTTGGATCCCTCCACGTCGTCGAGAACGATCATGAGGTTGTCGCGCAGCGTCTCGAGTGCTTCTTCCTGTGACTGACCTGCGGCGAGTGCTCCGAGTGCCTGGTGGCTCGCGTGACGCGCATCGTAGTAGTCGGGAGGGGCGACCAGGTTGACTTGCCGCCTGATGTACCACATGACGGCATCGGCTGCGTTGGCGTAAGCCTCGTCCTTGGTGGGTGCGACGTGCCAGGGGATCATCAGACCGATTCGACGGGTTTCCGGGTCGAATCCGTGATTCTCGAGTTCGGCTTTGTACTTCGAGATGTCCTCGGCGACATCGTCGATACCCTTGAGCATCGTCATCCCGAGGAGGTTGTAACCACGACGAGCAGCTTGCAGGTATCCGTCGAGGCTGGTCGACGCCACCCACACAGGGGGATGAGGTTCCTGCACCGGACGTGGGTAAACTCCCACATCGGGGATCGACCAGTACTCGTGCTCGGCGGAGTAGTTCCCGCCGTCCGCTTCCCAGATGCCGAGGACCGCGTCGAGGTTGTCCTCCCACAGTTTGCGTGACTGCTCGAAGGGGCGCTGGAACGCCTGGTACTCGAGCGGTGATGCGCCTCTGCCGGTACCGAATTCGATGCGCCCGCGGGACAGAATGTCCATCGTCGCAATGCGTTCCGCAGTGCGGATCGGGTGTGAGAACGGAAGTAGCACAACGCCGAGTCCCAGCCGAATCTGCGTGGTGACCCGACTCAGTGCAGCCAGCACGATATCCGGTGCCGAAGAGTGCGAGAAACCTCTGGTGAAGTGATGCTCCACCATCCAGGCGGTGTTGTATCCCAGGCTGTCGGCCAGCACGACCTGTTCGATCAGATTCTCGAAGGCCTGCTGCTCTACTTCCTTCGACCGTCCCCGTACTTCCAGCTCGTATCCGAGTCCAACTTTGATCTTTCCCATGTCCGGTCTCCTGTCTGCCCAAGCGCTTGCTTGGTACGATACACACGGTTTCGGTCGGACTCAAGCGCGTGGGCCAAGTTCGCGAGAATCGTGGCGTTGACCGTGGCCGGCTCCAGTGCTTACCTTATAACCAAGCGCTCGTTCAAGGAGGATTTCGTGGTGGAACTGAAGAGCTGGGTCGGAGCCGACCTCGGTAAACGAGTGGTCAGCTACGACGAACAGGACGTCATTCTGTATGCGTTGGCGGTGGGTGCGCGTGCCGGGGACCTCGAGCTCGTATTCGAACGAGACCTCAGAGTTCTACCGACCTTCGGCTTGACGTTGGGATTGTGGGCTGCGGACGCGGCGTCCGCAGCCGGTGCCTATGTCCCCGCCGCCGCGCTGCACGGTTCACAAGAGTTGACGGTCCGTTCTTCGCTGCCTCCGGCAGCCACATTCGAGACGTTCGGATCTATCGCCGGGCTGTGGGACACCGGGCGATCGGCGATATTGGATGTGGTCGCCGAGTGTGAGTACTTCTCCGCGCGGTATTCGATCTTTCTTCCGGGTCAGGGAGGATTCGGAGGCGAAAAGCCGCCCAAGGCGCACGCCGGACATGGGTCGACGGAAGTGGACAGGACATCGACCTTCCATGTCGGTGCGGAACAGGCTGCGCTGTATCGACTGACGGGCGACCGGCACGCTATCCACATCGACCCCGTCGCAGCCGAGGCCGCTGGATTCGATCGGCCGATTCTCCACGGCCTGTGCACCCTCGGTATTGCAGCCCGAGAGATAGCAGGCGTTGTCGGTGCGGCTCCGTGGGAGCTCCGCACGATCGGTGCTCGCTTCGCGGCACCTGTTCGTCCAGGCTCCGATCTAGTGGTTGCCGCATCCGAGGTCGCGGGTGACGGATCTGTGTCGTTTCAGGCATCTGTCGGCGAGGAGCGCGTGCTGTCCGCGGGGTACGCCGGCTTCTGATCGGTGCTCACACACGTTCCAGAACGGCGGCACTGCCATAGCTTCCGCCGAAGCCTGTGCACAATGCAGTCGAGGCTCCGGGTACCTGGTTGATTCCAGAGTCACCGCGGAGCTGGCGGACGGCCTCGAGCACGTTGTTCAACCCGTGAACGTAGCCTTCGGACAGAAGCCCACCGTTCGGATTCACCGGCACGCGTCCGGTCGGGCATGTCTCGCCCGATTCGAAGAGCGCGCCGGACTCACCGCGGCGCGCGAAACCCAAGTCCTCCAACTGCTGAAGTACGACGGGCGAGTACGCGTCGTAGATCATGGACACATCGATATCGCGTGATGTCATTCCAGATGCAGACCAGATCAGATCAGCAACGTAATGGGTGAAAATCGTCGACAGGTCCGGTGAACTGTCCATCGCGGACGCTCCGGGCCCACCCCCACGAACGACGGCCCTGATTCGCGGGCTCCCCGCTCGGCGGTTGTCCGCGATGTCGGTGCGACTGATCAGCAGGGCTGCAGCCCCGTCGGTTTCCTGGCAGCAGTCGACTCGGCTCAACGGTGTAGCGATCATCGGGCTGGCGCGGTATTCCTCGCTCGACATCGGCGCGCGCATCAGTGCCCGGGGGTTGTTCGCGGCGAGCTCTCGTGAGGACCGGACCACAGCTTCCAGGCTGGTTCGGTCGAGGCCGACGTCGTTCATCCACTTGGTCGTCGACAGCGCGAACAGATTGACTGGACCCAACATGCCGTACGGCACGGTGAATTGCGCTTCGGCATCTGCGCCGAGCCTGAGGCTCGTGCGCCCCATCCGGGCGCCCGACCGCCCGTTGAGTGCCCGGTAAACCAGGACGTTCGATGCGGTTCCGGACTCGATCAACATCGCAGCATCACCGAGAATGGACGCCGATTGTGTTCCGCCGCCGAAGATTTCGTTGGTCCAGATGCTGTTCGGCAGGCCGAGTCGGCGTGCTACGTCGTTGACCGGGCTCGAATCGGACATGTGATAACACAGCACGGCGTCGACGTCCGCTGGTGAGGCACCTGCGTCGTCCATCGCAGCAAAGCACGCGGCAGCAGCGAGTTCCCTGGTGGTCGTGCGCGAATCGCGCGATAGCTCCGTCATTCCGATACCGGAAACAGAGGCTCGTCCAGCGAACGACTGACGTTGTGACATTCCTGGCCTCTCACGGCGAACCGAACTGACAGAGAGTGTTGATGAACAAGCAGTTGCTTGCGACAATGTAACCATGGAAACACGGATCGTTCCGGATTTTTCGCCACTTACAGCGCCGTACTGGCAGGCCTGTGCGCGCGGGGAACTGCGGCTGCAGCGGTGCCGGGATTGTGGACTGTGGGTCCATTTCCCAGAATCTGTCTGCAGGCGGTGCGCGAGTGAGAATCTCGATTTCGAGCCGGTCGCCGGTACTGGCGTCGTCGAGACGTTCACCGTCGTGCATCGCAGCTTCGTACCGGGATATTCGAGCGAGGTGCCCTACGTCCTTGCGTGGATTCTGCTGCCCGAACAGGAAGGTCTGCGCGTATTCGGCAACGTGGTGGATGTCGCCGCCGCCGACGTCCGGATCGCCATGCCGGTCGAAGTTCGTTTCGAGCAGATCGCCGAGTTCGACGTCGACGATCAGGTGGGATCCTTGCCGGTGTTCGCGCCGATCCGATAGCGGAACACCGGCACACATGCTTGTCTACGAGTGAGCGCGTAGTTCCTGCTTGGCGATGACCATTCGGTGAACCTCGTCGGCGCCGTCGATGAAGCGCATGGTTCTGGCCTGTGCCCAGAGCATCGCGAGTGGGTAGTCCTGCGTCATACCGCCTGCGCCATAGACCTGGATGGCTTTGTCGATGATCCAACCCGTGGCATCCGGTGCGGCAATCTTGATCAGAGAGATATCTTTGCGTGCCGCGCGGGCACCGACGGTATCGATCGACCAGGCAGTCCGCAGTACGAGAAGGCGCAACTGCTCGATCTTCATGCGCGACTGCGCGATCCAGTGCTGCACAATTCCCTGCTCCGACAGTGACTTTCCGAAGGCCGACCGCTCACGAGCGCGCTGACACATCAACTCCACGGCACGTTCGGCCATGCCGATCATGCGCATGCAGTGATGGATACGTCCCGGTCCGAGCCGTGCCTGCGCAAGCGCTTGACCGCGGCCACGGTCGCCGAGAAGGGCGTTCTTGGGGATCCGAACATCGTCGAAACGGACTTCCGCGTGGCCACCATTGGCACCGTGCGTGAATCCGAACGTTTCCAGCCCACGCACCATCGTGACCCCTGGGGTGTCCCTCGGGACCAAAACGAGCGAATGACGCCCTCGTGCATCGGCATCGGGATCGGATACGCCCATCACGATGAGCAACGTGCAGTCGCTGCTCATCGCACCCGTCGACCACCACTTACTACCGTTGACAACCCACTCGTCGCCATCGTCGGTGATCGATGTCGCCAAATTGGACGGATCCGACGAGGACACACCGGGTTCGGTCATGCAGTACGCGGAACGGATGTCGCCGTCCAGCAGCGGTTCAAGCCACTGGCTCTTTTGTTCGGGTGTTCCGAAGAGAGTCAGCAGTTCCATGTTGCCGGTGTCGGGAGGATTGCAGTTGAGGGCTTCGGGGGCGACCTCGGGGCTCCACCCGGTGATTTCGGCGAGCGGTGCGTATTGCAGGTTGGTCAGGCCGGCACCGCCGGGGTGGTCACCGGGCAGGAACAGGTTCCACAGTCCACGTTCGCGGGCCTGCTTCTTCAGGTCCGCCATGACGGCGGGTCGTTCCCATTGCAGTGCACCCGATTCGGGGCGGTCGTGGAAGTGATGCTCGGCCGGGTAGACGAACTCTTCCATGAATTCGCGCAACCGCGTCTGCAGTTCCACCGTGGTGGCGTCGTAGTTGAAGTCCATATCGGATCCTTTTCGGAGGGGCGGAGGTGCAGTGGACGGGCAGCGGCACGGGTCAGGAGCCGGAAAGTGCTGCCAATCCGCGCTCGGCTAGAGGTGCGACCATGGTTCCGATGTTCTCGAATCCCTCGCCCACCGTTTCGTTGTTGGTGAACCGCAGATGGATACCCTCGAGGATGATGGCCATCTTGAAGAACGCGAAGCTCGAGTACCATCCGAGTCCATCGAGGTCGAATCCGGTGGAGACGGCATAGCGCTCCGCGATGTCCTCGAAAGAGGGGTAGCCGGAATGAGATGACGGCGTTCCCGCGATCGGGTTGTCGATTCCTTCCCAACCGGACCAGAACAGGTGCACGAGACCGAGATCGGTGAGTGGGTCCCCGAGCGTCGACATCTCCCAGTCGAGGACAGCCGCGATGCGAGGTGACGGGTCGACGCCGATGATCATGTTGTCGAACCGAAAATCACCGTGAACGATCGCGTGTGCGCAGGTGTGCGGGATCCGCTCTGCGAGCGCACTACCCAACTGTTCGACCAGGGGGAGCTCACGGGATTTCGAGGCCGCGAACTGCTTTGTCCACCGCCGAACCTGCCGCTCCAGATATCCCGAAGGACGGCCGAAGTTCTCGAGTTCGAGTGAGGTGTAGTCGACGGTGTGCAGCGCGGCCAATGCGTCGATGTATTCGTAGGACAGGGGGTCTCGGTGTCGTTGTTCGAGGGCAGAGAATTCGGCGTCGGTACGAAGAACGTCGCCGACGACTCGATCCATGATGTAGTAGCTGCCTCCCGCATGGTCGGCATCGGCATCGTAGAACACGATGCGGGGAACGGGAACGGCGCTGTCGGACAGAGCTCGTTGAATCGTTACCTCGCGGCCCATGTCATGAGCTGTCTCGAGCCTCGAACCGATCGGCGGGCGGCGCAGAATCCACTCTCGTCCGGCCGATGACGACAGGACGTACGTGAGGTTGGACCGACCGCCTGCGAGGAGGCGAACGTCGAGCGTGTGGTCCGCATCGAGTTCGCCGAGTTCGCGTAATCGATCGCGAACCGTCGTCACGTCGAACGGTTCGGTCGCATCTGTCTCTTGGTTGGCCTTCATGGTCGATCCTTGTCGATAACGGAGAGTGCGCTGTCGGTTGCGTCCACCAGACCGGTTCCGGTCGGTAGATCCGGGCGAACGAGGACTTTGACGTGCTCGACCGTGCCGGAACTGGGCCGCAGAGCATGAAATACGTCGGCTACGGCATCGATGCTGGCGTACCCAGTGACCATCACGGCGGGGTCGAAACGGCCGTTCACTATGAGCTCGAACGTTCGGCTGAAGGCAGCGTAGGTCAGCTCGCCCCGGCCCGGGCCGCCGACGAACTCGATGCTGACATTCTTGAGGATGCCGACAACCGGACGCACGGTCTCCGGCACCATCGACGAACCGACCACCATGATGCGGGTGAACTTCGGAGTCGACTCCATCAGGCTTCCCAGCATCCCGCGGACACCGGATGCCTCGAACACGTATGTCGGAAGGTCGATGTTGCCGGCAGAAGCAAGCCGTGCGACAGGGTCGTCGGCGAAGGGGTCGACGACGATATGTGCGCCGTACTGCCGGGCTATCTCACGTCGCTTCGCCGACGGGTCGGATGCAATGATCGTGCCGACGCCGCGTTCGGCGAGCTCGACGATGGCCCCGAGGCCGACCGGACCGCAGCCGATCACCAATGCGTTTGCGGCCGAGGCGATGTCGGAACGCAACACGGCATTGACTCCGGTGGCCATGGGTTCGGTCACCGCTGCTGTCACTGCGTCGACGCCGTCGGGAATGACGAGATGGCCTCCCGCTTGGATCACCACCCGATCGGACAGCGCGCCCGGGTGGTTCCCGGTGTAACCCACGGTGTGTGCCGTCCCGTCGTCTTCGACAACCCACGGGAGAACGACCAGCCGGTCACCGATCGCGTAGTCGACGACACCGTCGCCCAGTTCCAGAACTCGTGCGGTGAACTCGTGACCCATCACCAGATCCGAATCGGGATCGAACAATTCGCCTGGAACGTCCGCTTCGACATGTGCTTTCAAGAAATCGTCCGTGTGTTGCCATGCAGACAGATCCGATCCGCAGATCCCTGCCGCGATGGGCTGGACGAGAAGCTGGCCTGGGCCTGGAACCGGCTCGGGAACCTCGTCGAAAACGATGTCCCCCTTGCGAAGAATTGCTGCTCTCATCCTTGATCGCCGTGCCAGGATTCGAGGACACTCTGCACGGACAGGAGTGTCCTGAGCGCCTCGGCACCGTCGTAGGCGCGGTGATCGAAAGTCAAGCCCACACGTGCGATCGGCCTGATCGCGAGGATCTCCGACGCGCCGTCCGCGCTTCTGCGCGCAACGGGAGTGCGAATGATGGCAGGGAACCCGATCGAAGTGACCTGTGGCTTGGTGAGAATCGGCGTGGAGACGACACCGCCGACGCTTCCCGAATTACTGATGGTGATCGTGCCACCGGACAACGCTTCCGGTGACAGGCTCCCGCTCGCTGCCTTCGTACCGATGTCCGAGATGGCGGCCGCAAGCCCTGCCAGCGAGAGATCCTGGGCGTTGTGGATGACTGGCACCACCAGCCCGTTCGGTGTATCGACTGCGACACCCAAGTTGATCGGCTTCCATCGGATGAGATGGGAGTCGGTGAATGTGGCGTTGACATCCGGATGTTCGGCCGCGGCCCGGCACAGAGCAAACGCGAGATATGGCAGAAAGCTGATCTTCGATTCGTCTCGCGCAACCCGGGTTCGGTTGAGCTTCGCGCGGGCGACGGACACGGCGGTGAAGTCGATGTCGACCTGAGCGGTCAGCTGCGGTGCGGTGTTCCAGGAGTCTTGCAGGTTGCGTGCGATCGATCGGCGCAGGCGTGAGAGTTCGACGGCCTCGTAGCCGACATCGTCGTAGCCTGCCGGAAGTGTCGGCTCCCCGGTGGCAGGCCGAGCAGCGACGCTGTCGGGAGCGTCGGCGCTGGAGACCCGGTCAGTGTTGGCGACCTGAGCCGGCGCGGTGCGTCGACTCCCCGTGGTGGGCGGAGCAACGGGATCGAGCCAGGAGGCCGCCAGAATCAGGGAATCGTTGGGAGGCGGTATCCGACGGGTGTCGGTCACCGGCGTCGCTACGGTGCCGACTGCTTCTTCGGTTGATGCCGAAGGAGCAGTTGTCACGTCCACCGACGATACGGAAGTGGAAGTCGGCTGCGGTTCGGACACCGGCGCATCGCCCGATGCCTCGGCGATCGCCTTGGCCACCAACTCCGGATCCGAGTCCAGCGGTGCGAACTTCGCGATCGGATTGCCGACGGGGATTTCTTCGTCGACCGCGGCGGTGTAACTGATCAAGATGCCTTCGGCCGGCGACTCCACTTCGGTGTCGACCTTGTCCGTCGAGACCTCGCACAGGGCATCTCCTTCGGAGATGCGGTCGCCGGGGTTGGAGAGCCATTCGGTCAGAAGAGCGAACTCGACCGACCCCATGTGGGGCATATTCACATCGAAAAGCGTAATCATGAAAAGGAGTCCTCTGGGTTGCGGGGCTGAGCCGGGCGGACGTCAGCTGCGGATCAGGTGACGTGCGGTTTCGATGATGTCGGAGACACTCGGGAAGCAGTGATCCTCGAGAAAACGGCTCGCCGGAATCGGTGCGTCGACAGATCCGAGCCGCGCTATCGGCGCGTGCAACCAGTGGAAGCACCGTTCTTGAATGATCGCGGCGATCTCGGCTCCCGGTCCTGCCGTGCGGGGAGCCTCGTGCACGACCATCGCGCGTCCGGTCTTCAGCACCGATGCAATGATGGCGTCCGTATCGAGGGGAACAAGAGTGCGGAGATCGATGATGTCGAGTTCGATTCCTTCGGCCGCGAGGGTTTCGGCCGCGTCGAGTGCGCGCGGGACCATGCAGCCGTAACTGATGACGCTGATGGATGTTCCGGCACGCGCGACCGTTGCCTTGCCGAGCGTTGCGACGAGATTCGGGTCGGTCGGAACAGGGCCTCGTTTGAAGTTGAGCTGCTTGCTCGGGTAGTAGAGAACCGGGTTGGGATCACGAATTGCGGCCTTCAGCAACGCTTTCGCGTCGGCAGGATTCGACGGGACCACCGCTTTCAGTCCCGGAAAGTGCATCGGAAGCATCTCCATCGAACCCGAGTGTTCCGGTCCTGCACCGCCGCTCGGGCCGATCGGCATGATGATGACAGCGGGTAGCTCGAATTGCCCACCGTGCATGTGCCGCCACTTGCCGAGCTTCTGGAAGATCTCGTCGCCGGCGATGAGGCTGAAATCTGCGAAGCCCAGCTGAACGATCGGCCGCATTCCGGTCATGGCGGCTCCCGCAGCTGCGCCGACCATGAATGCTTCGGTGATGCCGGTGTTGCGCACCCGCTCGACACCGAATTCTTCGGTGAGACCTCGTGTTCCACCGAAGAAGCCGCCCGACGCGATGTCTTGACCCATGAGGAAGACGGTGGGGTCGCGGCGCATCTCTTCGGCGATCGCAGCGCCTTGAGCTACTTCGTAACTGAGCTGAGTCGTCTCACCGGTCTTGGTGCGGGAGTCCATTGCGCTGGTCATGCGAACACATCCTTGAGGATCACTGAGGGCTGGGGGAGTGGTGCTGCTTCGGCCTCTTCGATTGCCAGACGCACTTCTTCCTTGGCGGCGGCAACGATCCGATCGGCATCGGCAGCGTCGATACGTGGTCGCATGACCTCGAGTGGATCTCGGTAATCGGCAAGGAAGTCGGCCGGTCGGTACTGCTGCGCGTCACCCTCCCAGTGTCCGCCGACTCGGGTGACAACTGCTTCGATCATCGAGGGGCCTTCGCCTTTTCGGGCCCTGGCGATGGCATCTCGGACTGCTTCGTACACCTCGACGGCATCGTGCCCGTCCACCCGAACCCCGGGCACGCCGTATGCAGACGCACGCTCGGCGAGGGTCTTGGTCGGGCTGACGGACTCGAACGGTGTGGTCACCGACAGGCCGTTGTTCTCACAGAAATAGACGAGTGGGAGTGACCAACGCGCAGCTTCGAGAAGGGTCTCGTGGAACGTCCCACGAGCAGCAGTTCCATCGCCGAAGTCCGCGAGCGCGATCTGATCGGTGCCCCGAAGTTTGGCTGACAACGCTGCACCGGCTGCGACAGGGTAAACCGAACCGAGAGTTGCACCTTCGCCCATGATTCCCAGGGCGGGGTCGGCCCAGTGCGGAACTCCGGCACCTTTACCGCCGGTGGAACCTGTCGTCTTACCGAGCAGATCGCCGATGATCGGGCCGAGTCCCATGCCCTTTGCCAGCGGCCACGTTGCGCCTCGACCCTGGTAGAAGAGGTAGTCGTCGGTGCGCATTGCTGCGACAGCGCCGGCGACAGCGCCTTCCTGGCCCTTTCCCGGGTGCCAGAAGCCCGCGAATCCATGGTCACGTATGTGGATCGAAACTGCGTCCTCCAGCGCGCGTGATCGTGCGATGACGGTGAAGATGTCGAGGAGAAGCGATGGATCGCTTGCATCTCGTGTGCTGTGGTTCGACGGGTCTGACGTCATGAGATCGATTTCCTTGCGCAGTCGAGTCACCAGGGAGTCGGCACCCTGTGGAAGTGGTGCAGCTCCATTCGGTGACGGTGTGTGGCAGCTGTCACACACTATAAATGGATCAAGTGATTCAATCAAGTGCAGGTTCGTTCGAGAGCCGGTGTCGTTTTCGTTTTCGCAGTTCAGAGGTGGAGCTATGCTGGCAAATGACACAGGAGGAGTTCGGGCAATGTCGAAACGGAGCGGGCCGCGTGATGGCGCGGTGACCCGTCGTGCCTTGATCGACGCCGCCGCGAAGCTGTTCGCCACCGAAGGAGTCGAGGGCGTCTCGATTCGGTCGATCAACGCCGAGGCCGGCTTGGGTGCCGCATCGGCGCATTACCACTTCGGCTCGAAGGACGCGATCCTCGATGCTGTTCTGGTCGACTCGGGGTCGGCGGTTCTGGCTCGAATTCACGACTTGGCGAAAGCCGAGGTGGACAGCGGGTCGGTTCCCTCGGCGAGAGGTCTGGTCGAGCTGCTTGCCACTCCGTATCGCGAGTTTCTCGCCGCAGAGCCGGACAGGGGGGTCCGCTGGTTGACGATCTGCGGCCAACTGAGCCTCGCCGACGACCCCAGGTTGTTCGCTGTTCAGGATGACACTGCGGAGCTGTTTCGAAAGCTTCTGGAAAGGGCATACCCAGGGGTCGGTCCGGCCGAACTGGAGCTCAATTGGCAGTTGTCCGTCAATACATTGATCGTCATGGCTGCTCGGTGGTCGAGCGCAACCTTGCTCGAGTCGCGTGCACTGAGTGAAGAGCGGTTCGCCACCTTGGTGGAGTTCGTCGCAGGTGGCCTCGCAGCTTTGATGGGCAACTCGTCCGCGTCCTGATCGTCGTGATTCTTGCGGTCCCTGCGAGGGTGGCAGCGCGATTTAGTGGATCACTTGACAGAATCGAGCGATCCGATCTAATGTGCGTCACATCACAAAGTGATGCTCCGTGTGTCGTATACCGCGGTTGATCTAAGGCCTTTCTCGATGCGGACTTTCCGCCACTCGAAGGATGTAGGAAGCTCACATGACTGCTGAAGCTGCTGAAGGATCGAGTCGACACGACTCGACCGAAATTCGCCTCTCCGACAACGGGGTTGGCAACAGGTCGACACTCGGATGGATCGGCGTCCTCCTGATTCTCGTGCTGCTGTCGGAGGAGGTGGCGTATGCGTTCAACCTCGTCACGCCTGCTCTGCCGAACATGGCGGTCGAATTTTCGACGGGTGAGATTGCGTGGGTTTCCACGCTGTTCACCCTTTCCGGGGCGGTGAGTGCTCCGCTGATCGGAAAGCTGGCCGACCGGTACGGCAAGAAGCGCTGGCTGTTGATTGCAACAGGCTTCATGGCCCTCGGTTCGTTGATCGTGGCGCTCGCGCCCAGCTTCGCAATCGTTCTGGTAGGACGAACCGTCGAGGGACTCGGGCTCGCCATCGTGCCCATCACGTACTCGCTCATGCGCGACGTGTTTCCCAAGCGCATGCTCGCCATGGCCGTCAGCCTGTCCACCGTCGGAATCGGTCTGACCGGAATCATAGGACCGTCCATTGCCGGCGTGTTGATCGACAATTTCGGCTATCGAGGAGTGTTCTTCGCACTGGCCATTTTCCCGGTCGTCATCGGTGCGCTCGTGATTCTGTTCGTGCCCGAATCACCGGTGCGGGTGAAGACTTCCATCGACTGGGTCGGTGGCGGGTTGCTCGGCCTGGCGATGGCAGTGCTGCTGTTCGGAATCGGCGAGGGCGGAACCTGGGGTTGGACATCGATGAACACGCTCGGAATGGCAGTGTTGTCCATCGCTCTCTTCATCGGTTGGGGACTGTACGAGCGCAGGATCGAGAATCCGTTGATCGATTTGGCGGTCCTACGGGGTCGCGCCGTCATCACGACGATGATCACGCAGTTCACCGGTCAAGCCGTCATCGTTCTTCAGTTCGTGCTGTTGTCGTTCATCGTTCAGACGCCCGCGGCACTGGGCTTGACGTACGGACTCGGCGAGACGGCCGGATTCATGGCGCGCATCACCACGCCGGGTGGTATCGCGTCGGTCGTGATGGGATTCCTTGTGGGGTACTTTGCCGAAAAACGCGGCGCGAGACTGCCGAACTTCATCGGATTCGCGCTCATGGCGGCCGGATCTCTCATGCTCGCGTTCTCCCACTCGGAATTCACGTCGATACTGCTCGGATACCTGGTGTACGCCTTCGGTGGCGGTTTGATCAGCGCCGCGATACCCAACCTGGTTATTGCCGCGACCCCCGTTCACCTCCAGGCGGTCACAGCGAGCACCGTGAACGTCGTTGGATCCCTCGGCAGTGCGATCGCGGTCCAATTGGGGTTTGCGGTCCTCGCTCTGAACATCGTGAACGTCGTAGAGGGTTCGCCGATCTACGCGGGAAGCGGTTTCACTGCGGTGTACTTCATTGCTGCAGGGTTGGCGATCGTCGGCTTCGTGGCATCGGTCCTCATGCCACACGGCCGGAAGCCGCAATCGGTGGAATCGGTGGTCTGACCGAAAAGCATTACTGCACAACATGAAATAGAAGGCCCGGTACGGCAACGCCGTACCGGGCCTTCTCGCGTGTGCCGTTCCGAGAAGCCGGCAAATGTTGACTTTTGAATGTGACGCAGACTACCTTTCATTGACCAAGCAAGTGCTTGATTGGAGGTTGGCGTGAGCACCTTCGTTGCTCTGTGTTTCAGTGCCGCGGCGTATGGAGCGGTTCTGGCTTTGGCCGCACTGGGTTTCCTCGTGCTCTACAAGGCGACCGGAGTCGTGAATTTCGCGCACGGAGACCTGGTGACTCTCGGTGGCTACATTGCCCTGTGGTTTCTTGTGGACGTCGGAATGTATCCGGTTCTCGGCTACCTCGCAGCTATCGCGACAATGTTCTGCATCGGTGTCGTCCTGGAAAGGGTGGCCTACGCTCCGTTGCGAAAACGCCCACATCTGACGGTCCTGATCGCTACCCTCGCGGCGGCACTGGTAATCCGTGCTGCCATTTCTCTGTGGCAGGGAAGCACTCCACAGCGGTTGCCATCGCCAGCGGACGGAACAGTCATCATGATTTTCGGTGCCTCGATAGGTGGACAGCGCATCGTCATAATCGTTGTAGCCGCCGTCTGTATCGCCGGTGTTGCCTGGCTGTTCGGGTACACGAGCTTCGGACGTCAATTGCGTGCATTGGCTAGTGACCGAGAGACCGCCGAACTGTACGGAATACGAAGTGGGCGTATATCGGTCGTGGCGTGGGGAATGTCTGCCGCACTGGCGGCACTCGCAGGTGTACTCGTTGCGCCCCTGTCTTCGCTGGATCTCAACTTCGGATTCACGATCATGCTCGCCGCATTCGCAGCTGCCGTGCTCGGCGGATTCGGCAATCTGTGGGGCGTCGTCGCCGGTTCGCTGGCAATAGGCGCGATTCAATATTTACTCGGAGGCTATTTCCTTCAGGATTACGCAATGATTCTGCCGTATGTTGCCATGCTGATAATTCTCGCCTCGAAGCCGCAAGGTTTGTTCGGCCGCGAAGGAGTGCGGCTGTGACCAAGAGCAACATGGCGACTCGGCTCTATCCACGCGGCCAGTACGGCATACTTGCCGCCGCCGTCGTGACTCTGATCGTCTTGTCCCAGGTGGTCACCAAGAGCAGTTCGGTGAATCTGCTGAACCTCTGGGTTGTGTATTCCATTGCCGGCCTCGGGTTCTTCTGGATCTTCGCGCTGGGTGGACGATTCGCGTTTTCCCAGACATTCATGATGGCGCTCGGGGGCTACACGACAGCGTATTTGGATTCACTCGGTCTGCCATTCGTCGTCTGCGTTCTGGGTGCGGTTGCGGTGACGGGCCTCGGTGGGGTGGCCGTCGGCCTGATCCTCTGGAGAACCGAGCACTTCTACTTCGCTCTCGGCACCTTGGCGGTCGCCGAGATCGGTGCGGTGGTGTTCGGGCGCACGTCCACGTTCACCGGGGTGAACGGAAACATCACCGGCGTCGGATATCCCAGAATCTTCGACTACGAACTGCGGACGGACAACGAGGTGTTCTGGTTGCTTGCGTTCGTGCTCGTAATAGTGCTGCTGCTGACCGTCTGGGCGCGGCGCTCATCTGTGTCGCGACAGCTCGATGCGGTGCGAGAAATCCCCGTTGTCGCGCGGACAGTGGGCGTCCGAGTCGATTCGTGGCGGCTCAGAACACTGGTCTTCGGTTCGTCGATCGGGGGACTGTCGGGTGCGCTCATCACCCATTGGCAGGGGTTCATCGGAGTCGACTCGTTCGGCCTCGACCTCGGGATCGGCCTGTTCTTGATCGTGATCCTCGGCGGGCTGGCATCGCACTGGGGGGTTCTGGCGGGGGCAGCGTTCTACGTTCTCGTACCGGAACTGCTGTCCGGCCTTCAGCAGTACATGTCCGTTTTCTATGGTGCCCTGTTGCTGATCGTCATTCTGGTCTTTCCCGGCGGCCTCAGTGGGTTGTTCGACAGGCTGGCGCCGAAACGCCGTGGGACGCCTCGAAGCCGAGAAATGGAGAAATCATGACCGGCGTGAACGAAGGCCCGCCGCTGCTCGACGTGGTCGACATCTCGGTCAGCTTCGGAGGGGTGCGTGCAGTCGACGGTGTGTCGCTTCGCATCTCGGGCGGTGGAATCCTGGGTCTGGTCGGTCCGAACGGCAGCGGCAAGACGACCTTTCTCAATGCCCTCACCGGAGTTGTGCCCGCTTCGGGAGTGGTTCGCGTCGACGGGCGTCCGCTTGCGCTCGGTGGACCCGCTGGATCCAGGTCGGCGGGGTTGGTCCGCATGTACCAGGCACCGCAACTGTGTCCTGGCCTGAGCTGTGTGGAGAATGTGATCGTCGGACACGAGAACACCCGCGGCCGTGGGCTTGTGGCCGCGTGGACGCGACGACGAAAGATGTTGGAGCACGAGGCGAGGCGCTGGACCGACAGTGTCGAGGCGGTCGACCGAGTCGGACTCGCCGATCGTTCGCATCGACTGGCACGTGAACTGACCTACGGCGAACAGAGAATGACCGAACTCGCCCGCGCGATGGTGGCAAACCCCAAGATCCTGATGTTGGACGAACCGAGCGCGGGACTCAATGACGCGGAGACAGGATTCCTGTCCTCGATTCTGAGCGACATCGCAGGAAACGGCGTCACCATGATCATCATCGATCACAAGATCGACTTCATCGATGCATTGTGCAGTCGGGTTGTCGTTCTGGAGTCCGGCCGTGTGATCGCAGATGCCCCCACGGCGGAGATCTGGTCCGACCCACGTGTCATAGACGCTTACCTGGGAGCAGGCCACAGTGCTACAGATCAATGAACTCGAAATTCATTACGGTGCAACGCATGCAGTTCGGGCGGTCGACATCTCGGTGTCCGGATCGGAGGTCGTGTGTTTGCTCGGCCCCAACGGTGCCGGTAAAACCTCCATTCTCAGAGCGATCTCCGGTCTGGTGCCGTTCTCCGGACACGTCATGTTCGACGACGAAGCCGTCGATGCCGTCGGTACCGTCGAACTGGCGCGTCGAGGATTGATTCACGTACCGGAAGGACGACACGTCTTTCCTACCTTGAGTGTCCACGAGAACCTCAGGATCGGCGAAGTATCAGCATCGGGTAGGTCGGCCGACTTCACGTTGGACGACGTCTACACACTGTTCCCGGCACTCGAACGGATGAAGTCCCGCCAGGGCTATGCACTCTCGGGCGGCGAGCAGCAGATGGTGGCACTGGGACGTGCGCTGATCGCGGCACCCCGACTGCTTCTCCTCGACGAGCCGTCACTGGGACTGTCCCCCTCCGTCGTGTCGATCGTGTACGGAGCCCTCCGCGTGATCGCCGGTCGTGTCCCCATTCTGATAGTCGAGCAGAACACTGCTGATGCACTCGCATTGGCCGATCGGGGATACGTCCTGACCGAAGGGCGTGTCGTGATGGAAGGGCCGTCGCAGGATCTGTCCGACCGAACGGCGATCCTCGCGAGTTACCTCGGCCAGTCCGATATCGAAACCACATGAATCGAAAGTGAGCACGAATGTTCGCATCTTCACGGAGTGCCCAGTGGGTACGACGCACAGCCATTGCGTCGATGGCCGGTGCCTTGATCGTTACTACCGGGTGTTCGGCAGAGTCTCGGCCCGATGACGATGCCCCGGCGTCGATCGTGGGGTTGATCGAAGTCAAGGGCGACTCCAACAACGCGCTCGACGACTACAACAACGGCGCGCAGATGGCCGTCGACTCAGTGAATTCGGACGGGGGAGTCCTCGGAAAACCGTTGGAGTACAACCGTATTCCAGCGTCGGTGACAGACCCCCAGGCAGCGCGAACTGCCTTCCTGAAAGCCGTCGATCTCGAACCGAGCGCCATCATCGGATTCCCGGGGGGTGGTTCGCTCGAAGCATTGACCCGTGATGTCGACTCGGCAGCGACACCGATGATCCACATCAGTAGTGACGGCAAATTGGCACGTGGTGCCGAAGCCGGCAGTGAGTGGCTGTTCTCGATCAATCCCGACGACTCGGCGCGTGCGTCGAATGCAGTCGATCTGGCGCAGACGCTCGGCGGTAAGCGCATCGGTATCCTGGCAACGGATGAGACGTTCGGTCGAGTGTCCACCGAGAATTCGATAGCTGCGATCTCCGACGCAGGTCTGGAGCTCGGTACCGTCCGATACGTCGCACCCACCGTCACCGATCTGACCGGAGCCATTCTCGATCTTCGCGACTCGGACGTCATACTGTCGTGGACATTCCCCAACGTGCTTGCGCTGCAGCTGAATCAGATGGCCCAGAATGGCGTCGACACTCCCGTGATCGGTGGCAACTCGGCACCGCTCGTGGCTGCAAACGGTTTGGTCGACGGTCCTGGTCTGCTTCCTCTGCACGGAGTCACACCATGTGCGCCGAACCTGGGAGACAGCACTGTCGGACGTGAGTTCGCGGCCGAGTACAAGTCGCTGTACGGCACGGTTCCGACGCCCTCGGCCACCCAGGTCTACGACTCGGTTCGATTCCTGGCTGCTTCCATGGAAGACGCGGGCACCACCACCGATCACGACAAGATCGCCGAGAGCATGAGGTCCATCGCGTGGGACGGTGGTGCATGCGCGGCGGAGTACAAGGCCGACGAGGCTCAGTTCCTCGGCCATCAGATGGTTGCCGAGGCCTTCGCAGGTGACGGAACCATTGTCCAGAACTACGTCGTGGAGCCGAGATCGGCGGGTTGACCTCCTTCGGTCGAGCGCAGGAATGGGGTCGGAGTTCTCGAACTCCGACCCCATTCCTGTGTCGCTACAAGCCTGCGGCCGACGCCAGCGACCGCACGTGTGTACGAGGCAGACCGAACAACTGAGCACTCGAGTGTGCCCGCTTGAAGTAGAGCTGCATGTCGTGTTCCCACGTGATCGCGATTCCGCCGTGCAGCTGAACACATTCCGCCGCAACCGTCGAAAGCGACTCTGCGCAATACACGGCTGCCACGGCTGCGGCGTCGTGCCAGAACTCGGTGTCGTCGACGGCGGCCGCTGCCGCGTACGCTGTAGCGCGAGCCGACCGAACCAGCACGTAGAGATCGGCCATCCGGTGCTTGAGAGCCTGAAAACTACCGATGGGTCGTCCGAACTGCACCCTGGATTTGGTGTACTCGACGGTGAGCTCCAGGCAGCGAGCTGCCGCGCCGGCCTGCTCTGCCGCCAGAAGTACTGTCCCCCAGGTGATTGCGTGCTCGAGGGCAGCGGACGCGTCCGAGGACTCCAGTCGCCCGGCCGGTGTGCGATCGAACTCGACGTCGTACAACGCTCGGGTGGGGTCGAGGCTCGCCCCGCTTGTCATCGAAATTCCGGAAGCAGTCGCGTCTACCTCGAACAGCGCCAGATCGGTGCCGAGGCGAGCAGCGACGACGAAAGCGGTTGCGGCGCCTGCGTCGAGGACGAAATGTGCCGTTCCGGAGAGCGCGAAGTCACCGCGTGCGAGGTCTCGTTCGGTTGCCGTGATCGTGGGAGGGCGAGAGCCGAACCACTGTCCGCCACCGTCTGCGGCGCACAGTGCCACGATCGCGGAGCCATCCGAGATGGTGGACAGCAGGCGTGTCTTCGCGTCCGTGTCTCGAGTCGCCAGGATGACGGCAGCTGCGACACCGGACGAGCCGAGAAACGGCGACGGTGTCAAAGTCCGGCCCAGTTCCTCTGCGACGATTGCGGCTTCCACTGGGCCGCCGCCGCTCCCGTCGAAATCCTCGGGTATCGCGATACCGGCGACTCCGACCTGCTCGGCAAGTACAGCCCACAACGAGCGGTCGAATCGGTCCGGGGACTCCATGGCCGATCGAACCGCGCCGGAGTCCGATTTCTTCGCCAGCACGGCCCGCACCGAGTCTGCGAGCATCTGCTGATCGGCGTCGAATACGCTCACAGCGCCTCCATGACCCGGCCGCGGTGCACCGCGCTCGTACCCCATGCGGATTGCAGGGCTCTGACTTTGGTGATCCACAACGACAGATCGAACTCGAGTGTGTAGCCGATCGCACCGTGCACCTGAAGGGCAGTTCTGCTCGCCGCGTAGGCGGCATCGGCGCACGCCACCTTGGCCGCAGACACGTCGCGCCGGGCGGTAGGCGCGTCCCGATCGATGGACAGCGCTGCGTTGAACAGGAGTGGACGGGCGAGTTCGACGGCGATCATGACGTCTGCGAGGAGATGTTTGATCGCTTGGAATGTTCCGATCGGCTTTCCGAACTGGTGCCGTTGTCGGGCATAGTCGACGGTCGTCTCCAGCAAACGTTGGCCGGCACCGATCAACTGAGCCGCGGTTGCGAGCGCTGCTCGGTCGGCCACGTGGTCGATCGACTGCATTGTGAGTTTCCATGTCGGTCCGGTGGTTCCCACCGTCGCCAGACGCCGAGACGGATCGACGGACCGGTCCTCGGACAGGACCTCGGCTGCCGAGACCGACTGCCCGGCGACAACGAACGTGGCATCGGCGACAGCGGCGTCCAACGCCAGGGGCATGACCGAGTCCACCGCAAGGGTCGCGACCAAGTCTCCGCCCGACAGCCCGGTGAGCAAGGCGCCGTGCTGATCGGCGTTCGCCAATTCCCTCAGCAGCGCCGGAACAGCGACGATCGACTCGACGACGGGTCCGGGAACCGCCCAACGACCGAGCCGTTCGACCGCAACGACGACGTCGAGAGTCGACGCACCGAGGCCGTCGAACTCGGGATCGACCGCCAACCCGGTCACTCCCAGCTCGGCCAGTGCCTTCCACAACTTTCGAACCGGTTCCAGCTCACCGTCGCTCAATGCTCGGCTGATCTTGGGTACATCGACGGCGCTCAGCATCGCATCGATACTTGCTGCGAAATCGAGATGAGTGGAGTCCAGGGTGAATTTCATCGATCCGCCTTCGGTAGGCCAAGCAATCGTTCTGCGATCACGTTGCGCTGAATTTCATTGGTGCCGGCGTAAATCGGACCCGAGAGCGAGAACAGATAGCCGTCGGTCCACCCGTTGGACACCTCGCCGCGGTTTCCGAGAATATCGAGCGCGGTCTCGTGCAGGGCCACGTCGAGTTCGGACCAGAACACCTTGGTGACGGAGGACTCGGCACCGAGACTGCCGCCGGCCTCCAGGCGAGTTACGGTTCCGAAGGTGTGCAGCCGGTAGGCCTGTGCGCCGATCCACGAATCGACTACTCGTGCAGCGACTGCAGAGTCGCCGGGGTCCCCTTCGGTTTTGTACAGCTCGACGAGTTTCGCTGCTGCAGTGGTGAACCGGCCGGGACTGCGTAGCGACATTCCGCGTTCGTTACTGGATGTGCTCATGGCGACGCGCCATCCGTTGTCGACGGTACCGATGACGTCGGTGTCCGGCACGAACACGTCATCGAGAAATATCTCGGCGAACCCGGGTTCACCGTCGAGTTGTGCAATGGGCCGCACCGTGACGCCCTCTGCAGTCAGCGGAAACATGAAGTAGGTCAGTCCTCGATGCCGATCTGCAGCGGGATCGGTACGGAAGAGCCCGAAAGCCCAATCCGCGAAACTTGCTCTGGAACTCCATGTCTTCTGACCCGACAGAATCCAACCGTTCTCGGTCCTGCGTGCAGACGAGCGGATGCCGGCGAGATCACTACCCGCCTCCGGTTCGGACCAAGCCTGAGCCCAGATGTCATCGGCACGAGCCATACGCGGCAGGATGCGTGCCAGCTGTTCGTCGGTACCGTGCTCGAACAACGTCGGTGCGAGGAGAAATATGCCGTTCTGGCTCACCCTCGCGGGTGACTGTGCTGCGTAGTACTCCTCCTCGAAGACAACCCATTCGAGTAGCGACGCATTTCTGCCGCCCAGTTCTTCCGGCCACGAGACCACCGAGTATCTGTTCTCGGCCAGAACGTGTTCCCACTGCCGGTGTGCCTCGAAACCTTCCGCGGTATCCATCGACGGTAGTGGCGTATCGGGGACATTGGTGCGCAGGAACTCGCGTACCTCCGCACGGAATGCTTCGGTTTCTGCTCCTAGATCGAGGTCCATTGGTCGATCACACCTTTCCGTTGCTCGATGCCGCGGACTGCTTCATGGACTTTGCGTCCATACCGCCGAGCGAGTCCTTGTCCACCTCGGCGTTGTGGGAATGTGCCAAATGGTGCAGCCCGAATACCGAATCCATGCCGCTGCGCATACCCATGAGGTCTTCGCACTGGTTCACCGCCTTCTTGGTGAGTGCGAGACCGAAACTCGGCATCGAGGACATCTGATCGGCAAGCGCCAGCGTCTCCGCTTCCAGTCGCTCGCGTGGCACCACTCGATTGACCATGCCCCACTCGAGTGCTTGTTCAGCCGAGAATCGTTGACCGGTGAACAGAATCTCCTTCGCCCTCCGCGGTCCGAGAACCCACGGGTGCGCGAAGTACTCGACACCCGGAATGCCCATTCTGACAACGGGATCAGAGAAGAATGCATCCTCACTTGCCACTATCGCGTCGCAGACCCAGGACAGCATCAACCCACCGGCGATACACGCACCCTGCACCATCGCGATGGTGGGTTTCGGTATCTCGCGCCAGCGGCGGCACATACCGAGGTAGACCTCCATCTCTCGGGCGAATCGTTGATCACTGCCGGTCTTGCGCACGTGATCCCACCACAGGGCAGCCTTGTTCTCGTACGTGACATCGACGTCCCTTCCGGGAGTTCCGATGTCGTGACCGGCCGAAAAGTGCTTGCCGTTGCCTGCCAAGACGATGACCTTCACCGAATCGTCCTCGACTGCGTCGGTGAATGCCCGATCCAGTGCGTATGTCATCACGGAGTTCTGGGCGTTGCGATAATCGGGTCGATTCATCGTTACGATCGCGACGGGCCCGCGAACTTCGTACGTGACCACCTCGGTGTCGGCGATCTGGGGTTTGGTGTCAGTGGTCATCGAAACTCCTCGCGCAGAACATCTTTGAGCACCTTTCCGCCCGCGTTGCGGGGCAGGCTCTGTCGTAATTCGAACTTCTTCGGGATCTTGAAATTTGCGAGATGGTGGCGGCAATGCGCGAGGAGAGCGTCGATATTCAGGGCTCCTCCGTTGCGAGCAGGAACCACAACAGCGAGGCCTGCCTCGCCGAGCCGAGCGTCCGGTATGCCGAAGACCGCTGCGTCCGCGACGCCCTCGAACCCGATGATGGCCTGCTCCACCTCGGCTGGGTAGACGTTGAATCCGCCGGCGATGTACATGTCCTTCAGCCTGTCCGTGACGGTCAGATACCCCCGGTCGTCGAGCCGCCCGATGTCGCCGGTGTGCAGCCAGCCGTCCGCGTCGATCGCAACCGACGACGCGTCGGGATCATCGAGGTAACCCAGCATCACATTCGGACCCCGTAGCAGTATCTCGCCCGTGTCGTCGATGCGAACCTCGAACTCGGCCGCGGCTCGCCCGGAGGTGGTCGAGACCGTGTCATCGTCGTCACCTGGCCTACACATCGTGGCCACGACAGCTTCGGTCAAGCCGTACGCAGTCAGTATCGTCTCGATGTTCAGGTAGCGACGCATGTCCCTGAGAAGTGACTTCGGGACAGCGGCAGCGCCTGTTACCGCCAATCGAAGCGACGAGAGATCGTGCTCGTTGCGCTCGGGGTGGTCGATGATCGTTCGATAGATGGTCGGTGCCCCGGGGAGCACGGTGATGGCGTGACGCGCGATGGCGGTGAGTGCGCCGGCGGGGTCGTACACCGCCATGGGGTAGATCGTCGCGCCCACGAGCAGTGATGCGAGCAGGCCGGCTTTGTAGCCGAAACTGTGAAAGAACGGATTCACGACGAGGTAGCGATCGCCCCGCCGCAAGCCCGTGCACTCTGCCCATGATCGCGCCACCGCGAGCGCTTGGCGGTGACTGCTCATGGCACCTTTGCTCCGCCCGGTGGTGCCCGAGGTGAACAAGATATCGCTGACGTGATCGGCAGTCACGGAACCGGACATGTGCCGCTTGGTCTCCTCGGCCGTCTCCTTGGCCAGGGTGGACAAATCGTTCCAGAACACTTCGACGTCCCATGGCCCTCGGGGCCGTGCTGTGCGCCGACCCTCGATATCCACCGAGACGACGGCGCGGAGATCAGGAAGATCGCATTCGGTGAGATCGGTCAGCCGGTCGTTACCCAGGAACAGCTCGGGAACGAAAAGTACGCGGGCACGGGTTCTGGCGAGAAGGTCGGCGGCCTCGCCTGCGGTGTAGCGGGTGTTGACCGGGACGAGCTGCCCGCCGGCTACGTGAGCGGCAAGTGCGCCCACAACCCAGTGGTGGGTGTTGGGTATCCACAGCGCGACTCGGTCGTCGGGCTCGACTCCCAGCGTCATCAGAGCGCGACCGACGGTCCATGCGGCAGTCCGAAGTTCCGCAAAGGTCAGACGCACATCGCCGTCCACCACAGCGATGTCGTCGCCGAATCGCACGGCAGCGTCGTCCAACGCTGCCGTCGTGGTGAAATGTTCGCCGTTCACGGTCAACTCCTACCTGAGCAAGTGCTTGGTTTGTTACCCTACCTGAATGAGCATGGACGAGGGAAGAGTCGCAGTCTTGACGGAGATCAGTGATGACGTCTTTCGTCAACGAATTCGTGAATGGCTCGACGACAATCTCTCTGAGCATTTCGCGCCGCTGAAAGGTCTCGGAGGACCGGGCCGTGAGCACGAGGCATTCGACGAACGCCTCGAATGGGACCGTTACCTGGCGGCGGCGGGGTGGACCTGTTTGGGGTGGCCGGTCGAATACGGCGGGCGAGCAGCGAGCATCGCTCAACAAGTGATATTCCATGAGGAATACGCACGAGCCCAAGCCCCGGCACGAGTGAGTCACATCGGGGAGGAATTGCTCGGGCCGACGCTGATCGCATTCGGGACCGATGCGCAGCGCGCTCGGTTCCTCCCTGGGATCAACGACGTCAGTGACCTATGGTGCCAGGGGTATTCCGAGCCCGGCGCTGGATCCGACCTGGCTGCGGTTTCGACCTCGGCGGTACTCGACGGTGATTCCTGGGTGATCGACGGCCAGAAGGTGTGGACGTCACTTGCACACCTCGCCGACTGGGCCTTCGTCATTGCACGAACCGAGAAGGGCTCGAAGAGGCACGCAGGGCTGTCCTATCTGCTCGTGCCGATGAAACAACCCGGTGTGAGCGTCCGTCCCATCACGCAGCTCACCGGCACATCCGAGTTCAACGAGGTGTTCTTCGACAGTGCAAGAACAGAATCGGATCTGGTAGTCGGCGAACCCGGGCAGGGTTGGAAAGTAGCCATGGGAACGCTCTCCTTCGAGCGAGGGGTGTCGACACTCGGGCAACAGGTGGGGTTTGCCCGCGAACTCGACGCCATCATCGATGTCGCTCGACGCAACGGGAGCGCAGAGGACCCGGTAGTCCGAGAGAAGTTGACTCGCGCGTACATCGGCCTGCGCGTCATGCGTGCGTACGCACTGTCCACTCTCGGAGGTACCGGCGACAACGGCGAAGACTCGGTCTCGAAGTTGCTGTGGGCCAACTGGCATCGAGGGCTCGGTGAACTCGCCATGGAGGTGGTCGGAGCCCCGTCACTGCTCGCCCACGATGGGGAGCTCGATGAATGGCAACGTCTCTACCTCTTCACGCGCGCCGACACGATCTACGGCGGCTCCAACGAAATTCAGCGAAACATCATCTCCGAGCGCGTACTCGGACTTCCACGAGAGGCACGCCCATGACCGCGTCGCACGGCAGCCCCCTGTCAGTTGTTCCCGAAGAGATTCCAGGTCACGGTCTGCTCGACGGGCGAGTGGTTGTCGTGACTGCAGCCGCAGGGACCGGCATCGGCAGCGCGACTGCGCGTAGGGCGTTGCTCGAGGGTGCTGACGTCGTCATATCGGACTTTCATCAGCGCAGGCTCGACGAAACTCGTTCCGAGCTCGCCGCTCTCGGACTGGGCAAGGTCGAAGCGATCGTGTGCGACGTGATGGACAGTGACCAGGTCGATGCACTCGTCGTGGGGGCATTGGCCGCGTTGGGCCGCATCGATGTGTTCGTCAACAACGCGGGGCTCGGCGGCGAGACTCCGGTCGCCGACATGACGGACGATCAATGGTCCAAGGTCCTCGATGTAACTCTGACCAGCACTTTTCGGTGCACTCGCGCTGCCCTTCGCTATTTCCGGGATGTCGACCACGGCGGCGTCATCGTCAACAACGCCAGTGTGTTGGGGTGGCGGGCGCAGCACGGCCAAGCGCACTACGCGGCGGCAAAGGCCGGTGTGATGGCGCTCACGAGGTGCAGCGCGGTGGAAGCGGCCGAGTACGGCGTTCGCATCAACGCCGTTGCACCGAGTATCGCCAACCACAAGTTCCTGGCGAAAGTAACATCGCAGGAGTTGTTGGACGAACTGGCGTCCGGAGAAGCATTCGGTCGCGCGGCCGACCCATGGGAGATCGCGTCGACCATTGCGTTTCTGGCGAGTGACTACTCCAGTTACCTCACGGGCGAGGTCATCTCGGTATCGAGCCAGCGAGCGTGACGCCGCCCAGGCCACCTCGAGAGGAATGGTAAGTGGGCATCCCGATCATCGACCTGGCTCCACGATTACCCCACTTCGACTACGCGAGTTCGCACTACGCGGAGGACCCCTACGGCACGATTCAAGAGTTGCGCGGGGAGTGTTGGCTCGCCTCCTCGGTTCGCGGAGTCGAGGTGTTGTCCTGGTCGGAAGCCAGTGCGCTACTCGTCGATCGCGAGCACCTCGACGGAATAGGTGCCGATTACTACAGCAAGCAGGATGCGTCGGAGGAGATCATTCGGTACGCAACCGAGGGGATGCTCCCATTGATGCCGTGGGTGCGTCACGATCCGGTTCGGAGAGTTCTGCAGAAGGCTTTCAACTCGCGAGACATTCGAGGAATGCGCGAGGACATGCGAACCGTCGCAACCGGATTGATCGAGAAGAACGCCGCTGCCGGTCATCTCGATTTCGTGGGTGGGTTTCTCGATACCTACCCGATCGAGAATGTCTGTCGGCTCCTGGGTATCCCGACGGTCGACGTCGCAGAGTTCACCTCGTGGACCGTCAGTCTGGCGCGGCTCTCGCACAATCCGGTAGCGCCTTATCAAGACGAGATCAACGGTGCTCTCCGGAATCTCTACGATTACTTCGGCCGACTGATCGAGACGCGCCGGGCCGAACCGCGCGACGACTTCGTGTCGGCACTGATTCTCTCCGCCGACGAAATCGATGCGGAGGGGACCGGTATCACCGAAGCCGAGATGTTCGGAGCCCTGGTGAATCTGCTGTTCGCAGGTCACGACACGACCAGGCTCCAACTCGGCTGGGCCGTTCTGCTCTTGATGGAGAACCGAGAGCAGTGGGAACTGCTGGTCGATTGTCCAGCCTTGGCTCCGCAGGCAGTCGAAGAGGCGATGCGGCTGACTCCCTCATTGCACACGATTCTGCGCACCGTAACAAAGGAATTCGAGGTACGGGGTGTTCGGTTCGCTGCTGGACAGTCTCTGTCCATCAACATTCCTGCGGCGAATCGAGACTCCGACGTTTTCGAGAATCCGGATCGTTTTCTCATTCGACGCCCGAATGCAAACAAGCATCTGACGTTCGGTAGGGGCCATAGGTTGTGTCTCGGTCAGCTCCTGGCCCGCGTCGAGATGCAGGTGGCGCTCGAAGTGCTGTCCGAGGACTATCCGGACCTCAGCCTTGCCGTGCCCGCGGTTCTATCGGATCCGGCAGCGGCCACATACGGGCCCGAGAAGCTGGTGCTCGGGCTCGTACGCGTAGACGGCCGCGACCAGACGTTGCCACGGTGACGCGAAATGTCGCTCCCGGGTGCCCATGGCCCGCATCTCCTCGGAACGAGATGCGGGCCCGAAATGAATTGCGGTGTCAACGAGCACCGTAAACGGGGACGGGAACGTTCGCGGCATCGAGTAGCTTGTCGACCGCCGGGCCGATGTCGGCCGGGTTCCATCGTTCTTCGTTGTCGACGAATGGACCGTGTCGCCAGCCGTCCGCGACTCTGATGAGTCCGCCTTCGACCTCGAACACGCGTCCGGTCACATTCTTGGACTCCGTGCTACCGAGCCACACCACCAGAGGCGATATGTTCTCCGGTGCCATGGCATCGAAACCGTTTTCCGGTATTGCCATGTCGTCCGCAAAAGCGGCTTCCGTCATCCGTGTTCGTGCTGCAGGCGCGATTGCATTCACAGTTACTCCGTATCCTGCGAATTCGCTCGCAGCCACCAGAGTCAAGCCTGCAATTCCCGCTTTGGCGGCTGAGTAGTTACCCTGCCCAACGCTTCCCTGAAGTCCGGCTCCCGAACTCGTGTTGACGATGCGTGCGTCGACCGGTCGACCCGCCTTGAATTCGCTGCGCCAGTAGGCGGCTGCATGTCGCAGAGGTGCGAAGTGTCCTTTGAGGTGCACACGGATGACCGCATCCCATTCGTCTTCACCCAAATTGGCGAGCATTCGGTCGCGGAGAAAACCTGCATTGTTGACGAGAACGTCGAGCGTTCCGAAAGTGTCGACTGCGGTTGCGATCAGCTCCTGCGCTCCAGCCCAATCGGCAACATCGCTACTGTTTGCAACTGCCTCACCGCCGAGTGCCACGATTTCGTCGACTACGGACTGGGCGGGCCCCGCTGAGGCATTGGATCCATCGATTGCTACGCCGACGTCGTTGACGACAACTCTTGCACCCTCGGCAGCAAAGGCGAGAGCATGAGCGCGGCCTATTCCTCGGCCCGCTCCAGTCACTACGACGACACGTTCGTTGCAAAGCCCGGTCATGTGTGGTCCTTTCCTAGCACTTCGATGACGACGCCGTTATGGCGATCGTCGGGTCAGTTGTTCGTTGTGGCTGCGTCCAGGAACGATGGGCGCTCTCCGCCGCCATGAACGGTGAGCGTTGCGCCGGAGATGTACGAGGCCGATTCGGAAGAAAGAAAGACGGCGCTGTTTCCAACGTCTTCCGGTGACGCCAGCCGTCCGAGAGGGACGGTTCGGGCTACTCGCGCGATTCCGTCGGCGTCACCGTAGTGCAGTTCGCTCTGCTCGGTCTCGACCATCCCCACGGCGAGTCCGTTGACCCGAACTTTCGGTGCCCATTCGACAGCGAGGGATTTGGTCAAGCTGTCCAGACCGGCTTTCGCAGCACCGTAGGCCGCCGTGCCAGGTGATGGCCGTTGGGCGCTGACGCTGCTGATCATGACGATGGAGCCGCCCGTCTCCTGATCTTGCATCACGGAGTTTGCCGCCTGCGCGACCAGGAGGGGGGCCAGAAGGTTGAGCTCGACGATCTTTCTGTGAAAGTTCGCGCTTGCGTTGTGCGCGAGCGCGAACGGCGCGCCTCCTGCGTTGTTGACGACAGTGTCCAACCGGCCGTATTGCGTCAGGATCGCGTCGACTGTGTTCACGACATCGCTCTCGTTTCTGACATCGCACGGCATGTAGGTCGCCACTCTGCCGTCGACTTGGATCGGGACGTCCACGTCGCGTCGAGCGCACGCGACGACGGTGTAGCCGGCGCGGAGATATGCGCGGGTGATCCCCGCACCGACCCCACGAACTCCTCCTGTGACCAGCGCGACGGGGACACTTACGGCCATGCTCACGTATACCTCCGTGATGTGCGTTTCGGTGACCGGTCGACGCGTCGAGAAAGGCGAGTTCGGCCGGACCTGTGTGGTAACTTACCAAGCATATGCTTGCTTTGTACGCCTTCGGGAGGAATTGACCGTTGCCTGTATCAGTCACTGAAGAAGAGCCCGGCATTGCCGTTGTCACGATCGACTACCCTCCCGTGAATGCACTTCCCGTGCAGGGGTGGTTCGATCTGGCCGATGCGGTGCGCGATGCCGGCCGTGATCCCTCGACGCACGTCGTGGTGCTCCGCGCGGAGAATCGTGGCTTCTGTGCCGGAGTGGACATCAAGGAAATCGAGAAGTTCGAGGGTTACCAACACCTCATCGGTGCGAACAAAGGTTGCGCTGCAGCGTTTTCGGCCGTGTATGACTGCGAAGTACCCGTCATCGCGGCCGTGCAGGGGTTCTGCCTCGGGGGCGGCGTCGGCTTGGTCGGCAATGCGGACGTGGTCGTGGCTTCCGACGATGCGACGTTCGGCGTTCCCGAAGTCGATCGCGGAGCGCTCGGTGCGGCGACGCATATGGCTCGACTGGTGCCCCAGCACCTGATGCGGACTCTGTACTACACGGCACGGAACATCGACGCCGAGACTCTGCGGCATTTCGGGTCCGTGTACGAGGTAGTGCCACGAGCTGAACTCTTCGAGGCCGCACTGCGAGTGGCGCGGGACATCGCGGCCAAGGATCCCCGAGTCATCCGGGCCGCCAAGGAAGCGATCAACGGCATCGACGTTCAGCATGTGCACCGTAGTTACCGGTTCGAGCAGGGCTTCACATTCGAACTCAATCTGTCGGGTGCCTCGGACGAAGCGCGCCGCTCATCTCTCGACAGGAATTTCCGCGGTCCCGATGCGGGCCAATCGACCAAGAAGGGGTGATCCGATATGACGACAGCCACACGCCGCGACAAAACGACGACGCTGGACGCCGTGGTCAGCGAGCTGGAAGACGGCATGACCATCGGAATCGGAGGGTGGGGGTCGCGGCGCAAGCCGATGTCTCTCGTTCGAGCTATTCTCCGTTCCGATCTGAAAGACCTCACGGTTGTCTCGTACGGTGGTCCGGATATCGGCTTGCTCTGCGCAGCCGGGAAAGTTCGGCGTGCGGTCTATGGGTTCGTATCTCTCGATTCGATACCGTACGACCCGCAGTTTGCACGCGCGCGCACGCAGGGAACGGTCGAAGTCCGCGAAATCGACGAGGGCATGCTCAACGCCGGACTGCGGGCTGCGGGGGCACGGCTTCCGTTCCTGCCCATACGCGCAGGTCTCGGTTCCGATGTCATGACTCACTATCCGGAACTGCAGACGGTCACCTCGCCTTACCCGGTCGCGGGAACGGATCAGTACGAGGATCTCGTCGCCATGCCGGCTCTGTACCTCGACGCAGCGTTGGTGCACCTCAACATTGCGGATTCCAGCGGCAACGGCGCGTACCTGGGGCCCGACCCCTACTTCGACGATCTCTTCCTCAATGCCGCCGAGCGTCGCTACGTGTCGTGCGAGCGGATCGTCGACACGGCCGAACTTGTCAAAACTGCTCCAGTGCAGGCACTTTTGACGAATCGAATGATGGTCGACGGAGTGGTGGAGTCGCCGAGAGGTGCCCATTTCACCTCGTGCGCACCCGATTACGACCGCGACGAACCTTTCCAAAAAGCCTACGTCGAGGCCGCAAAGGACGACGCGAGCTGGAATGAATTCCGCGAGCGTTACCTGTCCGGTTCGGAATCCGACTACCAGAAGGCAACACGATGACAACGACGACTACGGAGGCAGCGGTTTCGCGTGCGGAAGTCTGTGCTGCAGCGTGCGCTGACCTGTTCATCGGAGCGGGCGAAATCATGGCAAGTCCGATGGGACTCATGCCGAGCATCGGAGCGCGTCTTGCACGGCTGACATCGGAACCGGACCTGCTCCTGTCCGACGGCGAGGCGTTCCTACTGGCAGATACACCCGCTCTCGGTGCAGCCGGTGAGCTGGAGGGCTGGATTCCGTACAGGCGCGTGTTCGACGTGGTGGCATCCGGACGCCGTCATGTGGTCATGGGCGCCAATCAACTCGATAAATTCGGTAATCAGAACATCTCGTGCATCGGTGACCATGCGCGCCCGAAGCGCCAGATGTTCGGAGTGCGCGGCGGTCCTGGCAATACCATCAACCATCGGACGAGCTATTGGGTACCGCGGCATTCGACTCGTGTCTTCGTCGATGCAGTCGATGTGGTGTCCGGCGTCGGGTACGACAAGATGGGGGACGCGCCTGCTGCACGATTCCTCGACATCCATCGCGTCGTCACCGATTTGGCTGTTCTCGATTTCGGCGGCGTCGATCGTTCGATCCGTCTGGCGTCTGTGCACCCGGGGGTATCCCCTGAGCAAGTCCAGGAGGCGACGGGGTTCGATCTCGACGTATCGACGGCAGGCGTGACCCGTATCCCCAACGAGGAGGAATTGCGGTTGATCAGACAGGTCATCGATCCTCGTAATGCGCGCGATCGAGAGGTGCCGACGCCATGAGCCGACTCGTCACGCGTTTCACCGAGCTCGTCGGAATCGAGCACCCAGTTGTACAGACCGGTATGGGCTGGGTGGCCGGGCCTAAGCTGGTTACCGCAACCTCGAACGCCGGAGGGTTGGGCATTCTCGCGTCTGCGACCATGACGTTCAGCGAGCTCGAGGCCGCAGTGGCCAAGACCAAGCAAGGAACAGATCGTCCCTTCGGAGTGAATATTCGGGCCGACGCGACCGACGCGCCCGACCGAATCGACCTGCTGATCCGAGAAGGTGTCCGTGTTGCGTCCTTTGCGCTGGCACCGAAACCAGAACTCATTGCCAAGCTCAAAGGCGCAGGCGTAGTGGTCATTCCGTCGATCGGCGCAGCAAAGCATGCCCGTAAGGTCGCAGGATGGGGCGCTGACGCTGTCATCGTTCAGGGCGGTGAAGGTGGTGGGCACACCGGGCCGGTGCCGACCACGCTGCTACTTCCGTCGGTCCTCGACGCCGTCGACATCCCGGTGGTAGCTGCGGGCGGGTTCTTCGACGGACGAGGGCTTGCCGCAGCTCTGGCCTACGGGGCGTCGGGTGTCGCGATGGGCACACGATTCCTGCTCACGCAGGAAAGCACTGTGCCCGATGACGTGAAACAGCGGTATCTCGCAGCGGGTTTGAACGATACGGTGGTGTCCACCAGGGTGGACGGTATGCCACACCGTGTGCTGCGAACCTCGCTCGTCGATTCTCTGGAACGATCCTCCAGGGCTACCGGATTCCTCCACGCCGGACGCAACGCGGCGAAGTTCAAGAAGATGACGGGCCTCTCGTGGTCCACCATGATTCGAGACGGGCTGGCAATGCGTCACGGAAAAGATCTGACGTGGGCGCAGGTCCTGATGGCGGCAAACACTCCGATGTTGCTGAAAGCCGGTCTGGTGGATGGGAATACCGAAGCGGGCGTGCTCGCGTCGGGCCAAGTCGTCGGGCTTGTCGACGACTTGCCGACGTGCGCTGAGCTGATCGAAAAGATCGTGGCCGAAGCGGAACACGCGATCGAACAGGTGTCGAAGTACGCCGATCGTCAGACGGTGCAGTAGCTGATTGAAATCCGTTCGCGCCCTGGACGAAATGTCGACAAGGCGCGAATGGAGTCAGTGGGCCGCGAGCCGCGCCATCAACGAACTGGCCTCCTGTGAGGCCTCGCCACCGTCGGTCAGGTGACTCATGCTCTCGGGCAACTCGCGGCCGTGATGCGCCATGGCCTGCGCGTACAGGCGTCCGGCGCGGTAGGACGAGCGGACCAACGGGCCGGCCAACACGC
>NZ_JAJPWC010000006.1:0-169181 GCF_047782425.1 Rhodococcus sp. 077-4 | reverse complement strand
CCGTAAAAGACCTGCGAAACAACAATCCCGAAGGACCGTGAATCAGTCAAAGACATCAAGTCAAATCACTAGCAGAAAAACTCAACTAGCATTCAAAACAACACCCGACAACAACCACCACAAGCGGGCAGCTGATACATCGAATGCATTCACCAAAACAAATAATTTCGGCACTGACATTCATCGACACACTGTTGAGTTCTCAAAGAACACGCACACACCGTCGCTACTGTTCGCACAGCAACTTCGGGGCTTACACGCTCGAACCCCAGACATGGCTGATAACTACTAGCCTTGCCTGGGTTGTTCAGTGCATACTCCGTACAACCTCGTTGTCCCGGTTTGTGAAGACCGGGTCGGTGTCCGTGTCGCTCTGACTCGACAAAAGTTACGCGAAGACCAACGCTTACGCAAATCGCCTGGTCAGATGTAATTTTCGTGTGAACATCTCCCTCGGGGTGACGATCAGACGATCGCGACGGCGTCGATCTCGACCAACATCTCTTCCCTGGGCAGTCCCGTGAACACTGTGGTGCGGCTCGGCAGCACGTCGCCGGACGTGTTCGCGGATACGAACTCTCCGTAGGCGTCGTTCATGATCGAGAAGTCCTCACGCTTGGTCAGATACACACGCAGCATGACGACATCGTCGAATGTGGCACCGCTCGCTTCCACGATGGCTTTGACATTCTCGAGGGTTCGAGTGGTCTGTGCGGCGACGTCACCGGGGAACAGGTACTCGCTCGTGGATGGATCGACCGGTCCCTGGCCGGAAACCTGCACGAACGGGCCCTTCCTGACTCCCTGGGAGAAGGTATGGGCGGGCGCCGGCGCTCCGGCGGTACGGATTTCGATCTTTTCACTCATGGCGTTCCTTTCATCGAACTGTTGGTTGTGCTTCGGGTGTCGGGGCCTTCCGCAGCCGCCAACCCAAATCTTCGGAGATGGCAGCGGCGGTCCGCTGCACCTCGGGAAGTGTTTCCAGAACCTGCTGGTGATCGAGCAACATGTCCGGCACCGACATGGACACCGCAGCGACTACATCCCCGGTTCCGTTGCGGATTGCGCATCCGATGCAGTTGACGAACGACTCGTGCTCCTCGCGATCCTCGGCAAATCCTTGCTCGAGTACCAGGTCCAATTCACGCAGGTAGCCCTCGGCCGACGTGATCGTCCGCTCCGTGAACGCCGTGTACGTGATGCGGTGCGCAATTCGTTCCCGCTCGACCTGTGGACGTGCGGAAACCAGAACCTTCCCCACTGCAGTGCAGTGCAACGGCGCCGGCTTTCCCACTCGCGAATACATCCGCACACTCTGAGTGGCGTCGAGCTTGTCGATGTAGATGGCTTCGCCTGCCTCGTAGGTGGCCAGGTGCACCGTTTGGCCCGTGCTGGAGTTGAGCTCGGCCAGGTGCGGCCGGGCAATGCTGCGTACGTCTCGCTGTTCGAGCGCGTGGTTCGCGAGCTCGAACAGTCGTGAGCCGAGCTGATAGCGGTGGTCGGCATCGTGTTGTACGAACCTGTCGCTCTCCATCGTCCGAAGCAGCCGCAGCACCGTCGTCTTGTGCACCTGGAGAACCGCCGCCAACTCGTCGAGTGATCGCGAGCCGTCACCGAGCATGCCGAGGATCGTCAGCGCCCGCGAGAGACTTTGACTCATTGCACCTCCGAGTGACGCACAGACGCGGCCATGTAGTCGAGCGTCGCCCATTTCTCGTCGGAGAGTTCCGCCAACTCGGTCAGCATGTCCAAAGGCAGAACGGAGGCGATGTCACCGTGCCCGGTCAGCGCTCCAGCCGCGCACAGATGCCCGAACCGAACACGCGCGACGGCACTCCGGTGCGACAGCAGTCCCGTCAGATAGCCGCCTGCGAATGCATCTCCTGCACCGATCTTTTCGACAACGTCGAGCCGCAGCGCCGGAACGTCGACTCGAGCGGTTCCGTCGAACGCAGTCACGGTATGCGCGTCGTTCTTGACCACCAGGTGCTGCGGCTGCGGGAACATCTCGCGCAGCTCGGCGGGATCCGAGGTCCCGAACACGAGCGCAGCTTCGTCGGCACCCATGAACACCACATCGCTCCTTCCCACCTGCTCGCCCAGTAAGGCTGGAGCCGCGTCCACTCGCGACTTCCACAGTGCGGGCCGATAGTTCAGATCGAAACTGATTACCGTGGGGCGATCGGTCAAGCATCGCGTCAGCTCGGCCGCGGTATCCGAAATTGCCACGGTGATTCCCGTGAAGTGGATCAGATCTGCACGTGCAACCAGGTCCGCAGCATTCCCGTCGACATCTGTCGGCGACAGCGCACTCGCAGCCGACCCGGCCCGAAAGTACGTCATCGCACTGTCTCCGTGCGCCAAATCGTGACGCACGCCGGAACCGGAGCCGCGTTCCTTCACATACATGCCCGTGGGTCGCTCGTCGTCGATCGTCACACCGGAGGTGTCGACACCTGCAGCGACCAGCTGGTCGACGAGGTACCGGCCGAATCCGTCGTCGCCCACTCGGGAGATCCACGCGGCGTCGACTCCCAGTTGACCGAACACCCTGGCCACGTTGGCTTCAGCACCTCCGGCCGCGCGGTGGAACGTCTCCGATCTATCCAACGGGCCGGGCTCCGCGACCAGAACGACGAGGCCTTCGCCTACACACACTGCACGTGGTGGTTTCACGCCGTTCTCCTCGAACTCTTGCGGCAACGTTGCCTTTCGTTGCAGACTACAAATCATAGACACATTGCGCAACCAACGTTGCACATAGCGCAACGCGCTCTACTTCCCGACATGAAGGAGACGAACGTGATCGACATCGGTGCCGTTGAGGCGCTCGGGCAACGAATGCTCGGGCCCGAGCACAAAGCACTGCCGCCGAGATCATGGGGACAGACCGTCCAAGACTTCCTCGCCACGTCGCCGCGACTGTCGGAATTCACGACGCCGGTGCTCACCCTCGATCGGCAGCGCATCGCGTCGAACATCTCGGTCATGGCCGACTGGACGGCGCAGGCCGGCGTACTGCTTGCACCCCACGGCAAGACGTCGATGGCCCCGCAATTGTGGAAGCAACAACTCGACGCGGGAAGCTGGGCCATCACTCTCGCAACCGGGTGGCAGGTTCAGGTGGCGCGCTCGTTCGGGGTGGAACGGATCGTGCTCGCCAATGCCGAGATCGATCCCGTAGCGCTGACATGGGTTGCGGCCGAGCTCGATTCGCATCCCACTTTCGAATTCTATTGCTGGGCTGACAGTGTCGCGACCGTGCACGAGATGGACCGCATTCTATCCGCACGGGGAGAGCGCCCCATTGCGGTCGTCGTCGAGCTCGGTGGCCCGCACGGCCGAACCGGCGCGCGCACGATCGACGAAGCGACTGCGGTAGCCCGTGTGATCGCCTCGTCTTCACGGCTCACCCTGGCTGGGGTCGGTGGTTACGAAGGTGCATTGAGCCACGACCGCTCCGAGGGGGGCCTCGAAGTAGTTCGGAACTATCTCGACGCCGTCGCAGACCTGCATCGATCGCTGGACGCCGAAGGCCTCTACGGCGAACATGCGATCGTGACCGCAGGCGGCAGCGCCTACCAGGACCTCGTCGTCGAACGGTTGCTGTCCCTCACCACCGAAGAAGGCGTGCGCACGGATGTGGTGCTGCGCTCGGGTGCCTACGTGGTGCACGACGACGGCTTCTACGCGCAGATCTCACCGCTCACCCCGGCCCGAACCGACGTACCCCTGATCTCGGCGATGCACGGATGGGCTCGCACGGTCTCCCGACCCGAACCGGGTCTCGCATTGCTCGACGCGGGTAAGCGCGACTTTCCGTTCGACGAGGGACTTCCTGTCCCCCAGTATGTTCGGGGAGACGAGCGGCTGAACTCCGACGCCGAAATCACAGCACTGAACGATCAGCATGCGTTCCTTCGCCTACCGGGCGAGGACGCCGCGGCACTGCCGGTGGGATCGGTGGTCAGGTTGGGCCTGTCTCACCCATGCACCGCCTTCGACAAGTGGCGTCTGATTCCCGTGGTGAACGATGCGGACGGCGACGATCCCGTCGTGGTCGATCTCGTGCACACATTCTTCTAGAAAGCCGAAAACGTATGCTCGATATACTCTTTCGCGGTGCCGACGTCATCGACGGCACCGGATCACCGCGACTGCGTCGTGACGTTCTCGTTCACGACGGGATCATCGCGTCGATCACCGAACCCGGTGCCGTCACCGGTGCCGACAGAATCGTCGACGCCACACCGGGTCAGGTTCTGTCCCCCGGCTTCATCGATATGCACGCCCACTCGGACCTGCGGCTACTGACCGACCCCGACCACTTTCCGAAGATCAGTCAGGGCGTCACCACCGAAGTCATCGGACAGGACGGCATTGCCTACGCCCCGATCGACGACGCGACGCTCGACGTGGTGCGGCGTCAGATCGCAGGGTGGAACGGCAATCCCGTCGACCTCGACTTCTCGTGGCGTTCGGTCTCGGAGTACCTCACTCGACTCGACCAGGGGATCACCCCGAACGCCGCCTATCTCGTTCCCCAGGGAACACTGCGTTACCTCGCGGTGGGTGCCGATCAGCGGCCCGCGACGCTGTCCGAGATCGCACACATGCAGGAGTTGTTGGCACAGGGATTGCAGGAGGGTGCCGTCGGAATGTCGAGCGGTTTGACGTACACGCCCGGAATGTACGCGGACACAAGCGAATTGCGTGCACTGTGCGAGGTCGTCGCCGACTTCGGTGGGTTCTACGCACCGCACACTCGGTCGTACGGTGCCGGCGCGCTCGACGCATACCAGGAGATGCTCGATCTCTCACGGGAAACGGGATGTGCGCTGCATCTGACTCACGCGACCATGAACTTCGGCGTCAATCGGGGCCGGGCACGTGAGTTCCTCGACCGCGTCGATTCTGCGATCGCGGACGGATGCGACGTCACCCTCGACACGTATCCCTATCTGCCCGGAGCCACCACACTGTCTGCGCTGCTGCCCAGTTGGGCGATGTCGGGTGGCCCGGACCGCGCGCTGGAACGATTGGACGATCCGGACGCGCGTCGCCGCATCGCACAGGATGTCGACGTGAACGGATCCGACGGCTGCCACGGTGTCACCGTCGAGTGGGAAACCATCCAGCTCAGCGGGGTGGCGAATCCCGAATTGGATCGATACGTCGGTCGCACGATGTCCGAGATCGCAGCAGACGAGGATCGGTCACCGGTGGACGTGTTCTTCGACTTCCTTCGCCGCGATGCGATGGCCACCACCATCCTGCAACACGTCGGACACGAGGAGAACGTGCGCGAGATCATGGCGCACCCACACCATATGGGCGGTAGCGACGCGATTCTGGTCGGCGAGAAGCCGCACCCACGCGCTTGGGGCACCTTCCCTCGCTACCTGGGTCACTACGTCCGGGACGAGCAGTTGCTCTCGCTCGAAGAGTGCATCAATCACCTCACCGGTCGCCCCGCGGCCCGCCTACGACTGCGTGCACGCGGCACCATCGCCGAAGGCCACGCGGCCGATCTCGTTCTGTTCGACCCGGCCACCGTGCGTGATACCGCCACGTTCGAGAACCCGAAGCAACAGGCCAAGGGCATCAGCCACGTCATGGTCAACGGCGCGTTCGCCATCGACGATCATCTCCCCACTCATTCTCTGGCAGGTCACGCCTTGCGAATGGATCCCACCGGAAAGCAGACATCATGAGCGCACTGACCACGATTCTCGAGGACCGCGCACTGTCGGTGGTCCGCGCCCCGCACATCTGCGATCCTGCTGCATTGGCAAATGCGCTCGCCCGCGGCGGAATTCGCGCACTCGAATTGACCTTCACCACGCCCGGCGTCCTCGACCTCATCCGCGCGGCATCGGACGCGGGTGCCGTAGTCGGGGCCGGCACGGTCCTGACCGCCGATCAAGCGCGGTCGGCGATCGACGCAGGTGCACGTTTCGTCGTCACCCCTGGGCTGCGTCCCGACGTTGCCGCCGTCGTCACAGACGCGGGGATCCCACTGATGATGGGTGCGCTCACCCCTTCCGAAGTGATGACCGCGCTCGATCTCGGGGCGGACGCCGTCAAGATATTTCCGGCACGAACCGTCGGGCCTGCGTATTTCAAAGATCTGCTGGGACCGTTCCCCGACGCGAAACTCGTTCCGTCCGGCGGCGTCAACGCGGGCAACGCCGCTCAATTCCTCGCGTTCGGTGCCGTAGCAGTGACGGCAGGCACCGACGTGGTTCCACCGGCATCGGTTGCCGCTGCCCAGTGGGACGACATCACCGCACGAGCGCAGACGTTCGTGGCGGCCATCAGTGCAGACATCAAGGAAGGCTCGTCATGAATTCTGTTGTCGACTGGCTCAGAACCTCCACTCCAGGCCTACTAGTGCTGTGCGGCATAGCAATCGCCGTATTGCTCGTGGTCATCATCAAGGTCAAGCTCGAGCCGTTCATCGCGCTTCTCATCGTCGGACTCGGCTTGGCTCTGGCCGCCGGTTTGCCGGTCAACCAGATAGTCGGCACCGCAATCAAGAGCAACGAGTCGTTGCTCGAGACCGGGTTCGGCGGCATCCTGGGACACATCGCCGTCATCATCGGACTGGGAACGGTACTCGGTGCAATCCTCGAAAAGTCCGGCGGTGCACAAGCACTGACCGCGAAGCTTCTTGGCGTCTTCGGAGAACGCGGAGCACCCATAGCAATGGGGCTGCTCGGATTGATCTTCGGCATTCCGGTGTTCTTCGACATCGGAATCTTCGTGTTGGCACCGCTGGTCTACGTGGCTGCCCGCCAAGGCGGAAAGTCGTTGGTGCTCTTTGCACTGCCGATGCTGGCAGGGTTGTCCATGACGCACGCCTTCCTGCCGCCGCATCCCGGGCCGGTCGCCCTCGGCGGATTGCTCGAGGTGAACCTGGGCTGGCTCATCCTGTTCGGATTCGTCTGCGGCATTCCAGGATTCATTGCCGCAGGCCTGGTGTGGGGCAACTGGATCGGCAAGCGGATCATCGTCGACGTACCCGACGACTTCATCAACGACGCAGACGACGCGAGCACCACCCAGGATGGTGGCACCGGTTCGGTTGCCACCAAACGCCCGATCGTCACGACGCCACCGTCGGTCGGAACGATCGGAGCGATCATTGCCGTTCCGCTGGTCCTGATCCTCGGTGCCACATTCGGCAGCATTCTGCTCGATCCCGGCAACCTCCTCGAAGTGCTCACGTTCTTCGGCACACCCGCCGTCGCGCTGCTCATCGCAGTACTGATTGCGTTCTACGTGCTGGGCATTCGCCGCGGATCCACCGTCCAGGAGCTGAGTAAGCTCACCGGAGAGTCACTGCGCCCCGTCGGCATGTTGCTGCTCGTCGTAGGCGCAGGCGCATTTTTCGGAAAGGTCATCTCCGCCACGGGCATCGGCACCGCACTGGCCGACACCATGGCAGCCGCAGGCCTGCCGATCATCGTCCTGGCCTACATCATCAGCTGCGCACTGCGGGTGGCACAGGGCTCGGCCACCGTGGCCATCGTGACGACCGGCGGAATCGTCGGCCCCCTCGTGGCAGCACAGGACTACTCGGCTCCGGCCATCGCACTGATCGCAATGTCGATCGCAGCGGGCTCGATCATCGCCAGCCACGTCAACGACGGCGGATTCTGGATCATCGCGAAGTTCTTCAACCTGACCGTCAAACAGACCCTGCAAACATGGACCGTCCTCGAAACGATCCTGTCCGTGGTCAGCTTCGCCGTCGCGGGAATTCTGTTCGCGATCATCGCCTGACACCGGTGGCGCGATTGTGTGCCTGGACCGGCACCCGATCGCGCCACTGCGTCCTATGGGGCACTCATTCGCGCCACTGCGTCCGCACTTGATCACCCACGAAATGCGTGTTCTGAGCAGACATCTCGCGGCTACCCGAGCGCCCGACGAGGTCGTCGATTCGATCGTCGAGACTGTGGGCGCGGGCCATGGCGTCGGAAGTGCGTGCCTCGGTCTCGGACGACTCGACCAGGTTCGCAAGGCGGACCAAGGCAGCCACCCGACCGGTCGACTGCCTCCACACCACTTCCAATGCGCCACGGCGAGATTCGACCTGCGCGGCAGTCTCCTCGTCGACCATCGTCTCGCCGATGCGGTCGAGCTCGGTCGCCACCGTGCGCAGCGACGTGGCATCGACAGAGATATCGGTGAGCTCGACGAACAGGTCGAGCTGATTGCGCTGGATCTCGAAGTACGTCGACTGCCATGCGGGCGACCTACGAATCCGGTCGAACGAAGAGCCGGCCAGGAACAGCAGGGTGTCGTAGCGGTCGGCGAAGCGGTCGTCCTTGCGATCCACGAACTGATCCATTTTTCCGGTCGCCCACTCGATCCTGTCGGACACCGGGGTCTTGCGCGCCAGCGTGCTCACCCGGTCGGTGGCCGCGTCCACCAGTGACAAACCCCGCTCGGCGAGGGGACCGAACTTCTGCGGCGCTGGCGTCCTGGTCAATGCGTCGAAGACTGCGTCGCGCTGATCCAGATCGAGGTGCACACCTTCGCGCCGCTCCTTGCGCGCCGCACGCACCCCGGTGGCGTAGTGCCGGTTGGACATCACCACGGTGGTGCGCTGATGGTTGATGCGCTTGGTCAACTCCGCAACTCGAAGTTTGTACACAAGAGCCGATCCGGGCTTGCTCGTCGTGTCCTTCGCAAGCCATCGGTCACGCTCGTCCACCAGGTTTCGCAGCGCGCCGAACCCACCGATGGACGGCAACGAGCGTCCGGCATGCCATCGTGCGACGAGCGCCGCTCTGGTGGCCTCGTCCACCCGACCGGCCGCGATGGCGACAGCGGCCGCGTCGGAAAGTGGCTCCGAACGACCGGGCATCCGGCAGTCGGCGCAGCGACTGTGAACCTCGTCGTCGAATCGGGCACGCTGTTCGGCTGATCCACTGTCATCGAACTCGGACATCGTCTCTCCTCGGTCACGCTGCATCGCCGGTGTCGTCGATGGATCGCTCGCATTCGAGTGTTCCAGAAAGTCAGATCGCCCCACGTAGCGATTGCTCGGTCTGCGGCTCCTTCTCGGCCAGCAGGGTGCGCGCCACGTCCAGACCCTCCCAGACGTTCCACATCAGCACACCCCGCACGACGGCATCGTCGTCCAGGTAGTACACGACGCCCTCTTTGCCGACGGACTTCCAGTCCTCGACGGTGTGCAGCGATGAGGAGAGCGTGCCGATCGCCTGATAGCCGTCGTCGTAGACGTCGGAATAGAAGTACGGAGTGTACGAGTAGGGCTCCGCGGCACCGGCCATGTTGCGGCCCGCAGCCTTGCCCATCTCAGTGGCGTTGTCCACGTGCTCGATGCGTCGTCGCCCGAGGATCGCGTCGGGATAGCTTGCCACGTCACCGGCCGCGTAGACGCGAACGTCCTCGGTTCGCAGGAACTCGTCGACGACGATGCCGTCGTCCACAGTCAGTCCGGCGGCCTCGGCCAATTCGCTGCTGGGGCGAACACCGAGACCGAACGCCACGCCGTCCGCCTCCACCGCCGAACCGTCGTCGAGTTGCAGTTGTACGCGCGCAGACGCCTCTGCACCGGAAACGACCTTCGCACCCCGGCGGACGGTCACTCCGTGACCGGCGAATCCTTTGTCGAAGGCGGCAGCCAGGCTCGGCGGAAACATGTGCCCGCCGAGTACGGCGTCCGACGTCACCAAGGTGACCTTCACACCTTGCCCGGACAAGGCCGCGGCGATCTCGGTGCCGATGTATCCGCCGCCGACCACGGCAATGTGATCGGCGGTCTTCGTCAGCTCGCGCAGCGCTCGGTAATCGGCGAACGTGCGGAAATACACCACCCGTGGGCTGGAAGCGAGTTCGATTCCGGTCGGTGTTGCCCCCGTCGCCAGGAGCAGCGTCCCGTACTCGTGGCGATCCCCGGCCTGCGTCGTCACCGACGAGTCCGATCGATTCACCGACGCGACGCGAGTTCCGGTGTGTACCTCGGCACCGGTATCGGCAGCAGTATCGAGCGAGACCTGATCTCGGCCGAAGTCTTTGTCCGTCCACAGCTTCTTCGACAGCGCCGGCCTCGAATACGGCTCGTCGGAGTCCGCGCCGAGGATCGCGATGGATCCCGTGGTGTCTCGCTCGCGGATCCCACGGGCTGCACTGTCGGCCACCATTCCTCCGCCGATGATCAGGTAGTCGTAACGCATTGTTCACTCCTCGAAAGTCGACGTGGTTCGCGTCGACGACTACCCGCATCGACGCGGGCACAACCCTACGAGCCGGTCCAGCAGGTGAACCGCAGGTAGTGAACCGACCGCACTGTATGCAGCATCACACCTCCAAGAGGTTGGCCCAGGCCCGTCGAGTGGGCATCTTGGTCAGGAGGACGAAACATCGTTTTTACTCGAGTCGACCTGTAACGGTTCCGGCCGACCGAACGACTCACACCTCAGGACGCGAACACAAGGAGACGATGTGACTGTTCAGATCGATTCACTCGCTATTGGCACCGACAACGCCGATATCGCGACGGCCGACGTCGACCGACTCTTCGACGAAATTTCAACGCTGGACGCCAACATCCTCGACGCCATCGAGCGTCGCACCGACTTGGCACGCACGCTCGCTGCGGCCACACCCGACGCAGCCGCGTCGGACCAGGTAGCCGATCCGTACGCCGATCTCGGGAACGACGGTCACGTGTTCTCGCGCATGCTGTCTCGCCTCGCGCAGATCAGCCGATAACGCCCCCTCAGCTTCGCAGTCCGCGACCCCGTCGAGCATTCGCTCGGCGGGGTCGCGTCGTGTCGGCACCTGTGTCCGGTGAGTTTGCGGCCCGACAGCTGTCAGTAGAAGCAAGACCGTTGTTCGACGGTTCGACGCAGCAGGTTCTCGCAGAATAGGTACTTCACATGTCCCGTTTGCTGTTCGCCAATATGCCCGTCCGCGATGTCGTTGCCACCCGCGCATTCTTCGAGGGACTCGGATTCGAGTTCAACGACGTGTTCAGTGACGAGAACTGTGCCTCCATGGTCGTCAGCGACCAAGCCACGGTGATGTTTCTGGCCACGTCTCGATTCGAGGACTTCATCTCGGATTCGATCTGCGACACAGGTTCGGCTCGCGAGGTCCTGATGTGTATCTCGGCCGACAGTCGCGACGAAGTCGACTCGCTCACCGACGCAGCGATCGCGGCTGGTGGAACCAAGTGGATGGAGCCACAGGATCACGGCTTCATGTACGGCAGGGCATTCCGGGACCTCGACAACCACGTCTGGGAAGTGATGTGGATGGACCCTTCGGCCGTCCCACAGGGCTGATCGGCCGGTGTTCAGAGGCGGTCGGGCAGGCCGAATCGGTCGAAGAGGGACAGATCGAAGAAGCAGGCCACATGCCCGACGCCTGTGGCATCCACATCGAGGACGTGCAGCTGGAACGGCCGATGTACGCCGTCCTCACCGAGCATGTACAGCCCGTACGCGGGTTGACCGTTGGCCGAGGTCGGCACCATCCGCATGTCGCCTGCCCCGTTCGCCGGGCAGTTGTTTCGGATGAGGGAGCCGATCGTCTCGGCCCCCCGGTACCAACCGACGAACGGCGGCATCTCCCAGACCGCGTCCGAGGTGAACAGCGTGACCAACCGGTCGATGTCGTATCGCTCGAAGCACTCCACGTACTGACTGAGCAGCTCCTGCAATTCGGCCGACTCCATGGGCTCGACGCTGTCGAGTTCCGGCGCGATCTCGTCGAGCCGTTCCCTCGCTCGCTGCAGCAGGCTGTTCACTGCCGTCGTCGTCGTGGCGAGAACCTCGGCCACCTCCGACGCCTTCCACTGCAACACCTCGCGCATCAGCAGAACCGCGCGCTGTCGGGACGACAGATGTTGCAGAGAAGCGACGAAGGCAAGGCGCACCGATTCCTTTGCCACGACGATCGAGGCCGGGTCACTCGAGTCCGCCAGCTCGGAATCGGCGATGGGCTCGAGCCACGGTATCTCGTTGTTCTGCACCAGTTCGTCGGTGGGACCGGAACTCTGTGCACCCAAGCCGGTCGGCAGCGGACGCTTGGCACGACCCTCCAACGCAGTGAGACAGGTGTTGGTCGCAATTCGGTACAGCCAGGTGCGCAGGGACGAGCGGCCCTCGTATTTGGAGTAGCCCCGCCACGCGCGAATGTACGTTTCCTGCAGCAGATCTTCCGCATCGTGGATCGACCCGGTCATGCGATAACAGTGCGCCAACAGCTCGCGACGGAACGGGTCGAACTGCGCGACGAAGTCGTCCGTCTGTTCGGGAGCCACGGTCATGCGGTAGAGCGTAAACCGGACACGAACGCGGCACAGCTCGAACGCGCGCCATCGACGGTGATTGCCCACGCTTCTGCGTTAACCTCGGCAACGTGACATCGGCAACGAGCATCGACGACTTGGTCGAGGAGCTGTACCTGCATCGCCGTCGGGCGTGGGAAGCCGCTCTCGTCACCGCACAGAACTTCCTCGAAACCATCGCCGACGAAATTCTCGAGGACGTCGATCGAGACCGACTGAACGCGCAGACCGCACGCATCAAGGACCCCGGCAGATCGGCCGACAAACTGCGCCGCTATCTCTCCGAGGGCCGCATCACCGAGCCCACCGACGTCGATGCCGTGGCCGAGGCGCTTCCCGATCTCGTCGGCATCAAGGTGCTGTGCAAGACCCCACGCGACCAGCTCACGTTCGTCGCGGCGCTCGAGCGCGCGTGTAACGACCCGAAATGCTCCGTCCGGTTCGCGCAGCCACCGACCGACTATGTCGCCTTTCCCAAACCCAGCGGCTACCGCGCGTATCACGCCGTGCTGGTCGTTCGAGTGGCCACGCATCAGGGTGATCTCGACGTGAAGGTGGAAGTTCAGGTCAAGACGCGCCTGCAGGACGCCTGGGGCGAGCTGACGCACGAGGACATGTACAAGCCCGGTGAAGCACTGAAGCCGACCAAGAAGCACACCGATTACGCCGCGCACATGGCCCACCTCCTCGACCAGGTGGACGCGATGGCCGACGATCTCGCCGCGCAACTCGATTCGTTGACGGCCGCATCGAAGGACGGCAGCGTGCTCGCCGCCGACCCGATCCCGAAAGATCCGGATTTCATTCGCGCCCGGGTCACCCGCACCGGGCCTCGGTACGCGCTCGCGGTCGGTCCCGACGGCCGTCGGGGTCTCGTCCCCGCTCGTTCGGTCAAGGCTGTCATCGGCTCGACCGACCGTATTGCCGTCAACGATTACCTCGAGGTGGGCGACTACATCGACGTGGTGGTCGAGGACTCGGAGGACGCGCTGTACTACCACCTCACCTCGCAGCCGCCACGACGCAAGCCTGCAAAGAAGCGCAAGCGCTGACCTGCGGTTCTCAGGAACATCTCACGTCGATCCGGTAGGAATGACTTCTCGTGACCACTACCGAGAAATCCACGGTCGTCACCGATGCCGACATTGTCGACGAATCGACCGACGACAGAGGGACCGACCGAACAGACCGGCGCGCACGATTCCGCAGTGCCGAGACGTTGGTTCCGGCCGTCTCGTTCGCCGTGCTGGCACCGCTGTACGCGGTGATGTCGGTCCTCGGCCATCGCCAGCTCCGCACATCCGGATTCGATCTCGGGATTTTCGTCCAGCAGATCGCGTCGTACTCGCAGTTTCGCGCGCCGACCTCCGACCTGCTGGGCACCGGTTACAACACGCTCGGCGACCACTTCTCGCCCATCACCGCGCTGCTAAGCCCTGTCTATCGCCTGTTCCCACACGCCGAGACGTTGCTGATTGCGCAGGCCGTGTTGTTTGCGCTCGCGGTGATCCCCTTGAGCCGACTGGCGGTGCAGAAGTTCGGAACCGTCGTCGCCGTCGTGATCGCTGCGGCGTTCGGACTGTCCTGGGGCGTGCAGGCGGCACTGAACTTCGACTTTCACGAGGTGGCGTTCGCGATGCCGCTGTTGGCGATGTCGATGGTCGCACTGGTTCGTCAGCGTTGGCTGCCGGCCTTGGCCTGGGCATTGCCGCTGGTGTTCGTCAAAGAGGACATGGGCCTGACCGTCGTCGTCATCGGCGCACTGGTGGCCTTGTGGACGAGCGGGCGAACACGAATTCTGGGAATACTGACCGCTGTCTGGGGCCTGACCTGGGTGGTTCTCGCCGTCAAGGTGATAGTCCCGGCGCTCAGCACCGACAATTCGTACGACCAAGGCTCGAAGCTACCGCCGCTCGGCGAAGGCATTGCGGACACCGCGCACGGCCTGGTTGCCGGCGATTCCCGCGCTGCCACCGCCTTCCTGCTGCTCGCGGTCACCGGGTTCTTCGCCCTACGGTCCCCACTGCTCCTGGTAGCCGTGCCGACGGTCGCATGGCGCTTTCTGAGCGACAACACCAACTTCTGGAAGCCGATCTATCACTACAACGCGGTCCTGATGGTCATCGTGTTCGTCGCGCTGCTCGACGCGTTGGTGCGTAGTCACCGGCATGGTCAACTCACCGACCGCGGCCGCAAGCTGATCGTCGCGTTCGTGGCGGCATTCGCGGTGATCGCACTTCCGTTCCTGCCCATGGCCCGTCTGGTGCACGCGCAGGAGTGGACGATCGACCCGCAGGCCGCAACGGCCCGTGACATCTCGGGGTGGATTCCGGCCGGTGATCGCGTTGCGGCGTCGAACAATCTCGTGGCCCAACTCGTCGCCGACCATGACGTGTCGGTCTTTCCGCAGCGCGCAACCGACTCGACGGTCCCCGACTGGATCGTCGTCAACCGGCAGCGGCCTGCGGGTTGGCCGACGGACGAGAGTGGCGACCGTCAGGCGATCGACCGCGCGCTGTCGAGTGGATACGACCGGGTCTATTCCGTCGACGGCATCGAGGTCCTGCACCGCGAGTGACAGCGCACGATTAGTGTTTGGACACAGGGACCCTTCGCTCGACACATCGTGACGACAACTACAAGGCAGGTACAGGACATCGACGCTCGAACCGGCGATCTCGGCGCCACCAAGACCGCATCGAAGCGCTCACCGTGGAATCGAAAGAACCCCTACCGCGCGAAGGTTCTGAGCAACCGGCGCCTGTCCGGTCCGACCTCGGCAAAGGAAGTTCGACACTTCGAGATCGCGCTGGGCGATAGCGGCATCTCCTACGAAGCCGGTGACGGATTCGGCGTCAAACCCGTCAACGACGCGGCGCTGGTCTCGGCCGTCATCGAACGGCTCGGAGTGCCGGCCGATACCGCGGTGCACACGAAGTCCGGTGAGATCACGCTTGCTCACGCGTTGACCACGGACTACGAAATCGGTATTCCGTCGATGGACTTGATCGAGGCCGTGGCCGAACATGCCGGTGACGCCGAACTCGATCACGTCCTGCAGAACGGTGACCGCGCATCGTTCGATGCCTGGACGTGGGGCCGCGACGTGGTGGACGTTCTCGATCTCGATCGGTCGCGCGTACTCGATCCGGCCGAATTCCTCGGCTTGCTGCGTCCTCTGCAGCATCGCGTCTACTCGATTTCGTCGTCACCGATCGCGCACGAAGGCACCGTGCACCTGACTGTGTCCACGGTCAGATACCGCTCGGCCGAGCGTGACCGCGGTGGCGTCTGCTCGACGTATCTGGCCGATCGGGTCGGCGACGCACACGAGGCAGGGGTGTTCTTGTCGGCCAACAAGTCCTTCCGCCTCCCGTCCGACGACACCCCGATCATCATGATCGGGCCGGGAACCGGAGTGGCACCGTTCCGTGCATTCCTGCACGAGCGTCGCGCGCGCGGCGCGTCGGGCGAGAACTGGCTGTTCTCCGGGGACCAGCATCGAGCGAGCGACTTTCTCTACCGAGACGAACTCGACGAGTTCGAGCGCGACGGTCTACTGACTCGACTCGATCTGGCTTTCTCCCGCGATCAGCCTCAGAAGATCTACGTACAGCACCGCATGCGTGAGGCGGGTGAACAGCTGTACGGATGGCTAGAGGCAGGTGCGCACCTCTACGTCTGCGGTGATGCGGCCCGTATGGCCAAGGGTGTCGACGAAGCACTGCACGAGATCGTCGCCGAACACGGTGGCCGCTCCCCCGACGCCGCCGAGGACTACGTCAACGACCTCAAGCAAACCAAGCGCTACCTGCGCGACGTGTACTGACGCCGGAGTTCTTGTCGGACCCCCTCGCTACGGTTTAGGACACAGGCATCAGTTCTCGTCCGAGAAGAGGGTTCGCATCGTGAACGCATTGCAGAACGGCCATTTCGACTCCACCACCGCGCTCGCATGGGCAACGTTCACCGAGAATCTGCACGCCCGTCTTCGATCCCTCCCCGAGAGGGACTACATCACGGTCACCGCCGCCCAGGCCAGTCCCGGCGAGCGTGGTTTGCGGCCGTACATCGACGTGGCCGCCACGGACGGCGACGCCCTGGTGTCGGTAGCGGCGCTTCCCTCGCTCCTGTACCCGCACGCTCCCGATCCGACGGCCATGGATGTGCAGTTGCTCGACTTCGGCTGGCTGGACCGAGGCAAGCCGGTAGCAGACGGGTCGATCATCGATCTCACGCGAACCGACACCCGCGCAGACGGTGCGCTCGTCGCGGAGATGATCACGCGCGCATTCCGCGAGATCTGGAACGTTCCGCATCCGTCGTTCCTGAGTGCCTGGAGCGTAGCGGCGGACGGTGCCTCGTCGGGGCCGGTCGACCTGCAGCGAGGTTCGGTCGGTCGACCGGTGACGGAACGAGCCGAGGAGCCGTCGGAAACACCGGACGACGTTCCCGCCGAGCTGAGGTCACTTCAGACGCTGTGCCAGATGATCGGCCGAAAAGTCGACGTGCACACCGTTCGATCGGTGTGTGCCGCCGGCGATATCGACGCCTTGAAAGCCCGCGCTTTGTCTCTGCACAGAGCGGCCGCCGTGCGAGCTCGCCCGGCCGCCGACGCAGGTCGCGAAAACTCGTCCGAAGTGTGGAAAAACCTGGCCCGCACCTGGCTTCTTGTCGCCCACAGCATCGACGCCGCGACGAAAGCGGACCGGCACGCGTGCCGCTGACCGGCTGCAGTAGTTCACAGGATTGTTCGCCGCAGGCCGCTCGCCCGGAGCACCTGACGCTCGACGCCGGCACGGATGGCCTCCTCGGTACCGATCACCCGCACATGTGATCGTGCCCGGGTGATCGCTGTGTACAGCAGTTCTCTGGTCAGCAGTGTCGATGCCTCGGCCGGTAGCAGGACCGAGACGGTGTCGTACTGACTGCCCTGGCTGCGGTGGATGGTCATCGCGTACACGGTGCGTATCGAGGAGAGCACGTTCGGGTGGATCAACACGTGTCCGCGCCCTCGGGCGAAGGCCGCCATCGGGGTTCCGTTATCTCCCGACACCACAACTCCGGTGTCTCCGTTGTAGATCCGCGCCTCGTGATCGTTCGCCGTTACCAACAACGGCTGACCGGGGTACCAGAGCGAGGGATCGAGAAACATTCCGGTTCCCTCTCCGACCCACTCCATTGCCTGCCGGTCCCACCGCGAGACTCCCCAACGACCCTCGCGGTGCGCGCACAGCAAGCGGTGCTTCTCGAGCCCCAGCAGCGCTTCGTCGGCGTCGCCCCGGACCGCGGCGGCAGTGACCTCTGCTGCAGTGTCGATCACGTCGGAGCGCAGCGCATCCACGTCGTCGGGACCCTGGAAAGAGATCTGGTCCGCTCCGGACTCGAGGATCGCCATCACATCGTCGGCGCGCCCGTCTCGAACTGCTACGGCCAAGCGGGCTATCGCGCCGCCGAACCGTCTGCCACGACTGAGCCGAACGACGCCCCCGCGCAATCGGTCCCGCTCGAACGCGCTCAGGGTGGCTTCAGCGGGATCCTCGGCGGCTGAAAAATCGGCATCGACCAGGTCCGCCAACACCGGGTTCTCGGTGCCGGTGACCGGGCGGGCCACCAGATCTGCCAAAACCGCGCCCGCATCGACCGACGTCAACTGATCCGGGTCGCCGACGAGAATCAACCGAGACTCGGGACGTGCGGCCTCGAGCAATCGGCACATCATCGTCAACGACACCATCGAGGTTTCGTCCACGACGATGACGTCGTACGGCAATCGATTCTCGGCATCGTGTCGAAATCGCGTCTTACTACCGGGCTTCCATCCCAGAAGTCGGTGCAGCGTCATCGCTTTCAGGTCCGTCGGGAGGCCGAGGAGTACGGCTTGCTCCGATACCGACTCCTGCAATCGAGCGGCGGCTTTGCCGGTGGGCGCGGCCAGACCGATGCGCAGGTCACTGCCGTGTTGGCGGACCAGCAGCGCCAGGATTCTCGCCACCGTGTGGGTTTTTCCGGTTCCCGGCCCGCCGGCGATGACCGTGGTCCACTGCGTTGCCGCCAGCGCTGCTGCTATTCGCTGCCGATCGGGAGCGGCCGTCGGTGCACCCGATTCGTCGATGAACAGGGCGGCCAGGGCGTCGCCGATATGGGCTGGATCTGCCGGCGGATGGGACTGCGATCGCTCGGCCAGAACGTCGCGAATCATGCTCTCCTGCAGATGATACCGATCCAGGTACAGCAGCTCACCCTGGTCGGTGTCGACCAGCTTCAGTGGCTTCAACGGTCCGCTGGGGCTGCCGACCACGAGCGGACTGACTCGGAGGGCTCCGAGAACCTCGACGAGCTCGGGCCACGGCAGTGCGCTCGGGTCGATATCCGAATCCTCGTCGACCGTGATGTCGCGCAGTCGTTGCAGATCCAGGCACACCGAACCGGATCGCACCGCGCGCACCGTCAGTGCAGCCGCCAACAGCACGTGCTCCGAGGACTCCCCCGCCAGCGCACCGAGGCGCAGCGCCACGTGCACGTCGGATGCCGACAGCACACCCGCATCATTGAACGTCCGCAGAATCCCGCTGCCGCGCAGCGCAATCGAGACGCCCGTCATCGACTTGCCCTTCCTGCCAGCAGATCCGAAAGCTCGACTACCAGAGCTGCGGGCGGATCCCAGTCGAACACCCCACACCCGGCGGGGGTCTGCGGGCCCACCATGCCCCGCACGAACAGGTATCGAACACCACCGAGGTGCACCTGCGGGTCGTAATCCGGTTGACGCCATCGCAGATATCGATGCAGCGCAACGGCATACAGAATTGCCTGCAGCGGATAGTGCGAGCGCATCATCTCCGCGGCCATCTTCTCGCGCGTGAAGTTCTCGGTGGTCAGATCCCCTCGGGCGAGCCGATTGGTCTTGTAGTCCACCACGACGTAGCGCGGTCCGGGCACCCGCAGAACCGAGTCGATACTGCCGGTGAGAAAACCGCGCAGCGGTGTCGCCTCGATACCGTCGAGCAGGTCTGCATAGGGCGCAAGCACGTCCGTCATGGGAAGGTGGTCTCGCAGCAGGCGCGCTACGGATTTCAGGGTGACGGTCGCCGTCACCGGATCGTCTCCGCCGGCCAAGGGCAACTCGAAGTCCAACTCTGCGAGGTGGTCGGCCGGCGCTACGTCGGCCAGTGTCCCGAAGCCCAGAGGGGTCTGCATCACCGGGAGAAGGGCCGCGGCCAGCGCCACCGGGTCGACCTCGGCCATCCGCGACGCGACCGCCGCGGCGCAACGCTGCTCGAGTTCGGCCAGCAGATCGGGAGCGGAGGTGTCCACGTGTTCGAGCGCCTCGTGGACGAGCGTTCCGAATGCCGCACCGGCAGGCATGCCGTTCATCGGTGACGCAATTCCGTCCGGCTGTTCGCCGAAGCCTTCGCTGCCTACCGGGGGCTCGGCAGGCTCGTCCGTCTTCTCGGGATGCTCGGCCTCGCTGGTCACTCCCATCTCCGGCTGGACAGGAGCGCCGTCGTGGGCGTGAGCTGTCAACGCGGAGTACGACGTTCGACGCCACAGCAGGTCCAGAGTTCGATCGAATCGTGCGGCGGCCACGTCGAGGTGCGCCTGCTCGGGCCGGTTCCAGTGCGCGGTGGACGGCGCGCTGGGTCCCACCGGTTCGATCGAGATGAGGGCGGCTGCCGAGCCCACCCAGGATTGGAGTCGGTTTGCGGTGGTCGCATCGTCGAGCACCTTGAACGACGGTTCCGGCTGCGCAATCGCGGGGATACGACCGAACAGCATGCGGTGCAGAGAGGACGTGGCGGTATTTCGCCCCGGTGCCCACCACAGCACGATCTGACTCTCGGCGCGGGTCAGCCCCACGTAGAGCAACCGCAGTTCCTCGCCTGCCTCCTCTCGGTCGCTGAGAATCTTCCTGGCCGCGTAACCCGCACCCGACGGTCCACCGACGTCCCGAATTCGCTCGCCGTTCTCGTGCAGCAACAGCGTCGACGGCTTGCTGAAGTACAACGTGTCCCAGGCGTACGGGAGGTAGACGACCGGAAACTCGAGACCCTTGCTGCCGTGAGTCGTCATGATCTGCACTGCGGCGGAATCACTGTCGAGTCGGCGGCTGCGGTCGGTTGGTCCGCCCGCTGCCGGTTCCTTGATGCGGTCGGTCAGCCAGCGGGTGAGTGCGGTGATTCCGTAGGACTCGGACACCGCTGCGCGATTGAGCAATTGGGCGATGTGCCGCAGGTCGGTCATCGTGCGTTCGCCTGCTTCCACCGCGAGAAGCCGCGCATCGAGCCCGGATTGGGCCGACACCCGCTCGAACACTGCCGCGAATCCGGCCTCGTCGAACAGAGTCGAGTACTCACGTAGTCGGCTGCTGACCTGGGACAAGGCCTCCTCGGCCCCGGAATCGAGCTGAGCGGCAGTCCAGCCGAGTAGCGGGGTGAGGGCGGCGAGCCGGACTCGATCGGTGCGATGAGGTTGTTCGATCGCCTGCAGCAGCCACAACCAATGTCGGGCACTCTCGGTGCCGAACACGCTGGTACTACTCGATACGACGGACGGCACGCCCACGGCGTCGAGTGCGTCCCGAATCAACGCCACCTGCTTCGTCGTTCGAGTCAACACCGCAATATCCCGCGGTTCGATCACCCGGGGCCCGTCCGGGCGGTCGATCACCGCGTGTCCGGACAGCAGCTCGACGATGTCCGCCGCAACGTCTGCCGCAACTCTGGATCGAAGTCGATCGACTGCCGGGAAGCCTTGCCGCAACGGCCCTGCTCCGGATCGACCGAGATAACGCAGCCGCAGTGGAGGATGTCCGACCATGCGCGAGAGGGGGTTTCGAGCCTCGACTCGGTGGACCACGATGTCGTCGTGACCGAGAGCTGCGCCGCCGTAGAGATGGTGCAGGGCATCGAGCAGCCCGGAATCACTGCGCCAGTTGGCGGTCAGCTCGTACAGATTGTCTGCGGACTGCACTGCGTCGAGATAGCTCAGAACCTCGGCTCCACGGAACGCGTAGATGGCCTGTTTCGGATCACCGACGAGGATGAGCGTGGTGAATCCGTGAAAGGCCCGCCGCAGAATGTCCCACTGCATCGGGTCGGTGTCCTGGAACTCGTCGATCAACACGACGCGGAATCGGTCTCGCACGCGGGCGCATGCGGCCTCACCGTGCACGGGGTCGGACAGCACCGAATGCAGCAGGCCGAGCAGATCGTTGTAGTCACGCACCCCGAGCAGGCGCTTGCGACGTTCGATCTCCTGCCGCGCTTGCATGGCGAATTGCACCCGCAATGCGGGCTCACGGTTACCGTCGTCCATGTCCTCGGTGTCTGGGTACAGAATCGACTGCTGGTCGCCCACGGCGGACAACGCCAACTGTTGCGCTTCCCGTCTGCTGAATGCCGGTGCCTCGTCATCGCCGCTGAACATCTGCAGATAGAGATCGTCCACGACCTGTTCGAGGAGATCCGAGACCGATTCGACGAACGTCGATTCCGGTTCGCGCTCGCCCGCTATGCCGAGACCGTCGAGCATTCGTTGACAGAAACTGTGGGTAGTGACGATGGTGCCGGCGTCGAAGTCCGACAACGCTTTTCGCAACCTTTTCCGACGCCGGTCCACTTCGGCGTCGTCGACCGCGGCGAGGAAGGCCACCAGTGGATCTCGGGCTGCTCGGGCGGCGTGCGGGTCTGCCAGGTCGCGTGCGATGGACGCGAACCTGCTGCGGGTGCGGTCTCGCAGTTCCTGGGTTGCAGCCCGACTGAAGGTCACCAGAAGCAGGTCGGAAATCTCGGCGATTCCCTCGGCGATGTAGCGCGCGGCCAACCCGACGATTGCATACGTCTTACCGGTCCCAGCGCTGGCTTCGAGCACGGTCGTTCCGGTCGGCATCGAACCGAGTAGATCGAAGCCGCGGGCGGCGGTCATGCGTTCCCCATGTTCTCGGCGGTCAGCAACGGGTCCCACAGCTTTCGAGCGAGAATTCCGAAGCGGCTCTTCTCGTTCGACGGCTCGGTCTCGTCGGCCAGCGGGGTCGCAGCAAGGAGGGTCTGGAACGACAGGGCGGGGCCGTGGACGTACCGCAGTGATCGATCGGTTCCGTCGCCGAAGTCACCGCGCCACGCCCAGGTGGCCGAGTCGTATGCGTCCTCGATGGATCCTCCGGCGAACCGCTTCTCCGCGTAGGCCGACGCGGTGCCGGTCGACATGGGCAGCGGTGCTGCCAATCCTCGATCGCGCAGTTCGACCAACTCCTTCAGGACCGCGACGGGATCACGCGGGGCGGTCAATCGAGATCTACGAGGCGGGCGCAGGCCGCTCGCCCGCCCGATGGTGACGGCGGTCCATTCCCCTCTCTCGGATGACGCAACCGCCAGGAGGCGCACCCACGCCGCCAGGCGATGCTTGGCCGCGAGACGTGAGTAGGACGAGCGCGCAAGCGTGCGGCCGTGAATTCCGGTGACGGTACCGGTCAGGCGTCGTCCGTCGCCGAGATCGACTGCAACGTCTGTGGTCTCGGCCGGACCCTCGTGGAATGGCCCAGCTGCGTCGGCGATGATCCCGACGATCTGCCGGATGTCGGTCATCTCACGTCGGCCCTGATGGAACGGTGGCAGGGTGCCACGCCGCCACTCGGCGTCGGCGAACTCTCCGATGTCTCCGCCTGCGAGCACCGCGGCGAGCATCCGGTCGCCGATGTTCCACCGCGACAACGGGTCCAGCTCGATGTCCAGGCTGTCGGCCAGATCATCCTCGAGTTCCGGAACTCGGAAGCCGAGCCGTTGGCGCAGAAATGCCTGCACCGGATTCTCTACGAAGGCGATCAGTTCGGCGAGTTCGACGTCACCCCGTGGTGCGGGCGGCAACGCGTCGGGCAGGAACGTCGGCACCGGGCTGGGTGACCGCTGCACCGCCACCGCTCCCGCCAGGGCAACGGAGTCGAAACTGAACGGATGCTCGGCCTCGAAGTTGTGAGGATCGAACGGCTGCAGCGGATGCCGATGTTCGACGCTTCCGCCCGCGGTCACCTCGAGCACGTCCATGAGCTCGCGCAGTGGGATCGCGGGCGGCTTGGCCGATCCGTCGACGGGGTCTGCTCCGGTGTAGAAGAGCAGTAGTTTCTCCTCGGCGGACATCACCGCGTCGAGAAGCAGTTGCCTGTCCTCGCTGCGAATGTCACGCTCGCCGATGGCCGGGTCGCGGGCGAGGATGTCATCACCGTCGATGCTGCCCACGCGGGGGAACACCTCGTCGTCGAGTCCGAGGAGTATCACCACTCGGTGCGGTACCGAACGCATCGGGACCATGGTGCACACGGTCAGCTCGCCGGTACGGAAGTTCGCGCGGGTGGGTCGGCCTGCCAGTCTGCCTGCCAGCATGGCGCGCACGTCCGCGAGCCGAAGCCCGGCCGCACCGCCGTGTTCGGTGGCGTCGGCTATTTCTCGATGCGCCTGTGCCAGTTGCCATTCGTCGGCGGTGGGCACGTCGGCGAGCAGGTCGAGCGCGCGTCCCAGTTGCCGCGACCATTCGACCACCGATGCCGGGCCCGCGAGTGCTCGGAGCACCGAGGCGAGTCGATCGACGAGCTCGGCGAGACGACCGGCAAGGGTGATGTCGTTGCTGTCGACATCGTCGAGAGGCAGTGCGAGGTCGAGGAATTCGTTCCGGGTCTCATCCGCGGCCACCCCAAGGAGGATGCGATCGAGGGCCGACTTGAAGGTGTTCTGCCGGAAGTTGTTCAAGCCGAATGCTTCTCGCTGCCGAACTGTGAGCCCCCAACGGGCGCCGGAGGTCGTCACCCACTCGCGCAGCCGCTCGAGATCATCGTCGGTGAAGGAGAATTTCTCGCGCACCGGGCCACTCGCGGCAAAGTCCAGCAGCTCGCTCGCTGTCACCCGGCCCTCCGAGAAGTCCAGCACGGTGGCGATGACATCGAGCACGGGGTTGGTGCGGCGCAAGGCTCGGTCGGCGAGGCGCACGCGCAGGCGGTGTCCTGGATGCACGAGCGCCGCCTGCCCGAAGTTCGCGCGGATCAGCGGGGCGTAGGTGTCGACGTCGGGGCACATCACCAGTACGTCCCGTGGTTCGAGTGTCGGGTCGTCGGTGAACAGATGCAGCAACGATTCGCGCAGAACTTCGACCTGCCGGGCAGGGCCGTGACACGCGTGAATCTGCACCGTTCCGTCGATGCACGTTTCGGCGCCGCTGGATTCGAAGGGAGGAAACGCGTCGGCGGTGATATCCGACTGGATCCGGCCGAGCAGGGTCTCCGCAACTGCGGGGCCCTCGTGGTGCACGGTGTGCGTCACCACCGACGCGACAGTTGCCTGCAGTTCGCGCACGTCTCGCGACAGACTGGACAACAGTGGGTGCTCTACGGCCAGGGCCGTCGTGTCGTCTCGTCGGCGCGTCACCGCGGGGAGCTCGGCGAGGGTGTTCCACATCGCCGGGCTGGGATGCGGAACCCAGATGTGCACGTCGCGAGCGTGCGACAGCGCGTCCAGTATTTCGAGTTGATCGGTTGTCAGTCGCGTCGGACCGAACACCGACAATCGACTCGGTAGGTCGACCGATTCCGGTGCGTCCCGCAGTCGTTCGCATGCGTGCGGCAGCCGTTCGGCGGGGCTCGGGCTGCCGATCCGCTCGCGCATCATGGCCCACACTCGTGGCTGCCACAGCAGGTCGTCGTCCAGTTCGCCGCCGTGGCCGTCGGTGAACCGCCCGTCGAACCAGTCGCGCAGCATCTGGGGCCGCTGAGAACCGTAGGTGCGAAACAGTTCTGCCACATGCGATGCCGTCGACCAGCGACGTCCCGCACGATGGTCCTCGGAACCGGCACCGAGGTGTTTGAACAGCACCGTCGCCCAGGGTTCGGTGCGGCACTCGTCGATCACCTCCAGCGCGGTCCAGACCACCCTGCCCGACGCCCACGGATCGTCGTCGGGATCGATGTCATCGACGGCAGCTACAGCGCCCGAGACCAACCGCGCCGGGCTCGGAAAGTCGATGTTCGCTGCGATGCCGTCGCCGTACGACGTGCCGAGTGTGCTGGACAGCCGCTGGATGAGCCATCGCTCGACGCCCTTCGCCGGGACCGACACGATTTCGGGCGCGAACGGGTCGTCCAATGGCACGGAGAGGACATCGGCGAGTGCAGCCGCCAGCGTTCCTGCGCGTTCGGCGCGGTGGAGCGTCAGCACCGTTGGGGTCCCCTGCCTGCTCGTTTCCAAGGCCCGTATCGGGACTGGTGACGACCCTACTCGAGACACCGACAAGTTCTGCGCGATGACTCGAGCAGTCGACGCGGGTCAGTATCTGCGAAGTCGAACTACGCGAAGGAGAACGGAATGTTCGAGCACGTTTTTGCTGTGGTTGCGGTACGAGATATCGACACGGCGCGAGATTGGTACGAGCGGTTGTTCGATCGCCGGGCCGACAACAATCCGATGCCCGGACTGGTGGAGTGGCAGGTGGCTCCCGGTGCGTGGGTCCAGGTGACCGTCGACCCCCAGCGGGCAGGCTCGTCGATGTTCAACGTTGCCGTCGCCGATCTCGAACTGTTCGTCGATACCGCTCGTACACGCGGCGTGAATTTCAGTGACATCGCCGACGCCAACAAGGGAGTCCGCCTGTCGACGGTCTCCGATCCGGACGGCAACTCCATCACAGCAATCGGCAGCTTCCGCGAGCACTACTGATCGGGCGGTTGGCATTCTACTACGGGATGTAACGACGAACCCGGTCGGTGCGACATGGTGAACGGAAATGCGACCGACCGGTTCGAATAGAACGAGACGGTTGCTTCCGGTCTCGCGGGTGACATCTCGGCCGCGACATCGACACCTCTCGCGACCCGAACGGACCCTCGACATGACCAGCGCCTACCCGCCACCCTTTCAGCGCCCGGCACTTGAGCCACACACGCCTCGCCGCCCCCTGTTCGGGAAGTTATTTGCTTGGGTCGCAATCATTTTCGGTGCCATCTTTTTGATCGGAGCCCTGGTCTCGCTCGAGTTCGGTGCGGTACTGGTCGGCGCGTTGCTGGTCGGGGCCGGCGTCGCGTATCTGCGCTCGTCACCCGAGCGGGGCCGCAAGCCCTGGGCAGTACCGGCCATCGCCGTCCTCCCGGCCCTGATCTTCATGGGACTGACCACCACCACCGAACCCGAGGCCCCTGCCGTGGCCCCGGTCGCTGCCGTGCCCGCCTTGCCGACCGTCACGACGACCACCGTGCCGCCGTCGACAACCACCCCTGCACCGACCACGACGACCACCGCGGCACCCACGACCGAGTCCGTCGCCGCTGTCGTCGCGGTGCCTACGACATCGGAGTACATCCCGCTGCCAGAGCCCGAACCCGTATACGTCCCCGAGCCCGTCTACACACCCGAGCCCGTGTACATACCCGAACCCGTCTACACCGCTCCCGCGCCGTTGGTCGACGTGCCTCCCGTGGTTTCGTATGCAAACTGCGACGCTGTGCGAGCCGCTGGTGCAGCACCGATCTACGCAGGCGAGCCTGGGTACAGCCTGAAGCTAGACCGCGACAAGGACGGGATCGGCTGCGACACCTGATTTCGTCACGTCCCCTCTCGGCTGGGGGCACAGTTCGTCGAAACCGGACATGCCAGCAGATAAGCTGACACGCATGGGATCGAAGCGGCCTGCCAACCGCGGACAGAAACGTGCAGAAAAGACCAAGGCCCGGCAACGGCGTCACCAGCAATCCCGACCGGCCCCGACCGGTGTCGACACCGAACGAATTGCCGACCTGATCGACGGGTTCGTCGAGTGGCTGGACGAGAGCGAGATGTCGGAACAGTCGGAGGCCATCGCGCGGCTCGTATCGTCGACGCTGACTCAACTCTCCGGTGCGCGCCCCGGCTTCTCCCCGAGTGCCTGGCTTCCCGCCGATGCCCACCTGCTGGTCGATGCGGCCGAACGCATTCTGCAGGAAGAGTCCGAGACCGCGGAGGACACGGCAGTCAATCTCGTTCTCACGTCATTGCAGTTCCTGACATTCCTGGACGAGACCGACCTGTGGGACGGCAGCCCCGAGGATTACGCGCACTGCATGGAAGACCTCTCGGACTTCCTCGAGGGCGACGAGCCCGACATGCTCGACGCCGACGACATCGACCTGCCCGACGTTTCCCTGGCCCAGGAACTCGCCGCGATTTCGGCGCTGCCGCTTCTACCAGCCCTCGACGAGATCGTCGCGCGAGTGGCCGACGGACTGGCCGTGGGCGAGGACGCCGACCTGCAGCGCGCCGTCGGTTCGGCCCTGCTCGATCCAACCCAGCCCGGTGTGGGTGCCGCGGTCGACTACTGGTCGACGGCCATTGCCACCGAACTGATTCGCATCGACGGTGACACCGCCAGGCCGGGAGACAGTGCCCATTCGCTGGCCGGCCGCGAAGCCGAGACCGTGCACGAGTTGGTTGCCGAACATGTTCGAGTGCAACTCTCCGGAGATGCCGGCGACCCGGATGTGTCACGGTCGCTGGCCAACACGTTCGCGGTGCAGACGCTCCTGGCGGCGATGACCGACGAGCTACCGATCAACAACGAGGGCGAGGACTACGCCGATCTCGAAGGCGAGGACCTGCGTACGGCGCAGTTGATCGACCATCGTGTTCGATCCCTCATCGAGCAGGGCATCCTCGTCAGGATCGAGGAGGTACTCGCCGTTCCGCACGCGTTGCGTCCGGCGGTGTTGGACGGTGTTGCCGAGGCCCAGCCGTTCGGTGTGATCGACGAGGACTCGCAGGACGACCCGCTCTACAGTTCGGCCCCGGATCCGGCGTCGTCGTGACCGCCCTCGCGAACACCGAGACCTTGTCGGTGGTCGCCGCTAGCGTGGCCGACAGTGCGTTACGTCAGCGCGATCTGGGTAAGGAGCCGACATGAGCGATTCACTCGAGTTCGACTTCGACGTCGACGCTGCCTGGATGCAGTTCCAGCGCAGACTCGGCGATTACGTCTGCTCCATGCGTGACGGTGATGCGCTGGTCATCGAGTCGCGATACGACAGCACCGACGGCGTTCCGGACACCGCAGCGTGCGTGCAGTTCTATGCGTGGGATCTCGATATGGTCCGCTGCGAGATTCCGGCGAACGAGCACCTGCACAGTAGCCGCGCCATCACGGCCGAGCAGCGGGAAGCTCTGGCCGCATTGGGTTTTCGTATGTCGGTGGATTCCGAGCCGACGGCACCGCACGTGGATCGCAACCGATCGTGGTCCGATGATCTGGCGAAGAAGACCGTCGCGGTGTTCCGCGACATCTGGGGTCTTCCCCATCCGTCCTTCCTGGGCTCACGGGCGACCGGCCGCTACGACGTCCCGAGTTTCGACGCCACCGCCGTCGAGACCGACCCGACCGTCGTCCCACTGTGCGTACAGCCCAAAGGGAAGGAACACCTGCAGCAACTCGTCGATCGTGCACTCGAACCATGGTTCGGCTTTCCGCCCGATCACGACCCCGACGGCGACATCCCGCTGCGTTTCGTCAACGGCACCGCGTACGTGTCGGTCAAGCCCACCGAGCCAGTCGTCGAGATCAATTCGACTCTGGTCCACGCCGTGTCCGGCCGAACCCGCGCAGCCGAGTTGCTGGTCGATCTCAATCTTCAGCTACCCGACGTGATGCTTCACCTGGTTCAGGACTGCATCGTGGCGCAGGTACGGGTCAGCGGGTCACCGTTCGTCGCCGATCACCTGCTGTGGGCGGTGCGGATGCTCAGCCACGTGTGGGAGCAAGTCGACGAGAAGTTCGCGGAGGATTTCGGCGGCGCACTCGGAGAGCCGACGCCGCCGCCGGTCGACGCGGACGACTTTCCGGACGGTCTGCTCGACTTGGTCGAACTCGTCGCCGGGTCCGAAGAACCCCTGGATCCGGACACAGTTCTCACCTGTTGCGCCTCCGATCGCGACGTCGTCGTCTCCTATCTGCGCATCAGCGCCGAGCAGGAGGCGTCGTGGCGTGGGATGGCCGTTGCTGCGGATCTGGGCGACGAGCACTGCGACGTCGACGAAGCGGATCGAGAAGCCGTCAACTGGGGCCGCGCCGTAGCCGCGCTCCGCGAGGTGCTGCGCCGCACCCCCGAGCAGGTCACGCCTGTGGTCGATCCGTCTGCGATCCAGCTGCAACTGTTCGAGACCGACGAGGTGGCAGAAGTATCCGACGAGCGTTCGGACGATCAGTAGACGGCATCCGAACGTGAGTTTCCCAACACGCTTCCCTTTCGTGTTAACTGGGGTTACATTAACTCTATGTTCGCACTTCGTTTGGAGAAGCCATGACACTGACGACAGGCACCGTCGCGGGTTCTGATTCCGGAGCCGTTTCGGTCGATACCGACGCCGCAGATGAACAGCAGTACATCGAGACCCTCACCTTGCTGTCCGAGGGTTCTGTGCACAAGCACTTCGATCCGTACGTCGACATCGACTGGGAGTCCGAGAAGTTCGCGGTGCCCGCAAACGATCCCCGCTGGGTACTCCCGTCGAAGACGGACCCGATCGGCGGCCACGCGTGGTACCGAGCACTTCCGCTCGAGAAGCAGATCGAGATCGGCATGTGGCGTCAGGCCAACGTGGCGAAGGTCGGTCTGCAGTTCGAGAACATCCTGATTCGCGGCATGATGCAGTACGTGTTCTCGCTGCCCAACGGCTCGGCCGAGGCGCGCTACTGCACCCACGAATCCATCGAAGAGTGCAATCACACCCTGATGTTTCAGGAGATGGTCAACCGCGTCGATTCCGACGCCCCCGGCATGAGTCGGCCCATGAAGATGCTCTCGCCGTTCATCCCGCTGTTCGCGACGCTGCTGCCCGAGTTGTTCTTCGTCGGCGTGCTCGCGGGCGAGGAGCCCATCGACCACATCCAGAAGTCGGTCCTGCGGTCCGGTGAAGAAATTCATCCGATCATGCAGTCCGTCATGGCAATTCACGTTGCAGAGGAAGCCCGGCACATCTCGTTCGCGCACCAACTGCTGCGTCGCCGAGTCCCCAAGATGTCCAAGGTCGGACGGTTCCTGCTGTCCCTGGCCTTCCCGATCACGATGCGAATCCTGTGCGACGTCATCGTGATTCCGCCGAAGAAGTTCTGGACGAAGTTCGACATCCCGAAGCAGGTCAAGAAGGACCTGTTCTGGGGCACAGAGGAGTCGCAGCACGCGCTGCAGGACTACTTCGGTGATGTGCGCATGCTGGCCACCGATACCGGCATGATGAACCGCGCTGCCCGGTTGATGTGGAAGTTGTGCGGAATCGACGGCAAAGCGTCGCGGTTCCGCAGCGAACCCGACCGCAGTTCGAGCCAGTTCGCCGCATAGCCTTCTCACTCCCCGCCGTCAGGAATTCTCATGCCCCACGTCGTCACCCAATCATGTTGCAGCGACGCGTCGTGCGTTTACGCATGCCCCGTCAATTGCATTCACCCCACTCCCGACGAGCCTGATTTCCTGACGGCGGAGATGCTTCACATCGACCCGCAATCGTGTGTCGACTGCGGCGCATGCGTCTCGGCCTGCCCGGTCGACGCCATTGTGCCGCAAGCGAAACTGACCGATGCTCAACTTCCGTTCCTGACGATCAATGCGGACTTCTACAAGCAGGAGCGCCCTCCGCGACCCATCCTGGCACCGGTCACCCCGGCGGCGACGGTATCGAGGGATCGCCGGCCGCTTCGAGTCGCGATCGTCGGATCGGGCCCCTCTGCCATGTACGCCGCAGACGAACTGCTCACGCAGCCGGGCGTGAAAGTCGATGTCTACGATCGGCTTCCGCAACCGCACGGTCTTGCTCGGCTCGGCGTCGCACCCGACCATGTAAAGACGCGACAGGTCTCGCTCCTGTTCGAAACGATCTCCGCGCAAACGGGTTTCACGTACCACCTCGGCGTCGAGGTCGGCAAGGACGTCACCCACGACGAATTGATGGACACCCATCACGCCGTGATCTATGCAGTCGGGGCATCATCGGATCGCGAGCTCGGAATCCCCGGTGCCGAACTACCCGGTCGTAGTTCGGCAACGGACTTCGTCGCCTGGTACAACGGCCACCCCGATCACGCTCACCGCACATTCGATCTGTCGCCCGAGCGTGTCGTCGTCATCGGTAACGGCAACGTAGCACTCGACGTCGCCCGCATCCTGACGATGGATCCGGATGCGCTCGCCCAGACCGACATCGCGCCGTACGCGTTGGAAGCACTGCGCCGCAGCGCCGTTCGTGAAGTGGTCGTTGTCGGTCGCCGCGGCGTTGCGCAGTCCGCATTCACCGTGCCCGAGTTCGCCGGGTTGCTGACAGTCCCTGATATAGACCTGGCTATCGACCGCAGCGAACTCACGCTCGATCCGGTGACGGTCCGGCTCGCGGGGACCAACGATCTTTCCCATGCCGTGGCGCAGAAGCTTCAACTGCTTCGCCACGTCGACGAATCCCCCGAACACAGCGACGGTCGCAAGCGAATCACATTGCGCTACCTGCTCTCCCCCACCAGGATCCTGGGCACCGATCGCGTGACTGGTGTCGAGTTCGACCGAATGGGCCTCACCGCAGACAGCGACGACATGATTCGCAGCGTTCCGACCGGTGACGTGGACATTATCGACGCGGGGCTGGTTCTCACCTCGATCGGTTACCGCGGTGTGGCACTGCCCGGGGTGCCGTTCGACGACCGCGCAGGCATCATCCCCAATGCCGGTGGCCGCGTACTCCGAGAAGTGGGCGGCCCAACATCGGTCGGCAGCTACGTCACCGGGTGGATCAAACGAGGACCTTCCGGCTTCATCGGCACCAACAAATCCTGCGCCCAGGAAACCGTCGGCCATCTGGTCGACGATTTCAACGCCGGCCGCCTGACGGATCCGATCGAGTTGCCGAGTACCTGGTCTGCGGGCACGAGCCGTAATCCACTGCGCCGGTCGAAAGAGAAGTTGCTGACGCTCCGCCGTTCCTGACAGCTCGCCCGCTTTACCCCCCCTTCCCCCGCTGCGGATCAATGCGCCCGCCAGTCACTCCAACTGCAACAAAGCCGCATTCATTCAGGTGTGGCGAGGGTCTCGAGGCGGAAGAAGGCGGCGTGAGGTTGAAGCGTCGACCATCGGGGTACAAGTTGGCATCGGCCACCGAGCAGCGGCGGGCCAACACTTCGAGGAGACCGAGATGTCGGCCCTGCGACGCATCGCGAAGACTTCTGTCCCCATGGTCGGTATTGCGGTGGCGCTGATATGCGCGGCACCCGCCAATGCCTTGCCCACACCGAGCGACCTCGCCGATGTTCCGTCCCGAACCGCGTTGTCCTACGAACACGTGCCGACGGGAACCTATGTCGGCAGCGCGGAGGACAATTCCGCTCGCCCAGGACTGTCGACGGTCAAGCTCTACATGGCCGATTACGTCGTACGCTTCGGCGATGGTTCTGCGCGAGACCGCGATCTCGCCGCCCGCATGATTCAGGTCAGTGACGACGGAGCGGCCTCCGTGCTCGACGCGAAATATCCTCGCGCCATCTCCTCGACGGCCGGTGAATTCGGACTGACTTCGACGTCGAGGGGTTCGTTCTGGGGCGACTCCTACACCAGCACCGCAGACACCGTGCGGTTCCTGGCCGCAAAGAAGCGAACCGATCCCGCGAGTCCGGTTCTCGCCTGGATGAACTCGGCGGCACCGGTGGCGGCCGACGGCACGGTGCAGGACTGGGGTACGCAACAGCTGGCCGATGTGACGGGGAGCAAGTGGGGATGGGCCGACGACGGCTCCAGCGTCGTCGCGTCCGCCTCGATCGGTGACGAGTTCGTCGTCGCGTCGAACACCTACGGATCGCGCAGCTCTCAGACCGACGACGTCATGGCGGGTCTCGGCGGCATCGATTTGACGGCACCGCCCACCGCTGACCCCGTTCCGAACCTCCCCTCCATTCCCGGCCTGCCGTCGGTCGAGGAACTGCTGCAGATGCTCTCTCCTCGCTGACATGTTCGAATAACTTGTCGGACCCCTCCCCTACTCTGCGAGTCACCGAAAAATTCGGGGGTCACACCGGGGGACGTGGAGGGGACGACGATGAGTCGTATCGATCTGGACGGTTTTTTCAAATACGCACACGCTACGAATGTGCGCGAGGGTTCCGATCCGAACGAACTGCTCGACAGCGGAATAGGTTTCGCGCAGTTGGGATCGTCGACCAAGGACATGACTCGGCTGATCGCGGAACGCCTGGCCGCTGCGGAAGATACCAACAGAGCAGTTTCGGTGCACAATCGAGCGACTGGAATACTCGACAGTGCTCTCGACACGGCTTTCGAGAACGGTTGGCAGCCGGCCGAACTGGTGCACGTCACGCGTCAGTTCGCCGGAGTCGACGGCGCAGTGGTGATGGCGGAAGCCCTGGGCTCACACGCAGCGCGTTAGCTCCGCCGACAGCCTCGCTCCGGATGCTTGGCGTGACCAACTGTCCGAGCTGCGAGCCGAGTCCGCAGGCGGCACAACAGCCGAGCGCATTCAGCGATGGCGTGCCACCAACCGCCGATCGTCCGCGCAATCCTGGTACACACTGTTGCTCGTACTCGGTTGTTCGACATGGCTTTTGCCCATCGAGAAGCTCCTGCCTCCTCCTAGTCGATGGACCGTGCAGTCAGCAGCGGCCGGTACCGGGCGGGTCTCGGACTCGAAGATGCTCGCCAGGATAAGGGGACTCCTGGCCAAGGCGGAGTCGACGCAGTTCCCGGCCGAGGCCGAGGCATTCTCGGCCAAGGCCCAGGATCTGATGACGCGGTACGCCATCGACAGCGCGCTTCTCGACGCGAGCAGATCCCGCGACTTGACCGACGATGTCATCACTCGTCGCATCATGGTGAGCAATCCCTACTCGAAGGCCAAATTGCTTCTGCTGCACTGCGTGTGCAATGCCAACGGTGCCAGGACATTGTGGAAGAAGCGGTACCTACTCGCCAGTGTCATCGGACTGCCCGTCGATCTCGATCTGTGCGAACTCCTCTACACCTCGCTACTCGTCCAATCAGCGCGCGCACTCGACGAGGTTGCCGATTCGCCGACGGCGAGGACCCGCAGTTTCCGCAACGCATTCTTGATCGCGTACGCCCACCGAATCGGCGAACGACTGACCGAGGCACGCGAGCGCGCAACTGCGGCAGCAACTCGGCAACACGGCTCTGCGCTGGTGCCCATCATGGCGAAACGGTCCGAAGCCGTGGACCGGGCAGTCGCTGCCCGGCATCCGTCGACGAGAACCATCAGGTTCAACAGCGACAATGCGGCGGGGTCGTATGCCGGCCGCGCCGCCGCCGAACGCGCGGACATCACCGGTGGGCGCGAGCGCATCGATACAACCGACTTGGCCTCCTAGCGCGGGTTACATTGACTGTCATGACCGGTCTCGATACTCCGCTGACTCCCCTTCGCTTCCTCGAACGCGCCGCGGAGGTCCACCCGGACAAGACTGCCGTGGTGGATGGGCCGAGGACGTTCACGTACGAGCAGTTCGCCGCCGCTGTCACCCGGCTCGCGCACGCACTGCGCGCGTCGGGTGTCGGCCACGGAGATCGCGTGGCCTACATTGCGTCCAACTCGGCGGAGCTGTTGTTCGCGCACTATGCGGTGCCACTGGCCGGTGCGGTTCTGGTCGCGATCAACACCAGACTCTCGTCGGACGAAGTTCGCTACATTTGCGATCACTCCGGTTCGGTTCTACTGGTGGGTGATTCGGAGCTGCTGGCCGGGCTCGGCACGGAGCCGATCTTTGATTCGGTCCGCGAGATCGTCGAGACACCCGCCGCCGACGGCACGTATGCAGCGTTGCCGCACACCACTCGGTACGACGCCTTCCTCGAATGCGGCACAGATGTTGCGATGGAGTGGGAGGTCGATGACGAGACCTCGACCATCACGATCAACTACACCTCGGGCACCACCGGTCGGCCCAAGGGCGTGATGTACACCCACCGCGGTGCCTACCTCAACTCGCTGGGAGAACTGCATCACCAGGGCTTCGACATCACCACTCGCTACCTGTGGACGCTGCCGATGTTCCACTGCAACGGATGGTGCACCACGTGGGCGATCACGGCCGCGTCGGGCACGCACGTCTGCCTGCGCGGGGTCCGCGGCGACGCGATCTGGTCGGCCATCGACGATGGAGTCGACCACCTCGCCGGTGCCCCGACGGTACTGACGACTCTTGCCACTGCGGCGCAGGCACATTCACTGGATCGACCGCTGACCATCGTCACGGCCGGAGCTCCCCCGAGCCCGACGATCATCGGCAAGATTCGGGCCTTGGGGGCAACTCTCGTCCACGTCTACGGCCTCACCGAAACCTACGGCCCCTATTCGGTATGTGAGCCGAAACAGGAATGGCTCGACCTGGACGCCGACGAACAGGATCGACGGTTGGCTCGGCAAGGAGTCGGCATGCTCACCGCCGATCGACTGCGCGTGGTGCGCGAAACCGCCGGACCCGGTGGAGCATTGATCGACGTCGAACCCGACGGAGTGGAAATGGGCGAGATCGTCATGCGCGGCAACAACGTCATGAAGGGGTACTACAACGACACCGCCGGCACCACGAAAGCGTTCGCGGGCGGGTGGTTCCATTCGGGAGATCTCGGCGTGATGCATCCCGACGGCTACGTTCAGCTACTCGATCGCGCCAAGGACGTCGTCATCTCCGGCGGTGAGAACATCTCGACGATCGAGGTGGAGCAGGCCCTCGCCAGCCACCCTGCCGTCGCCGATGTCGCGGTGATCGGTGTGCCGGACGACAAGTGGGGCGAGCGACCCAAGGCATTCGTGGTCCTGGCACCGGGCGCGCAGGCGTCGGAGGCAGACCTCGTCGCGCACGTGAAATCTGCCATCGCTTCCTACAAGGCTCCGCGTTCCGTCGAATTCATCGTCGAGTTGCCGAAGACATCCACCGGCAAAATCAAGAAGAAGGAGTTGCGCGACGCCGAGTGGGGCACGTCCTCGTCGAAGATCAACGGGTAGCCCACTCTGGTCACGCCATCTGCACACCGGCAATTTCGGTGACGCCGCCCGTGCCGTCGAACGACAGCTGACGAAATGCCACCTTCTCGACGAAGAATCTGTCGTGGCTCACCAGGATCACCGCGCCCGGGAACGCCATCAGGGCACGCTCGAGAACCTGAGTGCTCTGCAGATCGAGATGGTTGGTGGGCTCGTCGAGCACGATCACCCCTGCGCCGAACAACAGGCACTGCGCCAAGGCAACTCGTGCCTTCTGGCCACCGGACAGCACACCGATCTTCGATTTGAGATCCAGCTCGGAGAATTGCAGCAGCGTCAGGAAGCGATGGACCTCCTTCTTCGTCGCCGTCAAAGCGAGGCTGCCTGGCATCGCGTTGACAGAATGCGAGACGGTGTCGTCGAGATCGAGATCGGCCAGCACCTGGTTGTAGTAGATGAACGACGGCGCTTTGGTCTTCCATTTGATCTTGCCGCTGTCCGGCTGCTCGGCACCGACGAGGATGTCGACGAGGGTCGTCTTGCCGCATCCGTTCGGTCCGGTGATGGCGATGCGATCACCGCGGTGCACGGTGAACGAGATGTTCTCGAAGAGTCGTTGCTCGCCATAGCTTTTGGAGATCCCGGAGATCTCCGCGAGGTTGTCGTGCACGTGCAGTCCGCCGTAGATTGCGGTGACCACCGTGTCGACCGGACGCGGGCTCTTGCTCTTCTTGATATTCGCCAGTCGCCGCTTGAGCACTCCGCTGGGGTTCTTCACGGCTTCCTTGCGATCGCTGATCGCCTCCTGCTCGTAAGCCAGGAGCTGTTGTTCGTTGCTGAATTCGCGCTCGAGGTTCTTCAGCCGAAACTGTTTCTGCTGAACGTATTCGGAGTAGCTGCCGTCGTATGTCTGCAGATGATGGTTCTCGATCTCGACGATGCTGGTGACCACCTGCTCGAGGAACGCGCGGTCATGTGAGACGACGAGTAGCGCACCCCGGAAGTCGCGCAACCAGCGTTCGAGCCAGGCGATACCGGCAACGTCGAGGAAGTTGGTCGGCTCGTCGAGGAGCAGAACATCGGGCGCTTCGATGAGAATCTTGGCCAGTGCCGCGCGGTTGCGCCAGCCACCGGACAGTCGATCGACGGGCAGTTCGCGCCGCTCAGCGTTGAAGCCGAGCATGGAGAGCACCGTGTCGATCTGTTGGTGATAGGTCCAGCCGCCGCTGTTCTCCATGGCGTCGAGCAGTTCGGCTTGGCGGTCGACCAGCTTGTACATCTGTTTCTCGTCGAGATCGCCGCCGAGTGCCGCCTCGACCTCGGCCAATTCGGTCTCGATTGCGTGGACTGCGCCGAAGAGAGATTCGAGTTCCGCTTGAATGCTGCGATCGCCGTCGAGTTCCGAGAACTGGGAGAAGTAGCCGATTCGTGCGCCTTCGGTGACGTCGACGGTTCCCGAATCGGGCGTCTCCCGTCCGAGAAGAAGCTGCAGCAGGGTGGTCTTGCCCGTTCCGTTGCGGCCGATCAGACCGATGCGATCGCCGTCGGCGAGGCGGAAGAACACCTCACGCAACATCACCTTCTGGTCGTATCCCTTGGCAACGTCGTTCAAGCGAATCCAGCTCAAGCGTTCACTTCTCCTGCGCAATGGGGCTCGCTGTGGTCGAACCGGGCTAGCTCACTCTAACCGCGCTTCGAGCTCCATCCGATTCGCTGCTCAGGTCGACTCCCACAGCCACAGGTAGTAGTCGAGCCGTTCGCGATCGAGTTCGACGCCGTATGCGGTCAAGAACTCGTCGCAGTAACTGCGGCCGTAGTTGTACTCGATGCTCCAGATGGCGGGTGCCAAGTCCGCCCAACGGTCGGCGACCCCCATCGTGCCCATGTCGACGTGCGCAGCCCAGGCTCCGTTGTCGTCGATCAACGTGTTCGGCATGCAGGCGTCGCCATGGCACACGACCAGCCTGTCGATCGGAGGAGAATCGATCGGCAAGGCGCGATCGCCGATACGAGTGACCACCGACCAATCGAACGGGCACTGTTCGACGGGGACGGTGTCATGAAACGCCCGAAGGCCAGTCGCCGCCGCTCTGACCGCGCTGGCCGGGTCTCCCATCCACCGATCGGATACGGCGTTCTCCCAAGGCAGAGCTTCTGTCACCATCCAGGAACCAGTAGCGTCCGAACCGGTGTCGATTACTTTCGGCACTGGGCTGTATTGAATCACCCAGTCCAGACGCCGCCGCTCGTCTTCCGGATCGGCCGAGGTTTCGGCCGGCATCCACTTGACGTAGCGCGCGGTGCCGAGGCGAAATGTCAACCCGCCCAGTTCATTCGACCACACGGGCTCGATACCGTCGGGTCCCGCCAACTCTCGCACCACGGTCGGGACGGTGATATCGCCGTCGGGCACACTCATCGTTCGGTGATGCTCGCGAGCGTATCGACGGGCGGGGACACCACCACGGGGTCGCGTCCGGACCACAGATCCAGTACCGCTTTGGGGCGCGCCAACAACTCTCGCGCGTAGTTACGGACCACCGCAAGGGTATTGCAGTCGATGCACTCGGCCGTGACTCCGTCGACGTCGAGGCCCATGTCCTCGCACAACGCCACGGCTCTCGATACGTGCAGGCGTTGGCTGATGATCAGTCCGCGTTCTACGCCGAACGTCTCCTTGGCTCGGGCGCAGGTGTCGTAGGTATCGATGCCGTGATCGTCTCCGATGATCACGGCAGGATCTATTCCGTGTTCTATCAGGTAGCCGGTCATCGCTTGAATCTCGTTGCCGGAGTTGCCATCTGCGTCACCGGACACCAGAATTGCCTTGATCTTCCCGGCCGCCATCAGCGTAATGGCGGCGTCGAGACGTCCGGCCAGAAACCGCATCGGTTTGCCGTCGCGCACCTGAGCACCGAGGACGATGGCCACCGGCGCGTCCGGTGCATCGTCGATGTCGTACACCTTCCCCGCCGTCGAATAGGCGACCCAACCGGCTGATGCCAGAACGACGGCGACCAAGGCGGCCACCACCGCGCACAGGGCACGAACAAGCCGTCCGATCAGTCCTCGGGGCTTCGATTCGGTACTCATGATCTCGTTTCGTCAGCGGAAAGAAACCTCAAACTAGCCGACCATTGTGGCGTGCAGGCGTCGCCGCAGCGGACCCACATCGATTCCACAGTGAACCCTCAGAGCCCGCCCCTGCCTCGCCGCGCAATTCGACGGCGGAGTACCGTTCGACCAGTGAATCCGCTGCTGACCTCTCGACGCTATGTCGACTTGCGTCTGCAAGCCAGCGCTACCTGTTGACGGTTCTCTAGACCGCAACCCCTCCGCTCGGCCCATCGGCCGACGAGCACTTCTGTCGTCCATCCCTGACGACACCTCTCCTTTTCGAAAGGCATTTTCATGTCTGCGCCCAGCGCTATCCGAACGCGCCGTGTCCCCACCTGGGCAACCGCATTCGGTCCACAGATCGTTGCCGGACTCGTCCTCGGTGTCGTCCTCGGACTCATCGCCCGCTCGATGCCCGACGCCGAAGGCGGCGACCCGAACTGGTTGGTCGGAACCCTCTCGACCATCGGTTCGAGCTACGTCAAGCTGCTCACCGTAGCGGTGATCCCGCTGGTGTTCACGGCGATCGTCAGCTCCATAGCCAACCTGCGCGAAGTTGCAAATGCAGCCCGCCTGGCTATTCAGACGCTGTGGTGGTTCGCCATCACGGCTTTCATCGCCGTCATCATCGGCATCGTGATCGGGTTGGTCGCCCAGCCCGGATCGCGCACCAGTGCTGGGATGGATTCCGCAAAGGATCCTTCCAGTGTTGGGTCGTGGTGGTCGTTCCTCACCGGACTGGTACCGAGCAACTTCTTCGCACTCGGCGCGAAAACCACTGTTGCCGAGAGCGGTGCCGCGACCACCTCGCTGAGCTTCAACATTCTGCAGCTGCTGGTCATTGCCGCTGCCATCGGTATTGCGGCACTCAAAGTCGGCAAGAAAGCCGAGCCGTTCCTCGAGTTCAACGCGTCGCTGTTGGCCATCGTGCAGAAGGTGCTGTGGTGGATCATTCGCCTTGCGCCGATCGGTACAGCCGCACTCATCGGTAACGCGGTGGCGACCTACGGCTGGGATGCAATCGGTTCGCTCGGTGTCTTCACCGTATCCATCTACGTCGGTCTTGCCGTGGTGTTCTTCGTGGTGTATCCGTTGATCGTTCGCGCCCATGGCCTTTCGGTGCGCAACTTCTATTCGGGGGTGTGGCCTGCCACGCAGTTGGGCTTCGTGTCGCGTTCGTCGATCGGAACCCTGCCACTCACCGAGCGCGTCACAGAGCGCAACCTCGGAGTGCCGCGCGAGTACGCGTCGTTCGCAGTACCGCTCGGGGCGACGACCAAGATGGATGGTTGCGCTGCAATCTATCCCGCGATCGCAGCACTCTTCGTCGCTCAGTTCTACGGCATCGATCTCACCATCACCGACTACCTGCTGATCGTCGTGGTGTCCGTGATCGGTTCTGCCGCAACGGCAGGAACGACAGGGGCGACGGTGATGCTCACGCTCACCCTGTCGACCCTCGGGTTGCCGCTCGCCGGTGTCGGCCTACTGCTCGCGGTGGAGCCGATCGTCGATATGGGCCGCACTGCAGTCAACGTGACCGGTCAGGCTTTGGTCCCGACCATCGTCGCCAAGCGCGAGGGAATCCTCGATCTCGAGCGATACAACGCTGCTCGGAACGGTGATCCGTTCGTCGACGAGGACGAGGTGGAATTGGCACGCTAGCAACACAGATCGATCTGCGAGTCCCGACGACCGAGCAACTGGGTCGCCGGGATTCGTCGTCTATCCCGGTGGTGTCAGTGCTTCGACAGTCGCTGCAGTCTCCGTGTCCGTGGCCTCGACACTGGCGAAATAATGCTGAAAGAACTCGCGCATCGTCTTGATGATCTCGATCTGCTGTTTGATCGCAAAGCGGGCGGAGCCTTGTTCGCCAATAGCGAGGCGATGAAACTTTGCTCCGAGCATCTGGGCTGAAGGCATGTTGCCGAACGCTTCGGGAGACGACAGCCCGACCGTCATCTCGAACATCTTGTCCAGTTCCGCGAGATAGTCCGAACAAGCTTTATCGCATGCCGCCGCCACATTTTCTTCAACGTGGAGTTCGCCCATACTCGCCTGATCCCGCAAGGATCGCCAGTATGCAAGGTTGTCAGCCAACCCTAGGGTCTTATCAGTCACTGGAGCGTGCCTCTCATCCCGGCAAGTAGGACTGAAAGTCCTCTGCATGCTTGCCGACTTCGGAGCAGGGGTCACCCTGCAAATCCTTCGAGCCGATTTTGTGGAGGATAAAAATGATGAGGTTGCCGCTTGCGTCCAGCGCAATACTGCAGCCTTCCGGTGGTTCGCCGTCCTCCGAGAGGTTGTACCTGACGGCCGCGCGTGGACCCACTTGGACTGGAACCTGATTTATGTTCCGCGGACTTTGTAAAAACTGATCCAGCGAACTGAGCGATGACTGGACAATAAGGAAGTACCACGGGGTATCGGTCGGGCCGTCCCACGCACAGTTCTTCCAACCGGGATAAGTCGTGATTCCCGCGAAATCCGGTCGCTCTGTACTCACGTCCAACCCACTTGCCGTCACTGCAGATTTCGGAATGGTGCATGGATCGAACGGTTCCTCCTGGTCCGGCACCACCGTCGTCGATTCCACAGAAGTGTCTCCATTGGAGACTGGATTCCCCGACGTCGACGATGCACAACCTGCCAACAACACCGCCACACCACAGGCCGTCGCAAGTCGACGCCCACCCACCAGCCGCATTCGACCAACCTCTCGAGAAACTGTCACTGAAGGGTTGGACGCTACGTATGCCAGATCGGTTCCCTAGGCAGGTTGCGAAACTTCTAACTGCTGTTCCTCCCGGGAGGCGAGGCTCCTCCGTTCCGCAGCCAACACCCACAGCGACAGCGATATCAACGCAATCACCTCGGCGACGACAAGCACCCGCTCTACATAGCCGAGCGTGACGACGCGATACCAAGGACGCGAGCCGGTCACTCCCACGGCGAGCGCGTACACGATGGGCGTCAGAGTCACGACCGACAGCACGCTCAATCCCGTGGTCACACGAGCTCGTACTGCCCACACAATGTCATGAAGCCAGGGCCGCGAAAACGCGAACACCGCGACCGGGATGCTGACGAACGCAACGGCCGCTCCGAGTCGATGGATCGTCCCGCCGAGGCTCAGCGAGGCATTGTTCGACCAATCTTGCTTCGGCACAGCAACAACGGCAACCAGTCCCACGGTCCACAGTGTGAGAAAAATCGAGGCGGCCGATGCCGGTCGCGTCAGCCGATACCTGAGTGCAGCCGCGAGGGTGAGCGCCGATCCGAACGCGAGCAGAACGACGCCGATCGAGAACACCCACTGCTGCGCGCCCAGTCCGTATTCACTGATCGTTCGGCGCAGATGGGACGGCGCCTGCCACGCAGTGTGGATATCGAGAACCAGCACGACGAGGGCACCCAGAATGATAGATGGTGCGCCGATCATGGCCGGTCGAATCGACACGTGGACTCCCCTCTCGGACGACGTCGATCGCCGTCTGCTTTCCATGTTGCCCGAAAGTTCGGCCTGCCCCCTTGACCAAGATCGCAACCGGGCATAACCTACAACCAAATGGTTGTAGATGAGATGACTGACTCCGATGTCGATCGCCTGTTTCAGGCGTTCGCCGACACCACGCGACGCGACATCGTCGCGAAGGTCACTGTCGGTGAACAGTCGGTATCGGAACTGGCGGCTCACTACGCCATGAGTTTCGCCGCTGTGCAGAAGCACGTCGCAGTTCTCGAACGCGCTGCGGTGATCACCAAACAGAAGCGTGGGCGGGAGCAGATCGTGCGAGTTCGACTGGACACCATCGCAAGAGCTCGCGCACTGCTCGACACATACGAGGAGATCTGGCGACACCGCGTCGACCGGATCGACAACCTTCTGTCCGAGGACGAGAAAGGCTGAATCATGCCATTCATCAGCTCACACAAGGATGCAGAGAACTTGACCATGACCATGGTCGCGGAGTTCGACGCGAACATCGAACGCGTGTGGCAGATTTGGGAGGACCCACGCCAGCTCGAGCGTTGGTGGGGTCCGCCGACATGGCCTGCGACATTCGTCTCCCACGATTTCGTTCCGGGTGGGAAGGCGTCATACTACATGTGCGGACCGGACGGTGAGAAGGCGGCCGGCTGGTGGCTTTTCACCGACATCGTCGCACCGAACACACTGTCCTTCGACGACGGTTTCGCAGACGATTCCGGTAATCCGTCGTCGACCATGCCGATCACCCACGCCACCGCGACACTCGAAGACATCGGCGGCACAACGCGTATGACCATCCGCTCGCAGTTCGACAGCCTGAAGCAGCTCGAAGAACTCGTCGAGATGGGTATGGACGAGGGCATGGCATCGGCAATGGGTCAGATAGACGCCATCCTCGCCGGTTGATCGCGGTACGCGAAGTGGTCGTGGTGCACGGAACTTCGACCTCTGCTACGAATTTTCGTGCACGTGCGGCGAAGCCGCTCTACTCGGGAACGGAGCTGACGGTGAAGGGTTCGACGGGCGCTCCTCCGCGCTTGTCGAATTGACTGTTCACCACCAGCAGTCGATCATCAACTGCTGCAACGGTTGTCGGGTACGCGAACGATGCGTCGGTGATCTCTCCGGTCACCGAGCCGCTACGGCCATCGTCGTTGAGATCGACTTCAGCGATGAGGCCGTCGCGATTGCGCACGACATACAGTGTGTCGTCGTCGGTTTCGAGCCCGTCCCCGTTGGTCAGCGTTGCGCCACCCATGTCGACCTGAACGACTTCCTTGGTCGCCTTGTCGATGCGGTACAGGTTCCCGGTGCTGGATTGCACGACGATCAGCGCCGACTCGTTGTCGTTCTCGACAATGCCGTTGGCGTTGAAGCCCTCCCCGTACACGAACGGGGTGCCGTCGAAGTTCACGAATGGCTCCAGCGGACCGTCTTGCACGCCGTCCGTCATCTGCCCGAACGGAATCCGGTAAAGCACCGGGCTGCGCGAATCGGTGACGTAGGCATCCCCGTTGTCAGCGATCGCCACGTCGTTGAGAAACGTTGCATCGGCACCGAGGCCGTTGGTGAAGGTGGCAGCCAAGCCACCGGAGTTCCTGTCGTACACCCACACCTTGCCGGTGGCCCCGCCGGCGATCACCAGGTACTGGGCACGGTCGATCAAATCGTCGTCGTCCGCAGTGTCGATGCCCGCGGCACCGGTACGTCCGTCTGCGCCGCCGGGGAGAAACACTTCGACATTCGGGGATCCGACGGTTCCACGGAACACCGAGCCGTCGGACGTCGACGTCACGTAGAACGTGTCGTCGGCGACCGTGATGCCTTCGGGAAACACGCCGCTACCCGGCAGGTTGTAGACGGTTGCGTTGCTCGGACTCTGCGACGTCGACGCCGAAGCGGTGGAACTGCTCGGGCTGCTCGGTGCTGGATCGGCCGAATCCGAGGACCCGCAGGCACTCAGCAACAGTGTGGTGACGGCTACACCAGGCACTATCCGGGAGACTCGGTTCACACGTTCGAGTGTTCCATATGTCTCATTTCGCGCACATAATGCCTGGTGAGGAGATTTCCGGGCGACCGGTTTCGTACAGTGGTCGTCATGAGTGCCCCCTCCTACCTCGCCGCGGCCGACACCGACCTCGGAGGGATCGCCGGTTGGGCAGTGAATTTGATGGAGGCCATCGGCGGTCCCGGTGCCGGGATCGCCGTCGCAGCGGAGAACTTCTTCCCGCCGCTACCCAGCGAAATCATTCTGCCGCTCGCCGGGTTCACGGCATCCCAAGGCGGCATGAGTCTGCTGAGCGCACTGTTCTGGACGACGGCCGGCTCGGTCATCGGCGCTTTTGTTCTGTACTGGCTCGGTCTGAAGCTCGGGCGCGATCGGATGTACGCGATCGTGGGAAAGATCCCGTTCGTCGGTACCGAGGATCTGACCAAGGCCGACGACTGGTTCACTCGCCACGGCCGGTCGGCGGTCTTCTTCGGCCGCATGATCCCGGTGGTCCGCTCGGGCATCTCGATCCCAGCGGGTGTGTCCCGCATGCCCATTCTGCAATTCTTGATCTACACCACCCTCGGCAGCTTGATCTGGAACTCGATTTTCGTCCTCGCCGGCTACTTCCTCGGCGAGAACTGGCATTACGTGGAGAACTACGCGTCGGTGTTCCAGTACGTCGTCATCGGCATAGTCGTGGCATTGATCAGCTGGTTCGTGGTCAAGAAGTTGCGGTCCAGGCGAGTCGAAGCCCACTGACTCTTGCGCGTCGACTCACCGCACCCGTCGTATTCCGTCGGCGAAGTGGTCGAGCGCAGCGAGAATGTCGTCTGCCTGCCAGATCCGGTTTCGTCTCCCCTTCGACGTCTGGTGCAGAACACTCGCCTCGGTCAGCTTGTCGATCGCTCGCTGAGCCGCGATCTCGCTGACTCCGAATGTGCCGCGTACGTATGCGTTATTGACCACCGGTTGCGCCACCAGCGCGTCGAGGAGTGGCCACACGACCGAGTCGCTGCGTGCGACGACGCGCTCGGCGTAGTCGGCCCTGGCGGCGGCTAGGTCGTCGACCAACCGTCGCCCACCGGTCACAGCATGAAAGGTCGCCGCGGTGAGACTACGAACGATTGCGTCCACATCTCCCCTCCGATAGGCGTCGAGGCTCTCGAAATAGCCGGCTGTGTCGGTCAGCAATCCGGTAGACAGCGGAACCGTCACTCGCTCGGTCACCTCGGCCCTACGGAGCATTCCGTGGATCATCGCTCGGCCGACGCGACCGTTTCCGTCCTTGAACGGGTGCAGCGTCTCGAACTGCGCATGGGTGATAGCTACGTGAGGGATGACAGGGAGGTCCGAGCGAGCAGCGAACTCGAAAAGATCGTCGAGCGCGTCCGGCAACCGATCGTGATGCGGCGGTACGAAAGCCGCGCGGTGCGGGCCGATGTCGGATCCCCCGATCCATACCTGCTCGGTACGCCACCTGCCCGGCTGCGGGTCGCCGTTGGGCTCCATCAGCGCATGATGCATGGCCAGGACACTCGATGCGTCGATCGAAGAACCCACCTCGAGGGCGGCTTCCATTGCGCGGACGTTGCCCGACACGATCGAGGCATTTCTCGTTGTGGGCGAAACCAATTCAGCGAGAGCGAGCGCCCGCGCACCGGCCGTCAAGCTTTCGATGCGCGATGACGCCGCACTCTCCGTTCGCAACAGAATCGAACTCATCGACGCGAGCCCGACCGATGAGCCGAGTTGTAGTGAGGCGTACTGGTCGAACGAACAATTTCGCGGAGAGCATCTTCCGATTCCGCGAGCAACTGCGCAGGCAACGTCAGTTTCGCATCCGCGATACGCGCCGGCACGGCGGCAGAGAAGTCCCCCTGATGCATCCGACGCTGAGCACGCGAGATGTAGGCATCGGACACCTGCCACGGTCGACTTTCGAATTCGACCGCGGGCCAACTTCCCGCATCCTGATCGTCCGACATCGATGGATTTACTAAACCTTACCGCTCTAAGGTTTGGTATGAAGCGGGCCGTCCCTCCCTCAATTTCCACACGAATGGTGTGAACACTGCGGGATACGCGGCGCGACCACTCCCCTGAGTCAGTCCTTCGGAACGCGGTATCGGCCACCTTTGATGATGAACACCGTGTAGCCCAGAATGGCCAGCAAATAGAGCGCTGTCGGTACCGCCAGGACCCAGGCGCTGACCGAGTGGCCCACCGTCCTACCGGACACCCCGACGATCCATGCGAGCAGCAGGGCGGTTGCCGCACCCATCCAGTCGAGATCTTCGGCCATCTTGCGATTGAGCGCGGGCCTATTCTCAGACGCAGTCCAGTAGTCATGCATTCGACGACTCGGCAAATTCACCAGCTGGGCCGGAAGTCTCGGGAGCCACCAGCCGACACTCGCGAAAAACCCGATCAGTACAAGCCCGATGCCACCCGTGGTGAGCAGGAACGAGGACTTGGTCTCCACGCGGTCGACCTGTCCGGAGGCTGTGAAGTGCGCAGGTAGAACGTCACCAGCAGTCACGGCGACCCAGATCAGAACACCGACGAACACGAGAGTGGACAGCAGCAGTGCAGCGCGCGAGTACCTCATCCCGGTTCACTTTAGTGCCTGAAACCGTGGTGTGGCGCTGAGCCTCCGGGTCGCTCTGCAGGCTATGCTCCTGGGCCACGGAGGGCACTTGTCCGCACCACTGCCGGAGGCACCGATGCCCAACAACGAGTTCGGGGATTTTCAGACTCCGATCGAGTTGGCGCGCGCGTTGGTGGACACTTTGCCTCGACGTGAGTGGACCCGCGTCCTCGAACCCACCTGCGGCGTCGGGAACTTCCTCTCGGTTTTCAGCGAGCAGCACCCTGAAGCAGAACGTGTCGGTATCGAGGTGCAGCCCGAGTATGCCGCAGCAGCAGCGATATTCGGCAGGGTGATCACCGCGTCGATCTTCGATTTCGACCTGGCACGCGACATCGCGTGGACGTCGGCGCCAGGCCCGACTCTCGTCGTCGGCAATCCACCGTGGGTGACCAACTCCCAGCTCTCAGTTCTGGGTTCGAGCAACAGACCGGCTCGCGCGAACACACAGAACGCACGCGGAATAGATGCGATCACCGGAAGCTCCAATTTCGATATCGCAGAGTTCATTTGGATCAAGTTGCTCACCGAGTTCGCAGATCGACCGGTGACCATCGCGATGATCTGCAAAACCCAGGTAGCGCGAAACATCCTGTTGCACTGCGCTCGACACAGCCTTCCGATCACCGGTTCGAGTCTGCGGCCCATCGACGCCAAGAAATGGTTCGACGCCGGAGTGGACGCATGTTGGTTCGTGGTCGAGCTGGGAACCGACACAACCGACCACACCGCGCAGATGTACCCGAGCATCGATTCACTCCATCCCACCAACAGAATCGGAGTGGTCGACGGGTTACTCGTCGCGAACGTCGATGCCTACGAGCGCAGCAAACAGTTCGACGGCACCAGTCCACTGACGTGGCGTCAAGGCATCAAGCACGACGCGACGGCAGTGATGGAACTGGCCGAAAACGACGGCCCGCGAACCAAACTCGGAGCTTCGGTGGACATCGAGAAGGACTTCCTGTTTCCCCTGTTCAAATGTACCGATGTCTATCGCGAGAAGCTCAGCATGGTGTCGCGGTGGATGATCGTGCCGCAATCGCACACCGGTGACGACACCGCGCAGTTGGCGGACAGCGCGCCGAAGCTGTGGAAGTACCTGACCGACAACGGCCCAGCACTCGATGGACGCAAGTCCTCGATCTACCGAAACCGCGCCCGGTTCTGCATCTTCGGCGTCGGCCCGTACACGTTTGCGCCGTACAAGATCGCGATCTCCGGATTTCACAAGGCTCCGCAGTTCAGGATGGTCGGCCCCTACGACGGAAAACCTGCGGTGTTCGACGACGCCACCTATCTCCTGCCGTTCGAGGACCCAGCCGCATGCGCCGTCGCCCACGCGTTACTGACCGGGCCCGAAGCCAACGATCTCATTGCCGCTCTGGCATTCTGGGACAGCAAACGGCCCGTGACGAAGAAGCTCTTGCAACGCATCGATCTCGCGGCCATTGCCCGCGCGACCGACCCTGCCGCGCTACGAGAACGTGCTGCCGATGCTGCGGCTGCGCACGGTCTAGTGTTCAACAAAGCATCGCTCACTCACGCGGTGCGTCTTGCGAGGGGACTACCACTGTGATTGTCGATACTCCTCAGCGACAGCCTGTTCCGGAACTGGTTCTGCTGTTCATCGGCGGATTCATGTTCGTTGCTGCCACTCTGGTGAAGTCGGGTCCGTTGTTCGTCACGTCGATCTTCCTCTGCGTGTTTGCCGGATTTGCAGCCTTGATCTCGGCGCGTTTGTCCCGGCAGAGCCGCCGAACGATCGCTCTTTTCACCGTCTTCGGACTCACACTGACCGTGGTCGGTGTCGTGTACATGATCAAGGACGCGTCGGAACCCGTCATCTTCTCTCCCGGGCTCCTCCTGTATCCAGGCGGCAGCCTCGCACTGTCCGGAATAATCAACTTGATATCGCCTCACACACGTAGGTCACGCCGAGACCGAGGGCAAACGGACTTCACAGATCGGTCTTGATCGTCTCGGCCAGTCGCGCAAGATAGTCGGCATTGCGCTTGTAGTGCACCCAGGGACCAACTTTGGTGCTCGTCACCAGTTGCGCGCGTTGCAGGACGGCCATGTACTGCGAGGCAGTGGATTGGGAGACGCCCGCTCTCGATTGAATGTGCTTGAGGCACACCCCGACGTCCTCGGCGGGCTCGAGTTGGGGAGGGAAGTCGCTGGGATCTTTGAGCCACCGCATGATCGCCAATCGCGCGGGGTTGCTGAGCGCACCGAACACTGCGGCAAGCTCGGCGGGGTCCAGTTCGTCAGCCACCATCGAAGCGTACTCCAATATCGCAATATCCCGATGTGTGGTCTACTGGTCCAGACATCGCAATATCGCGATATTCAAATAGGGAGCAGCGCATGCAGCGAGCAGTAGTCGTAGGGGCCAACGGAGTGATCGGCGGAAATCTCGTCGCCAACCTGCAACGAAGTGGAGTTTGGGACATCATCGGGCTGTCGCGCCGAGGAGGGGTCGACAGCGAACGCGTCCGGCACATTGCGGTGGACCTACTCGATGGCGAGGAGACTCGACGCCGACTTTCCCATCTGACGGACGTCACGCACATCTTCTACGCCGCGTATCAGGAACGACCGACGTGGGCCGAGCTCGTGGCCCCCAACCTGGAGATGCTCGTCAACGTGGTCACGGCGATCGAGGACAGTTCACCGGACCTCGAACACGTGAGTCTGATGCAGGGATACAAGGTGTACGGCGCACACCTGGGTCCCTTCAAAACCCCTGCCCGCGAATCCGACCCGCCGCACATGCCGCCCGAGTTCAACGTCGATCAGCAACAGTTCCTCGAGTCGCGGCAAGCAGGCAAGCAATGGACGTGGTCGGCAATCCGACCATCCGTGGTGTGCGGTGTCGCGCTGGGGAACCCGATGAATCTGGCCACCGTGATTGGGGTCTACGCCACCATGTGCACAAAGCTGGGCGTACCGATGCGGTTTCCGGGCAAACCCGGTGCCTTCGACTCGCTGCTGGAGATGACGGACGCGTCATTGCTCGCAGAGGCGACGGTGTGGGCGGCCACCACCCCGACCTGCGCGAACCAGGCGTTCAACATCACCAACGGGGACCTCTTCCGCTGGAACGACATGTGGCCCAGAATCGCGAGTCTGTTCGACCTCGATACGGCAACCCCGCTCCCGATGTCCCTCGCCGACGTCATGGCAGACAAAGAGCCGCTGTGGGATTCGATCGTCGCCGAGTACGGGCTGCAGAAGATCCCGTATTCAGCCGTGTCATCCTGGGCGTTCGGAGACTTCGTGTTCTCCTGGGACTACGACGTCGTAGCGGATGGTTCCAAAGCGCGTCGAATGGGCTTTCACCGTTTCGTCGACACCGAAAGAATGTTCGCCGACATATTCTCCGATCTACGTCGCCAGCGAATCATTCCATGAGGGGAGCCACCATGCGTACGAGCGGAGTACGCCGGATAGTTTGAATCGGCACGAACGCCGATCGAGACCTACAGGAGAACAATGCACCCGTTCGACGCAGCAATCGCGCTCGAGACCGTCGGCGACGGCACCTTCACCGGGCACACGTCCGCGCCGTACAACAACATGGTCGGCCCGTTCGGCGGCATCACTGCCGCAACGTTCATCCGGGCGATCGAACTAAATCCCGAATGCCTCGGATCGCCGGTCTCGCTGACGGTCAACTTCGCAGGCCCGGTGGCCGAAGGTGAGTTCGCGATTGCGGCGCGCGCCGTGCGTACCAACCGAAGCAATCAGCACTGGTACCTCGAACTGACGCAGAACGGTGCCGTCGCGACGACCGCGACAGCGGTGTTCGGTACCCGTCGTGAAACCTGGGACAACATCGAGGCGACAGCTCCTGCAGTTCCCTCCCCAGCAGACACGAAGCTGGGCAGTTTTCCCGACGCTATCGCCTGGGCTCAGAACTACGAGATGCGCTTCGTCGCAGGCGCTCTCAGCGACCAGGACTCATCGGACTCGACCGAGACCCTCTGGATCCGTGACACTCCGTCTCGTCCGTTGGACTTCGCGGCGCTGACGTCGCTCAGCGATGTGTTCTACCCCAGAATCTTTCAGCGCCTCGGTCGGTACGTGCCGGCAGGCACCATCTCGCTGACTACCCACTTCTTCGCGACGCCCGAGGATCTCGACACGCACTCCGACGGCTACGTACTGGGGACGGCACGAGCCCGCCGCTTCCACCAGGGCTACTTCGATCAGACAGCCGAACTGTGGACCGAGGGCGGAATGTTGCTGGCAACGAGCCACCAGGTGGTCTACTACAAGGCCTGACCGACTCCGACGGATTGCTCGAGTACTCGACGCACCGCACCGCGAGCACCGCCGTCCTGCAGCGAGCGTTTGGCCTTTTGGTATGCACCGCGGAGGCGCGGACTGGTCGACAGATCGCCGAACACTCCAGGATTGGCCAAGAACGCACCGGGGTTGTCGTGGTCCTCCCAGGACAAACGCTGCAGGCGTTCGGCACTGGTGTCGATCATCGGAATGTCCCCGCGCTCGTGGACACCGCACCACGCGGCGAGGATCAGCGCACTGTGATCGACGGACCGATCCGCGGCGAGCCGATCGCGAATGACCGGCAGCACGAATTTCGGGATACGCGCGGATGCGTCGACGATCTGGCGCTCGAGTGTATCTCGGACGGCGAGGCTGGAAAAGCGTTGCAGCAGTTGATCGATGTAGTCATCGATGTCGATGCCCGGGACCGGAGACAGAGTGGGGGCAGCCTCGGCCCGCATGTACGACGCGACGAACTCGCGCAGGTCAGGGCTCGCCATCACCTCGTGCACGTGGGTGTATCCAGCGAGGATGCCGAGGTAGCTCATTGCCTGATGAGACCCGTTGAGCAGGCGCAGCTTCATGTGTTCGTAGGGCGTGACATCGGCGACGAGTTGAACTCCGACTTCGTCGAACGGTGGTCGCCCGAAAGAGAAAGTGTCTTCGACCACCCACTGCGAGAACGATTCCGACCGCACCGGCCAGCCATCGTCGATTCCGAAGTCTTTACGCACATCGTCGATGACGGCAGCCGTCGTGGCGGGGGTGATGCGATCGACCATGGAACTCGGGAACGCCACCGTGGCGTCGATCCACTCCGCCAGGTCGGCGTCGTGATGGCGGGCGAAAGCGGTCAGTGCCGTTCGGGTCACCGCCCCGTTGTGGACGATGTTGTCGCACGACATCACGGTGAACGGTGGAATCCCGTGGTACCGGCGTGAAGCGAGGGCAACGGTCAGGAATCCGAACACGCTCGACGGCACCGACAGGTCCCGAAGATCTCGGAGCACGGCGGGATCGGTGGGCTCGAATGCTCCGGTCACATCGCTGACGCCGTAGCCGGCCTCCGTGATGGTCAGCGACACGATCATGGTGGCGGGTGAACTCAGCAGATCGATCACCCCGATGGGGTCATCGGGGGCATACACGAAGTCTGCAACCGAGCCGACCACCCGTGCGTCACGGGTACCGTCCGGGTCCACCGTCACGGCGGTGTACAGAAAATCCTGGGCGTCGAGTACGGTCCCGATCTTCTTGTCCCCCGGCATCACTCCCACCCCGCACAGAGCCCAATCGAGATGCCCGGCCGCGAGCAGACGATCGAAGTACACCGCCTGATGTGCGCGATGGAACGCGCCGACTCCGAAATGCACGACACCACAATGCAGTTCATCCAGATCGTAGTCCGGCTTCGCGACAGTCGCAGGTATGTGTTTCAACGTCGCGCGGCAAAGCTCGGTCATGACGGTTCCTCGGTTCGGGCAGGGCGGAGGTGGTGAGCGGTGGCACTCCCGGGCATGTTCGGCCACCAGGAGCACCACCGCAGTTCGAAGGGACCTACAGGTCAGCAGGAAGACTTGTAGACATACTGCGCACCGTCACCGTCGATGTTGTCGGCGGTGATGACGTGGAAGCCGGTGGAGATATCGGCGGTGACCGGCTTGTTGTCGATCGCGGCCATGGCCTGCTCCACGCCGTCGGTGCCGATGGTGTCGGGCTGCTGCGCGATCAGAGCCTGCACGGTTCCCTCACGGAGCTGCTTGACCTGTGCCGGTCCGGCGTCGAATCCGACGATCTTGACTTGATCCTGCTTGCCCGCCTGTCGAACTCCGGTCGCGGTGCCCTCGGCTGCGAAGGTGTTCGCGGCGAAGATGCCGGTGATGTCGGGGTCCTTCGCCAGCGCGGCCGAGACCAGACGGGCAGCTTCGGCCGGGTCGTTGTGGCTGTACTGCACTCCGAGATAGTCGAACGCCGAGTTGGCCGCTACTGCTTCCTCGAATCCGGCAACGCGGGCGTCGGCTGTGGAGACACCGGGATCGGTCGAGATGACCAGCACCTTGCCGCCGGCCGGGCTGAGCCTCTCGATCGCGTTGAACGCCTCGGCACCGCCGCCCTTGTTGTCGGACGAGATGGACGACACTGCGATCGAAGGGTCTTCGAGAGTGGTGTCGACGAGCACGACCTTAATGCCGGCCTTCGCCGCAGCAGCCAGTGGTGCCTGCATCGCAGCAACGTCGGTGGGCGCGATCAGGATCGCCGAGGGACGCGATGCCACAACCGAATCCACGATGGGCTTCTGCAGGGTCGGGTCGAACTTGACCGGTCCCTGGGTGTCGACGGTGACGCCGGCATCCTTGGCTGCGGCCTCGATTCCGCATTGCATGCTGATGTAGAACTCGTCGCCGCTCACGCCTTGGATGAAGGCGATCTTGCCGTTGCCTCCACCGCTTCCCGAGTCGGACGAACAACCCGCCAAGAACATGGCGGAGACCGAAGCGACACTCAGTGCAACGACGGCGGTGCGTGATGTGATCATGGTCGACTTTCTTGTAAGTGGTTGGAGCAGAGGGAGATCAGGGCCGGTCCGCGTTACGGACTTCGCGACCAGAGTTTCTTGAGGGAGTTCGGTGATTGGCCTCGGCTGGCAGCGTCGCGTCGCCGCTGGTCGAAGTACACGGCGGCGATCAGTACTGCGCCGACAGCGACCTGCTGCCAGAACGGCTGGACTCCGACGATGACGAATCCGTTCTGCAACACGGCCGGGATGAAGAGTCCGACGACGGTACCGAACATGGTGCCGATACCGCCGAAGAGGCTGGTTCCGCCGATGACCACTGCAGCAATGACATTGAGGTTGGTCTGCGACTGTCCGGCGATGGCGGTGGTTCCGTACTGGGACAGCGACAGGATGCCCGCCAAGCCGGCGAGTGTGCCCGAGAGCGCGTAGATCTTCACCAGGTGCATGTCCACCTTGATTCCGACCCGGCGAGCAGACTGCTCCTTGGATCCGACGGCGAAGGTGTAGAGGCCGAACTTGGTGCGATGCAGCACGATTCCGAAGATCACCACGAGCACGAGAGCGATGCTCGAGATCAGGGGAATGGTGGTGGCGGGTAGGTTTCCGTAGCCGATCGTGTCGACCAGAACCGGTGGCACGTCGCGGATGTCGACGCCGCCGGTGATCACCTGCGAGAGCCCGAGCGCACCGCCCAGGGTGCCCAGGGTGACGATCAGCGGGGGCACGTTGGCCTTGCCGATCAGGAATCCGTTGAGCAGTCCCCAGCACAGGCCGCAGAGCAGTGCCACCACGATTCCGATCGCGGCGACTCCCCATCCATCGCCGCCTACTGCGGCCATGGTCTTGGCGGAGACGACCCCGGAGAAGACGAGCACCGATCCGACGGAGAGGTCGATGCCGCTGGTGACGATGACGAAGGTCATGCCGATTCCGAGCACCGCGAGAATGGAGACGTTCTGGATGATCTGGCGAATGTTGCCCCACTCGGGGAAGCTGCCGGGAGCCATGATCGAGAAGACGATGCAGATTGCTGCCAACACCAACACGATCTGGAACACCTGGACGCGAGCCAGTTTCCCGAGCGCCTCGACGACGTCGAAGGTGTGCCGCGACGGCTTGTGGCTCGGTGGCAACGGTTCGATGGACGGGGTGATGATCTGATTGCTCATCGTGTGGCTCCGGTGGTTGCGCCGGTCATCGCGCCGACGAGTTCTTCCATGGTCGTGTTCTTGGCGTCGAGAGTGGCGACGCGCTTGCCCATCCGCAGTACCTGGACGCGGTCGGCGACTTCGATGACATGCGGCATCGAGTGACTGATGAACACCACCGCCACCCCACGGTCGGCGACCCTGCGGATGGTGTCGAGAACGTTGCGGGTCTGCACCACTCCGAGCGCCGCCGTCGGCTCGTCGAGAAACACAACGCCTTTGGCCCAGGCGACCGCGCGGGCGATCGCAATGGCCTGCTGCTGGCCACCCGACATGGCTCCGACGGGGACGGTGAGACTGCGCACGGTGGCCCCGAGTTCGTCGAGGGCGTCCTGGGATTGCTTGCGCATCGTGGACACGTCGAGGAACCCGAGGTGACCCAGTAGTCCTTTCGCGGGCAACTCGCGACCGAGGAACATGTTTTGCTGCGCATTCAGGTGCGGCGCGAGAGCGAGATCCTGGAACACCGTCTCGATGCCGAGTTCGGCTGCCACGGTGGGACTGTCGAGATCGACCGCGGTGCCGTCGAACAGGATCTCGCCGGTGTCGACCGCGAGGCTGCCCGAGAGCGCTTTGACCAACGTCGATTTGCCCGCGCCGTTGTCGCCGATGAGAGCGACGACCTCGCCGGGGTAGATGTCGAAATCGGCGTCGTCGAGGGCGCGCACGTTTCCGAAGCTCCTCGACAATCCCCTCGCTTCGAGGATCGGTGTCGCAACAGGTGCAACGCTGGCCATGGATACTCCTTGGTCGAGTCGAAAACCTTCGGGTGCGGGATGGACACTCCCACCTACGCCTGAGCAGCACGGTCGGAGATCGTGGTCTGCGAGCCAGGTCGAGCTCCCTGTGGGGCTCGTCGTGTTAACGAGTGTGACCCACACAACTCGCGTTGTCACGTGTTTCGAGAAAATTCATGTCACCGGTGACATGACCTGAAGCTCGTGCCTGCCGCACGCCGCAGCAACAGACGGCTATCGGACCGGACGGTACCGTCCTCGAGGTGCAGGAATGCTGGATCTCGTCGAATTACGAGCCCGCGGGAGTGCACTGCGGTACCGTCCATGACACCGATGACATACGACTCGATCAGCGGACGTATGACACCGATGACATGCCCATTCGGAAACAGCAAAGGTAGACCCCATGGCGAACTTCGACGGCCGGAAGATCTTGGTGACAGGTGCCAGCGGCGGCATCGGCTCTGCAACGGTGCGACGGCTGGTGGCCGACGGTGCCGACGTCGTCGCAGCCGGGCAGTCCGTGGATGCACTGAACAAGCTGGCCGATGAGACCGGCGCTCGACCCCTGGCGTTCGACCTGACCTCAGAGGACAGTGTGCGCGACGCCGTCGAGGGCCTCGACCTCTACGGAGTGGTGAACTGCGCCGGATTCGGAGGCGAGATCGCGACGCCACAGGACACCGACATCTCGGTCTTCGACAAGGTCATCGCCATCAACGCACGAGGCGCACTGCTCGTCATCAAGTACACGGTTCCCGCGATGATCGCCGCCGGCGAAGGGGCCATCGTCAACGTCTCGAGCCAAGCCAGTCTCGTCGCGCTGACCGGCCACATCTCCTACGGATCATCGAAAGCGGCTCTGGACAACATCACTCGGGTCTCGGCCCTCGAACTCGGTCGCCACGGAATCCGGGTCAACGGAGTCAATCCGACCGTTGTGATGACGGAGATGTCCGCGTTCTACTGGGGCCGACCCGAGATCGAGGAGCCGTTCCTGGCTCAGATGCCGCTGGGTCGCTGGGCCACCGAGGACGAGATTGCCGCGCCGATTGCATTCCTGTTGAGCGATGATGCTTCCATGGTGACCGGAGTGTCGTTGCCGGTGGACGGCGGCTACACCAGTCGATGACGAGCGGACGACGAGCAGACGGGGGTAGATGATGACCACCATGCAGGATGTCGCGGCGCTGGCCAAGGTCAGCGCCAAGACCGTCTCACGGGTGTACAACAACGACCCACACGTCGACCCCGATACCCGCGCTCGCGTCACCGAGGCCCTCGAGTCACTCAACTACGTGCCGAATACGATGGCGACGTCGTTTCGCAACGGTCAGGCGGCCGCAATCGGTGTAGCGGTACCCGATATCGACGATCCGTTCTTCTCCTCCATCGCACGAGCGGTGGAGGAGCGTGCCCGCCAAGAAGACATGGCCGTTCTGGTGACCAGCCTCGGCCACGACGGTGAGCAGGAGCGGGGCCTCGTCGAGTCGCTGCTGCGTAGGCAGTTGAGCGGCTTGATCATTGCACCTACGGGTGCCGACCACGGCTACCTGGAGCGCTGGATCGACAAGACCCCGACGGTGTTCGTCGATCGAGCCCCCGACGGCCTCAAGGCCGACAGTTTCGTCGACGACGATCACGGTGGAGCCGTCCTCGCCACCGATCATCTACTCGATCTGGGTCATACGCGCATTGCGGTCATCGGCGACAGTGCCGGCATTCCCACCAGCCGCAACAGACTGGAGGGGTATCGAGAGTCGTTGCAGGCCAGAGGAATCGAATTCGACGAAACTCTCGTCGCACTCGGGGTCATGGGCCGAGACGATGCCCGCGCGGCACTGGCGACGCTGACCACGCTCGCCGATCCTCCCACCGCACTGTTCCTGTCCAACGCACGAGTGGCGATGGCGTGCGTGCCCGTACTGCAGCAGATGGATCTACTGCATCTGGCGTTCGTCGGATTCGGCGACTTCCCTCTGGCGGATGCAGTGCGACCGCCGGTCACCGTCATCGATCAGAATCCTGCTCGGCTCGGTCGATTGGCCATCGAGCGTCTACTGGGCCGAATCGAGAATCCCGGTAAGCGCTACAAGCGGCGCAACATTCTCGGAGTCGAACTGGTCGAGCGTGAATCCTGCACGCCTGGAAGCGATCATCGCTGCGCGTAGCTCTGGACAGCGGCCAAGACCAGCTCGACCTGCTGCTCGGTACAGAGTTCGGCATCGACCCTCAGATGCGGCACACGCGGCATTTCCACCGGCGCATCCATCGGCCTGTGTGCATCGCGCTCCGCACCTCTGGCCGCCCGTCGCCGCGCCAGCAGTTCCGGTGAGCCGTCGACGTACACGACCATCACAGCAGCGGGCTGCGCCGCGGCAACCAACCGTCCCCACTCCGCTCCACCGGTCAGTTCACGGGTGAAAGGAGCAACGAGAACGGACCGCTGCCCGATCTCCAGCACATCCCTGACGGCAGCGAGCAATACTGCATATCGGCCGCGCCGGATCTGTTCGGAGTGCGGCCCCGCACTGTTCCAATGCGGACCGCCCAACGCCGAATCCAGTTCATCGAGAAGCGGATTGGTCAGGGTGTCGAGGTCGAGCAACGGTATGCGGAAGCGGCGGGCCAGCGCTCGCCCCAATGTGGTCTTTCCGCTTCCTGCAGCACCCGCGACGACCAGAATCGGCAGTCGATCCCGATCGGTCACGGAAACGTCTTGACAGACATGAGGCATAGCGGCAATCATACAAGACAACGTTGTCTCGCATCGTCGTACCGCGAGCACATTCCTCCGATCGAGAGTTCACGTGACCGAGCGAGCCAGCATCAAAGACGTCGCCGCGTTGGCAGGCGTCAGCTTCAAGACCGTCTCCCGTGTCGTCAACGGCGTGGACACCGTCTTGCCCGAGCTACGCGAACGCGTCGAAGCAGCCGTGCAAACCCTGAATTACGTACCCAATTCGGCTGCGCGCTCACTGAAGTCGGGATCGGGTAACACCATCGGGATCGTCGTCGATTCGATCGACGACGTGTTCTTCGCATCTCTGGTCAGCGCCGTGGAGGATCGCGCTCTGGAACACGGACTGGCCGTCATCGTCGGCAGCACCGGTTTCGACGCCCAGCGCGAGCGAGACCAGCTGGCCCTGCTGGCCGGGCAACACGTGCGGGGAATCATCCTCGCTCCGGTCGGAGATCACAGCGACTTCCTCGTGCCACGCCGTCGAACATTGCCCACGGTGACCATCGACCGTTCCATCGCGGGATTCGACTCGGTGATCGTCGACGATTACGGTGCGGCCAAGCAGGCCGTCGAGAAATTGGTGGCGAGCGGGCACACCCGAATTGCGTTGCTCGGCTTCGACGATCGACTCCAAACTGCGCAGCTCCGCCGTGAGGCGTACCTCGACGTTCTCATCGACCTGGGCCAGACACCGGACGCTGCTCTCGCTCCACCCGTCTCCCACGCCGCGGATTCGGTGCGGCCGGTGGTCAAGAAGCTACTGGCACTGCGCAATCCGCCCACCGCCTTCTTCGTCGCCAATGCACGACATGCAACGGCCGTGGTGTCGGTACTGCACGAGATCGACCGCACCGACGTGGCCATGGTCTCGTTCGGCAATTTTTCGCTCGCCGACGCCGTCAGCCCGTCGGTGACGTGCATCGACCAGGACCCGTACCGCATCGGCACTTTGGCGTTCGATCGCCTGGTGCAGCGCTTCGACGATCCCTATCTCGAACCCGAGCAACAGGTAGCGCCGACCACGCTGGTGGAACGACGTTCGCATGCACTCCCCCTTCCCGTACAGAAATGAGACCAACCCCGTGAATCCCAGACTCGTAGCGGGACTCGACCTCGGCAGCACCGGCATCAAAGTGCTCGTGATCGACGAGGCCGGAACCGAATTGACCATCGAGCAGAGTCCGACGCCCTGGCGTCACGGCCCCGGTGGCACCACCGACCTCTCGTCCGAGGACCTGCTGGCCACGATCGCGAATCTGCTCGACGCCATCGCGCGTCGATTGCCCGCCGTAACCGGTGATCCCGCTGCGCGCATCGACGCTATCGCAGTATCCGGAATGGGCGAGACGGGCTTTCTTCTCGATGAAGACAACGTTGTCCGCGCCCCGGCCTTCGCCTGGTTCGATCCCCGCGGGCAGCAACAGGTGGACGCACTTCCAGAGAGACTTCGTGAGCGGTTCGCCGGCAGGACAGGCCTTCCCGTCGGTGTTCAGGTGTCCGTGGTCAAAATCGCGCACCTCCGCGACAACGGGCTGAACCTGGCCGGACTGCGATGGTTCAATCTGCCCGAGTTCGTCGTGTTGTCCCTCGGTGGTCGCGCGGTGGCCGACTACTCGCTGAGTTCGCGGACCGGACTGCTCGATCAGGACACCGGTGAGCCGTGGACGGAGATGTTGACGCACCTGGGCGTCGGGGCCGAGTTCATCCCGCCCCTCGTCGATGCAGGCACCGACCTCGGAGTAGCAACCGGGCCCACACTTCCCGACGCCATCGCGGGGGCACGGTTGACCGTGGCCGGTCACGACCATCTCGTCTCCGCCGTATCGGGTGGGGCAATTCCCCGCGATCGCTACCACGTGTCCATGGGTACCGCCGAGGTGCTGCTGCGCGTGCTCGACGCTCCGCTGACGCCCGACGCACGAAGCCGTTTGGCCGATCACCTGATCAACTCGGTACGCCATGTGGTTCCGGGACAACACGTTCTCGTCGCCGGGGTCAAAACAGGACTGTTGATGCGACGGGCGTTGCAGCTGAGCGACATCAACGATCGCGCGGGGCGGGATTCGCTCGATCAACGAGTGTGCGCGTTGCCTGCGGGTGGGCCGTCCACCGATGGCGGGATCGAGATCGCCGGGGCCCGCAACGACGACGGCGTGCTGTCCATCACCGTGCGAACCGACGGTGTGGATGCGGCGGAACTGTTCCGCTCGATTCTGTTGCACGGCAACGACGAAATCGCTCGTCTCATCTCGGCCCTCGACGCGGAGGTGCCTCCCGCTCGGACCACGCTCCTCACCGGGGGGTGGGCGAGCATGGCGAGCGTTCGGGATGCCCGGTCGCAGGTGCTCCCCGAGGTTTCCGTCTCGACCCGCTCCCAGGACACCGCATACGGCGCAGCACTGTTCGCTGCGCGACTACTGACGCTCATAGAAATCTGAGCCCACATTTCTGCAGTGAGACAACGTTGTCTTCATTGCGCCGAACCCCACCACATCAACAGGAGAGAATCATGAACGAACTCACCACCCTCGAACGTCGCGGAATGTCAGCCATTTCCACCGCCGACGGCAACATGCTCATCGTCGCCGGAGATCAGCGCAACGGCATGAAGGCCGTCATGACGGATGCTCCCGACGGCCCCGGCTCGGTCACGTTCGAGCAGCTCGCCGACGCCAAGGCCGATCTGGTTCGCTACCTGGGCAATTACGCTCCGGCGATCCTGCTCGACCCTGAGGTGGCACTACCGAAGATCGTCGACGAGGGTGTGCTCTCGCGCAACACCGCACTCGTCGTCGGAATGGACGCATCGGGCTTCGAGGAGACGGACGGACTGCGTTACACCCGTTACGTGGACGGCGTCACCCCGCGCGTCGTACGCGACCTGGGTGGCGATGTCGCCAAGATGCTCTTCTACATGCGTCCCGAGAAGCAGGGCGTCGATTCCCGTGTCGCCGAGGAGATTCGCGACCTCGTCAAGGCATGCTCCGCCGAGGGCCTGCTGCTCATCGTCGAGATCCTCACCTACAAGCTCGAGGGCGAATCCGACGAGGAGTACAAGGCCGGCTTCGGCAAGATCATTGCCGACTCCACTCGCATTTCGGTCGAATGCGGTGCCAAGGTACTCAAGCTCCCCTACCCCGGTTCGGCCGAAGCGTGCAAGGCAGTCACCGAAGCGGCACAGGGTGTTCCGTGGGCCGTGCTCTCGGCGGGCGTCGACCACGAGACATTCATCGAGCAGGTGCGTACCGCGGTGGCCAACGGCGCACGCGGCGCGATGGCAGGCCGCTCACTGTGGAAGGACAGCATGGCGGTCTCCGGCGCGACCCGCGAGGATCTGCTCACCAACCGAGCACGCCCCCGTCTGCGCGAGCTGAACGCGGCCGTCGACAACTGATCGCCGTCCTTCGACCGAGCCCGGACATCAGGCCTCGGGCTCGGTCGACGCTGCCTGAGCTATGGTGCAAGTGTGACGCGCAGCACAGTGACGTGCGTACCGAAAACTTCAGGAGCGAGATCGATGAAGAGCACCATGCAGGACACCCCCTTGTCCATCGGCCAGCTGGTTCGATTCGGCACGTCCATTCACGCCTCGGCCGAGATCACCACGTGGTCGGACAGTGGCCCGACCACCGTTACCTTCTCCGAGTTGGGTAGGCGAGCAGCGCAATTGGCGCACGGCCTGCGCTCGATCGGTGTCGACGACGATCAGCGCGTCGCGACGTTCATGTGGAACAACGCCCCGCACATGGAGGCGTACATGGCGGTACCCGCGATGGGTGCGGTACTGCACACGCTCAACATTCGACTCTTTCCCGAGCAGCTCACCTACATCGTCAATCATGCCGAGGACCAGGTGATCATCGCCGACGCGAGCCTGCTGCCACTCTTGACGCCCTTGCTCCCGACGTTCGAAACAGTCCGTCACCTCGTTGTCGTCGGAGTCGACCCCGCGCAGGTGAACGCGCCGGAGGGCATCGAGGTGCTCGGCTACGAGGATCTACTCGCCGGCAAGTCGGAGGAATTCGATTGGCCCGAGCTCGACGAACGGTCCGCTGCCGCAATGTGTTACACGTCCGGTACCACCGGCGATCCCAAGGGTGTCGTGTATTCGCATCGCTCGATCTACCTGCATTCGATGCAGGCGTGTATGACCGATGCGATGGCCATTGCGCAGTCCGACAAGGTACTGGCCATCGTGCCGATGTTTCATGCGATGTCGTGGGGATTGCCCTACGCGGCGTTGATGGTCGGCGCGTCGCTGATCATGCCCGACAGGTTCCTGCAGCCGGCTCCGTTGGCGGAGATGATGTCGACGTTGCGCCCGACGGCCGCGGCCGCGGTTCCGACGATCTGGCAGGCCCTGCTCGCGCATCTGGAGGATCACCCGGCAGATCTGTCGAGTTTGCGGGACGTGGTGGTCGGCGGCAGTGCGTGCCCGCCGTCTCTGATGCGGGCTTTCCACGAGAAGTACGGCGTACACATCTCGCAGGCATGGGGCATGACCGAGACCTCCCCACTGGGCACCTCCGGCAAACCCGATGCCGGACTGTCGCCGGAAGACGAGTTCGACTTGCGTTGCACGCAGGGCAGATTCGTCGCCGGCGTGAGGGCGCGATTGGTCGACGACGCAGGGACGGTACTGCCGTGGGACGGCAAGCAGGTCGGCGAACTCGAGGTGCGTGGCCCGTGGATCACCGGCAGCTATTACCGCGCCGACACGGACGACAAATTCGACGACGGCTGGCTCCGCACCGGTGACGTCGGAACCATTTCCCAGGGCGGCTACCTCCGGCTGACCGATCGCTCCAAGGACATCATCAAATCCGGCGGAGAGTGGATCTCGTCGGTGGAACTCGAGAACCAGGTGATGGAACATCCCGCCGTGCGCGAGGCTGCAGTCATCGGTGTGCCCGACCCGAAGTGGGACGAACGCCCCCTGGTAGCCGTCGTCGTCCGCGAGGGCGCCTCGGTGACGGCCGAGGAACTGAAGGAGTTCCTCGACAGTCGCGTCGCGCATTGGCAGTTGCCGGAGCGCTGGAGCTTCATCGACGAGGTCCCGAAAACCAGCGTCGGCAAATACGACAAGAAACGCCTGCGGAGTTCACACGCCGATGGAGCATTGACAGTCATCGAGCTGGCGTAAAGCGAACTACGAGGCCACAGCCGACAGCGGACCCGAGCACACGCTCTGGTCCGCTGTTCGCTGTCGCCGCCCGCAATCACTCCCGACGCAGAACCGAGGACCGGACAACGGAGCTAGTTGTGGTGCTTCACTAAACAAACCGGTAGTTCATATAACTATGGTCGATGCGGAATCTCGGTATGAATAGAGTCGTTCCAACAGTCCCCAAGTTTGCTACCGTTCCCTCGGGGTTCCGAGTAAACGGGATATGACGGGGCGCAACGATGCGCGGGGGTAATTGTGACCGATTCAAATCAGGTACTCGGGTTCGTGACGTTGGACGACAACTACGAAGAGCCGTTCGAGCTGACGTCCTCGCAGTACGCCATGTGGCTGGCGCAACAACTGCATCCGCATGCTGCGCACAGCGTGGCGCACTACATGGACGTTCGCGGCGACCTGAATTTCGATCTTCTCGTCGACTCGGTGCGTATCACCGCTGCCGAAACGGGGTCGCTGCTGACTCGCTTATTGGCCCCCGGCGATGGGCAGGACGGTCCGCACACCGTCCGTCAGTTCGTCGATGCGGCGATCCTGCCGACCGAACTCGAGTACTACGACCTCACTGGCTCTCCTGATCCGATCGCGGCAGCACGCGAATGGATGAACGCGGAGTTCACCGCTCGAATCGACCTGCACTCGACACCCCTGTCCAGGTCGGCCGTCCTGAAAGTCGGTCACCTGCGGTACTTCTGGTACGCGCGCGCACACCACACCGTCATCGACGGATTCGGTTCGGCAGTGGTCGCCGTCCGTACCGGCGAGGTGTACACGGCACTCGAACGCGGCGAGGTGCCGCCACCCCGCAAGTCGAGGCATCCGCGCGCGTTCGTCGAGGCCGAGGCCGCGTACCGGGCATCGGCGCGAATCGAGAAGGATCGCGCGTACTGGGCGGGGGTGTCGGCGGAATTGCCGGAACCCGTCTCGTTCTCCGGACGCACAGCCGAACCGTCGTCGTTCAATCATCGATGCGACAGAACACTGGACCTGCACACCGACCGGGCCCTTGCCAGTGCGGCCGGGACGTACAAGACCACCGTTGCGGCTCTTGTCGTCGCGGCATTCGCGGCGTACCTCGCCCGCGCGACCGACACCGACGACGTCGTTCTCACCCTCCCCATGGCTGCCCGTGTCACCGCCTGGGCGAGATCCTCCGCGTCCATGACGGCGAACGCCGTACCCATCGGGGCCCGTATCGAATCTACGACCACCATTTCCGAACTCATCGACACCATCGGCCACCGCATCGGAGGCGCTCTCCGGCACCAGCTACTCCCCGCAGCGGAGATCGCCGGAGACCTCAGGGCCTCGGGTGCCACCCTGGGACCGACCATCAACCCCATGCTGTTCGGCGACCGAATTCGGCTCGGAGATCTCGACGCGCGACTGGACCTGTTGACCTCGGGTCCGACGGCAGACATGGCCGTCACCCTGCACACGAACTCCGACAACGGACAGATGCGCGTGGACATCGAGGGCAACCCCGCCACGTACGAGCTCGCCGACATCGAGATGCACAGTGCGCGATTCGCTCAATTCCTGCACGAGTTCGCAACCCGGCCAACCGATTGCCCGATCGGGTCCATCGGTGTGCTCACCGAGACAGACCGTCATCTCCTGTTGCACGAGTGGAGCGGCGGAGCGCCTGCCGCTCTGGCGACTGTGCCGCAGATCTTCGATCGCGGCGTGCGGCTCGCACCGGATCGACCCGCGATCGTCGACGGTGACACCGTGGTCGAGTACCGCGAGCTCGACCGCCGCTCGAACATGTATGCGCGCCATTTGATCTCGATGGGTGTCGGCCCGGATGTGCCTGTGGCCGTGGTACTTCCGCGCTCTCACAGGTCGGTCACCATGGTGTGGGCCATCACCAAAGCGGGCGGTGCATACGTGCCGATCGATCCTGCGCATCCTCTCGACCGCATAGAACGCACGCTGGCGGACTGTGGCGCACGAGTCGGCGTCACGACGCGGGACCGCCTCGATGGACTGCCGTCCGACATCGATTGGATCATCGCCGAGGACAACCCCTTCCGTGGACTGGACGACGGTCCGATCCACGACACCGACCGCCTCACCCCGCTCACTCTGGATCACACGGCGTACGTGATCTACACCTCCGGCAGCACCGGCATCCCCAAAGGCGTTGCCGTCACCCATCGCGGTATAGGACCCATCGCCGACGCGGCCATCGCGGCCCACGCCACGACCGTCGGGTCACGGGTGATGCATTTCGTATCACCGGGTTTCGACGCCTCCGTGCTCGAGATGTTCCTGGCCTTCGGCGCAGGCGGCACCCTCGTGGTGCTGCCCACCGGCGTGTACGGCGGCGACGAACTGGGGGCGCTGCTCACCGAGCACTGCATCGACGCGGGGTTCATCACGCCGTCCGCACTGGCCACGGTCTCTCCCACCGCAGGGTCGACACTCGTCTCGATCGGAGTCGGCGGCGACGCCGTGCCGGCAGCGCTGGTCGACGACTGGGCTCCCGGACGCCGGATGGTCGACGTCTACGGCCCCACCGAGACCACGGTCGCAGTCACGCTCGGTGCCCTCGAGGCAGGAAAGAAGGTCGCGCTCGGGCGTCCTATCGACGGTATTCGCGCGTACGTGTTGGACAGCAGACTCCACCCGACTCCCCCGGGATGTGTGGGCGAGCTGTACATCGGCGGAACCGGCGTTGCGCGGGGTTACCACGCTCGACGCGGATTGACGGCGAGCCGATTCGTGGCCGATCCCTTCGGAGGCGGCCGGCTCTACCGAACCGGCGATCTCGTGAGATGGACCACCGCAGGCGAACTCACCTACATCGGGCGACGCGATCATCAGGTCAAGGTCCGTGGATTCCGGATCGAGCTCGGTGAGATCGAGGAGGCACTACGCGCTCACCCACAGGTCAGCGACGCCGTCGTCGTCGTCCGCGGCGACGGGGTGGCCCGCACTCTCGTGGGCTACGTCGTCGCAGAGAACGGTGCGATGCTCAGCCCCGACGAGGTGACGGCCTCGCTCGTCGGAGTACTCCCCGCGTACATGGTGCCCCACCGAGTGAACGTGCTCGATGCGTTCGAGTTGAACGCCAACGGCAAGGTCGATCGCCGCCGGCTCCCCGAGCCTGTCGAACAGGTCGTGGCCGAGCGACGCGAGCCGCGAACGACACAGGAAGTCGCTGTGGCGCAGATGTTCTGCGAGGTGCTCGACGTGCCGTCGGTCTCGGCCACGGACGATTTCTTCGCCCTCGGCGGCAACTCCTTGCTCGCCACCGTCGTCGCCGCGCGCCTCGCCGCCGACGGCCGATATCGCGTCGGCGTACGCGAGGTCTTTCTGCATTCGACGGTCGAGCGATTGGCCGCCGCCCTGGTCGACCTCGTCGATGACACTGGATGCACCGCGCCGGTTGCTGTTTCACGCACGGAGCCGTTGCCTGCTTCGCCCTCGCAGCGCAGCATGTGGTGGATCGAGCGCTACCAGCCGTCGGCGGCATACCACATTCCACTCGCACTCCGAGTCCGAGGCCGACTCGACATCCCTGCCATCCGGCTGGCACTCGAGGACGTCGTTCGACGCCACGAGAGCCTGCGTACCGTCTTCACCCTCGATCCGTCCGAAAGCTCGCCACTGCAAGTCGTTCTCGACGCTCCGAGCGCCCTGCACCCGTTGCCGTTCGACGCCGTGACGATCGACGGCACGGATGTCGACGACACAGCACTGCTCGCTGCGCTGACCGACATCGCAACGCGTCCCTTCGATCTCGAACACGATCTGCCGCTTCGGGGCCGAGCGATCTCGCTACCGGATCGCGACGAACACGTCGTAGCGCTCGTTCTGCATCACATCTGCGCCGACGGGTGGTCGCTCGGCGTGCTGGCTTCCGACATCGGCGAGGCCTACCGAGCTCGACTGAACGGCACTGCACCGCAGTGGGATTCGCTGTCGATACAGTACGTCGATGCCGTCGCCTGGCAGCGATCCGAATTGGGCGAGGCCACCGACACCGGCTCGTCGCTGAGCAATCTGAGGACGTGGTGGTCCGATACGCTCGCGGGCCTTCCCGACACCCGTCCGCCGGGCACCATGCGCGCTCGTCCGAGTACGCCGAGCGGTCTCGGCGCTGCCGTGTCCACCGTGCTGAGCTCCTACTTGAAGGCCGCCGTCGATCGCCTCGCCGCAGACACCGGATCGACCGAGTTCATGGTCGTGCACGCGGCGTTGGCGCTGCTGATGTCGCGTTCGGGCGTCGGCGACGATGTGGTGATCGGTACGGCTGTGGCGGGGCGCGGGCACCGCGACCTCGATCGCGTGGTCGGAATGTTCGTCAACTCGGTGGTCCTGCGCACCGCGGTCACGTCGAGCCATTCCGTGCGCGAGCACGTCCTCGCGATCCGCAGCGTCGACATCGAAGCACTCTCCCGTGGGCACATGCCCTTCGACTCCCTGGTCGAGCACCTGGACCCGGCACGCCTGCCCGGTCGTCACCCGCTGTTCCAGGTGATGTTGACCGAGCGGGTCACCCCCGATGTCGAGATGGAGATCGGGGGCGCAGCGGTGAGCGCCTACGACATCGAACTGCCCGTCACCAAGTACGACCTCGAGGTGGTCCTCGCTCGCTCGGCCGCGCGCCCCGGCGAGACGACAATCGTGCTGACCTACGCGCGAGACCTGTACGACGCGCCCACTGCCGAGGCGTTGCTGCAGCGCCTGACGTCCGTGCTCGCCCAGATGGCAGCCGAGCCGGGCCGTCCCATCGACCGGATCGACGTGCTAATTCCATCCGAACGCGCGCGGCTTCTACCGATGATCAGTGGTCGAACCGATCCGCGTGGTGTGAGCATCCACCGCGCTCTGCGCGACTCCGCGCGGCGTACGCCGAACGCGGTGGCACTGGTCGAAGACGAACGATCCATGACGTACGGCCATCTCGACGCACTCGTCACCCGAGGTGCCGCACATCTGCGCAGTCGTGGCGTGGGGGCCGAGACCAGAGTGGTCGGGATGTTGCCGCGCTCCATCGAATCGGTGCTGTGCGTGCTTGCCGTCGCCCGCTCGGGTGGGGTGTACGTTCCGGTCGATCCTGCCTACCCGGAGGATCGACGCGATTTCATGGTGCGCGACAGTGGTGCCGTCGTCGGTCTCACGCACCTGCGCGTCGACGGTTCGGACGGCTTCTGGTTGTCGATGGACTCGCTGTTCGCTCATGCCGCAACCTACGGCCGGGACGTCCCCGAGGTCTCGCCCACGAATGCGGCGTACGTCATCTACACCTCGGGAACCACCGGCACCCCGAAGGGCGTCGAGGTCTCCCGGCAGGCCTACGCCGACGCCGGGGCCGAGCTCGTGCGCGCGTTCGATGCCGACTCACGTTCTCGCGTACTGGCCTTCGCCTCACCGAGTTTCGACGCATCGATGCTCGAGATCGCGCTCGCGATACGCGCGGGCGGCACGTTGACGGTCGTTCCCGCCGACATCCTCGGTGCGGCAGAACTCGAAGCGGTGATCGACGTCCATCGGGTGACGCACTGCTTCCTGACGCCGTCGGTGCTGGCCACTCTCGACCTCGCCGGTCCCGCGCTGACGTCGATGACCACGATCGGAATCGGCGGCGAGAACTTCGGGCCGGAGTTGCTGACCCTCGCAGCGGCCGGCCGTCGCGTCGTCAACGTCTACGGGCCCACAGAGTCCACCATCTCCACTCATCTCCCCGCTCTCGACCCGACTCGGGACGTGTCCATCGGAATGCCGGTCGCCGGAGTCCGCGCAACCGTTCTCGATGCGCGCCTGTCTGCGGTACCGAGCGGGGTCACCGGCGAATTGCACCTTGCAGGTGGACAACTCGCGCGCGGATACGTCGACCGCCCTGCGCTGACGGCCACTCGATTCGTCGCCGATCCTTTCGGCCCTCCCGGGTCTCGGATGTACCGCACCGGCGATCTCGCATACGTCGACGGCGCACCCGAACCGACGGTGAAGATTGTCGGACGTAGTGACTTCCAGGTCAAGATTCGTGGTCTACGAATCGAATTGGGTGAAATCGACGCGGTTCTCGGCGCTGTACCCGGAGTCGATCTCGCCGTCACGAAGACGGCCACCACCCCGTCCGGCGAGGCGGTGCTCGTGTCCTACGTGCACGGCGAGAATGCCGTCGACCCCGACGTTCTGACCCGGATCGCGCGCGATCGGCTACCCCGGCACATGGTGCCCGCCCGAATCCTGGTGCTCGATGCCATCCCGCTCACTCCTGTCGGCAAATTGGACCGATCTGCCTTGCCTGCACCGTCGTTCGGCGCCGCATCTCTCGACGACCAGCCGCGGACCGAACTCGAATCGATTCTGGTGCAGATTCTGTCCGAGGTCGTCGACGTACCGTCGTTAGGAACCTCGGCCGATTTCTTTGCACTCGGCGGCACATCGCTGTCCGCGACGAGATACGCCACCCGGATCGGTGAACGCCTGGGCTACCACGTCCCGGTTCGGACGATCTTCGACAACCCCACGGTTGCCGAGCTCGCCACGCACCTCGATGCAGCGCAGGAGAACTTCGAGGAATCTGTGGCGCAATCGCATTGGCTCACAACCGAACTGATCGAGCGTGTCCGCTCCACGCGAGGCACGGCGATTCCTCTCTCGCCTCAGCAGCAGGCCATGTGGATCACGAGCCGAATCGCCTCGACGGCAACGGCATACAACATCGTCGGCGGCCTCCGCGTCACCGGTGCATTCGATCCGCACGTGTTGGAAGCCGCCCTGAACGACGTGGTGCACCGTCACGAGTCGTTGCGCACCACGTTCCCGACGACGGCGACGGGGCCGATTCAGCGGGTCTGGCCGGAGCGACGCATCGAGGTGAGCATCGCGGACTCGCGCGAGAGCTACTCGCTCGTCGACCTTCTGGCGCAGGCAGGTGCGCAGCCCTTCGATCTGTCGGTCGACCTTCCGGTCCGAGCCACGGTAGCGCGGATCGGCGACGACGAGTACGTGGTGGTTCTGGTGGTGCACCACATCGCCGCCGACGGTGAATCGATCGCCCCGTTGTCTGCTGATCTGTTGTTCGCCTTCACGACTCGCGAGAACGGCAGTGCGCCGGTGTGGCCCAACCAGCCGCTGCAATACGCCGAATACCAGCTCGCACTCGAGGCCGCGATGGCCGACGGAGCGCGAGCAACCGGTCTCGACTACTGGACCGAAACGCTGCGCGACGCACCCGTCGAACACGCCGTCCCGCTCGACATGCCGCGTCCGAGTTCTCCGACCGGACGGGCCGCCACCGTGACCGTGTCGATGCCTGCCGAGGTTCGTGCCAGGGTATGCATGCTCGCTCGAACTCATCGATCCTCGGAATTCATGGTGGTGCACACCGCGCTTGCAGCGCTCGTGTCCGATGACACCACGGACGTCGTGATCGGTACACCGCACTCGGGACGCGGCGGCACGGCTCTCGATTCGATGGTGGGCATGGCGGTCAACACGCTCGCATTGCGCACCGGCATCGCTCGGTCCGCGTCGTTCACGGAGGCACTGGCCGCAGTGCGCGAGACCGACCTCGACGCGTTCGAGCACGCGCTGATTCCGTTCGACGAGATCGTGTCGGCGTTGGGGCAGCCGCGTCACCCCGCCCGCAATCCCATCGTGCAGATCGTTCTCGCCGTACAGGATTCGCCGCCGCTGATGATCGATACCTGCGACCGAACGATCTCCACGATCGAAGCCCCGATCACGACGTCGGCGTTCGACCTTGTGGTGTCCGTTCGCCCCGGCCACGACGGCAGCGCCGACGTACGCATCACTTACGCGCGAGAGCTGTTTCTGCCCAGCACCGCTCGTCATCTGGCACAACGATTGGTCGAGGTACTCGATCGGGCCGCCGCGGCACCGTCGAGCACCGTAGGTGAGCTGCTCGACGCGTCGGCGATCGCTGCGTCTCCACCGACGTTGAGCGAACTGTTCCAAGCAGCTGTCGCACTCGATCCGAGTGCGGTGGCGGTCGCTGCGGCCGACGGTTCGATGACCTACTGCGAGCTGGACGATGCCGTTGCCGCCCTGACCGATTCGCTTCGGGCGGCCGGTGCGGGGCCGGGAACCTGTGTTGCCCTCGCAGCGCAGCGTTCCCTGGCATCGGTCACCGCGTTCTGGGCGATCGCTCGAACCGGTGCTGCCGTCCTGCCGCTCGACCCCTCCTACCCGAGCGAGCGGCTGCGCTACATCCTGGAGGATGCCGCTCCGATCCTGGGTCTGTGCGACGGCCCGGACGCCGACCTCCCTCGCGGGAACGTGCCGTGGACATCGATTCGGGACGTCGAGCCGGTCGTTACGAATGTGCCCGCACCACAGCCGCATCCCGACGACATCGCCTACGTCGTGTATACGTCCGGAACCACGGGTCGGCCGAAGCCGGTCGCGGTGACCCATCGCGGGCTCGAACGATTCGCGGTGTCATTGGGGCTGCTCTTCGACACCCGTCCCCGGTCCCGCGTTCTGCACGTGGCGTCACCAGGCTTCGATGCAGCGATTCTGGAAATGCTGTTGGTCGTCGTTCGTGGCTCGACCTGCGTGGTTGCCCCGTCGTCGACCTTCGCAGGCACACAACTCGGCAACCTGATCCGACGCGAACGCGTCGACACGATCTTCATCACCCCGGCCGCACTGGGAACGCTTTCGCCCGACGCATTGCTGTCGGTGACCACGATCGGCACCGGAGGCGAGGCGCTGTCGGCGGCTCTGCTGGACACCTGGGCCGAGGGGCGTCGCTTCGTCAACGCGTACGGCCCGAGCGAGTCGACGGTCGCCGCAACGATGGGTCTGCAAAAGACCGCTGTCGCACCGCATATCGGATCCGCGGTACCGGGCACGTCGACGCTGATCCTCGATTCCGACCTGCACCGGGTGGACGGACCGAACATGGGCGAGCTGTACGTCGCCGGGGCCGGACTCGCACGGGGTTACCTCGGGCGACCCGGCTTGACTGCAACTCGTTTTGTCGCAAACCCGTACGGTGCCGCGGGCTCACGTCTCTACCGAACCGGTGACCTCGTTCGCTCGGTCGCAACATCCGACGGCTCACAGTTGCGGATTCTCGGACGGTCCGATTCGCAGACCAAGATTCGAGGAGTCCGGGTCGAGCCGGCCGAGGTCGAGGCCGTGCTGTCGGCGAACCCGTCGGTACAGTCCGCCGTGGTGCTCGTCGAGGACACCGCGACCGGTTCGTCGCTCGTCGCGCATGTGAGCACCACGGACGTCGTCGATGCCGACCACCTCCGCGCGGCCATGTCCGAGGTACTCCCCCGGCACCTGGTACCCGCGCGAATTGTGCTGCACGACAGGCTCCCACTCACCTCACATGGAAAGGTGGATCGCGTCGCGCTCGCCGCGGGATCGGTGACAACCACCGTCGTGCGCGCGAACGGTTCGACGGTCGATGCGGTGCGGTCGGCCTTCGCCTCCGTGCTCGCGGTCGATGTCGATACCGTCGACGCGGACTCGGATTTCTTCGCCCTCGGCGGCAATTCCCTGGCCGCGGTGATGGTGATGGACACGCTCCGCGAACAGGTGACCGAAGCCGACCGGGACAAGGTCGACGTGACGTGGTTCTTCGACGTCGCAACACCCGACGCGATCGCCGCCCGCCTCGATGCACTCGGGCACAGCGGCGTCACCGACCAGAAGGCTCCTGTGACACTGCGCCCGCGATCGCCGTTCGACGTCCTGATACCGCTGCGTGGTGGGTCGTCCGATCGGGCTCCGCTGTTCTGCATCCATCCGGCTATCGGTCTGGTGTGGAGCTATACCGGGATTCTTCCGTATCTGGATGCGGACACTCCCGTCGTCGGGATTCAGGCCCGCGGCATCGTGACCAGCGCACCGCAACCGGAATCGGTGAAAGAGATGGCACGCGACTACGTCAACGCCATCCGCATGGAATTCCCCAAGGGGCCGTACCGTCTCGCGGGCTGGTCGCTGGGCGGGCTCATCGCGCAGGACATGGCCGTCGAATTCGAGAAGCAGGGCGAGGATGTCGAACTGATCGTGCTCGACGCCTATCCGCTGTGCGACGAGACGGCACCGAGGCAGGAGATGTCGGTGGCAGACCTGCTGCGCGAATTCGTGGGCGAGTTCGAGGTGGAAGACGATCTGACTCTCGACGACGCCATCGCTCTGGTACGCCGACAGGGCGGTGCGGCAACGTTGCTCGACGACGATCAGATTCGACGCCTGTACGACCGGTACCGTTTGTTCGTTCGCCTCGGCTACGAGCATCGGCCCGAGTTCTTCGGCGGCGACCTCACGTTCTTCTCGGCGTCTCGGTACCGCGGGGTGCCTCGATCACCCTGGGAATGGCGACAATTCGTCGGTGGGACCATCGCCGATCATCCGGTTCCGACCACCCACAACGAGATGGGCACACCGAAGGCCCTGGCCGAGGTGGCACGCAGCATCGAATCACGCACTCCGGCAGCAGCATCAGGGCAGTACCGATGAGCGAGACAGTGGTCGAGGTGCGCAACCTCGTCAAGGAGTACGTGGGCCGCAAGGGAAATCATGTGGCGCTCAGTGGCGTCGAACTGGTGGTGCCAGCGGGGACGGTCACCGCCGTGTTGGGGCCGAACGGCGCGGGCAAGACCACCGCGGTGCGGATCATCGCGACCCTCAGCGCTCCCACGAGCGGCACGGTGACGGTGGCCGGCATCGATGTGGCGCAGAATCCGCGGGCGGTGCGCGGAATGATCGGACTGTCGGGTCAGTACGCGGCCGTCGACGGCCGACTCACCGGGTACGAGAATCTGCGGATGCTCGGTCGGCTGTACGGGCTCGGTGGGGCGCGGGCCCGGACGCGGGCCAAGGAATTGCTGGCGATGTTCCACCTCGAGGACGCAGCCGGACGGGCCGCGTCCACGTACTCGGGTGGTATGCGTCGACGCCTCGACCTGGCCGGTGCCTTGGTGGCGCGGCCACCGTTGGTGATTCTCGACGAACCGACCACCGGCCTCGATCCGCGCAGTCGCGGCGAGCTCTGGGACGTGGTCGAAGGACTGACCGCGGACGGCACGGCAGTACTACTGACAACGCAGTACCTCGACGAGGCCGAGCGGTTGGCCGACGACGTGGTGGTGTTCGACAAGGGCCGCGTGGTCGCCGAGGGCACACCGACGCAATTGAAGTCTCGACTGCGTGTGCCGAGCGCGCACGTACAGGTTCTCAATCCCAACAGTCTGAGAGTGGCGACCGAGTTGTTGTCTCGCATGAACGTTCGCACCGACCCCGCCACCATCCGCGACGGCTGGTTCGCCGCAGATGCTCCGTACGGCACGCGCTCGCTGATGCTGATCCTGTCCCGTCTGTACGGCACGGGCATCGACGTCCACGACGCCTACGTGAGCGCACCGAATCTCGACGACGTCTTCTTCGATCTGACCGGTGACGAGGATGCCGGCCGTCGTCACATGGGTGCCCCATTGGCAGAGAGGATCGTTCGATGACCACGGTGGCTGCGCGACCCGTTCGACGCGAGGGAATCGGCAGCTTCCTCGTAGACTGCGCGACGATGACGCAGCGCAACTTGTTGGTGATCCTGCGCGTTCCACAGTTGCTGCTCGGTGCGACGGTCCAGCCACTGATGTTCGTGCTGCTGTTCTCCTACGTCCTCGGCGGCGCGCTCGGCGGAAGCGAGTACCGACAATTCCTGATGGGCGGAATCTTCACGCAGACAGTGGTGTTCAGTGCCGGGTTCACCGCCATCGGATTGGCCACCGACAGTCGCGAGGGAATTGTCGAGCGATTCCACTCGTTGCCGATGTCGCGGTTGGCGATCGTGTTGGGGCGCACCCTGACCGATGCGCTGGTATCGGTGGTGAGTATCGCCGTGATGATCGGTGCGGGATTGGTTGTCGGATGGCGCATCAACGGCTCACTCGGTTCTACCCTGGGAGCAATCGCTCTGTTGGTGTTCTTCGGCTTCGCGATGTCATGGATGGGTGCCGTCGTCGGATTGATCTCGGCCACAGCCGAAAGCGCCCAGAGCGTTCTGATGATCATCGTGTTCCCGCTGACCTTCATCTCGTCGGCCTTCATCCCGTCGGCGACGCTGCCTGGTCCACTGCGTTTATTCGCGCAGTGGAACCCGGTCACATCGGTGGCACGAGCGACCCGCGAGGCGTTCGGTAATCCCATCGCACCGTCGACGTTGATCAACGAACCGGTGACCTGGGCGTCGTCGAATCCAATGCTGTACTCCTTCATCGCCTCGATCGTGCTGCTGACGATCTTCGTGCCCCTGACGCTGAAAGTCTCGCGCGGCCGGGTGGGGTGACGGCAGTTCGGGCAGAATTTCTTCCAACTTGTCCAATACATCCTGTCCAATTGCATGTGGTATTTGGTCCGCAGACCACATGCAATTGCTACTTTGCCGAGGCACACGACTGGAGCGATCGTTCGACCAGAGATAGTCGCTCTCGGGGAGAGCGCCGCCGTCACCGGTTCGCAACCAACCGTCATCGACGTTCACGGTATAGCCCAGTCCGGTGGCGAATGGGTCTCGTCGTTGAAACTGGGGAGTCAGGTGATGGACAGCCCGAAAGTTCGTGATTCCGCGTTGATCGACGTCCCCGCTTCGACGCGGGACGCGGCCCTTGGTGGCCATCGTCGTCCGCGAGGGCGTTCAGGAAGGGAACAAGGAGTTCCTCGACAGCCGCGTGGCTCACTGGCAGCTGCCGGAGCGCTAGACGTTCATCGACGAGGTCTAGAAGACCAGCGTCGGCAAGTACGACAGAAGCGACTGTACAACTTCTAATCCCCCCCGTCACGTTGAACGCTTTCGACCTACTGCAAGCGTTGAATTACGGCTGGTTCCGTTTCAGTACGTTACAAAGCAGGTTCAGGGGAGCGGCCACCAAACTTTAGGTCAGCACAGAAGCAAGAAAATCCTTCGACCGTGGGAAATCATAATTTGCATTATTAGCAGCGCGGATTCAGCATGCCTCCCGCTGCCTAGATTGTGATTCGGCCCCTTTTGGCACAGACTCGCTACTGGAATGCGATGACGCTTTCCGGAACCGTATCAAATGATCAAAACGGAAATACTTCATTGTTCCACCTTAGGTTGTAATCGAAACGCTCACTGACGTCTCCGGATGGAACGGAACCGATCGCCGAAGACGGCCCACTCTCAATTTCATCTTTCACCACAGCAAACTCGGAAATGTCGCTTACATCGAGGTCAGACGGTTCAGCAAATTCGGCAAATCCATTACTTCCTTCAGACATCACCGAACTCAAGAAACGTCCTGCCCTGACACCCCCAGCACAATCACTTTCCGCGAAAACATACTCTCCGCCCCCTTCGGTCGAGCGGACGCCCACCACTTGGAGACCCTCGAAACCGGGAGCATCCTGAATATCTACAGGGTCGGTCCATGCCAAGGATAGCCGTCCGGAATCGAATACTTCACCGGTAGGGCTTGCAACGAGCGAGTTTCGGTCTTTTACCGAAACTATTCCGTACTCCGAATACGTGCATGAATAGCTACTGCGGTAAGTAATTACCACCTCGAATGCAAGCTCCGATACATCCACAGAAGTTATGGGCTTCGCAACAACAGAGGAGACAGCGAGGGTCTCATACTCCTCCACACCATAATGAGGAACAGGCGCATCTCGCTCGATAGAGTCAGACGCCAGCAAGCTACCATCGTTTGAAATAATATTGAAACGCAAGCCATCACTTTGCGCCAGAATCACAGACGAATAGTACCCTGGAATTGCCAGAACGTAGCCATCTACACTCGCAATAAGCCGTTGGGGACCAAGCACATCCTCGGAAACGACCTGGAGTTTAGAAGAAACTGCCGGATCGAACCGAAAAATTGTGTTCGTTATCTGCACTCCGATTCCGTCTGTCGAAATCAGAACCTCCGATCCAGAAAGGGGAGAAATACTCGCACAATTAGGACATTCCACTACGGATTTGCCGCTTCCGTCAGCAGCAAAAACGTGAAGTTGTCTAGAGTCACTAATATCAACTTCGCCAACAGTGTAATTCGGAAATGGCCGGTCATTGCCTTTGGAATTGGCGAGAAACATTACAAACCGACCATCCGAGGTGTTTACTGGTCCGCCCAACGAATTGGACGCCTTGTAATATTCATCGGAGATCACTGTGCCTGAAGATTCTATTCGCACGAAGTCTTCCGAAATTCGAGAGGAGAGCGGATTGACATCCGATCCGCACCCGGCTAGCAACACAGGAACAATCAGAAATACAAGGGAGAATTGGAAGTTTTGACGGAAGCTAGCAATCTTCATGCGATCCACCTTGCCTAATTATGGACTCATTAGCGTTAGTTTGAGAGACAGTCGTTCGACCACTGGTTGAGCAAATTCCGGCCAAACGAAGCACCGTATTTCCGCCCGCCATATTCGATGTAGTAGATTCACGATCGCCAGAATTTTTCCAGCTGACACGAATTTCGACTTGACCTGCAAAGCGAAATGCGGAGAGTCTGACTACGATCTGCGTTCGCGAATTTCCCTCCACGACGATTTCTCGGGCATCAAAGTAGCGATCCGAGTAGACATCATCTTCGATCGTGGCGACAGGCTCTGATTCGTCCAGATTGAAGAACATTCGAGGTTTTTCGACTTCACCACCAATTGGCCCCGGAGCTGGCCCATCGGTTCTCATTAAACGAGAACCGTCCCAAACTTCACTTTCAAGGATCACATTGTCTACAACAGCCTCCGAGGCCGAGGAATTTATCAACTCGATGCTTACATCGAGTGAGCCGACCCCAAACGCATCATGCGAGTTCATCAACTCATTGAGCGTGTCATTAGTCTGTATCGAACCGCTAGTGGACGATACATCCAAAGATGTAAGCATATTTGATTCGGATTCAGGCGTCGCAGCTGACCAAAATACCCCGGCGGCGGAGCGGGAATCAACCGACAGATCGGAGAAAGCAACCGACAGACCGGAAGACCGCCCGTTAATTACGGTAATTAGCACCACCAATGCCGTAACTGTGAGAAATATTGCCATCGTCGAGTAAATGAATTTTTTCTTTTTCTTCGACACCTAGAGGCCCCCTCGACATCATTTAGCTGATCAGCTAATAAAACCGGACGTAATCCGCGCAAAAACCACAGACAAGAATCCAGCAGAACTAGCTATTATCCCCAAAACCATGACAGACCCCGCTACGGTTCCTGCGCTCTGATTATATGAACCAATCAGTGCCGCAGCAATTCCAAAAACCCCTAAGAAGGAGCTTCCGAGCCAGAACCCCCTAAACCAAACCGGGAGCTTCCGCATACTGGATAAAGTCCTGGACTCCAAGTGCCCAGCAAGAAGTAATACTGGTATTGTCTGCGCTACCGCGACGCAGGTCGCCTGATCCCAGTACATCCCTACACCTCCAGAAACCCGCACAGAGCGCCCCTTGCTCGGCAAACCTTCTCACCATGGGAGCCTCTGCGCAATCGTTCAAATGAATGACTCAGATTCTCTAATCGGAGGATCTTGAATATCTAATCCTTGCGCAGTCGAATGCATGTCTCAAACAACGGCGAAGTCCCCCTGCCCGTGTCCATGACGGTGCAGCCATTTCATCAAGGAAGCTCTTCTATGCAGGAATGAACGAGTTTCTAAGATGCGAATTTGGATTACGCTGGAATCTGCCGGGTTAAAGAGTGTCGACCGTTCATGGGCTATTATCCAGTGCTCGTCCACCGGCAGGACGGATGAACTCAGTCTGCGATCACGAGGGAAATAAATCCCGATGCCTCGACCAACATCCACTGTTGCTGCCAGCCTTAACCACGAACCGAATAGCATCTGCAACGACGGATAGTGCTAGGCACTTAGCCACACGCAATACGCGCGTTCACCCGAATCGATCGCGGGCTTGGGTCAGCGAGCGATCGAGTCCGCCGGCCCCAACGACGCGAGGGTCATCTCTGCCACGTGTTCGAGTTGACTCCGCGTTGCGCCGTCCCGGGCGCGCTGGGACATGCCCTGGATGATCACGCCGATGAATTCCGCGACATCGACGGGCTCCCATGACGGGGGCAGGACGCCGTCGGCGATGTCTTTCGAGATGCGCTCGGACAGTAGGGCGACGTTGGCATTGCGCATGTCGCGCAATCGATTTGCAATACTTCGATTGGCATCGGTCACGCCGACAGCCGAGCTGATGATCAGACAGCCGCCCGGACACGACTCGTCCGTGTAGTGCGAGGCCGCGTCGTACAGCAATCTCGAGATCAGTTTGGCCGCGTGGGACTCCTCGGCGAATGCCCGGTCCATGAAGTCGCCTCGAGTGGCGAGGTATCGGTCGATCGTGGCGAAGAACAGCCCTTCCTTGCCGCCGAATGCACTGTAGAGACTCGGCGGATTGATGCCCATCGCGCTGGTAAGCATCGAGACGGAAGTGCCCTCGTATCCGTGCTCCCAGAAGGCGAACATCGCCTGATCCAGCGCCGAGTCGACATCGAACTTGCGCCCCTGTCCCCGCACGCCGGCCATAGGCCCTCCTCGTCGAATCATTCTCACAACTGTGATTCATCGTACTCCTGTAGCGATCGTTAAACGAATCGCCTAGCCTTCGACACAAGGTTCGGTTGTTCATGAAATGAAGGGGTAGAGAATGGTCACCGAGACACGCAACGAATCGCACGCGGTCAACGCGAACGTCGCCATCGTCTGGATGCTGCTCGCTGTGTTCGGGGTGGGAACCGTCGAATACCTCGTCGCGGGAGTTCTTCAAGACATCTCTTCCGATGTCGGCGTGGGCAATTCGACTGCGGGCCTATTGATCACGATCTACGCCGTGACGGTCGTCATCGGCGGTCCGCTGCTCACCATCGCCACCATCAGGATTCCTAGGACACCGCTCATCGCCGCTCTGATGGCACTGTTCATCGTCGGCAATATCGGCACCGCACTGGCCCCGAACTTCGCGACGCTGGTGATCTTTCGCGTCATCACTGCCCTCCCCCACGCCACGTTCTTCGCGCTGTGCCTGGTGTTCGCAACCTCGTTGGTGGAGCCTGAGTTTCAGGGCCGCGTCATCGCACGCGTGACGCTCGGGCTCAACCTCGCGACCGTCCTCGGTGTTCCGTTGGGCACGCTGATCGGCTCGCAGCTCGGGTGGCGTTGGTCGTTCGCCATCGTCGCTCTCTTTCAGCTGTTCGTCACCGGCGCTCTCATCGCCTCGACCCGACGCGCAGCACCGTCACACCAGACCGGCGGTGTCACTTCGGAACTGAGTGTCTTCACGCGCGGTCCGGTGCTGGGGGCAATCGGCCTCACCGCGTTGAGCCAGGCCGCACTGTTCGTGGTGTTCACCTACATCGCGCCCTACCTAACCGATCACGCCGGCATCTCCGCCTCCACCGTCACCATCGTGCTGTTCGTCTTCGGCGTCGGCTCCGTCGTCGGCAACCAGCTCGGCGGATACTTCGCAGACAAGGCACTGGACACGACGCTCTACACGGCGCTGACTGCACTCGCGGGTGCGCTCGCCGTCTTGTTCTTCTTCGGCGGCACAGCGTGGTTCACCTTCGCGTGGATGTTCGTTCTCGGTGCCGCAGGCTTCTCGATCATCCCGCCACTGGCCTCGAAGTTGATAGGTGCGGCCAGTGAAGCACCCCACCTCGCGGCCACCGTGAACATCGCCGGGTTCCAACTTGCGAATGCCGCGGGCGCTTGGATCGGCTCCATCGCCTTGTCCGGCGGCAGCAGTGTCTCGGTTCTGCCTGCCATCGGAGCAGCACTGGCCGTCGGTGCGGTGGTGTTGCTGTTCGTCAGTCGTCGCGCGTGGAATATGCCCGACGCTTAAGCGCGCCAAAACATGCATATCACCCCCTAAGCGTTCTCTAATGCCAATTCTCCGCTTCTATGCCTTAGCTACCAGGCATAGGAGCTGTCCCTCGGATAGATCACGATGTAAGCTCCGATATGCATGCTTGCGCAAGCACAAGGAGTGATGATGGCCGAACCACGACGACGAGCGCGGAAACCTTCCGGCGAGCTGGCCGGGTCCTTCGTTGCGCGTCGGCATCAGTTGCGCATGACTCAAACCGAATTGGCGCTGCTCGCCGGCGTGGGGCGCTCGACAGTCCAGGCGCTCGAGGGCGGAAAAGACACGGTGCAGCTGGACGGCGCTGTCGCTGTCGCGGAAGCGCTGGGCTGCGAGATCACATTGCTCACGCGCGCCGGATCGCCTGTGCCGCCACTGGACCCGACATGATCCCAGCATCCGAGCTGCGGGATGTCGATGCAGCCGATGTCTACAAGGGCGATCTTCTCGCCGGCTCACTCACCCGTGTGGGAAACGACGTCGTGTTTCGGTATGACAGCGATTACCTCGACAGCGCTTCTGCGCCGGATCTCGCGTGGTCGATCCCGAAGTCATCACTCGAGACGCGGGCATCGGGCGGTAGCATCCCTCCGTTCTTCGCGGGCCTGCTACCCGAAGGCGTTCGTCTCACCGGAGTGGTAACAGCTACCAAGACGTCCGAGGACGATCACTTCACACTGCTGCTGGCGGTCGGATCGGACACCATCGGGGACGTTCGTGTGCTGCCACGCGGTCAAGAGATGTCGTTGTCGGGCAATGCATTCGATTCGAGACACCGTGTTCCAGATCTTCGTCGCCTCTTCGACTCCCTGTCCACAGGTGAGTCGGTGAGCCAGGATCCGTCCGCCCTGCCCGGAGTTCAAGGCAAGGTGTCCGCGCAGATGTACTCGACCCCGGTGTCGACTACGGCCGGGCCCGCCACTTTGAGACTCGCCCCGCCGGTGCGACTGCCGCAATTGGTCGAGAACGAGAGCTTCTTCATGAATCTGGCACGTAGATGCGGGCTTTCGGTGCCGGAACACCGCGTGATCGAGGACGACAAGGGAATCAGCGGTCTACTGGCGGCGCGATTCGACCGGATCGGTGAGCAACGGCTACCGCAAGAGGATGCCTGCCAAGTATCCGGGCTCTATCCCGCGTCCAAGTACCGAATGAAGACCGAAGCGGTGATTGCGTTGCTCGCCGACACTGTCGAGCGCGGCGGCGGTTCTGCGCGCCAGGCCACCGCCGAACTTCTTCGTTTGACGGCCTATTCGTATGCGATCGGAAACGGCGACCTGCATGGCAAGAACTATTCGATTCACCAGAACACCCGGGGAATCTGGTCGATCACACCCGCTTACGACCTTCTGTGCACGCAGCCTTACGCGTCGTGGAGCGATCCGATGGCGTTGAACTTTTACGGGCGCGCGAGCCGTTGGACGCGCCAGCATTTCGTCGAGTCGGCGGGCCGGCTGGGAATGCCGGAACGAGCAACTCGACGAATTCTCGACGACGTCTCTTCAGGCGTTCTGGCGGGAATCGACGAAGTCGAGACGATCGGGTTCGACGAGAAATCGACGCGGCGTCTCGGGCAGGTGCTCGAACATCGATGCCAGGAGCTACGCGGAGCCTGAACCCCATCACTTCGATGACCCCCACCGCCCATAACCGCATCGTGGGCACACCGCTCCGTCTCATCGGTCCCGTTCACAGCATTGGACGCAGACTGCAACGCGTCGGTTTCACTCCCGGCCACGAGTGCTATTGAGGTCGTCTGAATCAGAGGGTGAATCATCCCCCCGCCCGCGAGGCACGAGATCATCCGGCTGCTGTCGTTCGCTGACGGAGTCGACTCGGATCCGTCCTCATCTGTGTCGCTGAGCAGACAGGGCTTACTGCGTCGGGGGCGGGACCGGGCCGGTCGGCCCAACCAAATCGGTCCACTGCATGCCGTCGAACCAGCGGAACTGGCGCGGGTTCCCCGGATCGGGATACCAACCGGGTGCGGCCGTGTGAGCCAGCGTTGTTCCGGCCGGAGAACGTCGACGATTCGAGGCGAGGACGGCATACACGACTGCGCCGATGATCGCTACCGGAATCACCAGGAGGACCAGGACGATCAGAAAGTGCCACGGGCTTGTAGCCATTCAGGGTTCTTCTCTCGCTCGATATCAGGAAATCGTCGCACACTGGATTCATAGAACGGACGGTGGTCACAGGTGGGCGGCATGCCGACGCTCTTGCCGCACTATGCGCATACAAGAACGAGCAGACCTGCACTCAGGCATTCACTCTGATTCGGCCGCGCGATGGCGGCGGAAGGTCAAGACACCACGAAGTGCGAAAGGATCGCTTGGACCTCGTAGATGTCGACTTGCTTGGTGAACTGCTTCTGAATCGGCGTCGCATTGCCCGAAATCCAGATCTTCAACTCGGCGTCCAGGTCGAAAGTTCCGGCGGTTTCTACAGCGAAGTGAGTGATCGAACGGTAGAGCACGCTGTGGTATTCGACCTTCTTGCCGGTCAGTCCCTGCCTGTCGATCATCAGCAAGCGACGGTTAGTGAACAGGAAGGCATCCCGAACCAACTGATAGGCCGCGTGAATTTGCTCGCCACTACCCAAGAGCCTGCTGTATTCCTGATGCGCTGCCGCCGGATCGATCTTTCCTGCGTTGCCGATCAGACCATCCATGAAGCCCATGCGCTCGCGCTCTCTCGTGCCCGGTCCGCCGTGTGCGGACACCCGAGAACTAGGTCGCTAGCGGGTCAATTGTCGTTACCGTCGCCCATCTCGTACCTCTCGAACGAATGCACCCAGCGGACGACCGCGGAATCGGGGTAGCCCGTATGAACCTCGACCGCAACCGCCTCGAAAGACGGCAACGCGAGGACGTCTCACAGGGCCGGCAGCATTCCTCCATGCTCTGCCCAAGGGACAGAGTGCTCCAGATCAACTTCTGTTCAACTGGCGCGTTGCCCCTTGGCAATCTGTTCGATGCCTGGTCGACTGACACCGACCACATTCGCAGTTCGTAGTTGCGCAGGAGGAACCTTGACCGATCCCGTAGGCGCCGACGAGTACTTCCTCGGACTCGCAGTAGAGCAAGCAAAGATCGGCTGGGAGGAGGGCGGCGTTCCGATCGGCGCGGCACTCGTTCACGACGGTGAAGTGCTTGCTGTGGGTCGGAACCGCCGCGTCCAGATGGACAGCGCAATTCGTCATGGAGAGACCGACTGCATAGAACGCGCGGGGCGACTGCCGGCTTCGGTGTACCGCAAGTCCGTCCTCTACACCACCCTGTCCCCGTGCTTCATGTGTGCGGGAACCGCATTGCTGTACGAAATTCCGCGAATTGTCATCGGTGAAAACCGCTCGTTCGAGATGTCGGAGAGTCTGTTGCGGGAGCACGGGGTACAGGTCGACGTCGTTGACGACCCCGACTGTGTTCAGCTGATGGAGCGCATGCTGGAGGAGCGACCAGGCCTGTGGCTCGAAGACATCGGCGAAGAGGCATGAGCAACCGAGCCGATCACGAGCCCACCGCACGAAAGGCCGACGAACCGGTCGACCTCGACTACCCCGTGACGCCGGTGCCCCGCACTGCCCGTAAGCCGTTCTTCTCGTTGGCCATAGTGCTGCTGGGGTTCACGATCTTCACGCCGACGATGCTTGCCGGCGCTGCACTCGGTACCGCGTTCACGTTCTGGACGCTGATCCTGGTGATCGCCGCCGGCTCGGCCATTCTGGGCGCGTACGTAGCCATGATGGGATTTTCCGGAGCACGAACGGGTTTGACGACGGTTCTGATGGCGCGGTACAGCTTCGGCACCCGCGGGTCGAAGCTAGCGTCGTTACTGCTCGGTGGCACCCAAGTGGGGTGGTACGGCGTCATCATCGGCACCATCGGCGAGCTCACCTCGCAGGCGTTGGGCTGGGAATCGTATGCAGCCCGCGCGGCGGTGATGATCGTGGCGAGCATCCTGATGTGCATCACCGCGTGCTACGGATACCGCGGGATGTATTGGGTCTCGGTCGTGTCGACGCCGTTGATCATTGCCTTGGCGTGCTGGGTGGTGTCCCGATCCCTCGACGAGGTCGGCGGGTTCTCCGGCCTGACTTCGATCGCACCCACGACGACCATGACGGTCACTCTTGCCATCACCACGGTCGTCGGCACCTTCGTCTCGGCCGGGACTCAAGCACCGAACTGGACTCGGTTTGCACGATCCGGGTCGCAAGCAGCATGGGCGTGCACCATCGGGTTCCTCGTCGGCAACGGAATGATGATTCTCTTCGGGGCGATCGGAGCGATCACCTTCGGTGAGGGCGATTTCGTTCTGGTCCTCTACAACTTGGGGCTCGTAGGCTGGGGCCTGATCCTGCTGTTCGGCAACCTGTGGAAGAGCAACGCCGACACCGCATATGCGTTCGGAGTTGCCGGCGCAGCTATGTTTCGGCACCCACGCAAAGCCCCGTTCATCATCGGCGGCTGCGTAATCGGGACCATGCTCGCGCTCGTCGGCGTGCACAACCATCTGGTCGACTACCTGAGCCTGCTCGGCACCTTCATTCCCCCGCTGGGAGGTGTTCTCATCGGAGACTTCCTGTGCCGCTGGCGTCAGGGCATTCCCGAGGGACACATTCCCCCGCTCGTGCACTGGCGACACCTGGCGGTTTACGCCTTCGCAGCTTTTCTCGCGTGGCTGTCCGGAGAATTCGAGATCGGAATCCCGCCCTTGATCGGCATCGTGGTCGCCATCGCACTGACCATGGTGTTGCATCGGCGCGACGCGGCGTCAGCAGATCGATCCCTAGCCGCCTAGGGTTGTAGAGGCGACTGTTGACCCGACGCCAGGCTCAATCGAAAGAGGTGGCCGAAGCCGATGATCATCACCGGGCTGTTCTTCGCGGAGTACGCGCGGGTCAGCGAAGACATGCTCGACATTCTCGGCGGTGTCTGGGATACCTGCACTGTCCCCCGCGACACCCGCATGCTCGAATGCCGACTGGTCGCGCTGCTGCAGACGGGACCCGACGACATCGGTAAGGACTTCCCCGCGACGCTCGAAGTGCTCGATGCGAACGGCGAACACATCGTCAACCAGCGTGGCCTGCAGATCCCCGGTGCCGGCTTCACCGGCGAAAATAGGTTCTGGTTCCTGCCGATGCAGATGGTGTTCCGTGACGAAGGACGACACAACTTCATCCTCAGCGCCGGTGGGGCCACGGCGAGCGTCGGGCTTCGCATCGCCTTCGGCTGACACGCCAGTGCCGGCCATCTTCCGCACTGCGCAATAGAGCTTTGCGGCCAGTTCGAGTACTACAGTAACCGAAACGCACCAGCCGTAAGTGCCTTGGCTGCTGAACAAAAGATAATAACTGTTCAAAACCAGAAAGTCGCAGCCCCTGGGAAGTATCATCCTTGCATGACGAGTTATTACAATGCGCCAAAACATCGAGTACACAGAGGCTTCCACTATCTTGACGACGAAACCGTAATCAACTCTCTCTCCGCCGTCGAGTCTGGGAAGGTGGATGAAGTGGTAGCCAAAGTTGCGTCCGCGAAGGAGGGAGGGCTCTCAGGAAAAGCGGGGTTTACCGGCCTCGGAATCGAAGGTGGCAAAAAATCTTCGACTGAACTTGAGGAGCAAATAGTAAAAGTAAGGACACGGTTCTCAATATTTGAGATCTGGTATCAAAACTTGATCGAAAAGGAGGCACTCGGAACATTCAGTGGATGGAATGATCGAACATACAGTCTAATTCGGCCTGGTGACACTATAGAGATTCGTGCAAACGTTCAGATTGTCCCCTTTCAAGTTTTAGCAAGACTATATTTCTGGTATGCCGAACAAGCCAAGATACAAGGAACCCCCTTCTCCCTGAAAGGTGAGGAACTGAAAACAACCAAAGAGACTGAACGCATCTTCAAAACTTTTCTCGGCGACGACCAAAACGGCGTCCTCACTGTGATTCACCCAATCGAGGGCAGTGGTCCTCCAATATATGGACTTATTGATACAACTTTTCTTATCGGCAACCTGGGCGATTTGTATGGCGAATTCACAGTTCTAGCACAAGCCGAACACTCAATCCCGGCAGACGAGTCATTGCCTGCGCTTCGACTTACACGGCAGGCACCGCCCACCAAGATGGAGATGGACACCCTCAAACTGGCCGTAACAAATTTTTCAGAGAGCGCGCAGAGTTTCGGCCTCGACTGGGGCGAGAATGAGGCGGAACTCCTGGGACCGGCCCTATCGGTTAAGCCAATCGCCATCTATCGATAGCTGAACAGGCAAGTCATCCTGCCAACCGGCATCGCGGGTGGTCACCACCAAAGTACTGATGTTTGAAGTACACGATCGCAAGTCCATCACCGCCAAAAAATTGCACACTATGTGCACTGAAGCAGATGCCAGTTCCCTCCCCGCGAAGAGATCTACAAAAGAAGCAGCTGCCCCGACCGCTCCGTAACGTGCGGGGTCGAGATGCCGTCGAGAAGCTCCTGTAGTGCTGTCGGCCCTTCGAGTGCGGCCAAAACGTAGTACTTGGCCTCGTCGGACAAGTCATTGTCCGCGTCGATGGCTTCGATCACCACGTCGACGAGTGGCCTGTCGACAGCATTGTCGGCAATGGTCACCGGCACTCCCCTGTTCGTTCTGATGGCTAATCAGACCCACAGTTCCATATGGGACCGACAGTGCGCAGGGACATCGCCAACGCCGCCAAGTGTGTCGGTACCCGATGCTTCGATGGCGGTATGTCACGACTCGACGAGGGGTTTCCGCCGCCCACGGCCTGTGTGCAGTGGTGTCAGCACCGCAGCTACGACCTGCATGTCCTCGACGACGGTGTGGAGGTGGACCTGGATTGGTGGAACGGCCACCTCGACCGCGCAGGTCATGATCTCCGACTGCGCGGCCGCAACCTCGACGGCGAAATCGTCGAGTACGGCGGTGCCACCGTGCAGCGCAACGACTTCCGGATCGGCACCGATTTGGCTGTAGGCGAACATGATTCACTCGGACTGCTGTTTCTCTGCGCGGCGTGGCAAGGCAGCCACCGGCACCGCAGAGCGATGCGGCGATTCCCGGACGTCATGAACCCGCACCTCAGCCGTCCCGACGAGAACCCCGTCGCGAAGACGCTGGCTGTGCTCGACAGCTGCGTCCGCAACCGCGTAGTGCCCGACCATCCGAACTCGACCTGGTCCGGCTGGCCCGATGCACCCGGCGTCGGAATGTCCCTGATGGCCACGTTCCTGTGGGCGGTGAAGGCGTCGGTCTACGGCGGTCCGGCACAGCTGATCGACCAATACGGTGTCTCGACACTCATCCACGAGGGGTGGCTCGAAGATCCGTCAGTTACCGGATTCACTCGTCGCCGCTACGACCGCTACGTCGAACTCATCACCGCATGGGCCACCGACATCGGCACCAGCCCTGAACTTGTCGAAATGTGGCTCGTGCAGCGCTGGAGCGCCCGATTGAACGAAGCACGACACGGTAGCTACACCGCACCCACCTTATTCTGAACCGGTCGAAACTCTCGTGTTCGTTTTGAGCTCAGCGGCATTGGTCAAAACGAACGAAAATTCATCGTGCAGTCGACACCATGCGCACGTGCGGGATTCCAGCGTCCAGGTAATTCTCCCCCACACGAACGAATCCGAAGCGGCCGTACCACTCTTCGAGGTGCGCCTGCGCGGAGAGTTCGACGACCCCGGGATAGGCCTCCAGTGCAGCGTCGATCAGTTCCCCGGCAAGGCCGCGACCCCGCGCCGTTGCCGCGGTCGCGACTCGGCCGATATGGACCGTGTCGTCGACCAGGACTCGAATGGTCGCCAGCACCTCACCGTCGTCGTCCTGCATCCAGAACAACTCCGTCGTCGATAGCAGGTCCGCGCCATCGAGTTCGATGTCATCGACGATGCCTTGCTCGTGCACGAACACCGCGACTCGGAGCGCCATGATCCGGTAGAGGACGGCCTGGTCGACGCTCGCGAGCGGGGAGTGATGAAGAGAGGGCATGAAGAATCCGTTTCGTCGAGGATGGGGCGAACGTCACCGGTGAGCTCGCGCAATGCGGTCAGCGATGTCGGCGATCGTGCGGTGAGCCAGCTGCTTCTGCGTCGTCGGCGGGTACGTCTCGCGATCGAGTACCGCAAGGACCACGATGCCCTCCACCGCGGTGACGATCTCCAAGGCAAACGCGGTGGCGTCAGTATCGGTGACGTCTGTGCCGAGGTCGGCAACGAGACCCGCTATGCGAGTGATCCATTGACGCGTGTTGGTCACGTGTGGATTCCGCAGCTCGGCGTCGGCGATTGCAGCGGCCGCGAATCCTGTGAAGATACGGCCTTCGACAATCCGCTCGTCGTCGAGTGGAAGTACTGAGCAGACAACGGCATACAGCCGTTCCTGCGCGGACTCAAGGTGCTCGGCGGCCTTGTCGGCCCTGGCTGCCGTGCGCTGGAACAGCGTCTGCCGCGCGTGCACCAACATCGCAGACCGTGAGCCGAAGCGGTGCATGATCAAACCGGTCGTACAGCCCGCGCGAGCCGCAACCGCACGCACTGTCGTCGCCTCGATTCCCAACTCCGCGATCGTGTCCCACACGGCCTGCGAAATGCGGCGTCGCGGGTCGTCCACATCGACAGTCACTTGTTCTCACCTCCCCATGCCGTAACACCTGTTACGGACGAGCGTAACAGGTGTTACGGCCAGCCACCCTCGAGAGGCCATCGCAAAGGGTTGCCGAGACACGCAATCCGCTTTACTGTTATTCCGTAATTACGGAATAACAGTCAAGGAGCTCGAGATGCGACGCCTTACCCTGGTTTCGGCAGCCTGCGCGACAGTCCTGTTGATGAGCGGATGTGCCTCCACCGACTCGGACACCGCGGAGGCCGCCACTCCGACGCCGGACAACTGCGCTCCCGTCACCTCGACGGACCTCGCCACGGAGGACGGTTGGCTCGGACTGATCGATCAGGCACCCGACACCGTCAGTCTCGTCATCGACGACGGCCGCGGCAGAACCGTCGAGCATCGCCCCGACCAGGAGCAGATACTCGCATCGGCGATCAAGGTGGTGCATCTCGCCGCCTACGCCCAGGCCGTTGCCGATGGCAGCATCGACCCGAACGAGCAAGTGTCGCTCTCGGATTGGGAGCGATGGTACGTGCCCGGCACCGATGGCAACGCACATCCGAATGCCCTCAATCGCTTGGGAATCGCGAACACCGGCACCAACGCAACCGACCCCAATGCCACGGTCCGCATCGACGACATGGTCTCGGCCATGATCCAGGAAAGCGACAACTCCGTCCCCGACTACCTTCGATACCGACTCGGCGACCGAGCAATCATCGACGCAGCCGCAACCGGAGGGTGGGAGAACTTCGAGGTGCCGAGCCTGGTCGCGGACATTCTGTCCATCTTCGACCCGGCGCTCGCCGACGGGAATCGGTGGGAGACCGCACAGAAGTGGGCATTCGACCCGCAGTTCCGCACGCAGGTCGAGGCGTCCGTGCAACTGCCGACCTTCGAAGACCAGGCCGCCAGAGTGCAGAGCACATTTCGCGGCGCATCGGCCCAACAATTGAATGGAATGTACCGTGCCTTCACGGACGGTACCTACGCCAACGCGTCGGATACCATTCTGCGCCAACTGGAATGGCAACCCGCCGGTGACAGCGTTCTCGGTCTCGGCTTCAAAGGTGGCAGCCTCCCCGGTGTCCTGACCCAGGGATTCGAGTTGCGTCGCAACGACGGGACAGTAGCGACGGCCGTCTGGCTCACCGATGGACTGCCCGCGGACCGATTCGAGCAGGCCATGGCCGGAGCCGGCGCGCAGCAGCAGCTCATCGTCGAGGCGATGCTCTCGCCCGAAGTTCTCGACCGGATAGCCTGCGTGGTGTGAGCGCAGAGTTCGAATCGAGACTGGCAGAGCTGGAGGCCCGCGTCGCCGAGCTGGAACGACGCGACGCTCCCCAGCAGCTCGAGGCCGCCCCGTCTACAGGCGGCATGGTCGCCTACCAAGGCGACGTCCATCTGCATGGCACGGTCCGCTGGGACATCGGCTACTCCCCCGACGCCATCGTGGAATTGCCAGTTCCTTCCGCATCGGAAGTGCTTGCTGCTCTGGGACATCCGGTGCGGTTGCAGATCGTGCGCATTCTGCTCCGCGGTCCGGCGAACGCCGCGGATCTGCACGCGACGGTGGGGGTCGGCTCCTCCGGCCAGATCTATCACCACCTCAAGACGCTGAGCTCGGCCAACATCGTCGAACAGCACGGTCGCGGAGACTACCGAATCGCTGCCAAACGAGTTGTTCCACTGCTGGTTTCGATGCTCGCTGCCGCTGATATCGCGGGCGATCTGGGTACATGACCGCCTCGCGCAGTGGTGGCTGCTACCACCGCGACCTCCCTGCCGGCTCCTTCGGTAGTTCAGGAAACGAGTCGTGCTAACTTTCGTGGCAGTGACACCTGTCACCATCGGAGCACGGGGAGAAGCGACAGTGACACGACGCATAACAGCAGCAGTACTGGGGGTCGCTCTGATGGCGGGAGGGCTGATCGGCACCGGCACTGCCGCGGCGCAACCCGCGCCCGCCACCACGTGGCTGTGCAACCCGAACAAGGCCAGTGACCCGTGCGACCTACTTGGCGACACCGCAGACCTCGGCACCGGCGCGGTGACGCCCGGACCCGCGGCCGTACCGGAGTCCGGCAAGCCCGTCGACTGCTTCTACCTCTACCCCACTGTCACCAACGACGTCGCCCTCAACGCCCCCGGCTACCCCACCCCTGAGGTGGCGTCCATCGCGAGCTTCCAGGCCGCCCGGTTCAACACCCAGTGCCGAGTGTTCGCGCCCGTGTATCGCCAGACCCCGTTGGTCGGGCTTCCTCTTGCATTGGTAGGCGCGGCCGGGCCGTCGATCGATCTGGCCTACTCCGACGTGCGTGCCGCATGGGACAACTACATGGCGACCGAGAACAACGGCCGAGGCGTGATCCTCATCGGCCATTCGCAGGGCACGTTCATGTTGCGCAAGCTCATGCGTGAGACCTTCGATCGAGACGCAGCCTTACGGCAGCAATTGGTCGGAGCGTTCTTGATGGGCGGCAACGTCGAGACGGCTCGCGGCAGTACCACCGGCGGCGACTTCGCCAATATCCCGCTGTGCACCGAGCGCGGCCAATCCGGTTGCGTCGTTGCATATTCCACCAACACCCTGCTGCCGCCGCTCTCGACGTTCGGCAATGCCGAGCTCGACCTGTGGTCTCAGCGATGGGGATTGCCCAGCGGACCGGACTATCAGGTGGCGTGCACCGATCCGGTGGCACTCAGCGGAGACGATCGGCCCGTGGGCATCACCATCCCGAGCGCGCCTTTCGCATTCGGCATCATTTCGATTCTGCTGCAATACACCTCGTTCCCAGAGGCAGTGCCGACGTCCGATTCCACCTGGACAACCAGTCGCGGCCGAGTAGTCGGATCCTGCACCGACGCAGGCGGATACAACCAGTACCACTTGCAATTCGTCGAACCTCAGCCGCTCAACGAGATCCCTCTGCTCGATTCTCATCTGGTCGACATGAATGTCGGCCTGGATCGATTGGTCAGCATCGCCGGTCAGCAAACGACGGCGTGGCAGTCAGCTCGCTGAGCGTCGGTAAGAATCACGGAACCAACAGCACTCCCAATCCGGGGATGATCGCATTCGACGCATCGGGATGCTGACGGTTGTGGGTGACCGTCACGACCACCGGTCCCGCGCCGGTCTGCGCTGTCACCTCCACGGGCAGTCTGTACCCCAGTAGGTCGCCTTGATTGGCCGGCTGGGTGCGATCGACCTCGTCGTTCCAATGCCTCACATCGACAGCACCGACAGCCCCCGTGGACAGGTTGCGCCAGTTGACCGTCAGAAATCGATACTCGAACTGGTAGTAGTACGGCCGGATGTCGGCGGCAGCGAAGCGCACCTCACCCGGCTTCTCGCCGACCACCGCACGGATCGGAATCGTCTGGACGATTCCACCGGGCACGCCAACCGGGGCGAATTCCGGCCCGGTGACGACGGGTACCTGAAGTACCGACTCCTGCGGCGCAGCGGTCGCGGTTCCAGCAGCCGTGCCGAAGACCAGGGGGACGGTCAGAGCCAGAGCGGCGACACCACATCGGATCGATTTCCGCATCGAAGTTCCTTTCGCAAGAACGATCAGGGCACGTAGATCAGGCCTTTGCCCGGGATCAGCGTGTCGGCGTAGGGCTCGCCGTAGTAGTAGTCGCGATAGTGCGTCACCGTGATTTCGACCCACCCGCTGCCCGTGGGCAAAGCTACTTCGAGCGGGTACTGCTCACCCTGTAGCGGCGGCAGGTCGTTGGGCGGGCCCGGGTTGGGGGTCTCCTGCCAGTGCCTCAGCCCCACACTCCCACGGAATCCGATGTCCCAGTTCCGCCAGCTCACACCGAGGCTCCGGTACGGATACTGGTCCGCGTACGGCGCGATGTTCGCCGCCGACAGCAGCAGAACTCCAGGCTCGGTACCGACCGTGGCCTTCATCGGAATGGTCTGGAACAGCCCACCGGGCACGGCACCCGGTGCTATCTGGAAGCCGGTCACCACCGGGATCGGGAGCAGCGTGGTCTGCGGCGCTGCCACGGCCGTTCCTGTGCCGATGCCGAGCATCAGCGGAATGGTCAGTGCTATCGATATGACCGCTCGCCGCAACGAATTTCGCATACAGCACGCCTTTCGATCATGTGGCACAACGAGATATCAAATCACCTGTGACATCGAACAGAAACCCTGGGTTGAACCTGAAACATCAAGTGGTTCTTGAGTCTTTCCCCGCCCCACCCTCGCAGCCCCAGCGACAAATGGACCGCTCGTATACCGATTCGTGACGGGGTCGTGACACGAAAGACGTTAACAGACCACTTGGCCCGTTCGATTTCAATATCGAGGGTGATGCACTCCGCAGCCACCGGTGAGGACGAAACGAATGAGGCAAGTCCGCAAAATCGTGGCCACGTGCGCACTGATCGCAGCAACCACTCTTGCAGCCACGGCCTGCGGATCCGAGGAACCGGCCGGCACCGAGTCCGCGCTCAGTACCAGCGCAGCCGCTGCTCCGACGGCAAACGGCTACACCGATTCCGACGGTGGCAACGGACCGGGTGGCACCGCACAAGCCCCCGTTGTGGTCACACCGGCACCGGAAATTCCCACCGCCGCGGGCACGCCAGCCGTGCCGCCCGCACCGAATCGCGACGATGTCAACGTCGATGCCCGCGATTTCGAGCGGGGCGGAGGGTACTTCTTCACCTCCCCCAGCGGAAATGTGTTCTGCGCCTTCAACTCGTCCAATGCACCCGGAACCATCGTGGGCTGCCAAGTTCGATACTCGGTGCCGGGCAACACCGGCCGAGAGTGCCTCAACACGGCAAACAACACCTACGGAGTGCAGATTCAGCAGACCGGCGAGGTTCGGCAGATCTGCACCAACCAGGGAATTTTCGTCGGTCAAGACACCCGGGTTCTGGAATACGGGCAGGTCATCGGCGTGACGGGCACATTCTGCCGCTCCACCGAAGCCGGCATCACCTGCTACAACGGCGACCGAGGGTTCATGATCTCGCGCGACGTCAACCTCGCATTCTGATGAAGGAGCTCCGAATGATTCGCAAGTTCGCGCTGGCCGCAGTACTCACCACAGCTGCCCTGACGGCATGCGGGAGTCAGGAAGCCCCTGCCGCCGATTCAGCCCCCACCGCCAGCGTCGCCGCGCAGATACCCGCGCCTCCGCAGGTGACCATCGCGGCACCGTCGAACACCGGCGGCGATGACTCCGACGCATCAGCCGAAGCCCCCGCCACATCCAGTCCGAAGGGTGCCGATCCGGCGAACAACACCGCCCCCATCACCCCCGTGGACACGTCCCCGTACTCAGTACATGGCAATGAGGTCGCCTGGAAGTCCCCGTCGGGCAACATCCATTGCAAAATCGGCTCCGGCCCATTCTCATCAGGATGTCAATCTGCGGTTGCACCCGTACCGGACGGCTCCGGAGATGATTGCGCTCCGAACACCACGTTCACCGTCGACATGCTGTCCAAGGGCTTCTACCTCGATCCCGGAAAGGTGACACCCACCTGCTTCAACCAGGGAGTGTTTGCTTTCGAGGATGCGAAAGCCCTGGAGTACAACACATCCATCACGTTCAACGGCTTCACCTGCTTCTCCCGCGTCGAAGCGATGATCTGCGACGCGGGCGGCGGACACGGCTTCGTGTTGTCGATGCAGCAGGCGACGTCCAACTGATGCCAGGAAACAGGATGCGCACCGCAATGGTCTCCGCAGCGGCCATCACGTGTGCCGGGTTGGCCCTGATTGGATGTAGCAGTTCGACCTCACCGACGGACGCGATGCCGTCTGTCATCCCCACTGTGGTCGTGGGTGCGCCAACGGAATCGGCCGCCGCAGCGCCACAACCGTCGATCGTCCAGCCGCCGAGTGCTATAGAGCCCGAATCCGGTTCTGCAACAATGCCATCGCTCGACTCCGCCCCGATCACCCCCGTCGATCCGGCCCGCTACTCTGCGATCAACGGCGAAGTCGGTTGGAAGTCACCGTCGGGCAACATCCATTGCAAGCTCGGATCCACCGAGTTCTCCTCGGGATGCCAAGCCACCGACGCACCGGTGCCCGACGGCGCGGACTGCGACAAGCCGCCGTTCTCGGCCGACGAGATGAGCAAGGGCTTCTTCCTGGACCCGGGCAGGGTGACGCCGATGTGCTTCAACCAGGGCGCATTCGGAGTCGAGAACGCACAGCCGTTGGCCTACAACACATCCATTACGTTCGACGGCTACACCTGCTACTCCCGGGTCGAGGCAATGATATGCGACGCGGGCGGCGGACACGGATTTGTACTCTCGATCCAGCAGGCAACCTGGAACTGACAGCTACACCCGACGCGCCGGAACGGTGATTCCACGCGCGTCGAGGATGGGACGCACCCCCTCGGCGAAGTGGTACGCCTCCTCCAGGTGCGGGTAGCCCGAGAGAATGAACTCGTCGAACCCGGCGTCGTGGTATTCGCCGATCAGATTCGCGACCTCCTCGTGCGAACCGACCAGCGCCGTCCCAGCGCCGCCGCGCACGAGTCCGACACCGGCCCACAGGTTCGGGTAGATCTCGAGCGAGTCCTTGCTGCCGCCGTGCAGTGCAGCCATCCTGCGTTGCCCCTCGGACTGCGACGACGAATGCAGCCGATGAGCCTCGGCCACTTGCTCTTCGGGGAGCTCGTCGAGAAGCTTCTGCGCGACTGCCCAGGCCTCCTCCGAGGTGTCGCGGCTGATGGTGTGCAGGCGGATGCCGTACGTGAGCTTGCGTCCCTCTGCATCCGCGAGGGCCTGCACCCGCTCAATCTTGGCGCGAGCATCGGCAGGCGGCTCGCCCCACGTCAGATACGTCTGTACATGCTTCGCCGCGACGGCGAGGGCGGGCTCGGACGAACCACCGAACCAGAACTCGGGCACCGGATCCGGTGCTTCGGACACCCGGGCGTCGGCGACCTTGAAGAACTCACCCTCGTGATCGACCGAGGTCTCGGTCCAGATCCGATGAACGAGTCCGAGGAACTCATCGGTGCGGGCGTATCGCCGATCGTGGTCGATCCAGTCACCGAAGCGCCTCTGTTCGACGTCGTCGCCACCGGTGACGATGTTGAACAACACGCGACCTTCCGAGAATCGTTGCAGCGTCGCCGCCTGCTGCGCCGCCAACGTGGGCGGAGTGAGACCGGGCCGGAACGCAACAAGGAACTTCAGCCGTCGGGTGCTCTGCAGGAGAGCGGCCGTGGTCAACCACGCGTCCTCGCACCAGGTTCCAGTCGGGGTCAGCACACCCTCGAAGTCGAGTCGGTCCGCAGCCTGAGCGACCTCGGTGAGATAGCGCAACGACGGTCGACGAAACCCCGCTGGTTCCCGGAGGTTGCCGGACGCATGGGATGCGCCGACGATGGAGCGGCCGTCGCCTGCGGTGGGAAGAAACCAGAAAATGCGTGCGGTCACGAGTGAAACTCCTACGCCGTGGTGGGTTGTCAGTTGGTGGACGCGCTCGCGTCGGCGATGGCGTCGTTGTAACGCGTGTCGACGAAGTCCGCGAACTTGTTGCCGCCAGGGATGCTTCCACTCTCGACGAACGTGTCGAAGAGCTGCTGCTCGGACTCGATCACGCTGTCGTCCAGAGCAATTGCGGGTCGCTGACTTCGACCCTGTGCCAATTCACCTGCAGCCGGGTCGATGCCGACAGCGGCGGAGTAGGCCGCCGCCCACTCGGCGGGATTGGCATTCGCCCATGCGGACGCCTTGGCCAGACGAACCACGAAGTCCTGCAGGGCAGTGTTTTTCGCAGGATCGTCCAGCGCCTGCTGCGACGCGATACCGAATCCGTAGCCGTTGGCGACGCCCTCGGCGGTGGTCAGTGTCTTCGAGCCGTTCTGAACCTGCGCGATCGCGGTGAACGGATCCCAGATCGCCCAGGCATCGACCTCACCCGAGGTGAATGCCGTCAGCGCATCGGCCGGCTGAAGGAAGATCAGCTGAACGTCGTCGGTGGTCAATCCGGCCTTCTGCAACTGCAGCAGCACATGGCCGTGCGCCGAACTTCCCTTGCCCACTGCGATCTTCTTGCCTCGCAGGTCGGCGAACGACGTGAGAGTCGAATCGGCGGGCACAAGGATCTGATCGCCGCTCGCATCGTTGCTGTAGGCGGAGACGACCTTGATGCGGGCATTTGCTGCGACTCCGAAAACCGGCGGAGTGTTACCCGTGACGGCGAAGTCGATCTGGCCTGCCGTCGCGGCCTCCACCTGGGGCGGGCCGGAGGTGAAGGTGGAGAACGCGACATCGTAAGGCGCAGAGTCCAGCTCCCCCGATGCTCGGAGCAACGCCTCGGTGCCGCCTTTCTGGTCACCGACGTCGAGTGTCACGGTGGCGAGCTGATCGTTCGAGACGAGGGCCGGTGCTTCGGCGGTCGCAGTGTCGCTGCCGCGGGAGACGCAACCGGTAAGTCCGACAACCGTCAACGACAGGGCGGCGAGCACCCCGAGAGCGCGCAGAGATCGAGGTCGTGTGTAAGAAGACATGCGTGAAAGATCCTTCGTATTAGAGTAATCGAGGCTCAGTGAACGCCGAGGGCACCGAGTAGATGGGTGCGGATGCGGGAAAAACCGGCTGTTCCCCGGTCGCGGGGACGCGGTAGGTCGACTGTGACGGTATCGACCACTGCACCCCCGTCGAGCACCAATACCCTGTCCCCCAACGCGATCGCCTCGTCGACGTCATGCGTGACGAGCAGGACGCCGAAGCGGTGCCGGCTCCACAGATCGAGCAGGAGAGACTGCATGGACAGCCGCGTGAGCGCATCGAGCGCTCCGAACGGTTCGTCGAGCAGCAGCAATTCCGGCTCTCCGACCAACGCCCGCGCCAACGCTGCACGTTGGGCTTGGCCACCGGACAGCGTCAGCGGCCATGCGTCCCGCTTGTCGGCGAGCCCCACCTCGTCGAGGGTCGCATCCGCCGCTGTCAACGCGTCGCTCCCTGTCACGCCTGCGGTGTTGAGCCCGTAGGACACGTTCTGGCGGACCGATCGCCACGGAAACAACCGTGGTTCCTGGAACGCCACCGCGGGGTGCCCGGCGACGCGCCGCTCCCCCGTGTGGTCGGTCGACAGACCGGCGAGAATGCGCAGGATCGTCGACTTGCCGGAGCCGGATCGTCCGACCAGCGAGACGATCTCGCCGCGTTCGATGGACAGGTCGACGGCCTGGAGAACATGGCTGGAACCGTAGAACTTGTCGATCCCGCGCAGGGTGGCAACGGAAGTCGTCGTCGTGGTCATGGTTCAGACGTCCAATCGGTAACGGAGGGCGCGTTTTTCGAGAACTCGAACGATGCCGTCGGTGGCGATACCCATCAGTGCGTAGACGACGAGACCGAAGATGATGGTGTCGACTCGGAGGAAGTCGCGCGCGTTGTTGATGATGTAGCCGATTCCCGACTCGGCATTGATCTGCTCGGCCACGATCAGCGACAACCAGGCGATGGCCAGCGATTGACGAAATCCGACCAGCAATTGGGGAGCGATGCTCGGCAGAATGATCGTGGTGAACCGCTGACGCCACGAGAACCCGAGCACGACGGCCGTGTCGAGGAAGTTGCGATCGATCTGACGGATCGCCGAAAACGTGTTCAGGTACAACGGAAATGCGACACCGAGGGCGACCAACAGGATCTTCGGTGTCTCCCCGATCCCGAACCACAGGATGAACAGCGGGATCAGACCGAGATGCGGTAGGGCGCGCAGCATCTGCAACGGCGGATCGACGGTGGCCTCCGCGAGTTTCGACAGTCCGACGAGTGCTCCGAGCGCGATCCCTATGACGCCGCCCAGAACAAGGCCCTGCACCACTCGCGTTCCGGACACTGCCAGAGCTTCTGCCAGCTGACCGTTGCGAATCAGCTCCAGCCCGGCGTCGAAAATGAGGGACGGCGCGGGCAGAACTCGTTCGGAGATGACCCCGGCAGCACTGCCGATCTGCCACAGGACGAGCAGGACGACGGGTGACAGGGCCCGCAGGACGGTCCATCGGTATCGCTGCCACACCGACGCTTTCGTCGAGACGAGTGCGGGGCCGATGTCGGGGGCGTCGATGTCACGCGTGTTCACGGGTCCCGCGGGAGCGTACGACGTCACGACCATGGGTACAGGCCTTCCGGTTGGATGAGTGCAAGTTCGACTACTCACCATCGGTCACACCGGGGTTCGGGGCCAGGGTTCGAATCAGCGTGAATCTTGGTCGGGCAGGATTGCTCTCATGATTGTCGAGCCCATCCACACCGAGCGCCTGACGCTGCGTCTGTACCAACCCACCGACGCAGACGCAATTCTCGCGTACTACAGCGATCCCGAGGTCTGTCGCTACCTTCTGCACGACGCGTGGACCCACGCCGATGCTGTTGTGGCCGTGGGTAAGCGGATGAAGCGAATCGGACTGCACACCCAGGCACTTGCGATGGTCGTCGAATACGAGGGAACCGTGGTGGGCAACGTCGAGGCCTGGTTGATCGACGGGTCACCGGCCCTCGTCGAACTCGGCTGGACGTTCTCCCCCGCTGTGGCCGGCCGCGGCTACGCCACCGAGGCGGTGAAGGCGTTGATCGAGCACGTGTTCTCGCTACCCCAGATCCATCGCGTCAGCGCACAGCTGGACGGTCGCAACGATGCCTCGGCCCGCCTCGCGCGACGCGTCGGAATGCGACAGGAGGCGCACTTTCGACAGAACTGGTGGTGCAAGGGCGAGTGGACCGACACCCTCGTCTTCGCCCTGCTTCGTGACGACAAGCGAGCGACCTGACTCGTTCACCTCACGACCACCTGCCCGTCGGTTCCGCGACACCGACCGGTGACCCACGGGCTGCATTGTCGGAGAACTTCACTCGAACTCATAGGAGTTTCACGAATGGCCTCGCGTCGTAGCACTGCCCTGCTGGGCACACTCGCACTCATCACTGTCATGTCTGCCTCGATGGGCGGCGTAGCCACTGCCGCGCCGTCGAGGACGGTGTCGCCGTTGTGCCAGGTCGCAGACCTGCTCCCCACCGGATCCTCCGCGGGCCTCGGCTACCAGTGTGCCGAAGCAGGAGAGCTTCTCGATCTTCCGATCGGCGAGGTACGCGCGACGCAACCGTCGCTCGGATACGACGAGGTGTACTACAAGCTCGGCCGCTACACGCTCGGCAAAGACGAGATCAACAAGAAGTTCGACGACTGGTGCGAGGCCAACGGCCAGGAAGAGGCCGCATCGGCGTTGCCTGACGCGCGACTCGACAATCCGTCCTCGTTCACCTGCACCGTCCCCGTCGGCCAGGAAACGCCCGAGACCATCGCGCCCATGAAGACCGTCGTCATCGGTCCGGGCGGCGTGCCGTACCTGACCGACGGACACCACACGCTGACGTCCTTCTACGAGACGGCCGATGGCGGCCCGAACCTGCATCTGCGGCTGCGGGTGGTCGCGAACCTCAGTGACCTGAGTACCGCGGACTTCTGGGCGCGGATGAAAGCGGAGAAGTGGGTGTGGAATTACGACGTCGACGGAAACGAGGTTCCGGTCGAGCAGCTCCCGTCGGGAGTGGGCCTCGCCAAGTTCCAGAACGACGAGTACCGCAGCCTGACGTACTTCGCCCGTGATATCGGCTTCACGCCCGGGACGATCCCGTTCCAGGAATTCTATTGGGGTGCATGGGTTCGCGACTCCGGCGCAGTCGACATCAGCGGATGGGACGTGAACAATTTGGGGAGCTACCTGAGCGCTGTCGAGTCGGTCTCCCGCGCCCAGGTCGCGGCCCCCAAAGACGCGGTGATCGACAGTGGCCGAACCGCAGCAGAACTCGGCGCACTGGGCGCGTGGAACGACGGCAAGGCAGCCACCAAGGGCGAATTCGGGAAGCTTTCGGTGCCGTACGCGAACGACAAGCCCGGCAAACTGGCATACGCCCTGCAATACAAGATGGGACTGCCGCGGTAGTTCCGATTCAGGTCGCCGGGCCGCGTCGGAAACTCACCACCGATGCAGTCACCCCCATCATGCATGCGATTCCCAGCGGCACCAGTAGGGCCTGTGCCCAGTCGAGGTGAACACCTACTGGGCTGCCTGTGGTGTTCGATAGACCGGCTGCCATCTCGTGTAGCGGCACGAGGGTACAGAGCGCACCGAGCAGCACGCCGCATGCGCCGGCGACGACAGCCTCGATGACCACCACTCCGCTGATTTGCCGTTTGGTGGCACCGGAGCGCGCCAGTGTGCGCACTTGGGTCTGCCGATGCCGCATGGACATCGCGATCGTGATGGATGCTGCCAGTACGGCGTAGCTGACAGCGACTGCAACGAAGGTCATGACGTAGCGATTGAGCAGAGTCAGGTCCTTGTCGTAGCGGGTCGAAGACCAGGTGATCGCATCCATGACTCGGGTGCCCGCGGGGGGCTCGACGGAGGCCTGAACAGATGACGAGCGCACGAACACCTCGTCCGCCACGGCCGAGGGGTCATGGAGACGAATGATGCCCTCGGACAGCGCCACCCCAGGATGCTCACCCCTCGGCTCGTCCACGATCGACGTGATCGTCGGGTTGAGGTCCGCCCCATCCGCCATCACCAGCGCAACGGAGTCGCCTGTTTGCCAACCATTCTCGTCGGCCAAGTATCTGGGCACCTCGAAGCCGGTGGGCTCGGCCACGCTCGGAAGTGCCGTGACGGGAAGCACGACAGTGGATCCCGGAACGACAAGTCGAGCTCGACTGGATATCCCGACCTCGATGACGTCGTACTTCTCGAACGCTCGGGATACTTGGTCAGCCGTCAGGTAATCGCCATCGGACACCACCACCGACTGGCCCTGTATCTGATTTGCGGTTTCCGCAGGGTAGGCGATTCGCATCGTGGGAATGAATCCACTGGCCAGGATGGCGAGTGCCGCCGCGATGATCGCCGGCGCAGCGATCGAAGCAGACCGGCGCGGGTTCGTGGTGACCTCGGCGCTGCCGACCATGAGAGGGGCGGAGGGCCGGATCCGCCAAGGCAGCCACAGCAGGATTCGTGCCAGTCGAGGCACCAGTATCGGTGCGAGACATGCGGCAGCGATGGCAGCAGTGAGAGCGATAACGATCGCCATCAACACCGAGTCCAGACCCGGCATCGTGCGGCCTGCAATCACCTCGATCACGACGAGCGCGGCCAATGCGGTTCCACCGAGCGAACGCAGCCGCCCGCGGTCCTTGCGTGGACGAGTCGACTCGGGGCGCATCGCCGCCAGCGGGCTCACCCGCGACGCGCTCACCGCCGAGATAGCTGCTCCGATCACGGCGATGGCGATACCGCCCAGTGCCGTTGCCAAAGCAGTGGGCCAGTCGACCGTCACACCGAGTCCGGCCGGCAGAATCCCCCACGATCGCAACATGGCGGCCAATGGCACCGTCGCCAGCACCCCCGCCGCAGCTCCCGCGACCGATCCCACCGTTCCCAGCAACGCGGCTTCCAAGAGCACCACGCGGCGCAACTGCTTCGGCAGCGCTCCGGTTGCGCGAAGGAGACCGAATTCCTGGGTGCGCTCGTCGACCGCGAACTTCGAGGTGACCGCAACGACGAACAGACTCACAACCAACGACGCGAGGGCCAGCCCCGTCAAGAACTGACTGCTCAGATAGCGGCTCTTCGCGATCGAGTCATCCTGCAGGGCACGGCGATCGGTCACCACCTCGCCACCGAACTGCGCCGCGACCGCCTGCACCGAGGCTTCTGCCGACTGATCGGTGACCTGAATACCGAGGAGGCTGGCGGCGGGGGCCAACTGCGCGGCGGTAGCGTCGTCGAAGTAGACGCCAGGACCGTCGGTGGTACCGGCGACTGTCACCTCGAAATCGCCCTGTGCGGTCCGAAGAGTGACCCGTTCGCAAACAGAGGCACCGAACTCCGGCCCGAGCGCAATCTCCGACGCCTGCTGCGGTTGATCACCGGAAATCAATCGATAGGGAGCCAGCGACGTGCTCGACCACCCATGCCCGGCGACCTGTGGATCCGCACTCGGCAGCGCTCCGGACGGAGTAACGATCTGCGCGAGGAAGCTACGGTCCGCCACGACATCGCTGATCCCCGGGATCGAGCGGATCTGCTGCGTCAGCTGAGCGAGCCGGTCTCCGCCCCACGCGCTGCGGTCACCCGCCTGTCCCAGCACATTCGTTGCTCGTTCGCCGGCGACCACCAACGACGCCCCTTGTAGCCGCTCGGGTGGCTGCGGTCCTGCGGCAGCCATCACTTGTGCAGAGGCAGTGGTGATCAGAACGCCGACGAACACCGCCAGCAGTACCCCCAGCGCGGCCGTGATCCGGCGTCGGAAGGACGCCAATGCCCATGTGATCATGCTCTGAACTCGGCCATCCGAGCAGCGATCTGGGCGGCGGTCCGGTTATCGCCCGGGAGGCCCCGACGGTGCTGTAGATCGTCGACCACTTTCCCGTCACGGAGAAACAACACTCGATCGGCGAACGACGCCGCTGTCGGATCGTGGGTCACCATCACCACGGTCTGGCCCTCGTGATCGACGACGCTGCGCAGCAGTTCCAGGACCGACTGCGAGCCGGCGGAGTCCAATGCGCCCGTGGGCTCGTCCGCGAACACCACTTCAGGCTCGGATACCAGGGCCCGAGCTAGCGCAACCCGTTGCTGCTGGCCGCCGGACAGCTGGGACGGCCGATGATGCATCCGATCCCCCAGCCCGACCCTCGTCAGTCCTGCGATGATTCTGGAACGCTCAGGCTTGCGTCCGGCAAGCCGCAGAGGCAGCTCGAGATTCTGGATCGCCGTCAGCGAATCGATGAGGTTGTAGGACTGAAAAACGAACCCCACCTTGGATCGGCGCAGGAGGGTCCGTGCCTGCTCGCTGAGGGATCCCACCTCCACGTCGCCTATGAAAGTTTCCCCGCCGTCCAATCGGTCGAGCCCCGCAGCACACTGCAGTAGCGTGGATTTGCCCGATCCCGATGGGCCCATCACCGCGGTGAAAGTTCTGCGATGAAAGTCGACACTGAGGTCGTTCAATGCGTTGACGGTCTCGTCGCCCAGGTCGTATCGGCGACGCGCGCTACGCACCCGAACCGCAGGCTGCTCACTGGGGGTCTGATCGATGCTGTTGTCCATGACCTTCAGCGAAGCGGATCGATGGTGCCTTCGGTACGCGGAAACGCGCACACTTTCGTTGCGGAAAACCGCAAGGAGATGAGAGCGCGCCGATCCGTCTCGCCCTGAGTAGCGGAGAGCGGAGATAGTGTTCTCGGGATTCTCTCGGTTCATCTCTGCGCCCTTGTCATCCCGCTCGGTATGCAGTGTGATCGGTCAGCCGGGCCTGGCGGCGAGACCGCAACCGCATTGCCACGAATACGACGAGCGCGACTGCGATCGACACCACGACGATCTTCTGCAGGATTTCGGCGTAGGCGTCGACCAGATGCCAATTCTCACCGAGTTGGTATCCCGCAGTGACGAATACGGTGTTCCAGATCAGGCTGCCGAGTGTGGTGAGTACGAGAAATTTCACCATTCCCATTCGCTCGATTCCCGCAGGCAAAGAGATGAAGCTGCGGAACAGCGGGACCATACGGCCGAGAAACACTGCCTTCGAGCCGTGCTTGGCGAACCACGCCTCAGTTCGGTCGAAGTCCGTGGCCTTGATCAGCGGGATGCGAACCACCAGCGCCCGTGTGCGCTCGCGCCCGATGAGCGCGCCCACCGCGTAGACGATGATCGCGCCCAGCACCGAGCCGAGCGTCGTCCAGAAGAGCGCGGCACCGAACGAGAAGACACCCTGACTGGCCGAGAAACCGGCAAGCGGCAGAACGAGTTCACTCGGGATCGGTGGGAACAAGTTGTCGGCGCCGACGACGACGGCGGCACCGGGGCCACCGAGCGCGTCCATCACGCCGACCGCCCAACCAGCCAGCCCATCGAGTGGCTCGGTGTCAGCAGCTGCAGCAATCAACAAGTCCGACATAGTAATTCCCCTGTTCGTTGGTGACCTCTCCGGTCGGGAAGGTCATTGGAAACGTTAGAAACTCTTCGAGTCGGGGACATCGAGGAAAGCCGTCGACAAGTCACGGGAACTACCCCCGTCGAAACCCTGCGGTTTACCGCAATATCAGCGGCCACATGCTCGGCTACGCTGCTCGGGTGCTGGTAAACCACGTCGTGAACCCACCAGCCGAGTCGGCGGATCGAACGTCGATCGGCTCTTTTCTCCGGCAATGGCTGATGGCACTTGCCGGGGTTCTACTCGGGAGCGTCGCAGCGGCCGCGGCCCTGATGTTCACCGTGGCGGGAGTACTCGCACTTCCGCTGGCACGCATCCTCGGCCGGTGGGGAGGACCGGTGCGATCCGCTGTCGACGAAAGCGCGCTGGCGTTGACCGGGCTCGAACTTCGCCGAATTACCCGCTTCCACGGCAAGGTTCACACGGACGTACTGACCGCCAGTCGGTGTCGCTGGTACCTCGGAATGCGCTGGACCATCGGACTTCTCGGAGTCGGCGTGGTTCTTCTACTCGCGCTCTGCCTCGTCGTGGCCGGGTCGATGGTCTCGGCATGGCTTCTCGGTGGCAGCTGGGGCCTGATCGAGGACTCCGACCGAGTCGACGGCGGACTCGTAGCGGTAGCAGCGCTGCCCGGGATTCTCTTGATCTTCGTCGCGGTGGTCGGGGTGGCAGCGGTCGGCTCACTCGACCGTTGGTTCGTCGTCCGAGTACTCGGACGAGATTCCGACCGGTTGCTGCAGCAGCGAGTGGCCGAGCTGACCATCAGCCGCGATCACGTGGTCGATGCCATCGACGACGAACGCCGACGCATCGAACGCGACCTGCACGATGGCGTCCAGCAGCAGTTGGTTGCCGTGGGAATGCTCATCGGCCGGGCCCGCCGCGCCGAGAAGCCCGACAAGCGCCGCGAGCTCCTGGCTCAAGCGCACAGCGCATCCCAGGGGGCGATCAACGAGCTGCGCGAGGTTGCCAACCGGGTGTACCCGGTCGCACTCGACCACGCCGATCTGCATGCAGCGATCGAAACCATGGCCCAGCGGGCCAGTGTTCCCATCCGACTCACCTACGAACTGACACAGAGGTTGCGACCCGCGGTGGAGACGGTCGTCTACTTCGTCATCTCGGAGGCGGTGACGAACGCGGCCAAGCACGCCTCACCTCGAACGGTGGAGGTCACCGTCACCCACCAACGGTTCGACCGCGCGCTCGCGACGATCACGGACGACGGGCCCGGTGGAGCCGATCCGTGCGGTACCGGCTTGTCCGGACTGGCCCGCCGCGTGGCGGCCGTGGACGGCACCCTCACCGTGGACAGCCCCGTCGGCGGCCCGACGGTCGTGTCTGCGAGCGTCCCGTGCGGGTGATCGTCGCGGAGGACTCGACGTTGCTACGCGAGGGTCTGGTCCGCCTGCTCGTCGACGAAGGGCACGAGGTGATCGCGTCCGTGCCCGACGCCGACGCGCTCCTCGACGCCGTGGAACAGGATCGGCCGGACATCGTCGTCACCGACGTCCGCATGCCACCGAATCACAGCGACGAGGGCCTCCGGGCGGCGCTGACCATTCGCAGCCGGTGGCCGGAGGTAGCGGTACTGGTGCTTTCCCAGTACGTCGAAAACCGTTACGCGGCAGAGCTGATCAGTGGATCCGGCGGCAAGGTCGGCTACCTGTTGAAGGACCGTGTGGCACAGGTCGACGAGTTCTTGGACGCATTGAACAGAGTCGCCGACGGCGGGACGGCCTTCGACCCGGAGGTGGTGCGACAGTTGCTCTCACGCACGACCCGATCCAATCCCCTCGAACGACTCACCCCACGCGAACGCGATGTGCTCGAACTGATGGCTCAGGGTCTCACCAACGCACGAATATCGACCGATCTGTTCATTTCGGTGAGTTCGGTGGAGAAACACGCAAACGCAATTTTCGACAAGCTCGGACTGGCGAACTCCTCCGGTGTGAGCCGACGCGTGATGGCTGTGGTGGCCTACCTGCGTACGTGATCAGCCGATGCGGGCGGCCGAACCCGACACGATGATCCCGCCGGCCGGTGGGATGTCCACGAAGAGCGTGCTGGGCCGACCGACGTGGCTTCCCTGGTTAATGACGATGCTCGCGGGTGGCTGAACCGCGTGCGAGTCTCGGAGGTACCCACCGGTCGCCGCCGCTGCTGCACCCGTCGCCGGGTCCTCCGTGATCGACCCGACCGGGAACACATTGCGTGCGTGCCACTGGTCGGCGCTTTGCGGCCAGAGAACGACGATCGTTGCCGGCCAACCGTGCTCGTCGAGCACCGCACGAGCGCGACCCAGATCGGGGGCGAACCCGTCGAAGACGTCCCGATCAGCGAGAACGACGAGGGGGTGCCAGTTGCCCCCGAAAGCCTCAGCGGGAACGTGGTCGGTGTGCAGGTCGTTCGTGGTCAGGCCAAGAGCACCGAGGACGTCGACGAGGGCCTTTCCGGACAGCGGCTTCGTCGTCGGCTCGACGCTCGTGAACGACACCAGCGGCGCGCCATCTGCATCGACGGTCGTCACGATCTCGATATCCCCCACCGGCGTCGCGAAGCGGATCGAGCCGACACCCTCGATCGCGCTGATCGCTGCGGCTGTCGCGACCGTTGCATGCCCGCAGAACGGCACCTCGGCGACCGGAGAGAAGTAACGGATGGTGCGGCTCCGGTCGCCGTCCCCAGGGGTGACGAAAGCCGTCTCCGCGTAGCCGACATCCGCTGCGATCCTCAGCATGTCGGTGTCGTCCAGGCCGCGGGCGTCCAGCACCACTCCTGCGGGATTCCCGCCTGACGGCTCGCTGGAGAAAGCCGTCCACCGTTGAATATCGATCGGGGGCATGTGCCGAACCTACTACTTCGCACCTCCCCGACGGCTGATCACCACCGATCGACGTGCAGCACCGTCTCGATCGGATCCCGCGGAGCGACCTTGAAGGTCTCCCCCGTGTAGTACGCCGTAGGGATCAGCGCACCCTGATGGAAGCCCTCGGGGATTCCGAGCAGCTCAGAAATTTCGGCTTCGCGCGCGAGATGAATTGTTGTCCAGGCTGTTCCGAGACCGCGAGCCCGGGCGGCCAAGGCGTAGTTCCACACCGCAGGTAGCAACGAACCCCAGAGTCCGGCCTGGTTTCCCGCCGGAAGTGTTGTGCCGGCCTTGATGCACGGAATCAGAAGCACCGGAACCTCGCCCAAGTGCTCACCGAGCCACCCCGCACTGTCGCCGACGCGCTTCTGGACCGATGCGCGTTCCGGGTCATCGGCGAAGAGTGCCGACGCCGAATGCTTGGATGCCTGGTATTCGGTGAACAGCTCACCGTAGATCTCACCGATGCGCGCTCGGAGCTCGGGATCGGTGACGACGATCCACTGCCACCCTTGCTTGTTCGAGCCGGACGGAGCCTGCAGAGCGATCTCGAGGCATTCCTTGATCAACTCGAGCGGCACCGGCCGGGTCAGGTCCAGACGTTTGCGGACTGTGCGCGTCGTGGTCAGCAGTTCGTCGGGAGTCAGATCGATGATCGGGAAGGAAGTCACTTTTCGATCATGCACCATTCGGTGACCCCAGTGCCCGGTCGACCAAATCCTGGTTTGCTGCGTCCCACTGGGCGGCCATGGACCTGCCACCGTGCCCGTCACCCTCGTCGACAAGGAGTGTCGACCCGGGCCACTCCCGGTGCAGACGCCACGCAGTGACAGCGGGGCCGGATACATCGCGTCGACCGTGGATCAGTACGCCCGGCATCTCACCCAGATCTGCCGCGCGGTCGAGCAGAGGCGGATCGCAGAACCCGTCGTGCGACCAGTAATGCGCGGCCAGTCGCACGAAGGCCAGGCGGAATCGGTCGTCCTCCCACCTGGGATTGCGCCTGATACCGCCGGTGCCGATCGAGATGTGGACGTCTTCCCACAGTGCCCACTCTCGGGATGCCCTGTCCCGCAACGCAAGATCGTTCGAGTTCAACAGTTGGCCGTAGGCGTCGACCAGTCTTCCGTGGCCGCGGCGATAGCCGACGCCGGCCTGCTCGGCGAAAGTAGCGAAACGGTCCCACGCTTCGGGGAAGATCGCTCCGACGCCCTCGGTGATCCAGTCGACCTCCTCACGACCGGTCGTGGTGACGGCGAACAGGACGACGCCGAGGACCCGCGTCGGGTGTGCGAGAGCGTAGGCGACGGCGAGGGTGGATCCCCAGGACGCGCCGTTGACAATCCACGCCTCGATGCCGAGGTGCTCGCGCAGGGCTTCGATGTCGGCGATCAGATGGGCAGTGGTGTTGGTGGACAACGACGTCGTGGGATCGGACGCGTGTGGGGTGGACCGACCACACCCACGCTGCTCGAATCCGACTGCGCGAACTGTCGAGAGGTCGAAGTGGCGACGAAACTGGCTGGCGTTCAGAGTCCCACCCGGACCGCCGTGCAGGTACACCGCAGGAACGCCGTCGGACGGACCCCACTGCTCCCAGTAGATCCGTTGGCCGTGGCCCACATCCAGCATTCCGTGCAGTGTCGGTTCGCCCTCGGGTGTCATACCACCATCACATCATTCGAGAGGCAGCATCGGTCGGATCACTGCCCACTCGGACGCGTCGGTCCAGGACGGATTCGATTGCTGCGGTGATCGAAACACCTCGAGTGTCGACAGTTCCGCAATGGACTGAATGCTCGACGCGAGGATCGGCTCGTCGAACAGCGCGATGTTCGTCGAGATCTTCCACTGCGGGCCGGGGACCGGGGTGCCGGTCAATGTGCCGGCACCCCAGATTCCGCGTCGCGGATGGGCACTGACCCAGAACAACACCGGCTGCCCGGGTGCCATCAATCGAGTGCGGTAGTTGTCTGCGACGCACCAGTGCTCATGTGCACGTCCCGCTGCGAGCATCGGCGCCAGATCGGTCTTGTTCGGATTGCACTTGATCACCCAGGCACCGAGGGTGCGGTCCGTTATCGCCCGTGCGGTCACCGTTGCCAGTGTAGGAACTCAGGCCACTGCGTCGTTGCCCTGGGCTGCCGAGACCACCAGATTGCTTGCCGTCAGGCCGTTTCCGTTCTTGACGGCGTCGATCCACTGATCCGTCGTCGCCACTGCTGCGAAATTGGACTGGTAGAGCACCATCAATGCCTTGTGCAGTTGTTCGGCCGACACGGTGCCCGCTTCGTTCGAGAGGTTGATCGCGCCGGTGGCGTCGGACAGTATTTCGACGGTCAGGTCCAGCGCTTCCGCGTCGGCGCTGGAGGCGAGATCGCAGTTGTTTGTCATGTAGCCGACGATCGTGACGGTGTCGATGTTGTTGCTCTGCAACCACTTCGCGACGCCGGTTCCGGCGAACACGCTGCTGTACTTCTTCTCCACCCGTTCGAACGAGGGCTGCACGACGGCCTGAATATCGGGGTGCAGCTCGAACGTCGGGGTGCCTTTGACGAATGCCGGCGCACCCTCGGGCATCTCGTGCTGCACGATCGCGACGGGAACATCCTGCGCCGCAGCAGCTTCGATGGCGCGGACGATGTTGGCCAACGACTCGTCACGCGGCGGGTACTGAATCTTCAGCACTCCCTCGAAGTACTCCTGCTGAACATCGATGACGATGAGGGCTCTACGCGGTGCGGTCATGGGCGTTCTCCTTGTGGCTGACGTTCTCGGTCGATACCCATACTTCGGTACCGGCCTTCCGTTCACGAGTGGCACGGATGCATACTTTCGATTGATTTGCGCCAACGTCGATCGGATCGGAGACCCATGCGCATCGCGCTCTACGTGTTCGACGGCATCACGATGTTCCACCTGGCCGCTCCGCTGATGGTGTTCGGGGAGGTGACTCGGCTCGAGCTCGCTCCGGACTGGGAAACGCGCGTGTGGTCGGACCGACCAGGGTCGATTCGCACCGAGGAGGGGCTCACCGTCGGCGAGATCGCAGGCCCCGACACCGTCGATTGGGCCGATATCGTCATCGTGACATCGTGGCCGGAGTCGTTGCCACACATCGGCGATGATCTTTCGGCCGCGCTTCGCGGAGCTCACCGCCGCGGAGCCGAGATCGCGGGGCTGTGCCTCGGGTCGTTCGCCATCGTCGACACCGGGCTACTCGCCGGCCGCCCAGCCGTCACCCATTGGGCGAAGATGACCGAACTGCGAGAACGTAATTCGCACACCGGCCTCGACGAGTCCGTGCTCTACATCGATCACGGCGATGTCATGACCTCCGCCGGAACCGCGTCGTCGATCGACTCCTGCCTGCACATCGTGCGCAAACACCTCGGCGCTGCCGCCGCGACGCGGGTTGCTCGCAGCCTCGTCGTCGCGCCACATCGGGACGGGGGTCAAGCGCAGTACATCGAGAGGCCGGTGGTCGAGGCATCCGAGGACTCCGCCATTGCCGATGTGCAGAACTGGGCGTTGGAGCGATTGTCCGAACCCCTGCCCATCGAGCGGATGGCCGAACGGGCACGGATGAGCCGACGCAGCTTCATCCGCCAGTTCCAGCTCGCGACCGGGTCGACACCGGCGCGATGGGTAACCGAACAGCGGCTCGACGCCGCCCGCAGCCAACTCGAGACCACCGGGCAAAGCATCGAGAACATCGCAGCGTCGTGCGGATTCGGCAGCGCCGTCACCCTGCGCCAGAACTTCCAATCGGCGTTCGCAGTCACGCCGACGGCCTACCGCAAGCAGTTCGCGGTCGGTTGTGCAACCACGAGCACCATTGACAGGCAAAGATGAGCGACGTGATCCTGTGGATAGTTGCCGGAGTCGAGCTCGCCGCCATCATCGCACTCGGCGTGGTCCTGATCGTCTCGCGTCGAAAGCTGAAGCACACGCGGCAGGCACTCGACCGCGCTCTCAGTGCATCACTACAACATCGTAAGCGCCGCGGCCTGGTGCCTTTCGCGATCAGAACCGCCTTCCACACCACGGACTTGCTCATCAACAAAGGCTTCGGCGCGACGGTCCGCAACTCCGTCGAAGATCTCGCCGGCTGGGCGAAGGTCGAACGACCCGACCTGGCGCGCATGACCGCCGACGGCGACATCGTGGTGATGTTCTCCGACATCGAAGGTTCCACCGCGCGCAACGAGGAACTCGGCGACCGCGGCTGGGTGAAGCTGCTCGAGAAGCACAACAAGCTGATCCGCAAACACGTCGACGACCACGGTGGCCACGTGGTGAAGAGCCAGGGCGACGGCTACATGATCGCCTTCTCCGACCCGGCTCGAGCCGTGCGCTGCGGGGTGAAAGTACAGGAGGCATTGTTGGAGAATCCCGACCGCTGGGACCGCATCCGCGTCCGTATGGGTGTGCACGTGGGCAGTTCCGTGCGACGCGGTGACGACATCTTCGGGCTGAACGTGGCTATGGCAGCACGAGTGGCGAACCAAGCCGACGGCGGAGAAATTCTGGTCAGTGAGCCAGTTCGGAACGCGATCAGCACGGCGCATGATCTGACTCTCGGTACGCCCCGCGACGTCGAGCTCAAGGGTATGAGCGGAAGTTTCCAGTTATATCCGGTGGCGTTACCTGTACCACCGGATACAACTGTGGCCGTCAACGCACAGTAGCCGTAGGAAGCACCGGCACGGTCAAGGACGAACCTCCGGCACCGGTGCGGACGATGACGTCCCCTGCCGGGGCGTCGTCGGTGATGTCGGGGAAGTCGTCGCTACGAACCTGCACTTGCAGCCGATGTCCAGCCGGCAACCGGAAGTGCGTCGGCCACGCCCGTACGTCCAGTTCGTACTCCTGCCCAGGTATTACCGGCTCCGGTGAAGTGGATCCGTTGCGATGGCTCGCCTTCAGCCAGCCCTGGGTGATGCGCTCCACGGTGCCATCCGGTGCCACGTCGTCGACGATCACCGCGAGGTTGCCGTCGGACGCAGTGAAGGTTGCCGACACCTTTGCCGTGGGGGACCCGGTGATAACCACGTCGGCGGGTAACGGAGTGGTCGCGAAGACCACGGCCGCGTCTGCAGCGTCGGTGTGGTCCGACGGCACCGTGTACGCGCGACTGCCCGCCTCCGTCGACAACGGAGTCAGGCCACCATCGGTCCCCATCGCCAACGTCAACTCGGTGGATTCGGCGGGTGGCCACTGCCCGAATTGCTGCCAGCCACGTTCGACGGGCTCCGAGGATATTTCGTAGGAGTTGATCCTCTGAGCGGGCAGGGGTGCAGAGCCGTCCTCACGAAGCCACCTGTCCCACCATGCGAGGTATGCCCCTGTGCCGATATCGACTTTCTGGCCCGCCGGCATGCCGTGTTTCCATGGCCCGGCAACGACCCACGTCAGATCCGGATGCGCGGAGTAGTTCTGCATCATCGGGTCTCGGTAGCGGTCGTACCATCCCCCTACCTGCAACATGGGCACGTCGATGTTCTGCCACTTCGCCTTGACGCTGCGGTCGATCCAGTACTCGTCGTACAGCGGATGCTCGTCGTACGGCCCCTCGGTGGCGGGTGCGGTGCTCGCCTGCCAAGTTCGGATCGTGTCGGATCGGATGCCGCCCCGGTAGATGGTGTTCTCGTACCAGTCGCTGAACGCGTCGACCGGAATGACGGCAGCCAGGTGCGGTGGATTGTTGGCCGCGGCGAGCATCGACGTGTGACCGCCGTAGCTGACGCCGGACTGTCCGACCTTGTCCGTCGACCACGGTTGCGCTGCAGCCCATTCGACGAGATCGTAGTTGTCCTGCTGTTCCTGCAGTCCGAACGGATCCAGTACTCCAGCAGAATTGCCGGAACCACGAACGTTGCACAGCAGGATGTTGTAACCACGCTCGACCAGATATGCCGAGTCGACTGCCAATTGGTCGAGGCCGTCGTAGGCGTTGAAGTCGTAGACGATGGTCGGGAACCTCTCTGCAATCGGCACATTGCCGGCGTCGCCGGGCCGGTTCACATCGCACGCGAGTGCGGCACCGTCGCGCATCGGGACCTCCATACGCTCCGAGGTGACCGTGTACTCGGCCGCACGCCCGTAGGTGAAGAACGGGTCTGTCGGCATTTCGCGGGGCACCGCTCCAGCAGTTCCGGCAGTCTGTGCGGCGAGAACAACGGCAAGAGTCAGGGCGAAGGGTACGCGGGTGGTACGGATGTCGATCTCCATCCATCGGGCGGCTCGGCCGCAGATCTGCAGTACGGTCAAAGAGACTCGGGCACAGCCATACTCAGCAGGTGGTAGCTCAGACACTTACCGTGTCCGTCGAGCACCGGGCTCCCCGTCACTCCCCCGCCGAGCACGCCGGGTAGCTCGAACACCAACCCCGAGACCAGGGGCATTTCGGTGCGGCGCACCTCTCCGGTGACAAGCGGTGCGAAATGCAAGGCAACGGCATCGACAGTCAGTGCGCGGGTCAGTAACTCGTAATACTCGTCGGTCCGCGGAAACACAGCGAGGATGAGGGTGTCGCCCTTGTCCCCGGTTCGCACGTCGGCGAAATCGTCGACAGTCCTCATACCGTCACCTCCGTGGTGTGCACGGCGGTCGTCACCTGTGCACGTGGGATCAGACATGATCTGATCGCGAGAACTTCGGTGCTGCTGCTCCGCGCACCACCGCCGCCGGCCGGCCCGTTGGTGTACAGACTTTCGACTTCCCACCCCACGAGTGCCGCGGTCTCAGCGTCGGGCACCTTTGCGGTCACGCGCAGTCGCACTTCGGGGACATCGGTGATCGGCGTAAGCCCGCGGAATGCCGCACCCGCCCCGATGTACTCGATGCCCACATTCTCCGTCGGAATGCCCTGCACCTCCCACAGTCGTTGCTGCACAATCTCTCCGGCGAGCTCAGCGCGTTGCAGCGCGCGTGGCCCGGCGTAGCTGATCTGCCCCTCACCGAGCCAACCGCCCCGAAATCCGAGAGTCACCTTCAGCTCCTCCGGCCGCGCACTGCCCGTCGCCCCGGACACCGCCACCCGATCCGGTCCGACGGTCTCGAACGCGACCCTGGTGAAATCGGCCGTCACGTCCGGCGTCAGGTAGCTCGCGGGATCGCCGACCTCGTAAAGCAACTGCTCGGCGCATGTCCGTCGTGTCAGCTCCCCTCCGGTGCCATCGACTTTGCCGAATTCGGCTGTGCCGTCGGCATTTACGTCGCCGTAGGGAAAACCGAGATTCGCCAGACCCCGCACCGGTTTGGTGATCGGATCGGCGAAGTAGCCGCCGGTCAGCTGGCCCGCGCATTCGAGAAGATGTCCAACGGCCGTCCCTGCACCGAGTGTCTCCCAATCCTGCCCGGCCCAACCGAACTCGTGCATCAGGGGCGCGAGATACAGCGCCGGATCGGCAAGACGGCCCGTGATGATCACGTCGGCACCGACGTCGAGTGCGGGCAGTACCGCATCGGCCCCGATATAGGCGTTGGCCGACACCAGTTCCTCGGAATGCTCCGACAGCGGGCGTCCGGTCTCCCACACCACCGGATCGATGCGGCGCACCGCGTCGAGTACGTCGTCGCCGGTAATGGCAGCGATTCGCACCGCACGCGAGCACACCTGCTCCGCTACACGCGCGACGACGAATGCTGCCGCAACAGGATTCGCGGCCCCGGAGTTGGTCACGACGGTGATGCCCTGTTCCGTCGTCGCGCCGAGAACTGCACGCATGCGCGCTGCCAAGAGAGGGTCGTAGCCCGTCGCGGGATCGAGCAATCTTCGGGCCTGCCCCGTCGCAACCGTCCGCTCTCCGAGGCACTCGAAGATGAGGTAGTCGAGCTCACCGCGCTCGGCCAAAATCTGAGCCGGATCGATGCGATCACCAGCGAATCCTGCGCCTGCCCCCAACCGGACGGTGCGCTTGCCGCTCACGAGACCCACACCGGGATGACGCCCGTCGCGAAAGCGACCCCGAGCATTCCGAGGCTCACCAGCCACGCCCACCCGATCGTGTGCCGGATGTGCTTACCGATGTCCACCTTTGCGAGTCCGACCAGGAGGTAGAATGCGCCCGTCATCGGACTGATCGGGAAGCCGACGGTTTCCTCACCGATGATCGATGCTTGTGCGAGATGGATTGCGCTGATACCGAATTGGTCGCCGACCTCGATGAGCACCGGTAGAACCCCGAAGTAGTATGCGTCGGGTCCGAAGATCAAACTCATCGGCACCGCGAAGACGCCGACGATGAGCGGGAGCGCCGGGGCCAGCCAGTCCGGAATGACGTTCGCGGCACTGACCGCCATCGATTCGATCATGCCGCTGCCGTCGAGCACACCGAGGAGAACTCCGGCAGCGAGCAAGGTCCCCACCATGAGCATCGCGCCGACCGCATGCGCCTCGATGCGCGCCGACTGCGCCTTCATGCCCGGGTAATTGATCAGAAGCGCAATGATGGTCGCGATGATGAAACAGGTCTCCGGAGGTGCGACAGCCGCGATCAGTGCACCCAATGTGGCGAGTACCAGAACGGCGTTGACCCAGAACAGCTTCGGACGCAACAGGCTAGGTTCTACGGGCTCGTCGGGCTTGCGGGGCTCTTGCGGTGCGTCGTCTCCGCCGGATCCGACTGCGAGTGCCGACTCGTCGCTCCCTCCGGTGGCCGGTACGGGGATTCGCTGCCCGACGCGTGCCGTCGACTCCTCCACCTCGGCCGAGACGTCGCCCGCTGCGACCTTCGCCAACCTGGTCTTCTCGCGCCGACCGAGGTAGTACGCGATTGCCAGCGCGAACACCACTCCGGCGATCTGCGCGGGGATCAGCGGCACCCACAACTCGTTGGCGTCGACGCCCAATGTTGCTGCCGCTCGCGCCGTCGGGCCGCCCCAGGGAACGATGTTCATCACGCCCGCACCGAGGCCGACACACGTGGCCAGCACCAGCCGGCTCATCCCGAGGCGCTCGTAGATAGGGAGCATCGCGGGAACGGCGATGAGAAACGTGACCGCGCCTGCGCCGTCGAGATGGGCGACCAACGCCAGCGCTGTCGTCGCGACCGCGACGGTCGGCGGGGCGCTACCTGCCCACTTCACGATCCGCGCGATGAGTGGATCGAACAGACCTGCGTCGCGCATGATCCCGAAAAAGACGATCGCGAACAGGAACATCGCCGCGACGCCGACCACGCCGCCGAGTCCCTCCTTGACGAACCCTGCCACCTCGGACGGCGAGTTGCCGGCCAGGAACGCTGCGGCGAGCGGGACACCCGCAAGCGCAACGATGGCCGCGACGCGTTGGGTGAACAACAGCAGCAGGATGACGGCAATCGTCCCGAAGCCGAGCAGTGACAACATGTGATCTCCTTCATCGAATACGACGAGTGTTGTGCAGATCACTTACGCAGTCCAACATCAGTTGGGTATAGATTCATGCTCTGTGGGCATAAACCTGGGCATTGCCCATCTACGCGCCGTCGTCGCACTCGCCGATCATGCGAGCTTCACCGCGGCGGCGAACTCTCTGCAGGTCTCTCAGCCGAACCTGAGTCGCACCGTCGCCGAGGCCGAGCGCCGTCTGGGCGTGCGGCTGTTCGTGCGCACCACCCGCAGCGTCGACCTCACCGGTGATGGACACGAAGTGACGGCCTATGCCCGTCGGGTATTGCTCGAGTTCGACGACGGCCTGGAGCAGATCGGACGCTTCGTGTCGGGCGACCGCGGAACCGTCACCATCGCGTGCTTGCCGTCGATCGCGGCGACGTTCCTCCCGCCGTACATCGTGCGGTTCCGCAGCAGTCATCCCGACGTCTCGGTGCACATCAAGGACGGTCTTCGCGACGACGTGGTGGCCTCCGTCCGCGACGGCTCCGTTGATTTCGCAGTAGTGGCGGCATCGGGGCGAGCGAACGATTTGATACGCACGACGGTCAGCGCCGACGCGTTCGTCTGCGCACTACCGTCGAATCACGCTCTGGCGCAGCGCAAGAGCCTGAGGTGGACCGACCTCGCCGACGAGCCGTTCATCGCCTTCGGCCCCGAATCCAGCATCGCGTCGCATGTACGACTGGCTCTGGAGAACGCGGGAGTCGACGTCGGACCGTCGGTTCAGGCACACAACGTCGCCGCCGTAGCGGGACTGACTGCTGCGGGACTGGGCATCACCGTCATCCCAGAATTGGTGGTGCCGATGATGTCGTTCGCGAGCCTTGTTTATCTGCCGATCGAGCCAACCATCCATCGCACCATCTCGGTCGTGCAATTGCCGGGGCGACGCCAGAGTGCGAGTTGTTCGGCCTTCCTCGACATCTTGGTGCCGCCCCCGTAAGAATGAATGGACCATTCAGTGCGTCTGAGCGCGTGAATGTCGCATTGATCCGAACGGGGTGGACGGTAGACCCGAATTCTGTTGCAACCCAGAACGAATGAATGGTCCATTCACACGTCTGAGCGCGTGAATGGACCATTCATTCGATGGGGGGTGAGCTGGCAGGAACTACTGCTTCGCCGACTCCAGTGCCTCGTTGAACGTCTTGGACGGACGCATCACTGCGGCGGTTGCTTCGGGGTCGGGGTAGTAGTAGCCGCCGATGTCGACTGCGTTGCCCTGAACCTCGTTGAGCTCGCCGACGATTTTCTCTTCGTTGTCGGACAACGTCTTTGCCAGTGAAGCAAAGTGCTTGGCCAGCTCGGTGTCCTCGGTCTGTGCGGCCAGTTCTTCCGCCCAGTACAGGGCGAGGTAGAACTGGCTGCCGCGGTTGTCGAGTTCACCGGTCGAGCGCGACGGGCCCTTGCTGTTCTCGAGCAACTTGCCGGTCGCAGCGTCGAGTGCCTTGGCGAGGATGGTCGCCTTGACGTCGCCGGTCTTGATTCCGAGGTCCTCGAGGCTGACCGCGAGGGCCAGGAACTCGCCGAGCGAATCCCAGCGCAGGTGGTTCTCCTCGATGAGCTGCTTGACGTGCTTGGGAGCCGAGCCGCCCGCACCCGTCTCGTACAGTCCGCCGCCTGCCATCAGGGGAACGATGGAGAGCATCTTGGCGCTGGTACCGAGTTCGAGGATCGGGAACAGGTCGGTGAGGTAGTCGCGCAGGATGTTGCCCGTCGCGGAGATGGTGTCGAGTCCGCGGACCAGACGCTCCATCGTGTACCGGATCGCGCGAACCTGCGACATGATCTGGATGTCGAGGCCCTCGGTGTCGTGATCCTTCAGGTACTTGCGCACCTTGCCGATGAGCTCGTTCTCGTGCGGGCGGTACGGGTCGAGCCAGAAGACGACGGGCATCCCGGACTCACGTGCGCGCGTCACCGCGAGCTTCACCCAGTCCTGGATCGGCGCATCCTTGACGATGCACAGACGCCAGATGTCGCCCTCTTCGACTTCCTGCGTCAGCAGCACCTCGCCGGTAGCGATGTCGGTGATGTTGGCGGTACCCGCCTTCGGGACCTCAAATGTCTTGTCGTGCGAGCCGTACTCCTCGGCCTTCTGTGCCATCAATCCGACGTTGGGGACGGTGCCCATCGTCGTCGGATCGAACTGGCCGTTGGTCTTGCAGAAGTTCACCATCTCCTGGTAAATCCGCGAGAACGTCGACTCGGGGTTGACGGCCTTGGTGTCCTTGGGACGGCCGTCCGCTCCCCACATCTTGCCGCCTGCACGAATCATCGCGGGCATGGACGCATCGACGATGACGTCGCTGGGCGAATGGAAGTTGGAGATGCCGCGCGCGGAGTCGACCATCGCGAGCTCGGGACGGGTCTCGTGACACTTGTGCAGGTCTTCGATGATCTCGTCGCGCTTGGACGCCGGGAGGGTCTCGATCTTGGTGTACAGATCCGACAGGCCGTTGTTGACGTTGACGCCCAGCTCCTCGAAGAGCTCGTTGTGCTTGGCGAACGCGTCCTTGTAGAACACGCGCACGGCGTGGCCGAACACGATGGGGTGCGATACCCGCATCATGGTGGCCTTGACGTGCAGGGAGAACATGACGCCGGTGTCGTAGGCGTCCTGCATCTCGTGCTCGTAGAAGTCCAGCAGCGCCTTCTTGCTCATGAACATCGAGTCGATGACGTCACCGTCGGTGAGCGAGACCTTCTCCTTGAGCACGATCGGCTCGCCGTCGGCGGGCAGCAGTTCCATCTTGATCTCACGGTCACCGTCGACGACGGTCGACTTCTCACCGTGGTAGAAATCGCCCTCACGCATGTGCGCGACGTGGGTGCGCGACGCCATCGACCACTCGGTCATGCTGTGCGGGTGCTTGCGGGCGTATTCCTTGACGGCCTTCGGAGCGCGACGGTCCGAATTTCCCTCGCGCAGAACAGGATTGACCGCGCTGCCTAGGCACTTGGTGTACCGGTCGCGGATCTCGCGCTCTTCGTCGGTCTTCGGATTGCCGGGGAAGTCGGGAATTGCATAGCCCTTGTCCTGCAGTTCCTTGACGGCTGCGAGCAACTGCGGCACCGAGGCGCTGATGTTCGGGAGCTTGATGATGTTGGTCTCGGGCAGCTGCGTCAGCTTGCCCAGCTCGGCGAGGTTGTCGGTCACTCGCTGGTCTTCGTTCAGGTAGTCAGGGAACTCGGCGAGGATGCGGTTGGCAACGGAGATGTCACTCGACTCGACGTTGATCTCGGCCGCACTGGCGAAAGAACGTATGACCGGCAGAAACGCGTGAGTCGCCAGCATGGGCGCCTCGTCGGTCAGGGTATAGATGATGGTCGGCTTCTTCGCAGTCATGTTTCGCCTTTGCCTCAGTTTCAACGTCGTCTTTTGGATGCGTCCACCGTCGACTTTAATCTTTGAAGCCGCCGATGTGCGGGGCAGTGGGGTATCACTCCACCAGGGGTTCCAAGTTACCGACCGGTAGGGCGCTCAATGGGTTTCGCGACGTTGCTGGATTCGCCCCTGACCACCGCCGGAGCATCCGATTTGCCCGAATCGGAACAACAGGCCCCGTCGCGTCCGTTGGACGAGGTATGACGACCTACAAGACTGTCAATCCTGCCGACGGCACAACTGTCAAGGAATTCCAGACTCTCGATGCGGCCGGCGTCGAGCGTTCACTCGCCGATGCACACGCCGGTTTCCAGACGTGGCGCAAGACCTCGCCGAAGCACCGCGCCGAGATTCTGCACAAGGTCGCCGATCTCTACACCGAGCGCTCCGACGAGCTGGCGCGAAGCATCTCGCTCGAAATGGGCAAGCCACTGACCGAATCCCAGGGTGAAGTGGAACTGTCGTCGAACATCTACCGCTACTACGCCGACAACGGCCCTACGCTGCTCGAGGACGAGAAGCTCGACGTTCCGGGCGCGGAAGAGACTGTGCTGCAGCGCAAACCGGTCGGCGCGCTCGTCGGCGTCATGCCGTGGAACTTTCCCTATTACCAGGTGGCCAGGTTCGCAGGCCCGAACCTGATGGTGGGCAACACTATTCTGCTCAAGCACGCACCGAATTGCCCGCAGTCGGCGCTGCTGATGGAAGAGATCTTCCATCAGGCCGGACTTCCTCGGGACGCATACATCAACATCTTCGCTACCAACGATCAGATCGCCGACATGATCGCCGACCCACGCGTGCAGGGCGTCTCGCTCACCGGTAGCGAGCGCGCCGGAACCTCCGTCGCCGAGACCGCGGGACGCAACCTCAAGAAGGTCGTCCTCGAACTGGGCGGGTCGGACGTGTTCATCCTCCTCGACTCCGATGACATGGACGCCACCGTCGAATCGGCGACCAGGGCACGGCTGTCCAACGCGGGCCAGGCCTGCAACGCAGCAAAGCGCATCCTCGTCGCCGAAGATATCTACGACGACTTCGTCACCAAGCTCGTCGCATCCTTCGAGGCCGTCGAGACCGGCGACCCGCTGGACGCGAACACCGCACTCGGGCCGCTGTCGTCGCAGACCGCCGCCGACACGCTGATCGAGCAGATCGACGACGCCGTCGCCAAGGGCGCAACGCTACTGACCGGCGGCAAGAAGATCGACGGACCGGGTGCGTACGTGCAGCCGACGCTGCTGACCGACGTCACCCCCGACATGCGGGCATACAGCGAAGAACTGTTCGGACCGGCAGGGGTCATCTACAAGGTCGAAAGCCCGCAACAGGCAATCGAATTGGCGAACTCCTCCCCATACGGCCTGAGCGGCTCGGTGTGGAGCACCGACTTGGACAAGGCCCGCGATGTGGCCGAACAGCTCGACGTCGGCATGGCGTTCGTCAACGAGCACGGCACCACGCTCCCCGGTCTGCCGTTCGGCGGAGTCAAGCGCTCCGGCGTCGGCCGCGAACTGGGACCGTGGGGCATGGACGAGTTCGTGAACAAGAAACTGGTGCGAGTCTCCGCGAAGTAGGCCCTGTCGATGCTCCCCGGGCAGTTGTCCGGGGAGCGTCGTCATACCGCGGTCATACTGTCCCGATGATCGTCGAACATGCTCTGTTGCACGTCGTCCCCACGCGAACCGAGGAATTCGAGGCCGCGTTCGCCGACGCGAAATCGATCATCGCGTCGATGCCGGGGTTCGTGAGTCTGACACTGTCGAGGGGCATCGAGCAGCCCGATGTCTACCTACTGCTGGTCGAGTGGCAACGCCTCGAAGACCACACCGAGGGCTTTCGGCAGTCCGAGGTGTACCAGGAGTGGAAGACGCTGCTGCATCACTTCTACGAGCCCTTCCCCGTCGTCGAGCATTTCGACCCGGTACTACGGGCGTAGCCGATAGGTTCGAGTTTTCGCCCCCTTCTGTCGTGTCGAGGAGTCAACCGTGGCCAATGCTTCGTCGTTCGTATCCAAGCAGGACGACACCGAGATCAGCACATACACCTGGGCCCTGTCCGCCGATCCGGCCCGCGGCGTCGTGCAGATCGCGCACGGCCTGGCCGAGCACGGCAGCCGCTACGCCCGATTCGCAGCGGCCTTGAACGACGCCGGATTTCACGTCGTCGCGTCCGATCATCGCGGCCACGGCCAGTCGATCGTCGACACCCCCGGCAATTTCGGGGCTGCCGCGTTCGCCGGGTTGTGGGCCGACATCGAGCAACTCGGCGAATCGCTGCTGACCGAGCATCCGGACCTTCCGCTGTTCTTGTTCGCTCACTCGATGGGTTCGTTTGCCGCGCAGCATGTTCTGATCGAGCGATCCGATCTGTACGAGGGTGTGGTGCTGTCGGGTTCGACGACGTTGGACATCCTCGCCGCCGGAATGGCCGACGCCCCGGCCGGTGACCTCAGCGTGTTCAATGCCGCCTTCGAGCACCGCACCGGGTACGAGTGGCTCACCCGCGACGAGGCCGAGGTCGACGCCTACGTCGCCGACCCGCTGTGCGGCTTCGATCTTCCCGAGTCGACGGTTCCAGCGCTATTCGGCGAGGCCGAGAAGCTGGCCGATCCGCACAACCTCGAGCAGATCCGTTCCGATCTACCGCTGCTCATCACCTCCGGAACCGACGATCCGCTCGCCGGCGGCGGCCAGTTGATCGAGACGCTCGCCGCCCGGTACCGCGAGGCGGGCATGAGCGACGTGACCGTCACCCTCTACCCCGGTGCCCGCCACGAAATCCTCAACGAAACGAACCGAGACGAGGTCACCGCGAACATCATCGGGTGGCTCACCGACCGCGCCGGGTAGACCTACCGCTCGTTCAGCTGCACGGGCTGCCCGTCCTCAGGGAACGGCAGCGACGTGAAGTTCAGCGGCGCAACGTAATCCGGATCGACCGACCAGTCGAACCGCAGCAGCAGATGATGCATGATCGTCTTGATCTCCGCACCTGCGAAGAACATCCCGATGCACTTGTGCACCCCGCCGCCGAACGGCTCCCACGCGTAGCGGTGCACCTTGTCCTCGCGGCGATCGTCGGCGAACCGGCCTGGGTCGAACTTCTCGGGGTCGGGCCAATACTGCTCCATGTGGTGCGTGAAGTGTGGCGCGACCGAGGCATACGTCCCCGCGGGTACGAACTTCCCCTGCACCTCGGTGTCCTTCACCGCCCGGCGCGCCACCACCGGAGTAGGTGACACCAGCCTGAGGCATTCCTTCATCACCAGGTCGACACTGTGCAGTTCGTCCAGTTGCGCGAGCGTCGGCGCATCGGTGCCGAGGGCCCCGGACTCGTCGCGGCACTTGTCCTGCCACTGCGGGTGTTGCCCGAGGTACTGCATCATGGTCGACAGCGTGATCGTCGACGTGTCGTGCGCGGCCATGAGCAGGAAAATCATATGGTCGACCACTTCGTTGTCGGAGAAGCGCTCGCCATCGTCATCCTCGATGTGGCATAAGACCGAGAACAAGTCGTCGGTCTCGGAGGCGCGCCGGGCGGGCAGATACCGCCGGAAGAACTCCTCGAGCATGGCGCGACCGTCTAGTCCGCGCTTCCACCGGGTTCCCGGGACTCGGAAGCGCACGATCGATGTCGCGGCCTGCACGCACGCTACGAAACTGGCGTTGAGCTCGGCGATCTCGGCATCGGTACTCCCCTCCGCGCCGCCCATGAAGATGCTCGTGGCCACCTCGAGGGTCAACGCCTTGAGCGCCGGATACACCTGGAAATCGCGTCCGCCCTGCCACGCGTCCAAACCTGTTGCCGTGACGGGATTCAACGCGTCGACGGATTTGGTGAGCCGGTCTCTCGTGAAGGCCTGCTGCATGATTCGTCGATGCTTCAGATGCTCATCGGAGTCGAGCAACATCAGCCCGCCGTGAAAGAACGGCCCGATCAGCAGAGACCAACCGTCTCCGTTCGCGAACGCCTTGTCTGCGTTCTGCAACACCTGCTGGCACGCATCCGGACCGAGAACGGTGATCCACTTCTGCCCGGCCATCGTCAGCCACGACACCTCGCCGTACTTCTGCCAGCGACTCCCGAGCAACTTCAAAGGGTCCCGGATGTACTCGAGCGTGTGGCCCACGACGGGCAGACCGCCGTCGCCGAACACCGGTTTCAGCGTCGAGTCCGCGGGTGGAGCAGCAAGCGCACGTGCCATTGTCGACCTCCGTCAATCTGACAGAGCGTCCTGTCAGATGAGATGTAGTCTGCGTCACACCTACCGGCTCTGTCAAGATCTACCCATGGCTTCCACCACGCGCCGCTACAACGGCATGAGCGCAGACGATCGCACCGCCGATCGGCGCGCGCGGTTGCTCGAAGCCGGGCTCGAAGTGTTCGCAACGGCAGGTGCCCAGAACACGACCATGACCGCAATCTGCGCAGAGGCCAAGCTGACCGAACGCTACTTCTACCAAAGCTTCTCCAGCAGAGAAGATTTGCTACAGCACGTGGTGGAATCGGTATCCGACGAAATCAGAACCGCCGCACTGAACGCACTGCATGCCCCCGCACCCACCGTCGAAGAACAGGTGCACAACGCCATCTCCGCGTTCGTCGGCGTGCTCACAGACGACCGACGCAAGGGCCGCGTCGCGATGATCGAATCCCTTGCCGTCGACTCATTGCGAGACTATCGACGAAAGTCCATGCGCGCGTTCGCTCATCTGGTTGCCGAACAATCACGAGAGCTCTACGGCGAGCAGGCCTGGCCGCAACCGCAGTCCGAAATCAACGGCCTGCTGTTCATCGGTGGACTCGCCGAACTGGTCATCGCATGGTTGACCGACGAAATCGACATGGCCCCAGCCGACATCGTCGACGCCGCAACCCGTCACTTCATCGCGACGGCCCACCGCTGAGCACGAACGCTACCGGCCGAAATGCCCCGTGAAGATCTGGCCGTTCACTGACATCGGTAGATTCACGACCATGCCGACAGCTACCACACCCGACGGATTCGCCTTCGAACGATTCACCGTCACCGACGCCGGATCCGTTGCCACCATCTTCGCGGCCAAGGATTACCGATCGGGGCTCTACATTCTGCATTTCGCCGACGGCGAGGCTTACGTCGGTTACGCCGATTCGGTCGCCGCGCAGTTCGCCGCCGACCGCGAAACGTGGACTGATGTCGAGGCACTCGACTTCACGGCCGCAGCGGCCGACAAGCTGGAACAGCTGAAAAGCCTCGTCGCGCAACTGACCCATCTGCGTGAACGGCCGTCGGAGTCGGTTGCGGCCGGTGATGCACCGGGCGTCAAATCTGCACTGCCGAAGGAAAGAGCAAAGCGCACAACGCTGCTCGACGCGGCCGTCGGGAATCGTCGTCGACAATTCTGGGAACTGTCCGACCACATCGCCTACCCCGCTATCCGCAGCATCGTGGCCGACTACATCAACTCCTCGATCCCCGACCCGGCGAACACCGCGAAGTACTTGTGGCAGATCACCGCCCTGTCCGACGAGCTCACCGAAACCGGGCCCCGACGCCTGGTGACGCTGATGTGCGGCGGTTTCGAGACCCTGCGCGTCGACGAGATCGTCCACGAAGACGACACCATCGAACTGGACCTGCGCATCAATACCAACGTTCCGCGTGACCGCACCGACGAGCAACTCGAAGTTTCCAACGAGACCGTCAGCGCCGGACGGGGCCCGTACCGCGACGAACGCGTGTGGTCGTGGTCGATCGACCTCGGCGCACTGCTGGAAGAAGACGTGGACGTCGACCTCGGCATCGACGACGATACGTTCGACGACCTCGCCTACGGCCTCAACGCCCGCCTGATGCGGTCCGGAAACTCAACGGGCGCAGCAGCACACAACCAGGACCTCGCGGCCGACCTGCTCGCCGAGGCCTACCGGCAGCTGTTCGAGACCGACTGAGCCCCCGGTCGGGGCAGAAGGCATATCACTTCAGCGCATCGAGATTCGTCTTCAGGAGCAGCACGTTGTAGTCCGACCACCGAGAAGCGGTGAAGTACAGGTCTTTTCCACTCGACATCGGATGAATGAACGGGGCGTAGATGCCCCCAGCCGTTTGATTCGCGTCGAGCACCGTCTTCGGCGCACTCCACGGGCCCTCGGGATTGTCGGCGGTGCGCGCAATCAACGTGCGCGCGTTCTCATCGCCGTACATCATGACGTAGCGGCCGAGGTACTCGTTCCACGCAACCGACATCTCGCTGACCGGCCCCTTGACGACGGCTGCGGTATCGCCGATGTTCTTCGACCACTGCTTCGCCGGGTCCGGGTCCTTCGTGAAGTACTCGTACTGGGTGAGATCCTCGATCGCCGACGGGGCTACCCGCGAGACGAACGCATCGCCGAATCGTCCATTGGGAGTGCCGAACTGGTAGAGGTACTTCCCGTCCTGACCCAGCACATAGGCGCTCTGCTGGAACTTGCCTTGGCTTTCGTGGACGTTCGCGAAGCCCGGGATGGTGACGCCTTTGTTGACGCGAATCGTCTTGGGGTCCGTCGTCCAATTCTGGCCGTTGTCGGTCGATTTCGCCGTCGCGGAGTAGTTCGTGATCCAACGTCCCGGGGTGCCCCAGCTCTGCACCGACATGTAGTTGATGTACTGAGTGCCGCCTATGGCGATGGCGGCGGTGGGGATCGTCGTGTCCTCGACGCTCGGAAGCTTTGCACTGTTGATGATTTCGGCTGCGTACCTGGGACTTCCGGATCGCACGACCGCGCCGGACGTTGTGTTCGCAGGATCGGCAGGACCGATCTTTATGCCCTGGGCCAAGTTCGTCGATGCCGTGTCCGAGCGAAAGAGCGCGTTGCTGCGCCACTGCGCGTTACCGGAAGAGCAGTCACCGAACGTGTCGCCGAACGCCATCAGAATCTGGCCGGCGCCGTTGTCCCAGCTGATGCCCAGATCGGTGCCGGACATCGCGAGGTCGCTGTAGGTGTCGTTCACACTCTGCGGGCCGGTGACCCAGGCGATGCTCTGAGTGTTCCCGGTGATCCTGGGGAGGGGACCTTGCGGGCCCTGGGGGTTCTTGCCCGACATGCCAGCACTGCCCGACGACCCGAACAACGGCGACGATCCCGGTCCACCGAGGCCACCGCAGGGTTCGGCCGAGACGGTAGGCGCGGTCAGAGCGCTGAGTCCGCTCACTGCCAGTGCCAGGACAGCCCCGACAGCGATCTGCCGACTACGTACGCGCATGGACGAACCCACCGTTCCCGTGTGACACACGATACTGATGTGACTGATGGGACGAGTGTTACGCAAATCTACCGACCGCGCAACAAATCGGGCGTGTCGGTACTTGACAAAACGCCTACGGCGGTAATGACACTCGTGTCATTACCGGGCGATCATGCGAGCGTGCGAGGTATCCAACACCAGAAGCGCAGCGCCCTGCACGACGACTGCCGCACCGTAACCCACCGCCTGCTCAGCGGTAATCCTGCGGCCGAAACGAGGCTTCCTGACGGCGAGGTGCGCACCGGTTGCGATGTAGAGGACATCGAGGCCCGCGTTGATCCACAGCAGCTTGGTCAGACTCCGGGACGTCGGGACCGATGAGTTCAACGCCCCAGCTCCGGCGATCGCCAGGTCGATCGCACCCCAACCCGCCGTCTGCACACCGAATGCCCGATGGGTAGGGGACGACCCGTGCAACGCCAATATCGTTCCGGCGAGCACACTTCCACCGCCCCACACTGCAAGGCGACGGCCGAGGCGTTGGGCGACGATGGGGGCTTCGAGTGCTGTCATGTGTTCCAGTGTGCCGCGTTCGGTGGTAGAGCCGGTTCGTAACGCGCGGTCGGTTGCGGCCGATTCCATGATCACTGAGTATTCGTGCTCGAAACGAACGGAGCCACCATGCTGAAGAAGGTCCTCGCCGGAGTCGCGCTGGCGATCGGCGGTGCAGTGCTCACTGCCCCGACTGCATCCGCCGCTCCTGATGACAACCCGTTCGGGCCCAAGGACTCGACCGCGAACTTCGTGAGCGCCTTCGACCCTGCGGCCTACGGTGCCGCAGGCGACAAGTCGTTGATCGTCAGCCCGTTCGGCACCGGCCGACAAATCGACTGCTGGTCGTTTCACGGCCGCGGTTCGTGCTCGCAGAACGGCCGAGCCCTGACGGAGATCCGAATCCCAGCCGGATCGTCGGAGTGGGACTACCGCATGCTCTACATCTACAACCCGTTCTGATGATTGTCGGTCGCGCGCTCTGCGGACTGGCTCTCGTTGCTCTTGCAGGTTGCGCCACAACGGAACCCGAGCCGAAAATCGAAGCGGCGGTGAACGTCGCGCCGTCGTCGTTCCCGCCCGCTCCTCCCTCGGTCGCGCCCACCGCGATCCCGACTCCGGAAGAAGCGACCGCCATCTTCCGAACCGTCTTCGACTCGACCGCAGAGCGATCCGACCGCGCCGACGCACTCGAAGGCACGGCCGAGGAGAACGAACCTCTACTCGACAGCGGTGGGATCATGTCGGAGGTGTCGTTCGACCGCATCGACGTCGTCGCACCGGGCCGGGTGGAGGCCAGCGGCACCTCGCTCGGGCAAGTGTCCTCTGTCGGCTTCGTGGTGTCGGATGGCCGGTGGAAGCTCGAACGCTCGACGGCATGCGCAGTCACCGGGGTGTGCTGACCAACGGTTCGATCACCAGCCGAACGGATTCGAGTCGATTCCGGGTAGCCAGCTGTTGCCGGGTGAGACCCATCCTCTGGCTTTGATCATCTTCTTCGCGGCGCGCTGATTGCGGCCGATCAGGCGGTCGAGGTAGAGGTGACCGGCCAGATGATCGGTCTCGTGTTGCAGACACCGAGCCAGGTAGCCCTCGCCCTCGACCGACACGGGATTGTTCTCCACATCGACACCGGTGACCCGTGCCCAGTCCGCGCGCCCGGTCGGGTACCGCTCCCCCGGAACCGACAGGCATCCTTCACCGTCTTCCGGGTCGGGCATCGTCTCCGGGATCGCCGAAGTCTCGAGCACCGGATTGACCACATGCCCACGATGACGGACTCCGCCGTCACGCAGGTCGTAGACGAAAACAGAGCGCGGATCGCCAACCTGGTTGGCGGCGAGACCGGCACCGTGCGCCGCAGTGTTGGTCTCGAACAGGTCCTCCACGAACGCGGCCAGTTGCCCGTCGAAGACGCTGACAGGAGTGGCCCGTGTCGTCAGGCGCGGGTCGCCGGCAATGAGAATGGGTCGAATCGCCATGCGTTGAGGATAGATTCGCTTCGTCGCAGGCAACGGACCGGGACGCAAGGTTACTGTCGGTATATGGCCCACTCCCGTCGCTCCTCCACTGCGCAGCCGGCGGACAAGGTCTGCGCATCGTGCGGGCGGCGAATCGAATGGCGCAAGAAGTGGGAGAAGAACTGGGATGAGATCAAGTACTGCAGCGACGCATGCCGGCGGCACAAGGTGAGCACCACCGACAGGGAACTCGAAGACAAGATCCGCACCCTCCTCGACTCCCGATCCCGCGACGCCACGATTTGCCCCTCCGACGTAGCACGGGCTCTGTCCGACGACGGGTGGCGCGACCTCATGGAACCCGTTCGCCGCGCCGCCCGCCGCATGGTCGACGCAGGAGAAGTGGAGATCACCCAGAAGGGATCCGTCGTGGACCCATCGACTGCGAAGGGCCCCATCCGCATCCGCTGGAAGCGCTGAACTGGGACGAAAGAGCTTGTCGGTGGGTGGGTATAGCTTTCGTGGTGTGAAGGCATCGGGGGATGTGTCGGGGTTCGCGGACCAGGAATTGGTCTCCGCGCTCGCTGACGTGTCGTCACACGAAAGTGCTCTCGCGGCAGCCAAATACGCGGTGCTGGCGGAGATGGACCGGCGTGGTTTGGCGATGAAGCTCGGGTATTCCACCGTTACCCGGTGGTACGCGCGGTCGGTGCGGATCACCGATGGGTCCGCCACCCGCCAGGTGGCGCTGGGGTACTGGCTCACCGACCGGCCGAGCGTGCTCGACTCCCTCGCGACCGGTGAGATCCATGCCGCGCACGCCACGGCGATCGCCGACGGTTACGACACCGTTGTGGTTGCCGACCCCACTCTGGACGAGGACCACCGCGACGCCGTCGTCGCCGAACTCCTCGACACCGCCCGGCGGAGCACCGCCGGGCAGGTCGCCTCCCGTGCGCAGGCACTGGCGCATTCTGCCGCTGACGACGCCAGAGCTCGACACGAGAAGGCGGAGAAGGAACGACGCGACCGCGAACAGGCGAGCCGGGCCGACGCGGGGTCAGGAGGTGCCGATAGCGACGATGGTGCTGCTGACTCGGGTGATAGTGGCGGCGCAGGAGGTACCGGTGGTTCAGAGGCCGATGGTTCAGATTCCACGGGCAGTGCCGAGAATGCAGGGGATCCGGAATCCGCTGGGCGCGAGCCTGTTCCGCCGGGGCCGCCGCCGGTACCGGTGTCGGAGAACCCTGGCCTGAACCGGTTCGATGTTCATCGTCTTGCGAACGGGCGCTTTCAGCTCGGTGGCAGTGTCGACCGGTTGTTGGCCGAGAAAATGCTCACTGCCCTGTCGAGGTTGACCGCGCCGCAACCGGGTCCGGGCGGGGAACGCGACCCTCGTAGTCCGTCGAAGCGCCGCGCCGACGCACTCGACCAGATACTCGACCGACACCTACGCGGGAGCACCCGCGGAACGGCCGGTGGTGCGCGGGCGTCGGTGCACCTGATCGTGCCGTTGCGGGATCTGCTCGCGCACGGGGCCGGCTCCGCTGGCAGCGCTGCAGCCGATTCTGCGACACACCGAGACGGTACCGACCGTGTCACTCGAACCGGCGCTGGCCACTCCAGCCCCACGAGTGGGGCCGGAGCCGCTGGCGACAGTGACCGCGAAAGCGATACCGGTGCAGGCGATTCCGACCGCAATAGAGCCTTAGACAGCGACGCAGGTCGCCGCAACGCTGACTGGCCGTTCCACTTCGACTGGACCGGACCGATGAGCCGCAACCTCGCCGAACTCCTCACCTGCGACGCCGACCTGACTCCCGTCATCGTCGACCACCACGGCGTCCCCCTCGCGCTCGGTCGCACCACCAGACTCGCCACCGACGACCAACGCATCGCGCTGACCATCCGCGACACATGCTGCGTGATGTGCGGCCGCCCCGCACAGTGGTGCCAAGCCCACCACATGAAATTCTGGGAACACGGCGGCACAACCGATCTGAACAACCTCGCCCTGGTCTGCGGCGAATGCCACCGACTCGTCCACCACGGCGACTGGCAACTGATCATGGGCACCGACGGACACCCTTACGCCATCCCACCCGAATCCGTCGACCCCAGAAGACAACCCATCCCCAGCTACCACCGACGAAAACAACGCGCAGCCTGACGACTGGTCATCTGCGCAGCTCACGCTTGAGCAATTTGCCGCTCTGATTGCGCGGCAATTCATCCACGAACGTGACGGTCTTGGGCACCTTGAACGGCGCGATCCGCCCCTTCATGTGGTCGATCAACCCCTCCGCCGACAAGTCATGGCCGTCCTTCAGGACGACGACAGCCGTCACGGCCTCGATCCACTTGTCATCGGGAGTTCCGATCACCGCCACCTCCGCAACCGCCGGGTGGGTGTAGATCGCATCCTCGACCTCTCGCGACGCGACGAGAATGCCGCCGGTGTTGATGACGTCCTTGATCCGATCGACGACGGTGATGAATCCTTCGGCATCGCGCGTCACCAAGTCGCCGGAATGGAACCACCCACCCGAGAACGCATCTGCCGTCGCATCCGGGTTTTTCCAGTAGCCGTCGCACAACTGAGGGGATCGGTAGAGCACCTCGCCGGGCTCGCCGTCCGGCACGTCGTTTCCATCGGCGTCGACGACCCGGGTCTCAACGAAGAACACCGCGCGTCCGCACGACGCCGGCCTCGCCTCGTGCTCCTCGGGCTGCAACACCGTTGCCAACGGACCGATTTCGGATTGCCCGAAGCAGTTGTAGAACTCGATGTCCGGGTACCGCTCGCGCAGCCGAGTGAGCACGGTGACAGGCATGATAGACGATCCGTACTGCGCCTTCTTCAGCGACGAGAGGTCGCGTGTGTCGAGATCCGGGTGGTTGGCGAGCGGCACCCACACCGTCGGTGCCAAGAACAGAGACTTGATCCTCTCCTCCTCGATGCGGCGCAGGATTTCGGGAACGTCGGGCTTGCGCATCAACCGCACCGTCGCGCCGACCGACAGATAGGGCAGCATGAACACGTGCATCCCAGCCGAGTGGTACATCGGCATCACGAGCAACGGATCGTCGTCCTGGGTGAACCCGAGCGCGATCACGCACGAGACGTATTCCGCAACCAACGCGCCGTGAGACATCATCGCGCCCTTGGGTTTCGACGTCGTCCCGGAGGTGTAGAGCAGCTGCGCCAGGTCGGTCGATTCGGCGGCCGAGTCGAGTTCGGAGTCGGTATCGACGGTGCCGCTGTCGGCGGGATCGAGCAGGTCGGGAAGCGACAACACGTGCTCGACGCGCGTGCTTCCGCGAACGGAATCGAGGGTGCCCACCAGAGCAGGGTCGACCAACACTGCCCGAGAACCCGATTGGTCGAGCAGATACTGCAGTTCGTCGCCCACGAGCGCGTAATTGATGGGAACGTGCACCAGACCCGCTCGCGCACAGGCAAGAAACGCGACGACGTACGCATCGGAGTTGACGCCGTACGCGGCAACGCGATCGCCCCTGTTCAAGCCCAATGCGATCAAGCGGCGGGCCGCGCGGGTGACGGCCGTGTCCAGTTCACGGTAAGAGTGATTCCGCCCCTCGAAGGTAACCGCCGTACGGTCGGGAAATTTCGCTGCGGACCGCCGCAGTACGCCGTCGACGGTGTTCACTCGTGTGCCGCTGCTCATGACTCGACGTTATAGGACGTCCAAGCTTTCCGTGCCGTGTTTGGCTGCCCTTAGGGTTCGCACATCCCCAGCGGGGCATTCGCCTGGGTATGACACTCAAGCAAGCACTCGACAGCCTCGAATCGGCATCGTTCCTCGACGGAGCAAGCAATGCCATCAACGACGTCCTCGCGCCCGCCCTCGACGACAGCGCCGTCGGCGGCGCACTCCGCGGACGGTGGATCGGGCACCCCATCCACCCTGCACTGGTCAACGTCACCATCGGCAGCTGGACCAGCGCCGTTGTCCTCGACCTGCTGAACCACCAGTCCAGGGCGAGCAAGCTCGTGATTTCCGTCGGGCTGTTGTCCGCGCCGGCAGCGATCGCCACCGGATGGGCCGACTGGTCGACGATGAACACCCGCCAGCGACGCGTCGGGATGATCCACGCGGCATCCAACGCGACCGGCGTCTTCCTCTTCCTCGGCTCTTATCTTCGGCGGAGAAAGCAGACCGACGGAATCGCCAAGGCCCTCGCGGCTGCCGGCCTGGCAACAGCGAGCGTCGGCGGCCTCATCGGAGGCCACCTCGCCTACAGCTCGACCGAGCAGGAACCGGCTCCGGCAGGCAAGCACAGCATCCGCGGGTAGATCAACAGTTGTTCGGCTCGCCGATCTTCACCGCGGACAGCAAAGCATCGCCCTCTCCGACGAGCACCCCTGCTTGCGGATCCTGCGCCACAACAATCCAGTTCGAGTCGTTGACCTGCATCCGGCTCGCACCGGACGCATCGACGCTCCGGGAATAGAAGATTCCTGCCGCCTGAATCGCGTTCTGGGCGGACTGCAGATTCATACACACGACCGAAGGCATGGCGGCGAGGACGGGCTCCGCTGCGGGCGGCTCGGTCGCGGTGGTGTCCGGAAGGACGATCCTCGCCACCGAGGTCGACACGGACATTGTGGCTCCTGCCGTCACCCTCGTGACTTCGCTTCGGGTATCGGACTCCGCCGAATCGCCGGAGCCGCAGGCCGTCGCCACGACCGACAACGCGATCAGCGACGCGGCGAGCAGACGAACTTTGCCGGACATGGGGACCTTTCGACGTGCTCGTCGACCAGTGGCGGTCGTTCTCCCGTTGAATCGACCGATCTGCGAGACCGTTACTCACCGCTTCCGGTAGAAATTCCGTACACCGTACGGTAAGCTGCGTCGGCACTGTACGAACCACCGTCGGTGCACGCCCCATGAGGGCACGGCGAAAGGTGACCGAAGCGCGCATGACCCAGGCCCAGCCGACAGAAACAGCCCAGCCGACATCAGCCCAGCCATCTTCTGGCGAACTGTCGACCATCCTTGTTCGCGGAGCCCGCGAGAACAATCTCCGCAACGTCGATCTCGATCTACCCAAACGCTCGCTCGTCGTGTTCGCCGGCGTCTCCGGGTCGGGGAAGTCGTCGCTCGTCTTCGACACCATCGCCGCCGAAGCTCAACGGCAGATCAACTCGACGTTCACCGCGTTCGCGCAGACGTTCCTGCCCTCCTACGGTCGCCCCGACGCCGATCTGATCGCCAACCTGTCAGCCGTCGTGATCGTCGACCAGAAGCGCCTGTTCGGTGGCCCGCGGTCGACGGTCGGCACCATCACCGACATCGGCGACTGGCTACGCATGTTGTGGTCCCGGGGTGTCACACCGGCGATCGGGTACGCGAACGCGTTCTCCTTCAACGATCCCGCGGGCATGTGTCCCGAGTGCGAGGGCCTCGGCGAGGCGAAGGTCGTGGACCTCGGCGAACTGGTGGACGAGTCGAAGTCCCTGCGCGAGGGACCGTTCAAGCATCCGGACTTCGAAGTCGGCAAGTGGCCGTATCGGGTGTTCGCCGACTCGGGACTGTTCGATCTCGACGTCCCGATCGAGCAGTACTCCGCCCGCGAACGACATATCTTCTTCGACGCCAAACCCGGCGAGATCGACGTGACGAACCCCGACGCCATCATGAAGAGCTACGAAGGGATCGTGTCCCGGTTTCGGCGCAGCTACCTGGCGAAGGACGCCGATGCCCTCAAAGGCAAGGCCAAGCTCGCGTTCGAGCGCATCGTCACGCGCGGCGTCTGCGAGTCCTGCGGCGGCTCCCGCTACAACGAAACCATCCGCGGCGCGACCCTCGAAGGCCTGTCTCTGCCCGACGCCTTCGCGATGCAGGTCTCGGAACTCGCCGATCGCATCGACGGGTGGCAGATCAAGGGCTTGGGCACCATCACCGGCGAAATCGTCACGCAACTGCGCAGACTCGTCGACCTCGGTCTCGGCTACCTCAGCCTCGACCGCGCTACGTCGTCGCTCTCGGGCGGGGAATCGCAGCGCATCAAGATGGTGCGGCACCTCGGAGCCACCCTCAACGACATGCTCTACGTCTTCGACGAACCGACCACCGGGCTTCACCCCCGCGACGTCCACCGCCTGAACGACATGCTGCTCGCGCTGCGCGACAAGGGGAACACCGTCCTCGTCGTCGAACACGACCCCGAGGTCATGGCCATCGCCGATCGCATCGTCGAGATCGGTCCCGGTGCGGGAAAGGCAGGTGGCACAGTCGTATTCGAGGGAACGTACGACGAGCTACGTGACGCCGACACCCGGACCGGTGCTGCACTGCGGCGAGAAGACGGCGAATTACGCACTCCCCGTGCGCCTTCGGGCTGGCTGAGTATCACCGGCGCCAAGACACACAACCTGCGCGACGTCAGCGTCGACGTACCGCTCGGAGTCCTGACCGCCGTCACCGGGGTCGCCGGATCCGGCAAGTCGAGTCTCATCCACGGCCACCTCCGAGAGGCCGCGCCCGACGCCGTGATCATCGACCAGGCACCCATCCGCGGTTCGCGCCGCTCCTCCCCCGCGACCTACACCGGGCTACTCGACCCGATCCGCGCGTACTTCGCCAAGAAGACCGGGCAACCGCCGTCGCTGTTCTCCCCCAACTCCGACGGCGCGTGCCCCGACTGCCAGGGCAGCGGCGTCATCTTCACCGACCTCGGGTTCACCGACCCGGTGACGAGCACCTGCGAGACGTGCCAGGGCAGGAGGTTCCGGTCGGGTGCGATCCGGCACACCGTCGACGGCATCAGCATCGCCGACATCTTCGAGATGTCCGTCGAGGACGCCCAGGACTTCTTCGACGTCAAGAAGATCCGCGATATCCTGCGCCGCTGCCGGGACGTCGGGCTCGGATATCTTTCGCTCGGCCAGAACCTGTCTTCGCTCTCCGGCGGCGAGCGCCAACGTCTCAAGCTCGCAACGGAACTCGTCGGGTCGTCGCCGGTACTGGTTCTCGACGAGCCGACGACAGGTCTGCACCCGTCGGACGTGTCGAACCTGATCGCGTTGTTGTCCGGGATGGTCGACGAGGGCAGGTCGGTGATCGTCATCGAGCACAACCTCGACGTCATTGCTGCCGCCGACTGGGTCATCGACCTCGGCCCGGACGGCGGACACAACGGCGGGCTCATCACCTTCACCGGAACCGTCGACGAGTTGGTGGTCTCGGACACTCATACCGGCACGTACCTGGCACGGAGCCTGAGGCGCTGACCGCGACCCGATAGTGTTGGCGCTCCACAGGCATCGGAAAACAGGAGTCGCAGTGCAGCGTCGATCGGCACGAATGATCTCAGCCGGATTCGCGGTCATCGCGCTCCTCGCGGCCGGGTGCGGTAGCACGACGACGGACTCACCGTCGGCTGCCACCTCGGCCGCGGCGTCGAGCGGGGAGTTTCCGAAGAGCATCGCGTCGGGCTCGGACGGGGGCACCGTCACGATCGACGCGATGCCTCGCACGATCGTCTCGCTCAGCCCCACGGCGACGGAGACCCTGTACGCGGTCGGGGCGGGCGAGCAGGTGGTGGCCGTGGATGCTGACTCGGACTACCCGGCCGACGCCCCGAAGACCGGGTTGTCGGCGTTCACGCCGAGCCTCGAGGCGATCGTCTCGTACGACCCCGACCTGGTGATCACCTCGACCGACCTCGGCCTCGTGACGTCCACTCTGGCCGAGGCCGGCATTCCCACGCTGCTGCTGCCTGCCGCCACCGACCTCGACGACGCGTACTCGCAGATCGAACGTGTAGCCGACGCAACCGGGCACGACGCCGACGGCGACGCGGTGGTCTCGCAGATGCGTTCGCGGATCGACGCTGCTGTGGCGAGCGTTCCCAATCGCGATCAGCCGCTGACGTATTTCCACGAACTCGACGACACGTTGTACACGGTGTCGAGCGCCAGCTTCGTCGGTCAGATCTACGGGCTGTTCGGCCTGACGAGCATCGCCGACGGCTCCGGCGCAGGCGACTACCCACAACTGGCCGCCGAATCGGTGATCACAGCGGATCCCGATATCGTCTTCCTCGCCGACGCCCAATGCTGTGGCGTCACAGCCGAATCGGTCGCAGCTCGGCCGGGGTGGGGTTCGTTGACCGCCGTCCGGGACGGCAGGATCTTCCCGATGGACGAGGACCTTTCCAGTCGGTGGGGGCCACGCATCGCGGATCAGGTGGAAGCCGTCGCCGCCGTGGTGCAGCAGATTCCCGAATAGTTCACCCGTGCCCAATTCGCACTTCGTCGACGAACTCGTTTGCAGCCCAGCTCAATCGGTGCCGGAGCGAGTCGGGCAGGGTGGCGGTCACCTGGACGAGATACTGATCGACGATGTGGTGAACGGCGGCGTATCGAGTCCGGGCGAAGAGCACCCGACCGTCGCAGTCGTAACGACCCGCGATCGAGGCGGACGGTAGGCCGCGGAACGGGTCGCGGTCGTGACTGACCTCGACCCAGCCCGGCAGTGCCCTGGAATCGCCGTAACCGCACTCCAGCAACGAATCCGGGTCGACGGAACGACTGAGTTTGCCGACCAGAACCACCACGTTCGGTACGAATCCGTCGACTGCGTTCGCCTGCGAGGACAGCACCACAGTGGCGTGTGGAAACAGGTGTTCCGGAGCGAGATCCCAGTCCGGGAGCGTCGGCATCTCGAGTCCGAACCTGTCGCATTCGCTGCGGTGCACCGGCGCGAGCTCGGCACCCTGCTGCAGCAGAAAGTTCTCTATGGACTGCTCCTGCACCGTCACTGGACTGCATCCTTTCTGCGGGAACTCGCTGCGTCGCGGTCGGCTCCGATGCGCTCGAGCAGGCCGGGCGGGCGGAGCAATTCGCGGGCATCGTTGCGGGCGAGGTGCTCACGCGCCCAGGGGTTGTCACGGCACCACTGCAGCATGGCGAACAACGAGTTGGGTTCGACCTTCTTCTCGCATGCCATGAGAACCAGTACCTGGTCCGATTCACTGTTCGCATCGCGATACACGACTCGAATCGTCGGGTACCAGTCAGGGTGCGGCACCGCCGGATTCGGATGCGTCTGTGGCTGCAGATCGACAATGTCGTCCCACGGGACAACGGTGACGTCGATGGTCACTTTCCATGCGCGGCGGCGATAGATTTGCTGCACGATGCCGTCGGGATGCAGTGAAATTCTCGTTCGGTTGACGATGACGAAACCCAGGATGAAACACAGTAGGACCACCGGGGCACCGACGAGCGTCGAGATCTCCGCCTTGAACTGGCGACGTCCGGGTTCGTCGTCTTTCCAATGGAAGTACGACACGCCGAGCAGTACCGCGAAGGCCAAGATCAAACTCCGGATCAGGAAATCTCCGCGACCGGGCACCGACAAGCCCCGTCCCGCCGCGGCAACGTGAATCGGTCGGACGAAACGCGACAACCGCGCAGATCCGATGCCGGACAACACTACAGACTGCCCTAGCGGCAGAACCACCAAGAATGCAAGCCACGACAAACTGATGAGCACATCCGGGTGCAGACTCTCGAACAAAAGAACGACGGTCGCAAGAAATGCTGCACACGCCGCGGTCAGGACGACAAAAACCAAGAGCCACCCGCGATAAACTGTCCGCCACGTCCGCACCCACACAGGCCTCTCCTGCAATACAACGTCCTTACGGGACGAATCCCCCTGCCTCGAGACATCGCTACCGTCTCTGCGCTCGATCATCTCAACGTCCACTCGAACATTTTGGACACGGTGTGACTCACGGTGCCCCCGACAAGCGTTCCGAGCGCGACCCCCGCGGCACCGCCGGCAACTGTGCCCGGCCCCGGAAACACCGAGCCCGCTACACCGCCCAGTCCTGCGAGTGCGTATGTGGCGTAGCTTGCGGCTGCCAGACCGATGGCCGTGCTCGCGGAATTCACCAGGATCGCCTCGGTCGGGCTCACCCCTTCGTCGATGTCATGGGCAATCGAGGGAATAGTCCCGGCAACCGCACCGAAGGCTCCAAGCCCACGGCCGATATTCTTGGCCACGTCGTCCACGGAACTCACACCTGGAAGTTCCAGCGCCCTCTTCGTCGCGTCGCTCATGCCCCCGATCACCGTTGCTGCTGCGGTCGTCGGCCAGTCCGGCATCCAGGAGAACGATCCGTCCGGGTTCTCGACGAACTTCCCGGTGGGGCTGCTCAACGCCAGTTCGGTCAGAATCTTCGTCGGCTCGGCCAACTGGTGCGCAGCGTCGGCCGCGGCATGCTCGGCCTGCCTCAGCGCACCCTGGATATCCAGCGTCAATTGCGCTGCAGCAGCGCGCAGTTCGCCCGCCTGGCGCACCTTCTCGTGGCCGAGGGCGTCCGGGATCAGGGCAATCATGCCGTCGGGGTTCACAAGACCGTCGTCCGACACGGCAAACCCGCTCGTCGTCGCCGCAGACACCTGCGCCTGCAGGTGCGTCTGGGCCGCCTCGACCACTCCTGCTGCGGTGTCGAATGCCTTTCCGAGCGATTCGATCTCACCGCAGACCTTGCCCATCCGGGAGCATTCGGTCACCACACGTTCGGCTGCAGCGTCCGCTGCGTCGCCGGTCCACGTCTCGGCAAGCGCGTCTTGCTCCTCGAGCACTCCGGTGCGCTGGCCGTTGACGCGTTCGACGATCTCGGACAATTCGATCATCGTCTTGCGCATCGACTCCGGCTCCCACCCCGCGACGTGCGGTACCGTCGGCGTCATTTCGGCTGATCCATCGCAGCGAGGCGGCGGGCGAGTTCGTCGTCGGCGATCTCGTAGTTCTGCGCAACACCGCGGGCGATGTCAGCGACGCAATTCGCTCGACCGGCCAGTGCTGCAACAGCTCCCGCCGCTGCTGCGGCGGCCGTCACGCATGCAGTGTGAAAGTCGCTCCCTTGCAGCGCGTTCTCCGACGTGCGGAACGGCGCGAGAGTATCCAGTTCACCGATCGCCTCTCCCGTCCCCGCCAACGCAGTCGAGAACTGCCGCAGGATCGCTGGATCCACATTCACTGTCATGACGCTCCCCCGAGTCGCATTGTGTCGACGCCCGGTTGTTCGGCGTCATCGGGTTTGACGCTCCCCGGCACAGATCGGTTCCATCCCGTCGGTGACGCGGTCAGGAACGTGATCGTTCGAGTCGCTCGCGCGGCGGGGGTGGCGTCAGGAGATCGGGTGCGTCGTACCCGGTCATCCTGGCTCGATCGGTGGGATTGTCGGAGCACCACTTCATCAGCGACAGAATGGCATTCGGTTCGGCTGCGAGCAGGTGGATTCGGATCGCCATACGGTCCGACTCGTCGAGTCGGTCGCGGGGACGATCGATGTCGAGCCCTGCTGCGCGGATGTACAGCACGGGTTCGGTGAAGCCGCTCCCTCGCTTCTCGGAGGTCCGGTAGGTCGAAGCCTCGTACTGCTCTACGTTGTCCCAGCGGACCATCACGTCGTGGGTGCGCGGGAAGAAGAACACTGCCGAGCGTCTGCGCCGAACGAACCCGTCCGCGAACAAACGCAGTTCGACGCTGCTGCGGAAGCCCAGCGTCACCACCAGCACGACGGCGGCGATACCTGCGATCGGTGGGCCTACCGGACCCAGCTGCTCGCTACGAGACAGCGCGCCACCCAGCCCCATGGCAGCGATCGCCGCACACACCATCAGCCACAACCTGGCCCTACGGGGTGGGATCGAAACACCGCTGCCATGCGCGTCGTCCTCGATGCGCCGGACGAATCGGATCGGGACACCCCATCGAATCACGTTGTCGTTGAGCCCGATCCAGACGCAGAGGCCGAGTGCAAGCACAGCGATGGACCCGTTCGTGTACCAGTCGTTCTCGCCGCGCAACTCGAGGCGGCCCGCGGTAGACCGCAACCGCCACCACCACGACGGCCGCGATGACGGCCTGTATCGCCCGGCCGAGCGTGTTCGGCCAGTGCGGCACCCAGGTGGGCCGTTCGGCGTCGGTGTACTTGGTCTCGGTCATGCTTCCCCCACTGTCGGCATCGGAGATTGGACGCACCGGATGGCCGATCGGTTCCGTCTGATCCCTGTCGATGATCGAGTGACGCGATGCAAACCGTTATTTCGTCGAAGGGCTCGGGTGCATCCTCGTCGGCACGTTCCTGGTCGCTGCAGTCGGCGGCCACGGCAGCACATCGGTGGGTCCGGTTGTGTGGATCGTCGCCGCCGTGTTGTCTGCACTTTTTCCGGTGAGACGTTTCACGGAAATCACCATGCTGTCGATGACCATCGCCCAGCCCCTTCCCATCGCCGCACCGCGGCGACGCTGACGGCGGTCTACGGACTCGGACAGGTGGTGGGCCCGTTGGTCGTCGCGCCCGCAATGGGTGATTCCTATTCGATCGCCTTCGCCATCGCGGTACTGATCATCGGAACCGCAGGGGCGCTGCGGGCATCGCGGACCGCGTCTTGCTGATCGGCAGCATCGTCACGGCCGTGCAGCGACCCCGTGCCGTCGCGCAAACGCCCGCCCGATCGTCCGTTCGACACCGCGACGACTTCGGCCACGATCGACAACGCAGTCTCTCCGGGGCTACGCCCACCGAGGTCGAGGCCGACGGGAGAGGCCAACCGCGCCAGCGATTCGGCATCGATACCGCGGTCGGAGAGACGTCTACGTCGGTCCTCGTCGGTTCGACGACTACCCAGCACGCCGATATAGCCGGCATTGGTGCGTACCGCGACGTCGAGCAACGGGACGTCGAACTTCGGATCGTGGGTAAGCACGCAGAGTGCGGTGGAGCGATCGATCAAGCCCGCCTCCCACTGCGCAGTCAGATATTCGTGCGGCCAGGAAACGACGACCTCGTCGGCATGCGGAAAGCGTTGCTTCGTAGCGAAAATCGGGCGAGCGTCGCACACCACGGTGCGGTAACCCACGATTGCGGCCGCTCGAGCTACGGAGTCGGCGAGATCGAGAGCCCCGAAGACGATCAGCAGCGGCGGGGCCGGAAACGATCGAACGAAGATCTCGACCACTCGGCCGTCGAGGTCGACTTCCCGGAGGCCGGATACCCCGTCCTTCAGCATGTCTCGGGCGATGACATCGGCCTGCGCGTCGAGTATGGGGTGGCCCAGCGTTCCGATCGCGTCGTCGCCGGCGACCACGAGGTGACCGCTCGCCGCGGAGGCAACGGTCACCTCGGCGACGGCGGAACGAGACATGATCCGCGACAACACTTTTTCGAAGTGCGGGCGGGTCTTGGCGTCGATTCGGTCGACCACGACGTCCACGGTCCCACCGCACGTGAGGCCGACGGCGAAGGGGTCGTCGTCCGGAACTCCGAAGCGCAACCGATCCTCGACACCGCCTGTTGCCGCCGACACCGCTGCATCGAACACCGCGCCTTCGACGCATCCGCCGGACACACCACCCAGCGCTCTGCCATCGGAATCCACGGCCATGACAGAACCCACCTCACGAACGGTGCTGCCGGATGTCGAGACGACGGTGGCCAGGCCGAAGGGTCGTCCGCCGGTGAACCAGTCGTCGAGGGTGGCTGCGAACTCCAGCATTACGGCCCTACCGTCGCCCGAAGGCTCTGGACACCAGCCATCCCTCGACCATCCCGGCGAGAAAGATGCCGGCAATAGGCGCGTATTTGCGCACCGGTTCGGGCATCAGAGACATCGCATTCAATTCGCCGCCCACCGGGCTCGACCCAGCGGCCTTCACAGCCGAAGGCGCGGTCGATTCGGCCGTAGCCGAACCACTGAGCAGCGCACCGAGATTGACGGCGAATTGCTGCAGCACCTTGTTCGACACGGCCACGATCGCTCCCTTGCCGAACGAGACGATCTTGCCGCTGATCACCAGGTCGGTGTTCAGGGTCAATCGCGAACGGTCACCGATCGACTCGACCGCGAGATCGACCTGGGCCTCGGCGTCGCCGTTGCCGTGCGAGTCCGCCCCCTTGGCTTCGAGGGTCAGCGTGCGCGCCTCGGCGTCGACGTCCAGGAACCGAATTGTGCCCGCGTACGACGCACTGATCGGGCCTACCTTGACCTTGACTCCACCGAGGTAGGTCTCGCCGTCCTTGCCTGTGATGGCGGCCCCCGGGACGCAGGTAGCCACCTTCTCGACGTCGTTGATGAGCCGGAACACGTCCTCGGCGGATGCGTCGATATCGAGTGTATTGGTCAGTATCACTTGCGAACTCCGTTCACACAGCCGGCGCAGCGTCGCTGCTCGGCGCACGAGTCGATGGCCTCGACGATGGTCTGATACCCGGTACAGCGGCAGTAGTTCGACGCCACCACCTCGCGGATCTGTTCCTTGGTGGCATCGGGGTTGGCGGCGAGGTAGCCCTCGGCCAGCATCAGGAATCCTGGTGTGCAGAAGCCGCATTGCAGTCCGTGGTGGTCTGCGAAGGCCTGCTGCAGATCGTTCAGTTCGCCGTCGTTGCCGAGTGATTCGACGGTCTCGATGTCCGAGTTCTCCACCTGCGCTGCGAACGTCAGGCACGCCCGGGCCGGCTTGCCGTCGATCAGCACGGTGCAGGCCCCACACACGCCGTGCTCGCACCCCACATGTGTTCCGGTGAGCTGCAGATCGTGCCGCAGTACGTCCACCAAGGTACGGCGTGGTTCGGTGATCACCTCGTGGACGGTGCCGTTGACCTTCAGCTCGATCAGTTGCTTGTTGCTCATGGCTTTCCCTTCGCCAGTGCTGCCTGTACTGCCACTGGGGTGATCGGTGTGTCGTTCAGTTCGACTCCGGTGGCACGCAATCCGTCGTTGACGGCGTTGAGCACGGCAGCGGGTGCACCGATCGTGCCACCCTCACCTGCTCCCTTGGCTCCGGATTCGGTGAACAGGCAAGGCGTTTCGAGGTGATGGATCTCGATGTCCGGGATCTCGCAGGCGGTGGGCACCTTGTAGTCGATGAAGCTGGCGCACAATGGATTTCCGTGGTCGTCGTACGAGACCCGCTCGAACAGCGCACCGGCGATGCCCTGGGCGATTCCGCCCCGGCACTGGCCTTCGACGATCTTGGGGTTGATGGCGACGCCGCAGTCCTCGACGCACACGTACTTCAGAATCTCCACTCGGCCGGTGCCCTCGTGCAACTCCACGACGACGCCGTGGGTTGCGTTGGAGAACGTGCCGTCGTTGAACACGTCGAAGCTGGCCGTCGCGGACAATCCGGGTTCGACGCCCTTCGGCAGCAACTGTGCCTTGAGATACGCGACGTCGGCGATGTCCCGGTAGGTGACGTACTTGGAGTGGTCGTCGCGCTGACGGACGCGACCCGATGCCAGCTCGACGTTGTCGTCACGGGTCTCCATCAGGTGCGCCGCGATCTCACACAGTTTGTCTCCCAGCTTGTTCGACGCCAACGCCACCGCGCTGCCGCCGATGGAGATCGAGCGGGAGGCGAACGACCCGAAGCCGTAGGTGATGCGGTCGGTGTCGCCCTGCACGATCTTGACCTGTTCGACGTCGATGCCGAGCCGATCGGCGACGATCTGCGCCATCGTGGTCTCGTGGCTCTGGCCATGACTCATCGTGCCGGTCGTCACCACCACCGTGCCGGAGGTGTCCATCCGGACCTCCGAGATGTCGAACCCGGGAACGACGTTCATCTTGCGGGCCGCGAATGCGCTGCTGCCGTATCCCGTTCGCTCACTGAAGCACGAGTACCCGATGCCGACGTGTCGACCGTCGGCGGTTGCCCGCTCCCGGAAGTCGTACCAGCCGCCGTCCCGCAGCGTCTGCTCGCACAGGTTCAACGCTTCGAGGTACGAACCCGGGTCGTAGGTGATGTTGTTGACGCCGGTGTAGGGGAAGGCGGTGATCACGTTGCGCCGTCTGATCTCCACAGCATCGAGCTGTAGTTCACGAGCCGCTCGCTCGAACAGTCGCTCCATCACCATGACGTACTGCGGCCGGGACACACCTCGGTACGGCGCGGTCGGAGCCTTGTTGCTGAAGATCGAGCGGCCCCGCACCCGATATGCCGGAACCTGGTACACCCCGGGCATTTCGGCCGAAGCCATGAGCGGTTCGATGCCTGCGGTGAAGGGGTAGCACGAATACGCGCCCATGTCGCACACGACATCTGCGTCGAGGCCGAGAATGTGTCCCTCGGAATCGAACGCTGCCCGCACGTCGTACTGCTGTTCGCGGGCCAGGAACGACGCCGTCAGCGCGTCCTTGCGGTCCTCGATCCATTTGACCGGACGGCGGAGCTTCAACGCTGCTGCGGCGACCGCGATCTCCTCGCGACCGACGACGCACTTCTGCCCGAAGCCGCCACCCATGTCGGGTACCACGACGCGCACCTGGCGCTCGTCGAGCCCGAGGCACAGCGCGGTGACGGTCCGAACCTGGTGCGGGACCTGCGTACAGATGTGGACGATCAGTTGCTCGTCGCGGTCGTCCCAGTACGCGATGCATCCGCGGGTCTCGAGCGGAAGCGCGTTCTGGCGCCCGGTGCGCGACCGCACGGACACGACGGTGTGCGCGTCGTCGAATATCTCGTCGATGCCGTCGGTGGCGAACATCTGCACGTCCACGACGGTGTTGTTCGGAACCGAATCGTGCACCAGTGGCATGCCCTCGGACATGGCCTGGTCTGCGGAGGTGACGGCGGTGACGGTCCGGTACGACACTCGTGCCGCTTCGAGCCCGTCCTCGACGCTGTAGGCATCGGCGGCGACGACGATGGCCAGCGGCTCACCGACGTAGCGCACGACGTCGTACGCCAGCACGGGCATGTCGGTGGGCACGAATTCGCTGAGCGGACGGGACAGTTCGGCCCGGATCGGCCGCAGGTCCAAGTCCGTCGCGGTGAAGACGCCGCGCACTCCCTCGACTCCGGCGACATCACCGACGTCCAGATCGGTGATCGAGCCGGCCGCGACGGTGCTGCGTACGAATTGAGCGTGCAGCATTCCCGGCATCGCGATGTCGTCGACGAATCTGCCTCGGCCGGTGAGCAACCGCGGGTCTTCCCGGCGGGCTACCGAGGTACCGACGAACTTCGGCGTGAGAACCTGATCGACGCTCACGTGGGCACTCCCTGCGAGACCAGTGCGTCGCTGCAGGCGTCGGCGACCAACGTGCGCACCAGGGTGCGGCGGTACTCGGCGGTGAACATGCCCTCGTCCTCCAGTTCCAAAGGTTCGGCTGCGGCGGCTGCGCAGTCGGCGAACGTTCCGCCGGCGGCGAGCGCGGCCTCGCCTGCCGGAGATCGCGTCGGGGTCGCGCCGACCCCCGCGAGGGCGACGCGTCCGCCTACCACGGCCACGCCGTCGAGATCGAGGGACACCGCTGCGCCCACGATCGCGAAATCTCCTTGGCGCTCGGCATATTCGGTCACCGCAGCGTGCGGTGCCGGGTTCGGGAACACGATCTCTACGATCATCTCGTCGTACGCGAGATCGGTGGAGTAGTACCCGAAGAAGAACGAGTCTGCCTCGACGGTTCGCCGCCCCCGCACGCTCTCGACGACGATCCGGGCGTCGAGCAGGATGGCGAGCAGGCACCATTCCGCGGTGGCGTCCGCATGGGCGATGCTGCCCCCGACGGTGCCGCGGGTACGGATCGGGTAGTGCCCCACCCACCGCATGGCGTCGCGAAGAACAGCGAAGTCCGTTCCTACGTCGCCGGATTCGACATCGTGGTGGGTGGTGAGCGCTCCGATGTGCAGTCCGTCGGATTCTCGGCGGATGTATCGCAGAGTGTTCAACCCACCCACGTCGACCAGGTGCCCGGGCCGGGCGAGGCGGAAGTTCATCATGGCGACCAGGGACTGGCCTCCGGCGATGATCTTCGCGTCCTCGCCCAGCTCGGCCAGCAGCCGCACGGCACCCGATACGTCGCGCGCCCGGTGGTAGTCGAATTGTGCGGGCTTCATCAGACCCGAGCCTCGCCTGCGACTACCTCGGTGGGTTCGTCGACGAGGGTGTCGAGTTCGCGGCCCTTGGTCTCCGGCGCGAAGTACGCCATCCAGATCACCGCGAACAACACGAACGCGGTGACGATGCCGAAGGTCAACGGCAGACCCAGGATCGGCCACATCACGGAGCCGAAGAGCAGTGGCGCGAAGCCCGTGGCCACCCGGCTCACCGAGGACGCGTACCCGAATCCGGAGGCGCGAATGTTGGTGGGATACAGCTCCGAGACGTAGCAGTAGAGCACCGGAATGGTCAGCTGAATGACGAACCCGAAGATGCCGAGCCAGATCAGCGCGGCGGATTGAATATCGAGCATGACGGCGAACATGACCAGCGCGCTACCCGCGATCGGGCCGGACAGCCCGATGACCCACTTGCGTCCGAAGATTTCCACGATGAACGCCGAGGTGAGCACACCGACGATACCGACTCCGGTCATGAGCGTCGTACCGGCGAAGGCTGCGAATTCCCCGTAGCCCTCGGCGCGAAGGATGGACGGCATCCAGCTCAGCGCTGCGTAGTAGAGCAGCATGATCGACACGAACAGCATCCAAGCTGCCGCGGTGATGCGCGGGCTGTAGCGCCAGACCGATTTCAGCTGTGTCAGAGCAGCTTTCATACCGCCTGGACCCTTCGGTGCCGTATCGGCGACGATGACGTACTCGACGGCCTCGGATCCGGTGCGCGTCACCATGTCGTCGATGACTGCGCGGGCCTCGGTTTCTCGGCCGACCTTGGCGAGGTAAATCGGCGACTCCGGGATGCCGCGTCGAACCCAGAACAGCAGCAGCGCAGGCAGAACCATGAACAGCAACATGTAGCGCCAGCGAACATCACCGTCGATCGGGACCAGAAGTGTTGCCACGACGCCGCAGATGGTGGCACCGATCGGCCACCAGACGTCCATCGCGGACAGAATCTTGCCGCGAATGCGGCGTGGTGAGAATTCGCTGACCAACGCGTAGTCCACCGGGATGCAGCCGCCGAGTCCGAACCCGGCGAGGAACCGCAGAACGATGAAGATCTCGAAGCTCGGCGCGAAAGCACCGAGGACGGAGAACAGCGCAAAGATCAACAGCGTCAACGAGAATGCGCGCTTGCGTCCGACTCGGTCGGCGATCGTGCCCCATACGACGGCACCGACGGCCATGCCGATCAGGTTGCCGGTGGCGACGAGCCCGCGCTCTGCCTGCGACAGGTCCCAGTAGCTGCCGAGCAACGGCGTCAAGAATCCGTTCAGTGCCACGTCCCAGGCGTCGAACATGTAACCCAGTCCGCCGATGATGAAGATCTTGCCCTGCACACCCCATTTCCAGGGGAGTTCCTGTACTACCTGATCACCAGTCTTCATCGCAGCCTCCGGCGCGGTGTTGTGGTCCGAGGTCGTCATCGGACGAACGAGTAATGGAATTTCTCGTCATCGCTGTCGTCGAGCGGGGTTCCGCTCCACAGCCAGTCGTACGAGATGTCGGACTCCCCATCGAACGACGCCAGTGTCGCGTCCCGCTTCTGCTGCTCGGGTCCATCGGGTATGTGGTAGAAAGTCTTGTTCTGCAGGCTCGCGTCCTGCACCATCCGCGCGTGCCGGGCCCGGCGAAAGACGTAGCGCGCCAACGCGTCGTCGATTCCGCTCGAGGTTACCTTCGCGAGTTCCTCGGCGAGCACGGCGGCGTCCTCCATGGCCTGCGAGGCACCTTGCGCCTGGTACGGCAGCATGGCGTGGCAGGCATCGCCCAGCAGCGCTACGCGGCCGTCGGTCCACCGCGGGTCGGGCCTGCGGTAGTAGAGCGCCTGGCACAGCACGTTCTCGTCGGCCTTGGACAGCATCGCGTGGGCCCGGTCGTCCCAGTCCGGGAACGTCGCCATCAGTTCCTCGGGCCCGACGAGCCGTGGTCCGCCGTCACGCACCTCGTCGGTACACGGTGCCAGCGCAACGACATTGAGGTATTCGCCGTTGCGGATCATGTAGTGCACCAGGTGCCGATCGGGTCCGTACCAGATGGTGCTCTGGTATCGGTCGACGAGCCAGCGGGTGGCCGGATCCTTGACGATGCGGTCGCCAGGAATGAGTGCGCGATAGGCCATTTCACCGGAGAACACCAGAGTGTCGGGCAGACCGATGAGATCGCGTACCGTCGAGCGGATTCCGTCGGCTCCGATGAGCAGATCCGAATCGTACCGACGTCCCGCTCCGGTCACCGCGACGGGCCGCATCGGGTTCGTGCGGTCGACCTCGACGACCTTCGCATCGGTCTCGAACACCACGACCGGGCCCGGGCCGTCGGGGTCGAGGCACTGCGCGTGGATGGCAGAGTGCAGGTCTGCACGGTGGTAGTGCCAGTACGGCGCGTTGAAGGTCTTCTTGCAGTATTCGCCGAGCGCGGTGAGCGCGATGACTTTGCCGTTCTCCCAGCGCCTGCGCACCTGGTCCATCGGTTCGGTCTTGATCGCTTCGAGCTTGTCACGCATGCCGAGGGCGATGAGGATGCGGCTCGCGTTCGGTGCGGTCTGGATGCCTGCTCCGACCTCGCCGAGTTCGGCTGCGGCTTCGAGCACCGTCACCTGAATTCCCCTGTGCCGCAGCGACAGCGCCGCGGTCAATCCACCCAAGCCGCCGCCTGCGACGACCACTTCGATCGGTGCCATGTCAGTTCTCCACCAGTCGGCCTTCGGTGACGACATTGATGCCGTCGATGGACACGGTGCAGGCGCGCATTCCGATGTCGAGGTGCGCGTAGGAGTCTCGGCCGAGTACGGGGTGCGGGCCGGTGGACCATAGGAAGCTGCCGGCGAAGGCGCGGGCGTCCATGCCCATGATGTCGTCCTTGCCGTACATCGCCGCCGCGAACCAGTCGCCGGTCTTCATCAATCCCCAGCCCATGTGGGACAGGTAGCGCGCCCATTTGTCGTTGGAGTCGTCGAAGAACATGTTGAGCAGAGCCGCTTCTGCGCCGCCGGTGACCTCGTCGATGTGTCCGTTGGTGACGGTCAGTGTCGTCCTGTCGCGGACGTACTCCTTGAACGGCAGCAGAATGTCGCCCTCGGACAACACGATCTGCCCGTTGGAGATCTCCGGCCAACACAGCACCATGGTGGACGGCCAGTGATCCCAGCGTCCCTTGTCGTCGGCGAAGCCCACCTGGAACTCGGGCTGCGAATTGCTCAGTTGCACGGTGAGATCGGTGCCTGCCTCGTTGGTGATGCGCATGGTCGAACCTTTGCGGATCAGATCGACGCCGGCCTGTACCCGTTCCTTGTCGCCGTCCTGTGGCATGTTCCTGATGAGCACGTCCGGGGCGTCGCACACGAAGATGATGCGCGTTCCGGCGGCCAGGATCTCCTGCTGGATGGGAGCGTGGATGAAGCCCTCGCTGGTCAGATCGACCACCAGGTCGGCTCCCTTGAGCATGTCCTGCGCGACCGAACTGTTCATGACCGACACCAGACCGGGGCCGGCACCGGTGTGGGTGCTCGGCATCGGTGCCGCACTGCCGCCGGGAACGGTGGCCGAGAGTACTTGGGCACCCAGGCTCTGAGCCGCCCCGAAGGCCGCCGAGACGTAATCCCCGCGGCTCGACGGCTCCGCAAGTATCACCACCTGCTCTCCGGGCCGGACTTTGCACAGCTCGAGCTGTCGGGTGAACGCGCGCAGGAGATCAGCTGATCGCAGATCGAACATCTCGGTTCCTCTCGTGAGAGTTCTCGGTTGAATCGTTCTCGGTGATACCGCCCAGTCGGGCAAGGTCTTTCAGATAGGGAACTTCGTCGCGTGCATCGAGCAACTCGCGGCGAGTCACTGTTGCCGACACCGATCCGACGCTCTCGTCCATCTCGACGATGGTGCGGCCCTGCGGTCCGACGATGACGCTGTGACCCGCGAACCGCGGGCCGTCGCCGGTCTGTCCGGTGAGTCCTGCGGCCGCGACGACGACGCCGTTCTCGAGTGCTCGAGAGCGGGTGAGCAACTTCCACACGTGCAAACGCACGTGTCCGAAGGCCGACGGTACGGCGATCACATCGGCTCCTCGCCGAACGAGGTCTCGGACAGTCTCGGGGAACCCTGCCTCGTAGCAGATCACGACGCCGATAGTGCCGAACGGAGTGCTGACCAGCAGTCCGCTCTCCGAGCCAGGAGTGAACACCGTTTTCTCTCGGTCCCACAGAAACCGCTTGTGCCCCAACGCGAGCAGTCCGTCCGGGCCAACGACGAGCGAGCTGTCGAAGACGACTCCGTCGGCATCACGAAACGCGATGGCCGTCACCAGAACCGTGTCGGTCTCGGCGGCAAGTTCGCCGAGCGCGCTCGACGTTCGACCGGGTACGGATTCGGCCATCGTGTCGATGCTGTCGAGATCGTAACCGCTGGCGAACAATTCGGGCAGAACGATCACCTTCGACCCGCCCGCGGCGAGAGCCTGCACCTCCGAACGCACCGCGTCGATGTTCTGCTGCCAGGCTCCGATTCGCGAGCCGGTCTGCACCACAGCGATATCGAACGTCTCGACTTCGCTGTGCGTGGCGACCCCCGTCAGCCGGGCCGAGGCCGTCACTGTGCCACCCGATTCATGTCCGTGGTGTAGAACGGGCCTGCAAGCCGACCGAGGAAACGGTGTTCGAGAGTGTCGACGTGGAGGTCGTCGGTGAGCAGGCCAGGCCTACTGGTCACCGCCGTCACGGTCCCCAACACCAGAGTGTCCGTGCCGAGCGCAATTTCCTGCATCGTGCGGCATTCGAGAGACACCAGGGACTCGAGCACCGACGGTGCCCCCACCGACACCGACGGCACCGCGGTCATGTGCGAGAGCTCGAACTCGTCGATCGCCGCGTCGACGGTGGCGAAACTCGCGGTCACTGCATCCACGGTGTCGGCGGACGGGATGTTGACGACGAATTCGCCGGTGTCGCGGATGTTGACCAGTGTGTCCTTGAGCTCTCCGGGGAACCCGATTCGTTCACCGATGGAGATCATCAGCGTCGCCGGGTTGCGCGAGGCGACGTTGAAGAAGCTGAACGGCGCCAGGTTGCGGACGCCGTCGCCGGAGACGGTCGAGATCCATGCGATCGGCCGAGGCTGCACCGCGCAGGACAGCAGTTTGTACACATCCCCCGAAGACATCGAATCGATGTCGTGGCGGGTGCGATCCGTGAGCTCCAGAGAGTCGCCTACCTGGGAAGTCATCGAAACGAGCCTTCTTTCGCTTGCTGTGCAACCGGTCGTGCAACCGATTGCGTTGCCCTGACGATAGAGGGGTTTCTCGGCCGATGTCGAGCTTTGGGCGACAAATCCGAAACCAATTAATGGCACCGTTACACGGGCACCGGCTGCGTAACCTGCGCCTTACTCGCCGCGCATCCCGGCCCTGGCCGTATCCATCGAACTGCCGTGTCGACGTGGAGGTCCGTATCCCTCCGAGGTCCCGTCGACGATGCGGACCTCGTCCTCCCATGGAACTCGATAGTTTCCGTCGGCGAGATCACGGACGTAGGTGTACGGGCAATCGCTCGCCCCTCCGTCCAGCGCCGTGTACCCACGATGACCCAGTTGGTAGATGTTGTTCTCCACTCCCCACTCGCGACGTGCCGCATCGGCCCTGGCCGGCTCGATGGACACGGTCACCACCCGATCGGGTGTGGAATCGCCGCGCTCGATGATCGTTCCTTCGTAGTCGCACACCATCGCCTCACCCATCGACGGGATGCCGTTGCCGTCCTCCCCCGCCAGGCACACCGACGCCGTGTACGCCAGATTGTGAAAGGCATTGGCCTCGTTGGTGATACGCCATGACTGCCGCAGCGGAAACTTGTACCCGGCCGTGCGCAGCAACACGTTGGCACCGCGGTAGCTCGCCTCACGCGCCATCTCGGGAAACATTCCGTCGTGGCAGATCAACAGCGACAGCACCGAGCCCTTGGGCCCCGAGCAGACCGGTAGACCGATGTCGCCCGGTTCCCAGGGCTCCTTGGGCGTCCAAGGATGCAGTTTGCGAACGTACAGCGCGATGTCACCCCGGTCGTCGACGATGATTCCGGAGTTGAACGGCGCACCGCCGGGGTTGCGTTCCATGATGCTGAAACACCCCCATACGTTCGACTCACGGCACGCGTCGCGCAATCGCTCCACCTGCGGACCGTCCATGTCACACATGACCTCGTCGGACGCCCACGACGATTTGCGTAGACCGTGCAGCGAGTACTCCGGGAACACCACGAGGTCGAGCGCCCCGAACCCGGCCTTCGCCTCGCGCAACTGCTTGCACACGCGATCGGTCGTCGCGTCCACATCGTCCATGCTCGTGATCAGCGGAACCTGCTGCTGAACCAGGCCGAGCGTGAGCGACGTCGGCGACGGATTGAGACCACCCAAACCTGTCATCGAATGTCCGTTCCTCGAGGGCAACTTGTTGCGCAAACGGTTGCGCACGGTGCTAGCTTAGGGGTCATCAGGGGTCGGGGCAGCGCCGACGGAGGATCGAGGGGAACCGCCAGTGGACAGCACTACTTCGGGAAGCGTCACGCTCAAAACAGTCGCAGCTGCTGCGGGAGTACATGTCTCGACCGTTTCCCGAGCTCTGCGACGCGTCGCCCTCGACCCGGCCGGTGCCAGCGCCGGAGATCTTCGATTGTTCGAGCTGGCCCGCGAGATGGACTACGTCCCCAACCCCAACGCGGCGAGCCTGACCACCAAGAAATCCACCGCGTTCGGAGTACTCGTCCCGCGATTGACCGACGTGGTGCTCTCCGCGATGTACGACGCCATCGAGGAAACCGCGAACCGTGCCGGGTACGAGACCTTCGTCGCCAACACCCACGACGATCCGATTCAGCAGCGTCGACGCATCGATCTGCTGCTCGGCCGCAACGTCGACGGTCTCATCTTCGGCGATGCTCGCCTCGACAGCGAGAACCTCGACGACCTCCACCGCAGAGGGATCAAGTTCGTGCTCATCAGCCGTCGATACCCGGGAATGACCTCGGTGACGTGCGACGACCATCGGGGCGGCTACCTCGCCGGTGAGCACTTGGCCAGACTCGGCCACACCCGAGTGGGGATCGTGTCGGGTCCGGCGTGGGCCAGCACCGGAATCGACCGATTGGAGGGCTGCCGAGCTGCCCTCCGCGACGCAGGAATCGACGTTCCGGACGAGTACGTTCGGGAAGAGGGTTTCGATCCTGAGGCCGGACGACGAGGAGCCACAGCACTTCTGGCATTGCCGACACCTCCGACGGCCATCTTCGCGACCAACGATTTCAGCGCCATCGGAGTCCTCGGCGTCCTGCGCGAAGCGGAATTGCAGCCGGGACGCGACGTTGCCGTCGTCGGCTACAACGACATCTCGATCTGCAGCGAACTGACGGTGCCTTTGACGACGGTTCGCAGTCCGCACCGCGAAATCGGCACACGCGCAGCCGAAATGCTGCTGGCCGTCACCCACGGATTACCGGTGTCATCGGTGGCACTCACACCGACACTGGTCGTCCGCGACTCCACGGTTCCGGGGCGAACTGCCCCCTCACTCTCCGACCAACGCGTCGGTACGTGATCGAAGCGGGGCCGTCGCCGGTCCACGCTCGGTGACTGCAAGCGCTGCAGCGGCATTCGCTCGCAACGCCGCCTGGTACAGGTCGAGTCCGCGCGACAGCCCCGCCAACAACACACCGGCGTGCGCGTCGCCCGCACCGTTGGAGTCGACCGCCTGCACCGCGAACCCGGGCACCGACCGGGGCGGCCGTCCGAGGCTTGCGATCAAACACCCCTCCGATCCGGTACGCAGTACCACCGATGCCCCAGGACGCACCCGCTCGGTCAATCCGACCGCAATGGAACCGATGTCGGCCGCACCCGTCATGAGCGCACCCTCACGCAGATTGACACTCACGATGTCGGCCCGAGCGAGTACGGCGTCCACGACGCGTCGGTCGAGGGTCGCGATCAACGGAGAAGGATCGAACAGGACGACAACTTCGTCCGGCAGCGTCGAAAGCCAGTTCGTCAGTGCCGCAGCGTTGCTCGCGTGTGCCAGTCCGTAGCCGGTGACGTACACCAGATCACCGCGTCGAACTCCGGTTGCCGCCAGATCCGCAACGCTCAGTTCGGCCTCGGCTCCCGGGTACGTCACGAATGTCCGTTCGGCATTCGCGTCGACGAGGGCGATGCAGAATCCCGAATCCTTCTGCAGTGGTCGGGCATTGACCACGAGGGCACCGCTGACGGCGAGCGCGTCACGGACGATCGAGCCGTAGTGACCCGAACCGAACCTGCCGGCGAAGACGACGGGAAGGTCATCGCGAATCGCGGCCACCACGACGTTGAGGCCTCCTCCCGCAGTCTCGTTCAGTGACGTCGCCACCACGTCTCCGCCCGGAGTCGGGACCTCGGGAACGGCCATCACGACGTCGACGATGACTTGGCCGGTGTGGATCAGCCGCGGACTCACCGCGCTACGGTCTCGGTGCGGCGCGCTCCCCCGGTGGCGAGGTACAGACCGGCGGCGACCACGAACGACGCAACCCAGCCGAGACCGTTGTCACCGATCCAGCTGCCCGACAACGGCCCGGTGTAGATGACGTCGCCGTCCACAGCGATGGCAGTGAACAGGAACCCCACGACGATGCCCGCTGCCCAGCTCACGAACGCATACCAGTTCACTCCGCCGGAATACCAGTAGCGGCTGGTGTTTCCGATGTTCATGATCGACGCCGCGTCGTACGTCGTGCGCTTGATCATGTCGGACATGAACACCCCGAGCCATGCCGTGAGCGGAACCGCGAGAACCGAGATGAACGTGATGAACGGTCCGTAGAAACCGTCGGAGATCAGCATGAAGTAGATGGCGCCGACGAAGGTGACGAACACATCCACTCCGACCGCGTAGACCCGCTTGATTCGGAAGCCGAGTGTCAAGGTGGTCAGACTGGCCGAGTAGACCGAAAGATGATTGGACAGAAGCAATCCGCCGAATGCGGTGATCAGGTACGGAACGGCCATCCAGGCCGGAAGAATCTCCCGGATCGCCGCGACCGGATCCGACGCCGACGCGAGGCTGTTGTCGCCGGCAGAGAGCAGTGCGCCGAGTCCGATCAGGAGTACGAGCGGAATACCGGCACCTGCAGCGCTGGACAGCACCAACGAACCGGCTCCGACGCTCTTACGCTGATAGCGCGACATGTCGGCTCCCGCGTTGGCCCAGCCGATACCTGTTCCGGCAGCGATGGTTCCGACACCGATGACCATCGCACTGATCGATCCAGCCGGGGTACTGGTCACAGCGGTCCAGTCGACGGTGGCGATCAAGAAGACTGCAACGAAGATGTTCAGGGCACCGAAGATCCACGTCGACCAGCGCTGGATGACGAGAATCGCCGAGTGTCCGAGCCCGCTGACAACGAGAGTGAGCACGATGAACACTACGATGGACACGATCGTCACGACGGGATGATCCTTGGCGGCACCGGATCCACCGAAGATCAGAGTGAAGATCGACAGCAGCACGAACGCTGCGGTGGTGGTGTTGACGGTTTCCCAACCGAGCCGCGACATCAACGACACCAGCGTGGGTCCGATGTTGCCTCGGACCCCGAACGTGGCCCGCGACAGCGTGAGACTGGGGGCACCACCGCGTTTACCAGCGATCGAGACGATGCCGACGATGGCGAAGGATCCGGCGGCACCGATCAGCGCCACGATCAGCGATTGCCAGATGTTCAGCCCGGTGAAGACCACGAGAGTGGCACCGAGTGGCAGTCCCAGGATGGAGATGTTCGCGGCGAACCACACCCAGAACAGCTGTAGCGGATTACCGTTGCGCTCGTTGTCCGGGACGGGCTCGATGCCGCGAGTCTCCAGTGACAAAGCGTCGGCCGCGGTGTCCGAGACGGAGGAGGAAGCGGAAGAAGTCATGGTTGTGCTCCAGAGTGAGTCGAACTGTGTCAGTTCGTATTACGGAGAGCGAGCAGTCGATCGACGAGGGGCTCGAGATCGAGCGAGTTGACGTCGATGACTGTTCGAATCGCTTCGCCGGGCCACGCTGCCAGGCCACCGACGGCACCGCGGAGCGCACCTGCTATCGCTGCGATGGTGTCGGTGTCGCCGCCGATGGTGGCGGCTGCCAGTACGACGTCCCACGGGTCGTCGTACGCAACGGCCAGAGCAAAGGCCGCTACCACTGATTCCTGTGACGCAACGGACGTACCGACGATGTCGGCGACCGTGTCCGTGATGTGTTGGCCGGTGGTGGTGCCGGCCAACTGGACCGCCCACTCGATTCGGGTCGCGATGTCTCCACCGGCAACCCAGTATCCGCGGGTGGCACCCTCGGCCGCAGCAGCAACACCGATGTCGACTGCTTCGGGCAGGTCCGCGCCCGCGATACCGGCACTGATCGCGCCGGCAACCGCTGCGGCAGAGGCTATTCCGAGGGAAGTATTGTGGGTGACGAAGCTGCATCGGTAGATCGCGTCGACGAACGAGCTCATACCGCCGTCCAGCGAGGCTGCTATTGCCGCAGGGGTGATACGCATGGCTGCGCCGTTGGTGCTGCCGAACCTACCGGCTTCGGTCGGATCCGATCCGTCGAGAATACGTTCGACGGCGCGCTTGGTCGACGGACCGAGTAGATCGAGCGATCCGCGTGCCTTCATTCGCGCTTCCCAGGCAATCAGGGCGTGCGCGAACGCGGACGGGTCTACGACACCGGCACCGTCGATGATCAACTGCGCCAGCATGATCGCTTGCTCGGTATCGTCGGTGATCGAACCGGCAGGCATTCCGTGAGCGATGAACTGACGTGGGCCGGCGTCGACGAATCCGCGCAACTGGCCGTAGTCCTCGGCAATGTCCCTGCGGCACATCGATTGCGTCGGCATTCCCAGCGCATCGCCCAGCGCCAGGCCGTAGAAGGCCCCGAGGGCGCGTTCGCGGGAAGCAGGCATCGACACAGTCCTTGCTGAGAGTGGGGTGATCGTTCAGGAATTGAAAGAGAGGTGGAGCTGAAAGCGGTCGGGTGCCAGCAGACTGACGACCTTCTCGACGAACCGACCCGACGCGTCTCGACTGACACGAATACTGTGCAGGTACGGGGTGCCCACCGGAACCTCGAGAACGGCCGCATCGGCTGCGTCGACGGGAACCACCGAGACCCATTGCTCGCCACTGGCAGCCACGAGCCCCGCGGATCTCAGGGTTGCCGTCAGCGAGTCACCCACCAGTCCGTTCTCGGGCAGGCCCGCGAGCGGTCCGAGTGCTGGAATACGGCTGCGCTCCAACGACACCGGACGCCCGTCGACCACGTGTCGCACTCGGTCGACGGCAACGAAATTCAGTGTGGACGTACCGGCCTCGGCTGCCAACTCGGGATCGACGATGCGCTCGACCCGGAGAGTACGGGTGTGCATCTCGACACCCGCAGACGACAGGGCACGTGCCCATCCGTCGGCGGTCTCGATCTGATGGCCATCGAAGGTGACGAGTGATCCTATGCCGCTGCGCTTTTCGATGAGCTTCTGATCTTCCAACTCACTGAGTGCAGAGCGAATGGTTCCACGACTGACCGAGAACTCGCGGGCGAGTTCGTTCTCTCCCGGCAGGAACGAACCCGAGGGGATATCGCCGGACTCGATGGTGTTCTTGAGTGAGGCGAGCACCTGATGGCGCTTGTGCCGCGCACGCTCCGATGTGCGCTGAGTCATAGCGGGCTCGGTCATCTCAGTACCGTACATCGCAAAAGTGAACCTGTACAGAGCCTGTCTACTTTGCTGTACGCCACGGGCAGCAAACACGTCGGGACAGCCCCAGTCTTCGATGGGTGCTACCGGGAACATCGCGACGTGACGCAGATCGCCACAGCGCTCTACCAGCGCTTTCCCCTTGACTGGCCGCCTGTGGGTACCCAGGATGTTTGACAGGCCCTCCACGCAGGGAAGCCGACGACCAGACGCGACCGAAGCACATCGGTGAACATCGCGTCTCGAGTTTTGAGGAGAATGAATGCCCACCACAGTGGCCGATCAACTCGTTCGAGGACTCGTCGATGCCGGCGTACAACGCATCTACGGCATCGTTGGCGACAGTCTCAACCCAGTGGTCGACGCGGTGCGCCGAACCGGGGGATCGGCCAAGGGCGGTATCGACTGGATTCATGTGCGCCACGAGGAGGCCGCTGCGTTCGCCGCCTCCGCCGACGCGCAGACCACCGGGACCCTCGCCGTGTGCGCGGGTTCGTGTGGCCCGGGCAACCTGCATCTGATCAACGGCCTGTTCGACGCACATCGTTCCGGCGCACCGGTTCTGGCGATCGCGTCGCATATTCCCAGCAGCGAGATCGGCTCGGGCTACTTCCAGGAGACGCATCCCGACCGCCTGTTCGGTGAATGCTCGTTGTACAACGAGTTCGTCTCCACCGCCGAGCAGGCTCCTCGGGTGTTCCGCGCAGCGATCAACGCCGCAGTCACCGGTGGTGGAGTGTCGGTGCTGACGCTCCCCGGAGACATCGCCGAACTTTCGGCCGCAGGCACGATGGACCCGATCGCCATCCCCTCGACCCCGATCGTGACACCGCCGACCGCCGACATCCAGAAGCTCGCGGACGCCATCAACAACGCCGAGAAGGTCGCCATCTTCGCCGGCTACGGCGTCAAGGGAGCCCACGACGAGGTGGTCGCGTTCGCCGACACGATCGGCGCTCCCGTCGGACACTCGTTGCGCGGCAAGGAGTTCATCCAGTACGACAACCCGTACGACGTCGGCATGACCGGCCTGCTCGGCTACGGTGCAGCGCACGCAGGCATTCACGACGCGGATCTGCTCGTCCTGCTCGGCACCGACTTCCCGTATCAGCAGTTCCTCCCCGAGGATGTCACGACCGCGCAGATCGACATCGATCCGACGAAGCTGGGGCGTCGAACATCAGTGCAGTACCCGATTCACGGCGACGTTCGTGCAACGCTGAATGCGTTGCAGCCGTTGGTTGATCGAAAGTCCGACCGGCGTTACGTCGACAAGTGGGTGGCCAAGCACAACGACCTGATGGGCAAGACTGTCGGCGCGTACACCCGTAACGCCGAGAAGCTCGTCCCCATCCACCCCGAGTACGCGGCATCGGTGCTCGACGACCTCGCCGCCGACGATGCCGTGTTCACCACCGACACCGGCATGTGCAACGTCTGGACCGCGCGCTACATCAACCCCACCGGCAGAAGGGCTTTCGTAGCGTCGATGTTGCACGGCTCGATGGCCAACGCATTGCCGCACGCCATCGGAGCGCAGTTCGCCAATCCCGGCCGCCAGGTGGTCTCGATCTCCGGCGACGGCGGATTGTCGATGCTGCTCTCCGAATTGCTCACCGTCGCGATGTACAAACTGCCCGTCAAGATCGTGCTGTTCGACAACTCGACGCTGGGCATGGTGAAAGCGGAGATGTTGGTCGACGGCCTGCCCGACTTCGGTGTCGACGTACCGCAGGTCGATTACACCGGCATCGCGACAGCTGCGGGTATCCACGCACAACGCGTCGATCAGCCGGGCGACATTCGCGGTGCCCTCGAGACAGCGTTCGCCGTCGACGGCCCCGCACTGGTGCAACTGATCACCGACCCGCTTGCCCTGTCGGTGCCGCCGAACCTCAACGGTGAACAGATCAAGGGCTTCGCCCTCGCCATGAGCAAGGTCGTGCTCAACGGCGGAGTGGGTGAAGCAGTTCGGATAGCAAAGTCGAACCTACGCAACGTGCCTCGGCCGTAGTCGGCACCTCGACGAAGCTCTGCCACGGTGCGAGCACGGAGTCCGTTGGACGTGCGGTTATTCTCGACGTACCGCCCAAACCGGACATCGCGATCCGGGAATCGACAGTTTCGGAAGGCTCGACCATGGCCATCGACTACACCCGCAAGCCATCCACCGGGCAGACCCCTGGTCAGCAGCCCGGTGCGTCGGTGAACCTGAGCAAGGTGACACTGTCGAAGGCATCGCCGACGATCAGCCTCACCAAGTCGGGTGAGAAGCAAGGTTCGATGCGGGTGAACCTCAACTGGTCGTCTGGTGCGCCTGCGGCTCAGCCGAAGAAGAAGGGGTTCCTGGCCAAGCTCGCCGCCGCGTCGTACGGCTCCGGCGGTGTGGATCTCGACCTCGGCTGCCTCTACGAATTGCGCGACGGTTCCAAGGGCGTGATCCAGGCGCTCGGCAACAGCTTCGGCTCACTGCAGGACGCTCCGTTCATTGCGCTCGACGGTGACGACCGATCCGGTTCGGTCAGCGGCGGCGAGAACATGCATATCAACCTCGCGCACCCGGAGAAGTTCGCCCGGATCCTGATCTTCGCAATGATCTACGACGGCGCACCGAACTGGGCCGCGGTCGACGGCGTGGTGACGCTCTACCCCACCAGCGGTCCGCAGGTGGAAGTGCGCCTCGACTCGGCCGAGAACTCTGCGAGAATCTGCTCGATCGCATTGTTGGAGAGCACGTCTGCGGGGATCACCGTGACCCGCGAGGTCGAGTACATCCAGGGCAGCCAGGCCGATCTCGACAAGAAGTACGGGTGGGGCCTGCGCTGGGCAGCGGGCCGCAAGTAGTCAGAGAGGTTACGGCGGAGTCATTTCCAGCCGGACCCCGATCAAGCGGACCTCTCTGCTGTGGTCGAGGCGATCGACGAGAGCCACCGCAGCCTCGGTGAGAATGTGCGGATCGAACGTGGGTGCACCGACGATCGGAGCGCTGACGGTGTGCGTCTCGAACGGCGCGTACCGAATTTTCAACGCCGCCCTGATGGCGGGCCTGTTCTCGGATTCGATGTCGGCCAACACCTGCGCCGTCAGAGCAGCGACCTCGTCTCGGACGAGAGCCCAGTCTGCGACGTTGACCTGAAAGGTGACCTCGCGACTGTGTGAACGCGCAACCCAGGGCTCGGACGTCACCGGCGACAGGTCGATCCCCCGGCCCTTGGTACCCAGCCAGGGACCGATCTTCGGTCCGAACGCAGCAGCCAGGTCGGCGTCCTGGGCATCCGCCAATTCACGGACGGTCGTGACCCCCAGCGCGGTGAGTCTCTTCGAGATCTTCTTGCCGATCCCCCACAGCGCCTCGGTACCGCGGTCGCCCATCACCTCGAACCAATTGTCCTGCGTCAGCCGGTAGATGCCCTGGGGCTTGTCGAAGTCGGTGGCGATCTTCGCTCGTAACTTGTTGTCGCCGATGCCAACCGAGCAGTGCAGCCCGGTCGCCTCGAACACCGCGTCGTGCACGGTCTTCGCGAATCGCTCGGGGTCATCGGTCTTCACACCGAGAAACGCTTCGTCCCAACCGATCACCTCGACGACGACACCCAGCGTCCGCAGCGTGTCCATCACCAGCGCCGACGCCTCGTCGTACGCAGGCTTGTCGACGGGGAGGAAGATCGCGTCGGGGATCTTCTTTGCGGCGATGCGCAGCGGCATTCCCGAGCCGACCCCCTTCGCGCGCGCCTCGTACGACGCGGTCGACACCACCCCGCGCTCGGTGGGGTCTCCCCTACCGCCGACCACCACTGCTTTGCCCGCCAGCTCCGGATTGCGCAGCACCTCCACTGCGGCGATGAACTGATCCAGGTCGACGTGCAGTACCCATCGGCGACGCCCTGAGTCTGTCGGTGCACTCCCGGTCATGAAGCCCAGTGTGCCCGTGGTGTCTCATGAAGCCATGACGAAATCGATATCTCGCACCATCGGACGCGTCGTACTGGGAGCGTTCCTCGTCTTCGCCGGCCTGAGCCATCTGTTCTGGGCGCGCAGCACCTTCGCCGCTCAGGTGCCGACGTGGATGCCGATCAGTGTCGACTTCGTGGTGCTGGCATCGGGGGTCGTCGAGATCGTGCTCGGCCTGGCGTTGCTGTTCTGGACTGCTCGGCGGGCATTCGTCGGTTGGGTTGTTGCCGCGTTCTTCCTTGCGGTCTTCCCCGGCAACATCTCGCAGTTCGTCACCCACACAGACGCGTTCGGCCTCGACTCCGACGCGGCCCGCGGCATCCGGCTGCTCTTCCAGCCACTGCTGATCGTGTGGGCGCTGTGGTGCACCGGTTCCTGGGCCCAGTGTCGCGCGTGGCACTCCGGCCGTCAGTAGGTCGACGGCTGACCTGCAGGCAGGATGCCGTGGTGTAACTGCGCCACATCCGGATGTGCGCGCGTACGAGACTTCCACGCGTTCTCGCCGTAGGTGCTGTAGATGGGGTTGCCGGGATCGTTCTCGACGCCCCGTGAATGTTTCGCCAACTCGGGCGGCAGTTCGATGACAGGGACGACGGCATCGAGCGCGGGACTGAGGAAGTGCGGCACGGACACTCGATCGGTCCCGGGCCCTGGCGCGAGCACCCGATGCCGCGTCGCTCGGAGGTAACCGCCGGTCGCCACTTCCAACAGCTCGCCGATGTTGACGATGAACGCCCCGTCCAGCGGCGGTACGTCGACCCACGTATCGGGCGTTGTCTCCACCTGCAGCCCAGCCGAGTCCGGTTCGACGAGCAGCAGAGTCAACACTCCGGAGTCCTTGTGCGCGCCGACCCCCTGTGAGTGATCGGGGGTACCCGGGTAGCGCACGACCTTCATCAGCGTCGCCGGCGCGGTCGCGAACGCGTCGTCGAACACGTTCTCGGGCGCTCCGAGGGAACGTGCCCAATGTCGGAGCAGCCGAAGACCGAGGCTCGACACCGTGCGCTCCCAGTGCTCGAACGTCTCCCTGAACTCGGCCGGCTGCGCGGGCCACAGATTGGGCCCCTGAAGGTTCCAGTACCCCTGCGCTCCCGCGATCGCCGGGCGTTCGGGACCGATGTCGATCTGCTCCCGCCAATCGACCCGGCCGTTGGTCAGTTCGCCGCCCACCCGCGAATAGCCGCGGAAGTGCGGGCTCTTCAGCTGACTGATCTGGCCCTTGATGTGATCCGGTACCGCAAAGAACTCGCGAGCCGACCGCAGCACCTCGCGCATCCGTTCGGGCTCGATGCCATGACCGACGAGATAGAAGAAGCCGGACCGATGGGCGGCCTCGCGCAGCAACCGCTGAAACGTACCGGGGTCGTCATCGGCCAGAGCGAGATCGAGAACGGGAAGCATGTTCGCGATTGTCCTCCCCACCCGACGCGTCGGCCAGCAGTGTTGAGATTCGATGAATTGCCGCGGATGCCAGACTGGACAACATGAGCCTTGAAGCACTCGACATCACCGTCGTCGGTCACGGCGCAGCCACCTACCCACCCGAGCAGTGCACGCTCGCCTTGACGGTTCGCACCGACGGACGGACGGCCGAGACAGCGTCCGAGCCGGCCCAACAGCTCGTGCGGGAGCTCACGCGACTGGTCGAGCCGCTGTACAACAGCGACGGCGGACCCATCGATCGGTGGTCGGTCGACCAGGTTCACCACTCCCGTCACCGGCCGTTCAACCACGACGGGGAGCAGCTGCCGTACGTCTACCAAGCCGAGGCGTCGGTGGAGGTCCAGTTCAGCCAACTCGATCTCGTGGATGCATTCGTATACGCCGCATCCGCACTCGAGGGAGTGTCGATCGACCACCTCGATTGGGACCTCACCGAACCCAGCAGAATTGCCCACACCCTCGCAGTCCGAGAACTAGCCGTGCGCGACGCCGTCTCCAAAGCCGAGGCCTATGCGTCGAGCCTGGGGAGATCGGGTGTGCACGCGGTCGCGGTGGCCGACCCGGGCCTACTGACGGGGATCGCAGAGCACAGTGGCACCGACTCCTCGGCGAGGATGTTCGCCGCGAAGGCAGCGCCTGCCGGGTTTGCACTCAAACCGGAGAACATCACGATCTCCGCGAGCGTCCACGCCCGATTCACCGCCTCCTGACGCGTCGCGCCTACGCTCGAACCATGAATCGAGACGATGCCCGACGCCTCTGGCCGCGGCCGCCGTTGCTGCCTCGTCCGATCCTGATGGATCAGCGATGGGAACGGCTGGTCTTTCTGCACTGGCGAGTGCCGAGTTCGGTGGTGACCCCGCTGCTGCCACGGGGGTGCGTGCCCGACGAGTTCGACGGCTCGTCATGGGTCGGGCTGATCGGCTTCCACATGGTTGGTGCCGGGCTCGGCTACCGCCACCCCGTTCCGTATTTCGGCACGTTCGGTGAGATCAACGTGCGCCTGTACTCGGTCGACGCAGAGGGTCGACGCGGCGTCGTGTTCCGATCGCTGGAAGCAACGAGACTCGCAGTGGTGTTGGGTACCAACGCCGCTCGCATCCCCTATCGCTGGTCGTCGATCGACATCGACGACGACAGGACGACAATCGGCTACCGCAGCCGAAGACTCGCACCACCGCATCGCGGAGCAACCACCGACTTCGGGATCGTCCGAGGATTACGCGACATGTCCGACGACCCGCTCGCGGTGTTTCTCACCGCCCGATGGGGATTGCACACGTCACTGGCCGGACGACTGCTCTACGTACCGAATGTGCACCGACACTGGCCGCTAATCGACGCGGAACTCACCCATTGCTCCGACGAACTCGTAGCAGCGGCGGGAATGCCCAGCGTCAGCACCCGGCCGCCGGATTCGGTGCTCTACTCGCCCGGTGTCGAGACCCAGTTCGGTCGGCCCTACCTCGTGCGCGGGCGATAGAAAATTACGTGCCCGGAGGACAATTCGACGACCCAATCTCCGGGGCTGTTTCCGCCACTGCCGGCGAGCGAGCTCGATGTCACACTCTCCCGTAATACCAGGTAGCCGATGTCGAGGGGGAGCTCGAACAACAGCTTCGTGCCGTCGGAGAATTCGACCGCAGCGTCGTCACCTGTGGAGAGCCGAACCACAGTGGCACCGATGGAAGGAAGCCCTTCGACGGCCGGCACCCCCGCCTTGGGATGCTGGGGTGCGGGCCATGATTCGACGGTGCCCTCCGGTCCACACAGCACAGTCGAACCGTCCGCGGCGCTGTACTCCCAAGATTCGACCTCGTCTCTCGGACGCGCAACCACCCTCTGTCTGCCCTCGAAAGTCATACGGAGAACACCGAATTCGTCGTAGTCAGCGTCGTCGCACACGAGACCGTGCAGGGCTGCGAAGGCTCGTAGGCCTTCGAACTGATTGTCTTCATCGACAGTGAGGTCATCGACCATCACTTCGCTGAAGGCAAGGATGGCTCCGTTGTCGAATTCGATACTCAGATCGAAATCGAGAAGAATTCTGCTGACTCGATGCTGTCCGACGGCGAGTTTCATCGACTTCGACTGTGCCACAGAATCGAGTCGGGGTACACAGAGCCTCGCCTGACGACGTTGCTCAGCGGCGGGGCGCGAATGCGTGCGCGTTTGTCAGAAGCGCGGGAGATCGCGGCCGGTCGGGCAGCGAATTGGGGTGCGTTCAGCGGATGCGCGCGCGTTTGTCAGAATCACGGGTAATCGCGGCCGGTCGGACGGCGAATTGGGGTGCGTTCAGCGGATGCGCGCGCGTGTGTCAGGTGCGGGGCAATGGGTCGTGGTCGGATGCGAGTTCAGGTGCGTTCAGCGACTGTGCGCGTGTGATGGGTTGGTTTCGAAATGCAGAACACCCCCAGACCAGTGGTCTGGGGGTGTTCTGTGAAGTTGTGTTCGGCGGTGTCCTACTCTCCCACACCCTGTCGAGTGCAGTACCATCGGCGCTGGAGGGCTTAGCTT
>NZ_JAJPWC010000005.1:0-212247 GCF_047782425.1 Rhodococcus sp. 077-4 | reverse complement strand
TACTCACCCGTTCGCCGCTCGTGTACCCCGAAAGGCCTTACCGCTCGACTTGCATGTGTTAAGCACGCCGCCAGCGTTCGTCCTGAGCCAGGATCAAACTCTCCGTAAAAGACCTGCGAAACAACAATCCCGAAGGACCGTGAATCAGTCAAAGACATCAAGTCAAATCACTAGCAGAAAAACTCAACTAGCATTCAAAACAACACCCGACAACAACCACCACAAGCGGATGATCGATACATCGAATGCATTCACCAAAACAAATAATTTCGGCACTGACATTCATCGACACACTGTTGAGTTCTCAAAGAACACGCACACACCGTTCACTGCCGAGCCGAAGCTCAAAAATGTCCGGGGCAACCGTTCCAGCTTAGATCAGATGATCGAGCGCAGTCAAGCTGGCTTCTCATCCGTGAAGATGCCGAACCTCGCGGCCCGTACAACTTCATAGTGCCTGGAGTGAACTTTGCCCGCTCAGGCCTTGCGGTCTGGGCTGGCGTCCGTGTCGCTCTGACTTGGACAAAGTTACGCGCCGGATAACAACGCGTCAAATCCCCAGGTCGTTCACACGCGGATCGTGTGAACAGCCTGGTCGCAACCGCTTACGTACCCACCCGACGGGCGTCGTAACCAAATTACATGGATGTGACTCCGACCACTGGCAACAACCGAAACTACGTTGCGATTCGCACGCCGGCGAAGTTTCGCTTTCCGCGTCGGACCACCAACCACTGGCCGTGGAGTAGATCTTCCGCACTGGGCGTCCAGTCCTCATCGGAGATCTTCACGTTGTTCACCGATGCGCCGCCCTCCTTGACCGCTCGCCTGGCAGCGCCCTTGCTTTCGCTCAGGCCCGTGGCGACGAGCAGATCGACGATGGTGTTCGGCGCACCGGCCTCGATATCCGCCACCGACGCTTCCTGCAATGAGGCAGCCAGAGTCTTTTCATCGAGTTCTGTCAGTTCCGCCCGCCCGAACAGTGCCTGGCTGGCGAGTTCGACCGATCGCGTCGCCGCTTCTCCGTGGACAAGCGTGGTCATCTCGGCCGCCAGGCGCTTCTGCGCTTCGCGCGCGTGCGGACGCTCGGTGGTTGCCAGCTCGAGTTCTGCCAACTCGTCCTTGGACAAGAAGGTGAACCAACGTAGGTACTTCACGACGTCCGCGTCACCGGTATTGACGAAGTACTGGTACCAGGCATAGGGGCTCGTCATCTCCGGGTCGAGCCACAGGCTGCCACCACCGGTGGACTTGCCGAACTTCTTGCCGTCGGCCGACGTGACCAGGGGAACGGTCATGGCGTGGACCGACTCGGCGTCTTGGCGCCGGTTCAGCTCCACCCCGGCGATGATGTTCCCCCACTGATCGGAGCCACCGATCTGGAGGCTGCAGCCGTACTGGCGGCGAAGCTGCACGTAGTCGTTCGCCTGCAGCAGCATGTAGCTGAACTCGGTGTACGACATTCCGTCGCTTTCGAGCCGATTCTTCACCGTCTCGCGAGCAAGCATCACGTTGATCGAGAAGTGCTTACCGATGTCGCGCAGAAAATCGATCGCGGACAGCTCCCCCGTCCACGACAGATTGTTCACCACCACTGCGCCCGTCGGGCTCTCGTCCATATCGACGAACCGCTCGAGCTGGCCGCGGATACGCGAGGCCCATTCGGTGACGACCTCGCGGGAATTCATGGTCCTCTCCCCCACGTCGCGAGGGTCACCGATGAGTCCCGTCGCACCGCCGGCGAGAATGATCGGCCGATGGCCTGCCCGCTGAAACCGCTTGAGTGCCAGCAGCGGCACCAGGTGCCCTGCGTGCAGAGAAGGACCGGTCGGGTCGAAACCGGAATACAGCGTGATCGGGCCCTCCGACGTCGCCTTCTTCAACGCGTCCACATCGGTGGACTGCGCGATCAGTCCGCGCCAGGTCATTTCGTCGATGATGTTCTCACTCACGACGTCGATCCTCCCGCATGGGCGCAGCGATCGGTCGGTCAGGCCTCCGAGGTTCCGGCAGCGGCGGCCCGGGGGCTGCGCTTGTAGCTCGATACCGCCGGCGACCCTGGCACCCAGAAGCGCCATGGACGGTCGGCCGCCCGACTCACCCCGACCCGCGGTCCGGACGCGACCGCCTTCTCGTGCAGCGGGCGCTCGAGCAGCTCAAGGGTGACCGCGGACGAGGCGTCGAACAGGTCGGTTCCGTTGTCCGACAACGCAACACCCAAGGCCCGACCGAGATTGCCCGGCCCGCGGGCCCAACCGGCCTCGACCCGGTTGGTCCGTGGACTCCGTCCGGCCCGCCTGCTCTCGACGACGTCGTGACCGGCGAGAACTTCACCAGCTCGGAGCAACACCGCAGCGGCCGTGCCCTCCGGTCCGCAGCTGACGTTCATGCAGAAATGCATTCCGTAGCTCAGGTAGACGTACAGATGCCCCGCCGGACCGAACATCACCTCGTTCCGAGGGGTCGGCCCGCGGAACGAATGTGCAGCGGGATCGGGCCACGGACCGTCGGCCGGACCGCCGTAGGCCTCGACTTCCACGATGCGGAGAGACACATCACCCACGGTGACGACTCCGCCGAGGATGCATCGGGCTGCGTCGTCGGGCTCTCCGATCTCCAAGTCAGCGACGTTCACCCTCCCATGATGCTTCGCTCTCGACCACCGAGTGCCGACCGGGGCCACCTACTCCGAGATCCGGTGATGCTCGAGGCCAACGTGGCGTTCGCGCTGTGCAGTTGCAGCCACCACAGCGCGTCGCCGAAGCTCGAGACCGAAGAAGCGATCTAGGACGTAGCGCGTGCCAGGATCGACTCGTGCTCGGCGGCGTCGACGTCGCGGGCATCGTCGGCGAGCAACACCGGAATACCGTTCTCGATCGGATACGCACGCCGCAGTCGCGGGTTGTAGAGCAATTCCCCTTCGACCAGCAGCAGCGGGCCCTTGTCCACCGGGCACGCGAGGATGGAAAGCAGTGTCGAATCGATTGCCACAGGTGTCCTTCGTTCTGATCCGATCGAATCTCGGGTGGTGTTTGCGCTCACGCTACCGAACGCCTTCCCGAGGCGTTACTGCAGGCTCCACTCCTAGGACGACTTCTCGGCCGCGACTTCGCGTCCGACAAAGCGTTCGGTCACAACAGTTTTCGTCAGTCGACGGTAGCTGTTGGACTCTGAGTCGTAGTACCAGGACCGCGCGCTCGGCGTCGGGATGCCCACCTTCTTCAACGCCGTAGCGGTCGGTCGGTACGCACGTCCCACCGGGATCTCGGCGACGACGTGCACGATTGCCGGACGCTCGTCCGGCAGCAATGCACCGAGCGCGTCCGTCAAGGCACGAGCGGTGATCACCGCCTCCGGTTGCAACGCGATGGCGCACACCGCTACCTCCGTCGACGACGCCTCGACGCGGACCGATCGTGGCCGATCAGAAGTGACGCGGACCCCGTAGACGACCGCCGAACTCACCTGGTCGAGGTCGCCCACCGCGTCGACGATCGGCTGGGTGAACACCGGGCCCACCGCGGACCGGACGACGGTGTCCTTTCTGTCGATCAGCCAGTAGTCGCCGTCCGAATCGCGGCGGAACAGGTTGTCGGTGGGAATCCAGGCGTCGGTCGGCTCGAAGACGCCGCGCATCACGTGGCTGGTCGCTTCCCCGTCGCCGCTCGGTCGTCCGAGAAGCAACCCGATCTCGTCATCGCGGCACTGCCGAACGAAGCCGTCGTCGTCTTCCTCGAGTCGGCCGGTGATCGGGTCGTACGCCGCCAGAGCAACCCGCGCGCTGCCGGGCAGAGGACGACCCTTGGATCCGATCTTCGAGCCCGCCACGTTGGCGAGGATCACGTCGTTCTCGGTGGATGCGTAGAACTCGAGCACCCGAGCCGGACCGAACCGCGCGAGCGTGCGACGCCACAGCCCCACGGGCATGCCCGAGCCGATGAACAGGCGAACCGGATGACCGGTATCGACCGGGAAGCGACCATCATCGAGGATCTGTTGCATCATCGTCCACGTGTAGCTGACGACAGTGACGCCGTAGCGGTAGACCTCTTCGCCGAACCTCTCGGGATCGAGACCTCGCGAAAGTGCGATCCGTGATCCACCCGCGAGGGCACCGCCGATGGTCACGAGAATTCCAGCCGAATGATGCAGTGGCGCAAGGCAATACACGGTATCGCCCGGTCCGAGAGCGGCTGCGGTCGCAGTACCGAAGGCCGACAGTGCCCACCGGTGATTGGTGATGTAGCGGGGTTCGAGGCCGCGATCGTTCGTCGTGAACAGGATCATCGCGAGTTCGCGGGCCCGACCCGGATCGGGCTCGTACCACTGAGGTAGCCGCACCGCGTCCGGATCGATGGACTCGAGGTCGACGACCTCGTAACCGGACGGAATGTCGAGTTGCCGACTCTCGCCGCCGCCGAGCACCAACACGTTCGGAGCCACCGGGACCGCTGCCGCAGCATTCTCCGGATCGGCGATGACCGTATCGACGTCGACGGCCCGCAAGGCCGCCGTCAGGTCGCTCCCCGGCTGCAGGAGAACCGGCACCGCCCCGATGCGCGAGAGCGCAGCCATCGCGGCCAATGCGCTCGGACGTGTCTCCATCAACACACCGATGCGCGATGCGGGCCGCACCCCGACACTGATCAGACCGCGTACGACATTGTCGATACGTACGTTGACCGCGTCGTAGGTGTGCACTCGGTCGTCGAACAGGAAGCACTCGCCGTTGGGAGATTTGCGTCCCTGCTCGGCGATCAACCGTCCCAACGAAACTCGACTGTGTGGCTGCATCTGCCCGAGCCGTGCCAGCCGCGGCAAGGTACGTACGGCCTCGGAGGAGATCTCTCGCGTACCCCGCACCGCCCCGGTCGCAGCCGATGCCAGCCCGCGGCCGACGCCCACGCCCACCTCGGCAATAGAGGCTGCGGTGTGAATCAACCGGTTGGTGATCGATACACCGCTGTCGGAATCGCTGTGATCCTCGCGTTCCATCACCCGGACCGCCTCGGGCTTCGGCCCCAGATCCTCGCGCCACCGGATCCAATTGCCCGTCGTCGGCCACGTCTGTGCAGCTGCCGTGCTACCGACCACCAAGCCGAAATGCCCTGCACGCAAGGTGGTTTCGAATACCTGCGCACGCGGAGCTGCGCGTTGGATACCACGCACGGCCAAAGGCTGACCGATGTCGTCGACCTCGCCGACGAAGGCCAGCACCGGCACCGTCAGTTCGGCCAGAGTCAACAGTCTGTCCTTGATGACGAACCCGCCCGTCATCATGCGGTTGTGTACGACGAACTGCTTCAACAACTCCGCCACCGCCGGGCCGGACCAGGCCACCCACCCGTCCATCGCCAGGAAGCGTCGTTGAGGCTCGCGCGGTAGGAGTGCCTCACGATCGTGCAACTGCCTCAGGAAATCCAAGCGCGACCGCACGGTCTTCGCCGGATCGAGCAACTGAAATCCCGTCCGCGCCATCCAACCCGACACAGCGAGGCGGGTGAACACGTGGTCGGCCAGGAACTCCGCTCCCCGCGTGGCCACTCCGGCCGGAATTCCGAGAGGCAGGCCTGCCAACGTGTCGACCGGAGCCCCGAACGTGATGATGCTGGCCAGATTTCGGCCTCCTCGGTAGGCGGCCGCCTGATAGCAGAACATGCCGCCCTGCGAATATCCACCGAGGTGGACGTCTCGACCAGTGTGCTCGTGCACCTTGTCGACGACCTCGCTGATCGCCACGACGTGATCGGCGAGCGTACGGCCCCAGCCACCCTCTTCGGTATCGGGCGAGCCGAAATCGACAACCCACGGGTCCAGACCCATCCCGTGCAGAATTCCGGCCGCGCCTTGCTCGGTCGTCACGTCGTAGACGTCCGCGGACACCATCATCGGTGGAATCAGCACTACCGGAGGACTGTCCGCAGGAACATCGTCCGGGAAATACCGCCGAAGCCGATACATCGGCTCGCGGTCGATCACCCGAAACGGCGAAGGATCCACCTCGGTTTCGAGCCCACCCAGACGAATGACCTCGAGACCGTTCTGGGCCGTGGCGATCGCACGCCGCAGGGGTCCACGGACGGCATCTGCATTCAGTCCCACCAATACACTCCTGCGTTCGGCCCGACGGAACGACCGGCATCGGTCTTCGCGTGAGGAGAAGCTTCTCACATCACCCTCGAGGAAACCGGCGTGGATATCGTTTGCGTACTCAGTGCCGCAACACCGGTTCCTCGGCCCATGCACGCAGGGTCGCGGCAGTCGACCGCACACCGCCGAGCTGATGCGCCACCTGCACCGCTGCCGTGCCACCGCGCGCATCACGCGACGAGATGGAACCTTCCACCGTGAGCACCTCACGGACGGCCGGAGTGAGGGACGGATCGATCGCGGCGAGTTCGGCGTCGGTCAGTTCCGCGAGCCCGACGCCGCGCGCCTCTGCCGCGCGGACACAGGCTCCCGCTGCCTCGTGGGCCACCCGGAAGGCGATGCCCTGCCGCACCATCCATTCGGCGATATCGGTGGCAAGGGTGAACCCGGCCGGAGCGAGCTCGGCCATCCGGTCGGTGTGGAACTCGAGTGTCGCCGTCAACCCGGTGAGCGCGGGCAGCAACAGTTCGAGCTGCGCCACCGAATCGAACACCGGCTCCTTGTCTTCCTGGAGATCACGGTTGTAGGCCAACGGTTGCGCCTTGAGCGTGGCCAGCAAACCGGTGAGATTTCCGATCAGTCGCCCGGTCTTGCCACGCGTCAGTTCGGCGACATCCGGGTTCTTCTTCTGCGGCATGATCGAACTGCCTGTCGACCATGCGTCGGCCAACGTCACGTAGCCGTACTCGGGAGTGCTCCACGAGATGACCTCCTCGGCGAACCGCGACAGATCGACGGCCGTCATCGCGAGCACGAAGGCCGCCTCGGCCGCGAAGTCTCGTGAGGACGTGGCGTCGATCGAGTTCTCGGCGGACGAGTCGAACCCCAGTTCGGCCGCGATCTTCTCCGGACTCAGGCCCAACGACGAACCGGCGAGTGCACCGGAACCGTACGGCGACACCGCTGCTCGCGTGTCGAAGTCCGCGAAGCGCTGCACATCACGCAGCAACGGATGGGTGTGGGCGAGCAGATGATGCGCCAGCAACACCGGCTGCGCCGCCTGCGAATGGGTCTTGCCCGGCATGACCGCTGTCGGATGCGCCGCTGCCTGGGTGGCCAACGCGTCGACCACATCGAGAACACCGACCGACACCCGACGGACGGCGTCGCGCAGCCACATTCGGAACAGCGTCGCCACCTGGTCGTTTCGCGACCGGCCCGCGCGTAGCCTGCCACCGACCTCGGGTCCCACTCGATCGATCAAACCGCGTTCGAGAGCGCCGTGCACGTCCTCGTCCGATTCGGCTGCCACGAACGCGCCCGAGGCGACGTCGGCGGCGAGACGCTGCAAACCGTCGAGCATGGTCTCGAGGTCCTGCGGGGTGAGCAGTCCGGCACCGTTGAGCACGCGGGCGTGCGCCATGGATGCGCGGATGTCGTAGGGCGCGAGAACCCAATCGAAGTGCGTCGACTTGCTCAGCGCTGCCATGGCGGCGGCCGGCCCCGATGCGAATCTGCCGCCCCAGAGCGAACCTTCGTTGGTTCCGTGCGAGTTCTCCGAATTCGTCACAGGCCCAGGTCCCGCTTCGCGGCGATCTTCGACGAGAGTCCGTGCAACTGAACGAAGCCCTTGGCCGCGGACTGATCGAACGTGTCGCCCTCGTCGTAGGTGGCGAGATTGAAGTCGTAGAGCGACTCGCCACTGCGGCGTCCGTTGACGATGATCCCGCCCGCGTGCAGAACCAGGCGAATGTCGCCCGAGACATGTTCCTGCGTGTGCTGGACGAACGTGTCGAGTGCACCCTTGAGCGGGGAGTACCACAGGCCGTCGTACACCAACTCGGCCCACTTCTGGTCGGTGTGACGCTTGTAGCGACCGAGTTCGCGCTCGAGGGTCACGTGCTCGAGTTCCTCGTGGGCGCGGATGAGCACCATCGCTCCTGGTGCCTCGTAGATCTCGCGACTCTTGATGCCGACGAGCCGATCCTCGACCACGTCCAGCCGGCCGACACCCTGCGCTCCCGCACGAGTGTTGAGCTCCTGGATAGCTTCGAGGACCGAGACCGGACGGCCGTCGATCGCGACGGGACGACCCTTGTCGAACGAGACGATGAGCTCGTCGGGAGCCTGAAAGTTGACCGTCGGATCCTCGGTGTAGTCGTAGACATCCTTGGTCGGCGCGTTCCACAGGTCCTCGAGGAAACCGGTCTCCACCGCGCGCCCCCAGACGTTCTGGTCGATGGAGAACGGCGACTTGGTGGTCACGTTGATCGGGATGTCGTTCTCTTCGGCGAACTTGATTGCCTTCTCACGGGTCCACGCGTAGTCACGAACCGGTGCCAGCACCTCGAGCTCGGGAGCGAGCGTGTTGAAGCCGACCTCGAACCGAACCTGGTCGTTGCCCTTGCCCGTGCACCCGTGTGCAACAACGGTTCCGCCGTGGGCTCGCGCGTTCTCGACGAGGTGCTTGACGATCAACGGACGGCTGATGGCCGACACCAGCGGGTACCGATCCATGTAGAGCGCGTTGGACTGCACCGTCGGCAGGCAGTATTCGTCGGCGAACTCGTTCCTGGCGTCGACGACCACGGATTCGACTGCGCCGCAATCGAGTGCGCGCTGACGCACGACGTCCATGTCCTCGCCGCCCTGCCCCAGATCGATGGCGACAGCGACGACCTCCTTGCCGGTCTCTCGTCCGATCCAGCTGATGGCGACAGAGGTGTCGAGTCCGCCGGAATAGGCGAGGATGACGCGTTCGGCCATGGTGTTCGAGCTCCTTCGTTGTTCTTGTTGCGCATGATGGGTAACCGGATCTCAGTTACCGCGTCGAGCAAGCTTCTCGATCTTGTCCGCGACCTCGCCGCCGGTGTGCGGCTCGCGGGCTATCAACAGAATGGTGTCGTCACCGGCGATGGTTCCGACGATCTCGGGCATCGCGGCCCGATCCAAGGCGCTGGCGAGGTAGTGCGCCGCACCCGGCGGTGTTCGCAATACAGCCTGGTTCCCGCTGTGATCGGTGGACACCAACAACTCCCCCAGCAACTTCAGGAGGCGGTCGGTACCGCCGGACACTCCGCGGACCGGGCTGCCGTCCTCGGGCACGACGTACACCCCCACTCCGCCGTCCGGTGCACGCAATTTGACCGCACCCAATTCCTCCAGGTCCCGTGAGAGCGTGGCCTGCGTGGTGTCGATCCCCTCGGCGGACAGCAACGACGCCAGCTGCGGTTGACTGCGTACCTGATGCGTGGCCAGCAACGCGATGATGCGCGCCTGCCTTCCCGCCCGGGTCGACGCAGTCAACGGCACCGCAGTGACGTCCTCGCTCATGGTCGCCTGGCCTGTTGGAGGAGCCACACAAGCAGAGCCTTCTGCGCGTGCAGGCGGTTCTCGGCCTCGTCCCAGACCACACTCTGCGGACCGTCGAGCACCTCGTCGGTGATCTCCTCGCCGCGGTGGGCGGGGAGGCAGTGCAGCACGACAGCGTCGGACTGGGCCTTGGCCAGAAGATCGGAGTCGATTCGATACGGGCGGAACGGGGCAACGCGATCGAGACCGTCGTTCTCCTGTCCCATCGATGTCCACGTGTCGGTGACCAATGCGTCGGCACCGGTGGCGGCCTCGACCGGATCCTCGGTGATGGTGACGGTGGCCCCGGTCTCCTCGGCGCGCGCACGGGCGGCGTCGAGAACGTATCCGAGCGGCGCGAACTCCTTGGGGGCAGCGATCCTGACGTTGAGCCCCGCCGTCACCCCGCCGATGAGCAACGAATGGGACATGTTGTTGGCACCGTCACCGAAGTAGGCCAGCGTACGACCCTGCAGGTTTCCCTTGTGCTCGATGAGCGTTTGCAGATCGGCCAGTACCTGGCACGGGTGGAATTCGTTGGACAGGGCATTGACGATGGGAATTGTTGCGCCCGTAGCCATTTGTTCGAGGCGCTTCTGCCCGAACGTGCGCCACACGACCGCTTCGACGTAGCGCGAAAGAACCCGACCCGTGTCCTGCAACGTCTCTTCACGACCGAGTTGGGTATCGCGGCCGGTCACGACCACCGCATGACCACCCAACTGCGCGATTCCCATCTCGAAGGAGAAACGGGTGCGCGTGGAGTTCTTCTCGAAGATGACGCCGATCCCCTGGGGACCTTCGAGCGGACGCTTCGAGAACGGCGCGCGCTTGAGTTCTGCTGCCAGAGCCAGGATTTCGCCCTGCTGCTGGGGCGTGATGTCGTCGTCCCGGAGGAAGTGCTGAACGGTCATGGCTGGTGAGCCTCCTGTGCTGCATCGAGAATTGCCGGTAACGCCGTCACGAACGACGCGGCTTGCTCTTCGGTGATGATCAACGGTGGTGCGAGCCGGAGCACGTCGGGCTGTGCCGCGTTGAGGAGGAAGCCTGCCTCGCGCGCGGCAGCCTCGGCCGCCGGTGCCACGGCAGCGGTGAGCACCACGCCGAGCAGGAGACCCGAGCCCCGAACATGGCTCACCAACGGGTGTTCGAGGTTCTCGATGGAGTGCGCAATTGTCTTGCCGATGCTGTCGGCGTGGGAGACGAGATCCTCGTCGGCGATGGTGCGCAGTACGGCAAGTGCCGCGGCGGCGCACACGGGATTGCCGCCGAAGGTGGTGCCGTGCTTGCCCGGATGCAGCAGTTCCCCCGCCGCTCCGATACCGATGCATGCTCCGATGGGCAGGCCACCGCCCAAGCCCTTGGCGAGCGTGATGACGTCGGGCACGATGCCGACCGACTGATGCGCGTAGAACCACCCCGTGCGACCGATACCGGTCTGCACCTCGTCGAGAACCAGCAAAGCGCCGTGCTTCGCAGTGATCTCCCGCGCAGCGAGGAGATACCCCTCCGGCGGAACCACCACCCCTCCCTCGCCCATGATGGGTTCGAGAAACACTGCGGCGGTATCGGAATCGACGGCGGCTTCGAGCGCGGCCACATCGCCGTACGGCACGTGCTGCACGCCCGCAGGCATCGGCTCGAACGGAGTCCGCTTGTCGGGTTGCCCGGTGAGTGCAAGCGCTCCCATCGTCCGCCCGTGAAAGGACTTCTCGGCGGCCACGATGTTGGGCCGGCCGGTGAGGCGAGCGATCTTGAACGCCGCCTCGTTGGCCTCGGTTCCCGAGTTGCACAGGAAGACTCGACCGGTAGCCCCGGCACCGAGGTGCGCGAGCAATTGCTCGGCCAACGCGATACCGGGTTCTGTTGCATACAGATTCGAGGTGTGACCGAGGGTGGAAAGCTGAGTGGTGACCGCCTCGATCACCGCCGGATGGGCGTGGCCGAGGATGTTCACGGCAATCCCTGCCAGCAAATCGAGATACTGCTTGCCGTCGGCGTCCGTCACCACCGCACCTTCGCCGCGTACGAGCGCCACGCGAGGAACACCGTAGTTGTCCATCAACGAATTCGACCACCGCTGTTGCAGATCGAGGGTGCCGGTCATGACGTGACTCCTGACGTAGAAGAGTTGGCGGGGGTGACCATGGTGCCGATTCCCTCGCCGGTGAACAGCTCCACCAGAACGGAATGCTCGACACGACCGTCGATCACATGCGCAGACGGAACACCGGCCTGAACAGCGCGCAGGCACGCTTCCATCTTCGGCACCATCCCGGCGTCGAGCGAGGGCAGCAATGTCTCGAGTGCGGACGCGTCGATCTCGGAGGTCAACGAGCTGCGATCGGGCCAATTCGTGTACAGGCCTTCCACATCGGTGAGCACCACCAACTTCTCGGCACCGATGGCACTCGCCAGTGCAGCTGCCGCGGTGTCGGCGTTGATGTTGTGCACGACGCCGTCGCGGTCGGGAGCGATGGTGGACACCACCGGAATACGTCCTGCAGCAATGAGATCGAAGACCGCTGCGGGATTCACCGACGTGACGTCACCGACCAGACCGATGTCGGTGTCCGCGCCGTCGACCAGCACGGTCCGACGCGTTGCAGTGAACAGGTGTCCGTCCTCACCGGAGATGCCGACTGCGTACGGACCGTGACCGTTGATCAGGCCGACGAGTTCGCGACCGACCTGCCCGAACAACACCATTCGAACGATGTCCATGACCTCGGGCGTGGTGACGCGGAACCCGCCGCGGAATTCGCCGGTCAGGCCGAGCCTGGTCAGCATCGCCGAAATTTGCGGGCCGCCACCGTGCACGACGACGGGATGGATTCCGACGGTGCGCAGAAAAACCATGTCGGCTGCGAACGCACGTTTGAGATCGTCGTCGATCATGGCGTTGCCGCCGTACTTCACGACGACGATCTTCCCGGAGAACCGCTGCAGCCAGGGCAGAGCCTCGGCGAGAGTGAAGGCCTTCTGCGCGGCCGTCAGTGGTGTTGTCGCAGAACTCATGACGAGTACGCCGAGTTCTCTTCGACGTACGCGTGGGACAGGTCCGTCGTTCTGATCGTGGCCGTACCGGAACCGAGCCCGAGGTCGATGGTCACTGCGATGTCGACACCTGACAGGTCGACCTCCCGCGCCCCCGGAGCACCCACACCGTCGATGCACACCGGATTGCCGTTGAACGACACGGCAATTCGATCGGGGTCGAGCTCGATCGGGGCGATGCCGATCGCGGCGAGCACCCGACCCCAGTTGGGATCCGAGCCGAACAGGGCCGTCTTGGTCAATGAATCCCTGGCGACCGTACGCGCGCCGATCAGGGCGTCGTCCTCGGACACGGCACCCGAGACGGTGATCCGCACCCGCTTCGTCACTCCCTCGGCGTCGGCCATCATCTGGTCGGCGAGGTCGTCGCACACAGCCAGCACCGCGGCGTCGAGTTCTTCCTGCGACGGTGCCACTCCACTGGCCCCGGAGGCCAGCAACAACACGGTGTCGTTGGTCGAGGACGCGCCGTCGACGTCGAGCCGGTCGTAGGACAACCGGGTCGCCGCACGCAACGCCTTGTCGAGCTGTTCCGCGGTGGCGACGGCATCGGTGGTGATGACACTGAGCATCGTGGCCAAAGACGGTGCAAGCATGCCTGCACCCTTGGCCATGCCGCCGACGTTCCACTTGTCGGCATGATGAATGGCAGCCTGCTTGGGCACGGTATCGGTGGTCATGATCGCGTAGGCCGCGTCGGTGCCGCCGGAGATACCGCCCGCGAGTTCGTGCACGACCTCGGTCACGCCGGGCAGGAGCTTGTCCATCGGAAGCCGATCACCGATGAGACCCGTCGAGCACACGGCGATCTCGATCGCGCCCGTCTCCGAACCCCAATTGCTCAGCGCGGACGCCACTTCCTCGGCCGTGCGGTGCGCATCCTGAAATCCCGGCGCACCCGTGCAGGCATTGGCACCACCGGAATTGAGAATCACCGCACGCAGCCGTCCGGTGGAGAGCACCTGCTGCGACCACAGCACCGGCGCAGCCTTGACCTTGTTCCGGGTGAACACACCCGCTGCCGCGAAGTCCGGGCCTTCGTTGAACACCAGGGCCAGATCCGACTTGCCACTTGCCTTGATTCCGGCCGGAATCCCGGCGGCGCGAAAACCCGCGGGAGCGGTGACACCCTGCGTGCGCACGAGCTTGCCCGCAACTGTACCGACGGCCTCCGCCTGGCTCCCGACGCTGCTCATGGTGCTACTCCTACGGTAGAGAGACCCTCGGTCTCGGTGATTCCCAGTGCAAGATTCATGGATTGCACGGCGGCTCCCGCCGTACCCTTGGCCAGGTTGTCGATGGCCGCGATCACGACGAGCAAGCCGGCGTCTGCATCGACCGACACACTCATCTGCACGGCGTTGGACCCGATGACCGAACCGGTCTGCGGAAGCCGACCGGCGGGAAGTACGTGCACGAACGGCTCTGCGGCGTAGGCCTTCTCGTAGACCTCGACGGCCTGTGCCTGCGTGGCAGTGGTGATCGCGGTGCAGGTGGCCAGGATTCCGCGGGGCATCGGCGCGAGAACCGGCGTGAAGGACACCGCAACAGCGCTACCGGCGACGGCCGACAAGTTCTGCACGATCTCGGGAGTGTGCCGGTGGGCACCCGCAACTGCGTACGCCCGAACCGAACCCATCACCTCCGAACCCAGAAGATCGGCCTTGGGAGCGCGGCCGGCACCCGAAGTACCGCTGACGGCAACGATATTGACGCGGGGTTCGATGATGCCTGCGGCGACAGCAGGTGCGAGTGCGAGAGACGACACCGTCGGGTAACACCCGGGAACCGCGATGCGAGTGGCACCGACCAACCGCTCCCGGCAGCCCGGGAGCTCCGGCAATCCGTACGGCCAACTGCCGGCATGAGGACTCTTGTAGTACTTCTCCCACGCGGCACCGTCGGTGAGGCGGAAATCGGCACCACAATCGATGATCACCACGGACTCGGGCAGTTGCAGCGCGAGTTCGGCGGACTTGCCGTGCGGCAGCCCCAGGAACACGACGTCGTGCCCGGCGAGCTCGTCGACGGTGGTCGGACCGAGAACGCGATCAGCGAGTGGCAGCAGATGCGGATGGAAATCACCCAGCGTCGCGCCGGCGTTGCCGCCGGCGGTCAAAGAGCCGATGACCAACGAACCGTCGCGCACTCCGGGGTGCCCGAGCAACAGTCGAAGGATCTCACCGCCGGCGTACCCACTTGCGCCCGCCACCGCGATGCGCTTCGGCGTGGCCTCCGAAATAGTCATGCGGTTTATTATGCAGCATCATGCAAGCTCATTCATGAACGGGTGCGGTGTGTCAGCGTCCACCCATGGACTTGCGTATCTCGTCGAGCTTCCTGCGGCCGGCTTCCTGACGCTCGTTCCACTGCTCGTCGAGGTCGCGACCTGCAGTGGAGTCTCGGTCCAACTCCTCGGCACCGACGGCAGTCCCCGATCGCTGTTCCACCTTCTCGCGCACACCGTCCCATGTGGGCACCCCCGAGTCGGTGAAGTCGCCGCTCGGAGCACTCACCGACCCACCCCTGTATCCGGTGCCAGCAGGCATGTCCTCGACCAGCTCCGCATCGATGATCCCCGGTACCGATCCGCCGAGCGGAGCCCCCGGCGGTGGATCACCGAGCGGCTGGTCGATCCGCGGCCTCGTCACCTGCGGAACGTCGACGTCGGGAACCGTCCCCGGCGGCACACTGCGATCGGGTGTCGTGGGTTCGAGCTCCGCCGCCAGCGCCGACGCGGCAGCTGCCACCGAGGCCAACCGCGGGCGACCCGCCACGGCGGCGAGAATTTCCTCGACCACCCGAAGATCCGTCGCCGTACCGTCTGATCCGAACTCACTCATGCGCTGCTCCCGTCACCGAACTCGTGACTCCACGCTACGGACACACACGCCAGGGCGTGGACGGATCAGCTACGCAGCTGCGCTGAATCAACTGCGCAACTGTGCTGATTCAACTGCGCAACTGCGCGCCGACAGCCTTCGATGCTGCCTCGACCGCCGCATCTCGGGCAGCCGTGGCCTGATCCTCGGTCAAGGTGCCGTCGGCTCCGCGGAACCGCAATGCGAACGCCAGGGACTTGCGACCCTCACCGACCTGTTCACCCTCGTAGACGTCGAACAGTCGAATCGACTCGAGCAGGTCGCCACCGCCGATCGTGAGCGCGGCTTCCACCGACGCCGCAGGCACGGACGCGTCGACCACGACGGCCACGTCCTGCAGCACTGCCGGATACGGCGACACCTCGGGGGCGGGCAGCGATTCGACGACGGGGAGAGCGCTCAGGCTCAGCTCCACGGCACACGTGCGCGGCGGCAAGCCTGCACGCTCGAGCACGGCCGGGTGCAGCTCGCCCGCGTATCCGACGACCTCGCCGTCGAGCAGGACCTCCGCGCACCGACCGGGATGCCACGGAAGATGCTGTGCGGCACGGAGATCGACGTGAACTCCGGACGCCTCGGCAACGGTACGCACCGCAGCGAACGCATCGGTGGCCTCGGCCGCGCGGCCGGGACCCCAGGGGCCCGACAGCTCACGCTGACCGGTGAGCACCATGCCCACGTGCACCGGCTGCGCCGGCAGCGAACCGCGAAGCATCGCGATCTGGTCGTCGGTGGGACGACGATCGACCGGCAACGCCTCGACAGCGGCGGTGGCGTCGTGTCGGAGCACCACCTGGGCAATGCCGAACAGCGACACGTCTCGTTGGCCGCGGGCGATGTTCCTGCTCAGCATCTCGAGCAATCCCGGAAGTACCGTGGTCGCGAGCTCGGGACGGTCGGCCTCGAGCGGGTTGAGCACCGAGGTGGTTTCGCGCCGCGGATCGTCTGCATCGAGACCCCACGTGTCGAACACACCCTTGGGTAGGAACACCGGAGGCAACACCTCGACGTACCCGGAGAATGCGAGTGCCTTGCCGACGGCGCGCCTGCGCTTCTGTTCGCCCGTGAGGCCACGACCTCCAGGGGCCGACGGCAGAACCGACGGAATCTGTTCGAGCCCTTCCAGCCGCAGCACCTCCTCCACCAGGTCGGCGCGCTGCACCAGGTCCGGTCGCCAGGACGGCGGCGTGACGATGAGCTGGCCGTGCCCGGCGTCGTCGACCGACACCTCGACTCCACAGCCGATCTGCGTCAGCCGTCGGGCCGCGGTTCCATTGGCGTACTGCACTCCGGCGATGCGGTCGGGCAGGTCGAAGTCCATCGTGACCGCCGGGTACTCGGCAGCGCTACCGACGTCGGTCAACACCGGCTCGATCCGGCCACCGGCGATCTCGACCAGCAACTGAGCCGCCCGATCGAGTGCTGCGACAGGCAGAGCAGAATCCACGGTCCGCTCGAAACGCTTGCTCGCCTCGCTGGAGAGCTTGTGGCGACGACCGGTGCGGAACACAGCGAGAGGATCGAACGACGCTGCTTCGAGTACGACCTCGGTGGTCGAGTCGTCGACCTCGGTGGACGCGCCGCCCATGACACCGGCCAACGAGATCGCGCCCGACCCGTCGGCGATGACGACGTCCTCGGGATCGAGGGAACGCTCCACCCCGTCCAGCGTCGTCAACTTCTCCCCCGTATTCGCGCGACGGACCGTCAGATCGCCCTCGAGCTTGGCGGCGCCGAACGCGTGCAGCGGTTGGCCCAATTCGTGCAGGACGTAGTTGGTGACGTCGACGGCCGCCGAGATCGGGCGCACACCCGCCAGCAGGAGTCGACGCTGCATCCACCACGGCGTCGTCGCCGTCGGATCGATGCCGACGACTCTGCGCAACGCGAATCGCGATGCGCCCGAGTTCGGTTCGACGGTGACCGGCCATGCGTCGCCGGTGACCTCGGCGGGGACGGTGCGCGCCGGATCGACGAACGGCAGATCGAAGCTGCACGCCAGTTCCCGTGCGAGACCGCGAACCGAGAAGGCGTAACCGCGATCCGGGGTGACGTTCAGTTCGATGACCGAATCTTGCAGGCCGAGAAGAGGTTTGGCGTCGTCGCCCGGAGTGGCCGTACCCTCGGGCAGCACCAGAATTCCGGAGTGATCCTTACCCAACCCGAGTTCGAGCGTCGAGCAGATCATGCCGTTGGAGTTGCGGCCGTAGGTCTTGCGCGACGCGATGGCGAATCCCCCGGGCAGGACGCTGCCCGGCAGAGCGGCCACGATCAGGTCACCCTCGGCGAAGTTCCTGGCGCCGCACACGATTTCCTGAGGCTCGGCGGCTCCGACGTCCACCAGACAGAAGCGAATCGGCTTCTTGAACTCGGTCAGCTCCTCGATCGAGCTGACGCGACCCACCACCAGTGGGCCGGTCACGTTGTCCAGGGACACGAGCTCCTCGACCTCGAACCCGACCCGTACGAAACCGGCGTCGAGCTCCTCGGGCGACACGGCCCAGTCGGGAGAACCCGCGTGCAGGACCTCGGTCAGCCAGGATTGTGGGACTCGCACGTGTGCTCAGCTCTTTCTTGTATCCGAGAAGAAGTGGGGCGGGTGAGAAACTTCCGTCAGGCCTGAACGCCGAAGGGCAACGTGAACCGGATGTCGCCCTCGACGATGTCGCGCATGTCCGGGATGTCGTTACGGAACTGCAGCGTCCGCTCGAGGCCCATACCGAACGCGAATCCGGTGTAGACCTCGGGGTCGATTCCGCTGGCCTGCAACACCTTCGGATTGACCATTCCGCAGCCGCCCCACTCGACCCAACCGGCCCCGCCCTTCTTCTTGGGGAACCACACGTCGACCTCGGCCGACGGCTCGGTGAACGGAAAGTAGTTGGGCCGCATACGAGTACGAGTGTCGTTGCCGAACAAGGCCTTGGCGAACGCATCCAGTGTGCCGCGCAGGTGCGCCATGGTCAGGCCCTTGTCGATAGCGAGACCCTCGACCTGATGGAACACCGGCGTGTGCGTCGTGTCGAGTTCGTCCGTGCGGAACGTCCGTCCCGGGCAGACGACGTAGATCGGAACCTCACGCGAGAGCATCGACCGGACCTGCACCGGGGAGGTATGCGTGCGCAGCACCTGCCGCGAACCCTCGGGTGCGATGTGGAACGTGTCCTGCATCGTGCGTGCCGGGTGATCGGGCAAGAAATTGAGCGCGTCGAAGTTGAAGTGTTCGGTCTCGACCTCGGGGCCCTCTTCGACCTCCCAGCCCATACCGACGAACACGTCGGCAACCTGTTCGGCGATGATCGTGATGGGGTGCCGGGCACCGACTGGAGCTCGGTCGGTCGGCAGTGTCACGTCGATGGTTTCTGCGACCAGGATTGCGGCGTCACGCTCGGCCGAGAGCACGGCGCGACGCTCGTCGAAGGCCTTCTGCACTCGATCGCGCGCCGCCTTGACGCGTTTGCCCGCGTCCGCCTTCTGGTCCCCCGGGATCGCACCGAGTGCCCGCTGCGCCAACGCCAACGGAGCCTTGCCGCCCACGTGATCGATCTTGACCTTGGTCAGAGCATCGAGGTCCGACGCGTCGGCGAACGCCTGCTCGGCCGAGTCCACCGCGGATCCGAGAGCGGACTCCTCGAGAACGCTCGGATCCACCGGCTCGGTTCCGACATCTTTCTTCGCCACGACAGCTGCACTCCTCGAGTAATAGTCGGTGTCTGCCACGAAGGGTCGTTGCGCAGGCTTCACTCCTGCACGGAGCAGACAGGTATCGATCCTAGGCGAGACGTGCTCACACGTTTTCGGAGCGTCGCTGTGCCCTCGCACTCGCGTACAGGCAGATCGCCGCTGCGGTGGCGAGGTTGAGGCTCTCGGCTCGACCGTGGATCGGGATTCGAATGCGGTGATCGGCAGCGCGCGTCACGGACGCGGAAAGCCCGTGCGCCTCGTTGCCGAACAACCACGCAGTCGGTTGCGTGAGCAGCTCGTCGGCGTCGTCGAGATCGACTTCGCCGTCCGCAGCCGTGGCCACGATGGTCAGTCCGGCTCTGCGCAACGCGTCGATGCCGGACTCGATCGACCGCTCTCGAGCAACAGGGAGATGGAAGACGCTGCCCGCCGAAGCGCGGACACACTTACCGTTGTGGGGATCCACCGAATCACCAAGCAACACAACAGAATCCGCGCCGGCTGCGTCGGCGACGCGAATGACGGTCCCGGCGTTGCCCGGTTCGGCCACCTCCACAGGTACAGCCACCAGGCGGGGCGACCCGGCCAACGCTCGATCGAGCGGAACATCGATCAGCTCGGTGACGGCGACCAGTCCCTGCGGCGTCACGGTGTCGGAGAGAGCCTTCGCCGCGCGTTCGGTGATCGGAAAAACCCGAGCGCCACCGGCCTCGACCGACGCGATGAGGGTGTGGTGGCGCTCGAGCGCATCGGAGGTGAAGAACAGCTCACGCACCGCCCCGAACCGCGACGCCTCGGATACCGCATTGAAGCCCTCGGCGAGGAAGAGTCCGGTCTTCTTGCGTTCGGCCGCACGTGCCAGCTTGACGGCCGAAACGACCCGCGGTGTTCGCTCGGTCAGCGAATCCACGGGCCGTTTCGGTGTTGAGTCGTCGTACGTCGACTCGCTCAGGCTGCTTCTCCGGCAGGAGCGTTGACATCGGCAGGCAGTGCAGCCTTGGCGATGGCGACGATGCCTGCGAATGCCGCAGCATCCGACACGGCGAGCTCGGCGAGGATCTTGCGGTCGACCTCGACGCCAGCAGCCTTGAGGCCCTGGACGAAGCGGTTGTACGTGATGTCGTTGGCCCGAGCTGCAGCGTTGATACGCGTGATCCACAGCTTGCGGAAGTCACCCTTGCGCGCGCGGCGGTCCCGGTACGCGTAGGTCAGCGAGTGGAGCTGCTGCTCCTTGGCCTTGGTGTACAGACGTGAGCGCTGTCCGCGGTAGCCCTTGGACGCTTCGAGAATCGAACGGCGCTTCTTCTGGGCGTTGACGGCCCTTTTTACGCGTGCCACTGGTAAATCCTGTCGATCTGGGGGCTTGTTGAACCCCGAATGGTAATGGGATGAAGCCGACCGGTATCAGGTCGGCGGCCGTTCCAGATCAGATGCCGAGCAGGCGCTTGATCCGCGGCACGTCGGGCTTCTTGACGACGGCAACACCATCGAGGCGACGGGTCACCTTGGTGGGCTTGTGCTCGAGCAGGTGGCGACGGCCGGCCTTCTGGCGCAGGATCTTGCCGCTGCCGGACACCTTGAATCGCTTCTTGGCACCACTGTGGGTCTTCTGCTTGGGCATGAAATCCTCTTCTTCTGTAATAGCTCTTCGGTGTTGCATGGCACAGCCGCACAGCGCAACGGAAAACTGCGCACCGAAACGGGTTGTAAGGCTGTCTTACTGGTAGAGCGCGTGGCTCAGTTGGTCTGCGCCGGAGTAGCCGGAGCTGCTGCGGCCGGTGCTTCGGCAGCCGGGGCTGCGTCGGCGGGCTGTTCCGGCGCGGGAGCCGGTGCGCGTTGCGCGGGCGGTGCCGCTGCGCTCTCCTGTGCCTTGACGCGAGTCTTGGCACCCTTGTGCGGTGCCAACACCATCGTCATGTTGCGGCCGTCCTGCTTTGCCGAGGTCTCCACGAAGCCGAGCTCCGCTACGTCCGCGCCCAGACGCTGCAGCAGACGGAAACCGAGTTCGGGACGCGACTGCTCGCGACCGCGGAACATGATGGTGACCTTGACCTTCGAGCCGGCTTCGAGGAAGCGAACGACGTTGCGCTTCTTGGTCTCGTAGTCGTGAGCGTCGATCTTGGGGCGGAGCTTCTGCTCCTTGATGACGGTGAGCGTCTGGTTCTTGCGCGATTCGCGCGCCTTCTGCGCAGCCTCGTACTTGAACTTCCCGTAGTCCATGATCTTGCAGACCGGCGGACGTGCGTCGGGAGCTACTTCTACAAGATCGAGGTCGGCTTCGAGAGCCAAGCGGAGTGCATCTTCAACACGCACGATTCCCACCTGTTCACCGCCAGGTCCGACAAGCCGGACCTCGGGAACTCGGATGCGATCGTTGATGCGGGTCTCAGTGCTGATGGGGCCTCCTAGGTAGTGCGGTGTGGTGTAACCCGACCGCCTGCCACTGGCACAGCCCGTCGCCGTCGATCCTCGACACTCCTCGCGGCGATGCGAATCGCTGCAAAGAAAAAACCCTGCTTTCGGTGTGTACCGACAGCAGGGCCCGATGTCGACCGGTCGAACCGCACGACAACTGTCGTACAGTCTCCTCATTGGGAGGAAGCACATCGAGAACCGGTGAGGGTTCTCATCGTGCGACCGGACCGGAAGCAACTTGTTGAAGGCTGCATGCCGGTGGGAGTCGGGCTCCACTTGCTGCCTCCGTGCGGTGAACTCCATCGAGGAGCGCACGCCGAAGACGGTCGTCGAGTCACACTACCAGCACATTCTGGAATCGAAAAATCGAGCCTCGTCGCGCGTTCGCCTCGGACACCCGCTGCTCTCTGCAGCAGGCGGCGTGGGATTCTCGTAGGCATGACCAGCTCCCCCAGTCCCGACGATGCCGTAGGTGCCGAACCCCTGGGCACCGAGCCCGAAGTCCGTGAACTCGCCGAGGTCCCGGCGGTCGAGGTCATCAGCCGCGCTGCAGTGATGCTGATGAGTTCGGCAGCCGAGAAGTTGGGTCTCTCCGAGCCGGATCCCGCAGAAAGCCCGTACCTCGACCTCGACGAAGCGCGACGCGTCATCACTGCGCTCGCCGGTTTGGTCACTGCGTCGGTGGAATATCTCGGCCCCCATGCCGGCCCCATCCGCGACGGGTTACAGGCGCTGCAACGCGCGTTCAGAGAAGCATCGGCCCATCCGGACGAGCCGGGGAAGGGCCCCGGCGAGAAGTACACCGGCCCGGTGCACTGAGCAGGACCATCCGCAACGTCGACAGATGTACGCGAAGCCGCGTCCGGTGAATTCCGGACGCGGCTTCGTCGTTACCGATGTGAATCAGACAGCAGCAACTTTGCGTGGCCTGCGCTTCTTCGGAGCCGACTTCACCGGCGGGGTCACGACCGACTCACTGGTGAGCGCTTCCTGCAGGAATTTGCCGGTGTAGCTTTCCGAAACGGCAGCCACCGCTTCGGGATTTCCCTGTGCCACAACCATTCCGCCTCCGGAACCGCCTTCGGGTCCCATATCGATGACCCAGTCGGACACCTTGATGACGTCGAGATTGTGCTCGATGACGATCACCGTGTTGCCCTTGTCGACCAGACCGTTCACGACGCCGAGCAGCTTGCGAATGTCCTCGAAGTGCAGGCCGGTGGTCGGCTCGTCGAGAATGTAGACAGTGCGTCCGGTGGACCGCTTCTGCAATTCCGCGGCCAGCTTCACGCGCTGCGCCTCGCCGCCGGACAACGTGGTCGCCGGTTGTCCGAGTCGGACGTACCCGAGACCGACCTCTACGAGGGTCTTGAGATACCGGTGGATCGAGGTGATGGCCTCGAAGAAGTCGGCAGCCTCCTCGATCGGCATATCCAGGACCTCGGCGATGGTCTTGCCCTTGTAGTGGACTTCGAGCGTTTCACGGTTGTACCGCGCACCCTCGCACACTTCACACGGGACGTAGACGTCCGGCAGGAAGTTCATCTCGATTTTCAGGGTGCCGTCTCCCGAGCACGCCTCGCATCGACCGCCCTTGACGTTGAACGAGAACCGACCGGGCTGATAGCCGCGCACCTTGGCCTCGGTGGTCGCCGCGAACAACGTCCGGATCTTGTCGAAGACCCCGGTGTATGTTGCGGCGTTCGAGCGCGGTGTACGACCGATCGGTGACTGGTCGACTCGAACGAGCTTGTCGAGTTGATCGAGTCCGTTGATCCGTGTGTGCCGACCGGGAACCTGACGTGCACCGTTGAGTTTGTTGGCCATCACGGTCGCGAGGATGTCGTTGACGAGGGTGGATTTACCGGAACCCGAGACACCGGTGACCGAGGTCAACACACCCAGCGGGAAGCTGACGTCGATGCCGCGCAGATTGTGCTCGCGGGCACCGACCACGGTCACCTGACGCTTCTTGTCGACGACGCGGCGGGTGTCCGGTAGCGGAATCTCCATCCGCCCGGAGAGATATGCACCGGTCAGTGATTCCTCGTTGGTGAGGAGGTCCTCGTAGGAACCGCTGTGCACGACGCGTCCGCCGTGCTCGCCTGCCAAGGGCCCGATGTCGACCACCCAGTCCGAGGTGCGGATGGTGTCCTCGTCGTGTTCGACGACGATGAGCGTGTTGCCGAGATCGCGCAACCGCGTCAACGTGTCGATGAGCCGCCGGTTGTCGCGCTGATGCAGCCCGATCGACGGCTCGTCGAGAACGTAGAGAACACCGACGAGTCCCGATCCGATCTGAGTGGCGAGTCGGATGCGCTGGGCCTCGCCGCCGGACAGCGAACCGGCGGTCCGAGCCAGCGACAGGTATTCCAGACCGACGTCGAGCAGGAAGCCAAGACGAGCCTGCACCTCTTTGAGGACTTGCCCCGCGATCGCTTCCTCACGCCGACCGAGGGTGAGGCTGTTGAGGAAGTTCGCGGTGTCGGCGATCGACAACTCGCACACCTCGGCGATCGACTTCGGACCGAAGTCGCCCGCCGCGATCGTCACCGACAGGATCTCGGGCCGCAGCCTCGCACCATTACAGGTGGGACACGGCACGTCACGCATGTACCCGTCGTAGCGTTCCTTCATCTGCTCGGACTCGGTCTGCTCGAGACGACGGTGCAGGAACGGCATCACACCCTCGAACTCGGCGTAGTACGACCGAGTTCGGCCGTAGCGGTTCTTGTACTTCACATGCACCTGATGGTCGCTGCCCTCGAGCACCGCGCGCTTGACCTTGACGGGCAGCTTGTTCCACGGTGCGTTCAGGTCGAACCCCATGGCATCGGCGAGCCCGGACAGCAGGCGCCCGAAGTACTCCGACGTCTGGCCCATCGACCACGGTGCGATGGCACCGTCGGCGAGGCTGAGATCTCCGTCGGGAACGACGAGCTCGGGGTCGACCTCCTTGCGAACGCCGAGACCGACGCAGTCCGGGCAGGCACCGTACGGCGAGTTGAAGGAGAAGGACCGCGGTTCGAGGTCATCGATGGACAGCGGGTGGCCGTTGGGGCAGGCGAGCTTCTCGGAGAACCGACGTTCGCGGTCGGCCGCGTTCTCGTCGCGGTCGACGAAGTCCAGAACCACGATGCCGTCGGCCAGACGGAGTGCGGTTTCCACCGAGTCGGTCAGGCGCTGCTTCGAGCTGGACTTGACCGTGAGGCGGTCCACGACCACCTCGATGTCGTGCTTCTCCTGTTTCTTGAGAACAGGTGGGCTCGTGAGCTGGTGCACGACACCGTCGACGCGCACACGGGAGTAGCCCTGAGTGTTGAGCGAGTCGAAGAGATCGACGAACTCTCCCTTGCGCGTGCGCACCACCGGAGCGAGAACCTGGAACTTCAGGCCCTCCTCCATGTCCAACACCTGATCGACGATCTGCTGCGGAGTCTGCTTCGCGATCTGTTCGCTGCACACCGGGCAGTGAGCCGTGCCGGCGCGGGCGTAGAGCAGGCGCAGGTAGTCGTAGACCTCGGTGATGGTGCCCACCGTCGACCGGGGATTGCGGTTGGTCGACTTCTGATCGATGGACACTGCGGGCGAGAGGCCCTCGATGAAATCGACGTCCGGCTTGTCCATCTGACCGAGGAACTGCCGCGCGTATGCCGACAGCGACTCCACGTAGCGACGCTGACCTTCGGCGAAGATCGTGTCGAAGGCGAGGGACGACTTGCCCGAGCCGGACAGACCCGTGAACACGATCAGCGCATCCCGGGGAAGGTCGATGTCGACTCCCCGCAGATTGTGCTCCCGTGCACCTCGCACTATCAGGCGATCCGCCACTGTGTTCCCTTCTTTCCGAACGAGCACGTCCAGTCGAGTTGCTACTCGACGGGACGCAGCACTGCACGACTCCGAGTCGTGTGATGACGTGTGATGCCGACGCACCGGTCACAGGACGAGTAACCGAGGACCCCACGTCGAAAACCTGTTGTGGTGAGGACGAACCTCACGCGGTAGCAATGGTAGATCCAGGCACCGACAGACTTTTCCACGTGCGCTACCCCGCCGCCCCTCGTGCCGCTGCCGACGGTAGCGTCCTCGAAATGGACGAGCACCTCATGGTCATCGACGACAACTACACCGGCGTCGTCGCGCAAGGTTCGCAGCCTCAGCGGCGGACCGTTCCCGGAGCCACGATCACGAAGATGTCTGTCGGCCCCATGGACAACAACACCTACCTGGTTGTCTGTTCCGCAACCGGCCACTCCTTGCTGATCGACGCCGCCAACGAGGCCGAGCGCATCTCGTCGCTCATCGACGAGAACGCCCCGACGCTCTCGCTCATCGTGACGACACATCAGCACGCCGACCATTGGCAGGCACTGGCAGACATAGCTCGCGGCACCGACTCGCCGACTGCCGCCCACGAACTCGATGCCGCGCCGCTGCCGGTGGCCCCCGATCGCCTGCTGGCCGATCGGGACACGGTGTCGGTGGGCGAACTCACCCTCGATGTGGTGCACCTGACCGGGCACACCCCCGGCTCGATCGCGCTCGCACTGACCGACGCGGACGGCACGCGAACCCATCTCTTCACCGGCGATTCCCTGTTCCCCGGTGGCGTCGGCAAGACGGGAAGCCCCGAGGATTTCGATCGCCTCCTCGACGACGTGACCGAAAAGCTGTTCGACCGATACGACGACGACACGATCGTCTATCCCGGCCACGGGAAGGACACCACACTCGGAGCCGAGCGCCCTCACCTGGCCGAATGGCGCGAACGGGGTTGGTGAAGATCGGCGTGCTTGAGACCGTCGATCCCGGGGTATGAATAGGGTGACAAAAGGACGTCCACCGGTAGGTTTTCCGCCTGCCGGCCCGTCCCAGGTTTTACCGCCGAGACACGAGAAACTATGCAGGAGGCTGTCAATGCTGGTCCGCCGTATCGCCCGTCCGTTGATGTCTACGATTTTCATCGCAGGGGGCGTCGACGCACTCCGTAACCCCACCGGCAAAGCGAAGGTTGCCACTCCGCTGATCGAGCAGGGCAAGGACGTCCTCCCCAACGACGTCACCGCGAACGTTCCGAACGACCCGGAGACGCTGGTCCGCATCAACGGCGGCATCCAGGTCGCGGGCGGCATTCTGCTGGCCACCGGCAAGGCACCGCGCATCGCCTCGCTCGCACTCGCCGGAAGTCTCGTTCCGACGACGCTCGCCGGTCACGCCTTCTGGAACGAAACCGATCCGGAAACCAAGGCTGCGCAGCGCATCCACTTCTTCAAGAACCTGAGCCTCCTCGGCGGTCTGCTCATCGCGGCCGTCGACACCGAGGGCAAGCCGTCCGTCGCGTGGCGCAGCAAGCGGGCGGCCCGCCGCGCGCAGGAGAGCGTCGTCTCGGCACTGCCCGGACACTCCACCCACGACACCGGAGAGCGAGTGAAGGAGATCGCAGCCATCGCCGCGAGCCGTAGCGCCGATCTCGCCGACGCGGCCCAGCCCAAGTTGGCCAAGCTTGCCGATGCCGCACAGCCCAAGCTCGCCAAGCTGGCCGACATCGCCACCGACAAGGGATCGGAACTGGCCGAGGTCGCTCAGCCGGCCCTGAACCGCTGGGCTCACATCGCGGCCGACAAGGGCTCCGTGCTGGCCGAGGAAGCGCAGAAGCGCGGCTCCAAGCTCGCCGAACTCGCCGCCGATCGCGGCAGCGACCTGGCCGAAGAGGCTCAGAAGCGCGGCTCCAAGCTGGCCGACAAGGCAGCGCACCGCGGATCCGATTTGGCCGAGCTCGCGCAGAAGCGCGGGTCCAAGCTCGTCGACGTCGCTGCAGATCGCCGTGTCGAACTGGCCGATGTCGCGCAGAAGCGGGCGTCCAAGCTCGCCGATCTCGCTTCCGAGAAGGGCTCGGTCCTGGCCGAGGAGGCTCAGAAGCGTGGGGTCACGTGGGCAGACCTCGCGTCGGACCGCGTCGAGACGCTGAGCACGCGCGCCCGCAAGCGCGCCGAGAAGCAGAGCAAGGAACTCGAGAAGGTGACCGAGCAGGCTCGCGCCAAGCTCGAGAAGCGAGTTGCCAAGGCTCAGAAGAACTTGGACAAGAAGCTGCAGCAGTACACGAAGTAGCTCTCTCCGCGAGCAACAGCACAGCGACGTTCGCGTACACGGCCCTGTCCCGGAACTGCGGTTCTGCGGCAGGGCCGTTGTGCGGCGTAGACTGCTCTGGCTGATTTCGAGGCGATATCTTCGCCTCGGCCGAACTCCCGAGGAGACCCTTTGCCGGACGACGGCCACACATCGAGCGATTCCGATGTGCCGATCGAAGAAGACTTCGAGCAGGCGCATCTGACGCGGCTGTACACCCAACTCGACGCGCTACGCGAATACGCGGCAACTCGATTGCGCACAGTGCTGTTGGAGACCGGCGGAACCCCGCAGGCCCGCAGCGAGCGCGAATCGTTCAACCAGATGTACACCGAGGACATTGCCAAGTACGACGCGGCAGAGAACGGACTGTGCTTCGGACGAATCGACCTCGATCCTGATTCGCTCGACCCCAAAGTCGACGACCGGCCCGAGCGATACATCGGACGCGTCGGAATTCTCGACGACAAGAACGACTACGAAACGCTGCTGCTGGACTGGCGTGCGCCGATGGCCCGGCCGTTCTACCTGGCGACACCGGCCGCACCCGAAAATGTGTTGCGGCGCAGACACATTCGCACCCGTGGCCGTCGAGTGACATCGATCGCGGACGAGTTCCTCGATCTGAACTCCGCTCGATCGTCCAGCGATGCTGCCGTGGCAGGCGGTGTCGCCAGTGAAGGCGCACTGCTTTCGGCGCTCGATGCCGCGCGTACCGGTCAGATGAACGACATCGTCGAGACGATCCAAAGTGAACAGGACGCAATCATTCGGTCGCAACACCGCAGCGTTCTGGTCGTTCAGGGCGGGCCGGGCACGGGCAAGACCGCCGTCGCACTGCACCGTGCCGCGTATCTGCTCTACACCTACCGGCAACAACTCGGTAAGAGCGGCGTCCTGATCATCGGACCCAACGCCACGTTCCTCGACTACATCGGCCAGGTGCTTCCCTCGTTGGGCGAGACCGGCGTACTGCTGTCCACGATCGGCGACCTCTACCCGGGGGTCCGTGCGCAACGCGAGGATTCCGCCCTGGCAACAGAGGTCAAGGGCAGACTGTCCATGGTCGAGGTGCTGACCCAGGCGGTCCGCGACCGCCAGGAAGTTCCCGCCCAGCCGCGCCGCCTGAAGTTCGACACCTACGACATCACGCTCGACCGCAAGATCGTCACTCGGGCTCGCGGGCGCGCTCGCTCGTCGCGGCGACCGCACAACCTGGCTCGGCCGTTGTTCGTGTCCTCGGTCCTCGACCAATTGGCGAACCAACTGGCGGCGAAACTGGGGCAGAACGTCGTCGACGGGTCCAGCTTGCTCAGTGCAGACGACATCGCGGACATGCGCGACGAGATGCGTGAAGACCAGGACGTCATGGCCGCCGTCGACGAGCTGTGGCCGGATCTGTCGCCCCAGCAAGTTCTACACGACCTGTTCACGTCGTCGGAGAAGATCGCCTCGGCGGCACCGGGACTGGACGAAGCGGAGCGCGAGTCTCTCGTTCGTCGGGGCTACGGTTTCTCCTCCGCCGACGCTCCCCTGCTCGACGAACTGGCCGAACTGCTCGGCGTGGACGACGCCGCCGAACGTGAACAGGCACAACGTCAGTGGCGCAGCCAGATTGCCGACGCCCAGGGCGCATTGGACATTCTGACCGGTTCGGCACCACAGGATCTCGAGGACGAGCTCGACCCGGAGATCCTGATGGCCTACGACCTCATCGATGCCGATCAGCTTGCGCGACGGCAGAATTCGGGGCAACGTCTCACCACGGCCGAACGTGCTGCCGGTGACCGAACCTGGACCTACGGGCACGTGATCGTCGACGAGGCGCAGGAACTCTCGGCCATGGCGTGGCGAATGGTCATGCGGCGCATACCGAATCGATGGATGACTCTGGTGGGCGATACGGCGCAGACCGGCGACCCAGCGGGAACCTCGTCGTGGGGTTCGGTTCTCGAACCCTATGTGGCCAAGCGCTGGAAGCGAACCGAGTTGACGGTCAACTATCGAACACCGTCGGAGATCATGACGGTGGCGCACGACGTGTTGGCAGCGATCGACCCCGAGCAGGCCGAACCACGGTCCATTCGCAGCACCGGCGTACAGCCGTGGGCCCAACAGGTGGCAGCCGCAGATCTGGTGACCACGGTCGAGAAGCGCGTGGCCGATCATCCGCGTCCCGGTCTGAGCGCCGTGCTGGTTCCGGCCGGTCACGTCGAGCAATTCCGTCATCTGGCAGCGGAGTCGGTGACCGTATCGACCGTGAAGGACGCGAAGGGCCTCGAATTCGACTCGGTCCTGATCGTCGAACCGGGTGCCATCGTGGCCGAGTCGGTCAAGGGCATGAACGACCTCTACGTGGCGCTCACCCGAGCCACGCAGCGACTTGGAGTGGTGCACGTCGACGCACTGCCCCGAGAGCTCTCGGCGTTGCAGCCGTTCGAGCCGGAGGCCTGACGAACCACGCACACACGAACGGCCCGCTCGATCGATTCGATGGAGCGGGCCGTTCGTGTGTGCAGGGAAATCAGCGGACGGTGTGCACGATCAGAACATCGCAGGTGGACTTGCGAGCGGCATCGGACGGAACCGATCCCAGCAGGCGACCGGTCAGCGAGTTCAGGCCTCGGTTGCCGACGACGAGCAGATCGCCCTTGACCTCGTCCACCAGTGCCAGCAGGGACTCGACGGGCGCACCGACGATCGCCTTCTCCTCGATGTTCTTCGCGCCGGCCTTGGTGGCGTGCTCGCGCGCCGTACGCAGAATCTCGCGCGTCGGTGCCGATCCGGTGATCTGGTAGGCGTCCTCGCGCAATGCGTCGGCGGCAGCGGACGTGTCCTTCGGATCGGCCGGGTAGTACGCGCAGGCGATCACCAAGGTGGCGTCGGCGTCTCCCGCGAGTGCCGCGGCCTTCTCCACTGCCCGCAGTGACGATTCGGAGCCATCGGTCCCGACGACGACGGTGCGGTAGGCGCTCATTCATTCCTCCATTTGTCGGTCACACACAGATGTGACACTTCTGGTCGATCTCGATTGGTGCAAGTCACAGGACCGAAAGACGTGGTCCGGGGACTGATGCGCTGACATTAGCCGGAACCGGCCGATCGGCACGTGAACTTGGGGAACAACACGATCCGCGCCACTCACATACATTGGTTTGCATGCCGATTCCCCGCCCGCCACTGTCGAGACGGGCCATCACTGTCGGTGCCGCCGTGATTGCTGTTCTGGCGGTAGCCGCACTCGCATTCGCATTCCTCCCCCAGGATTCGAGTGCCGACACAACCACGCGTGACGCGCGCATAACGCTACCCGACAGCCCCGGGTCGACGGGCACCGTCGACATCGATGCTCGGCTCTATGCCCCCGCCGTCACCCCCGCCCCGACAGTTCTGCTCGCCCACGGCTTCGGCGGCAGCAAGGACTCGGTCGACGGTGAAGCACGTGACCTCGCGTCTCGCGGGTACACCGTGCTCGCCTACAGCGCACGTGGGTTCGGCGACAGCACAGGTTCGATCTCCCTGAACGACCCCGATCGTGAGGTCGCCGACGCGCGTGGTCTCATCGACTGGCTGGCCGAACAACCGGAAGTGGAACTCGACGCTCCCGGCGATCCGCACGTCGGCGTTGCCGGCGGATCGTACGGCGGCGCACTGGCACTGAGCGCAGGCGGCACCGATCCCCGAATCGATTCGATCGCCGCAGCGATCACCTGGAACGACCTGGGTCAGGCCCTGTTTCCCAACTACGGCGTCACCACCGCCGCGAGTCGAGAAGCCCTCGGCGACACCGTGACCCCCGCAGCAGCACAATACGGCGGACGCGGCGTGCTCAAGCGCGGCTGGGCGGGAGTGTTCTTCGGAGTGGGTGCATCGAGCGCACCGTCCGACCGATCCGCAGACGACGACACCGCAAATTCCGAGAGCACCGACGACTCGTCCGCCTGCGGTCGGTTCGCACCCGAATTCTGCGACGCCTACACACAATCCGCCGTCACCGGAATCCCCAGCCAACAGCTTCTCGATCTGTTGACCGCCCACTCGCCCGTCGCGGTGGCGTCGAACATCACCGCACCGACTCTGCTCGTCCAGGGCACACAGGACACGTTGTTCGGTCTGGATCAGGCCGACGCGACGGCTCGTCAGATCGCGGCGGCCGGCGGGAACGTCACGGTGCGGTGGTTCGACGGCGGCCATGACGCCGGTGGAACGAACGGTGCCAGCGACCGAGCCATCGCCGACTTCTTCGACAAGACCTTGCGTGGCCCTGGTTCCGACACCGGAAGTGAGCCGTTCGTCTACTCCACTCAGCGTGCAGTCGACGAGCGCGGCGGCGACCGCAACCGGCGCATGACGGCTCCCGAGTATCCCGGCCTGACCCCCGATTCCGATCCGACACGAACCGAAGCGGTGACATTCACTCCCGCTACCGAGAACCAGTCGATCATCCGCCCACCCGGAGCGTCGCCGTCGGCGATCTCGTCGGTGCCAGGTCTGGGTTCGGTGCTCGGGGCGCTGGGATCCACCGGAGCCGGTGCCGCACTGACTGCGGACCTGCCGGGCCAGTCGGCGACGTTCACCAGCGATCCTGTCGACTCGTCCGTGACGATCACCGGAGCCCCTCGGGTGAATCTGCGCGTGGCGTCACTGGCTGCGCCGGGTGAAGCAGTGCTGTTCGCCAAGCTCTACGACGTCGCACCGAACGGCACCAGAACACTTCCGGGCGGCGCGGTGTCGGCGATCCGCCTGCCCGACACCGGCGGCATCGATCCGGTCGACGTCACCGTCGCACTTCCCGGCATCAGCTACACCATCCAGCAGGGTCATCGTCTGGAACTGAGTATCTCCACGACCGATCAGGCATACGCCGTTCCACTCGAACCCGCTCGCTTCAGCGTGGCCATGACCGACAACACCATCGCCGTGCCGACAGTCCCTGCCGTGGCGAGTTCGAACAGCACCGTGCCGGTGGCACCACTGATCGGCATCGGAGTCGTCGTACTGGTTGTCGGATGCGCCATCGCTGCCGGAGTCCTTCGGACCAGGCGCCGCACTGTCGCCGAGGTCGACGAGGACCTGATCGACACTCCCCTGGTGATCACCGATCTGGCCAAGACGTACTCCAACGGCTTCCGTGCCGTCGACGGCGTCAGCTTCGAGGTGAAGCAGGGCCAGGTTCTGGGTCTGCTCGGGCCCAACGGTGCAGGAAAGACCACGACGCTGCGCATGCTGATGGGCCTGATCACTCCTACCGGCGGTGACATCCGCGTATTCGGTCACAAGGTGACGCCGGGTGCCCCGGTGCTGTCCAGGCTGGGATCGTTCGTCGAGGGATCCGGCTTTCTTCCGCACCTGACAGGAACGCAGAATCTTCGGTTGTACTGGGAGGCGACGGGTCGACCGATCGAAGACGCTCATCTCGAGGAAGCCCTCGACATCGCCGACCTCGGCACCGCGATCGAACGCAAGGTCAAGTCGTACAGCCAAGGAATGCGGCAGCGGCTCGCCATCGCCCAGGCCATGCTCGGGTTGCCGGATCTGATGGTCCTCGACGAACCGACCAATGGACTCGACCCACCGCAGATCAGGACCATGCGCGACGTCCTGATCAACTACGCGAAGACCGGGCGAACGGTGTTGGTGTCGAGCCATCTCCTCGCCGAAGTGGAGCAGACCTGCACCCACGTGGTCGTCATGAACCGCGGTTCGGTGATCAGCTCGGGCACCGTCCGTGAATTGACCGCGGCGGGCGGGCAGACGGAGATCAGGGTCGACGACGCCACGCGCGCGCAGTCGGTGCTCGATGCTGCGGGCCACGACGGTGCCGTCGTCGTCGACGACAGCACGGTGACCGTGGACCTGACCGACGCGGACTCCGCCGTCGTCATCAGAGAACTCGTCACCGCGGGCGTCTCGGTGCGTGGCTTCTCGCAATCGACCCGCCTCGAGGACGTATTCCTCGACCTCGTCCACCGAGACAACCCGGGCTCTGTGATTCGAGAGCCCGACACCAGCAAGGAACGCTCATGACCACCACGCACGCAGACGGGCGCGCGGCCGGCTACAGCGGCGGGCGCACCTTGCCGTTTCGTACCGAGCTGCGCAGGCAGCTGGGCCGCCGCCGCACTCAGCTGGCCATCGGTTTCCTGGCCCTGCTTCCGGTGATCCTGGCCATCGCGTTCACCGTCGGCAGCTCGAGTGCGGACTCCGATGCCGGCGGGCTCATCGAACTCGGCACTCGCGGTGGCATGAACTTCACGGTCTTCGCGCTGTTCATGTCGGTGGGATTTCTGCTGATCGTGGTGGTGGCCCTGTTCTTCGGCGACTCGGTGGCAAGCGAAGCCTCGTGGTCGAGCCTGCGGTATCTGCTTGCCATTCCCGTGCCCCGGAGTCGACTGCTGACGCAGAAAGCGCTGGTCTCGGCCACCCTGTCCAGTGCGGCGATCGTGGTGCTCGTCGGAGTGTCACTCCTGATCGGCACCGTGATGTACGGCGCGGAATCGCTGATCACCCCACTGGGTGAGGGATTGTCGTACGGAACCTCCCTGGTGCGGCTGCTGATCGCAGTGGCCTACATCGGCATCAACCTGCTGTGGGTCGCCGGACTGGCGATGTTGTTGTCGGTGCTCACCGACGCCCCTCTCGGGGCCGTCGGCGGCGCGGTGATGACGTCGATTCTGATGCAGATTCTCGATCAGATCACGGCGCTCGGATCGCTCCGCAACTACCTGCCCGGGCACTACGCGAATTCGTGGATCGACGCTTTCGGGACGAGCATCGATTGGAACGACATGGTGGTCGGCTCGTTCTCGGCCGTCACCTACGCGGCGGTGTTCGGGTTGATCGCATGGCGACGCTTCGGCACCAAGGACATCACCAGCTGAGCTGGTCTACTTCTTGGTGATCGCGGGTCCGAAGACGCCGGCGGGAATGACGCCCTGGCCGACGATGGATTCGCGCCACGGCGTCGCGAGCGAGACCAGCCGCGCGGCACCGTCTTCGCCGAGGGCGGCCCATGGCACCACGGCGAGGTCGTTGGTGATGTCCTCGACCAGCGTGCGGAGATCTTCGCCGTCCTGAGTCAGCGAACCGTCGGAGGTGAGCAACTCTCGGTCGGCCAGCGAGGCCACCGCTCCGTCCCACTGCTCCGTCGACCAGCCGCGACGCTTACGCGCGAACTCCTTCTCGAACCCGTACCCGGTGGCGGTGTGCGTGATGAGTGCTTCGAGACCGTTGAGGCCCGCCGTCTGCAGCGCAGCAATGTGACCGTCGCCGCGGTATTCGCGAATCAGTGTCAGGGCGTGCCACAGCACCAGGTGCGGTGCGGTCGGCCAGTCGAGCTCGGCATACGCGGCGTACAACGGGCGGCCGTCGTCACCGGGGATACCGCGGGCAGCGATCGATGCGAGATCTGCCGCCTCTGCCATGTCGGCAGACGTCAGAACCTCGGTGCCGAGCAGTCGAGCGAAAGCGACGTCGAGAGTGGCGTAGCGGACAGCCATGATCTCGTCGGGTGACGCGATGTCCCAGGCGGCTGGGATGAGCGGTTCCACCAGTTCTCGATTGAAGTTGTAGAAGGTGGCGGTGACGACACCGGCACCGACTCGCCCCAAGGGCGCTGCGCGGCCTGCGAAATAGCAGGCCCTGGGCGGCAACCCGGCGGCGACGAGAGCTTCCTGCGTCTCCGGAAGGAAGTAGGTCATCGAATGAATGAGTTCGAGAGCGCGAGAGGTTCGGCCGGCAGTGGTTGCGTCCATCACTGAACCGTAGCGAACTCGAGCCTGTCCTATTTCAAGCCGGCCGCATCCATCCCACGAAGCTCCTTCTTCAAGTCCTGGATCTCGTCACGCAGTCGGCCTGCGAGCTCGAACTTCAGCTCGCGTGCCGCGTTCATCATCTGGTCGGTCATGTTCTTGATCAGATCGGCCAGTTCGGCTCGTGGCATGGACGAGACATCCTGGCCCTCGTACACCCCGGAGCTCACCGATCTACCTGCTTCGCCCTGTGCTCGTCGTCCACGGCTCGCGTTGCGACCGGAACCACCCACCTCGACGACCGAGTCGGTGTCCTCAGCCTCTTGATACACCTGGTCGAGGATGTCGGCGATCTTCTTGCGCAGCGGCTGCGGGTCGACTCCGCGCTCCTTGTTGTACGCGATCTGCTTCTCGCGCCGACGCTCGGTTTCCTCGATCGCGTAGGTCATCGAGTCGGTCATCTTGTCGGCATACATGTGCACTTCGCCGGACACATTTCGGGCCGCACGACCGATGGTCTGGATGAGGCTGGTGCCGCTGCGTAGGAAGCCCTCCTTGTCGGCGTCGAGGATGGCGACGAGCGAGACCTCGGGAAGGTCGAGACCCTCCCTGAGCAGGTTGATGCCCACCAGCACGTCGTACTCGCCCAACCGGAGTTGGCGCAGCAGCTCGACGCGGCGGAGCGTGTCGATGTCGGAGTGCAGGTAGCGAACGCGAATGCCCAGTTCGAGCAGATAGTCGGTGAGGTCCTCCGACATCTTCTTGGTCAAGGTGGTCACCAGTACTCGCTCGTCCTTCTCGGCACGCTCACGAATCTGGTGCACGAGGTCGTCGATCTGCCCCTTGGTGGGTTTGATGACGACCTGGGGGTCGACGAGTCCGGTGGGTCGGATGACCTGCTCGACGAACTCGCCTCCGGTCTGGCCCAACTCGTACTTTCCTGGCGTTGCCGAGAGGTACACCGTCTGGCCGATCCGCTGAGTGAATTCCTCCCACGTCAGAGGTCGGTTGTCGGTCGCGGACGGCAACCGGAACCCGAAGTCGACGAGGTTGCGTTTGCGCGACATGTCCCCCTCGTACATGGCACCGATCTGCGGCACGGTCACGTGCGACTCGTCGATGACGAGCAGAAAGTCCTCGGGAAAGTAGTCGATCAACGTGGCGGGCGCGGTACCTGCACCACGACCGTCGATGTGCCGCGAGTAGTTCTCGATTCCCGAGCAGAACCCGACCTGCTTGATCATCTCCAGGTCGTACTGCGTCCGCATCCGGAGTCGTTGCGCCTCGAGCAGCTTTCCTTTGCCCTCCAGTTCGGCGAGACGTGCTTCGAGCTCGGCCTCGATGTCCTTGACTGCTCGCTCCATCCGCTCGGGACCAGCCACGTAGTGCGTGGCAGGGAAGATGCGAACCGCGTCGACCTTGCGGACGATGTCTCCGGTGAGCGGATGGAGGTAGTACAGCGCCTCGATCTCGTCGCCGAAGAACTCGATGCGAATCGCCAGTTCCTCGTAGGACGGAATGATTTCGACGGTGTCGCCGCGAACCCGGAACGACCCGCGGGTGAAGGCCATGTCGTTGCGGGTGTACTGCACGTCCACCAGCAGCCGAAGCAGCGCGTCGCGCTGCACTTCGACGTTGACCTCCAGCTCGATCGAACGATCCACGTACGACTGCGGGGTTCCGAGACCGTAGATGCACGACACCGAGGCCACCACGACCACGTCGCGTCTCGAGAGCAGGGATGCCGTCGCCGAGTGCCGCAGCCGCTCGACGTCGTCGTTGACGGAGGAGTCCTTCTCGATGTACGTGTCGGTCTGCGCGATGTACGCCTCGGGTTGGTAGTAGTCGTAGTACGACACGAAGTACTCGACTGCGTTGTTGGGCAACATGTCTCGCAGCTCGTTCGCCAACTGCGCCGCCAGAGTCTTGTTCGGTGCCATCACCAGGGTGGGGCGCTGCAGCTTCTCGATGAGCCAGGCAGTGGTGGCCGACTTGCCGGTACCCGTGGCACCGAGCAGGACGATGTCTTTCTCGTCGGCCCTGATCCGTCGTTCGAGCTCCGCGATCGCGGTCGGCTGATCTCCCGCCGGTGTGTGTTCGCTGACGACCTCGAACGCCGGACCGGTGCGCTCGATCGCGCCCACCGGACGATGTTCGGAGTGCGCGACAACGGGATGTTCGGATGCAAACGCCATTTCACAAGCGTAGACGCGACCACCGACAAGTTCCGTCGGACCGACCTCGACGGTCGGTTCCCGGTAACTTCTACAGGCATGGTCGCCCACACGTCAGCCGGTGCACACACCGACGTTCATGCCCCCAAGCACGAGACGTTCGACCTTGTCGCCAAGACGAACGTCGATCCCAAGGGGTTCGTGCGCGTCGTCGACGAATACCGCGTCGAGCCGTGGGGGCTGTACATGGCCCGTCCCTCGGATCACGCCCACTTCGACTACCTGGAGTCCTGGTTGCTGCCTGCGCTCGGGCTCCGGGCGTCGGTGTTCCACTACCTGCCCGCGCACGCCCGCGATCAGGACTACTACGTCGACATCGGCGAGTACACGGCGGGAACCACCCGATGGACGTCCGTCGACCACTATCTCGACCTCAGTGTCCGTACCGGCCGCGATTACGACCTGCTCGACGTCGACGAACTGTTCGACGCTCGGGTTGCACAGCATCTGGACACACCGACGGCCGAGCTCGCACTGGCCAGATCGATCACGGCCATCGAGGGGCTGACGCGACATGACTACGACCTGAACGCGTGGCTCGCGTCGATCGGCATGCCGACCGAGTGGAACGGTAAGCCGTCCTGATTCAGGCGGTCCAGTCGGTCTGCTCCGCCCACTGCCAGGCCCGGCGGTATGCCACGTCGAACCATGGGGCTTTCGCATTCTCGTACGCCTCGATCGCCGATCGAAAATCGGTGATTCCGGCAGCGGCCTCGGTGGCGCGTCGCTTGATTCCCGCATACTCCGTCGCTACACCTGCGTCCGCGCGCAACCAATCACGGAACAGCAGCGCAAATTTCTGATTCGGCCAGCCGTCGACCCGAATGTGGACGTTCGCCGGCCGACCCGGATCTGCACTGCCGTGAAAGCGCTTGGACCACACGGCCGGATCGGCCTCCCCGCCGATTCCGTACGCAGGCTTCGGGTCATCGAAATTGCTGGCCTCCCTGCGAGGGAACCCTGCTGACCGCAGCTGTTCGGCGACGGCATCGGCGTCGTCGAGTGCCCGCACCGTGATCTGAATGTCGATGACGTCCTTGGCGTCGAGGCCGGGCACTGCGGTCGATCCGACATGATCGATCCGAACGGCTTTGTCGCCGCAGGCAAGGGCCAGTCGGGCGACGATGCGTCGGGCCTGCGATTCCCAGGCCGGATCGGCCGTCACCAGTTCCGGATGCGTGCGGGCGATTACGCCCTCTCTGATGTTGCGCTCGAAGGGAATCAGACGGTCGTTCCACAACGCTCGGACTCCGTCGTCGACGCTGCCGGGCGCACCGGTGTTGTCGATCCACACGTCTGCCGCAGCTCGCCGTGCGTCGTCGGTTGCCTGTGCGGCTATACGCGCGCGTGCGTCGGCCTCGGGCATGCCTCGTTGGCCGGTGAGTCGGCGTACTCGTTCCTCGGCGTCGACCCACACGATGACCACCAGGTGGAAGAACGGACCCATCGACCCTTCGACGAGGAGCGGAATATCCTGCACCACAACGGAATCCGGATTCGCTCCGTCGATGATCTCGGCCGTACGCCTACCGACCAACGGATGGACGATGGCGTTGAGTTTCTTGCGTGATTCCTCGTCGCCGAATGCCTTGGCTGCCAATGCCGGACGGTCGAGTGAACCGTCGGACGCAAGAATGTCGGCACCGAAGGTCTCTGTCAGTTGTTGCAGCCCAGGTGTTCCCGGCTCCACAACCTCACGGGCGAGCACATCGGAGTCGACGAGAACTCCCCCGAGTTCGGTCAGCACCTTCGCAACGGTCGATTTTCCGGCACCAATTCCACCGGTCAGTCCCAGTCTCAGCATGCCCCCAGTCTGACACTCGAACACGCCGAAGCACACCAGCCTCAAATGCACCGGTTTCGTAGGCGTGTCGGTTATCTTCGACGAACGCGACCTCGATGTGCCGACCCACTGCTATTGAAAAGGACACCCATGCGAAGCAATCAGATCCAACCGGGTCGGCACCGCCTTGGCATGGATGCAGGCGTTCACTGCATTCTCATCCCGGAAGTTGCCTCGGCGTTGGCCGACCACCGGCGTAACTGGTTCACGAACCTCATCACCCCCGCCCGCCACAGCTTCGCCACCATGCGCAAGCGCACAGCGAGCGTCGGCCAGTGGAGTCCAGCCACTGCCGCGTAGTTCGCACTCCCCCTCCACCTTGGGCCCGGTTCACCAGAACCGGGTCCATTGTCGTTTCGGCAGGACTTCTGCTTGCGGGGTTCGAACGAGAAAGCCCCGGTTCTCACCAGGAGAACCGGGGCTCGGTGTCACACCCTCACGGGTGGACTACTTCTATCAGGCGTTGCCCGACAGCTTCTCGCGAAGTGCAGCGAGCTGCGCATCGCTGGCCAGCGATCCACCGGTCGAAGCCGGAGCCGACGCTGCGGGAGCGTCGCCTTCTGCATCGGCGGGGGCCTGACCCGACTCGGAGGAGTAGTTGGTGTTGGCGGCTTCGGCAGCTTCGTCCTTGGCCGTCTTCTCCATCTGAGCAGTGTGCATCTTGTGGCGACGCTCTGCCTCGGCGTAGCGGCCTTCCCACTCTTCACGCTGCTTCTCGTAACCTTCGAGCCATTCGTTGGTCTCGGAGTCGAAGCCCTCGGGGAAGATGTAGTTGCCACCCTCGTCGTACGAGTCGGCCATGCCGTACTTGGACGGATCGAACTCTTCTGCGTAGTCCTCGTTGGCCTGCTTGAGGCTCAACGAAATCCGGCGACGCTCGAGATCGATGTCGATGACCTTGACGAGTGCGTCGTCGCCGACACCCACGACCTGGTCCGGAACCTCCACGTGGCGCTCGGCCAGCTCGGAGATGTGCACGAGGCCCTCGATGCCCTCTTCGACGCGCACGAATGCACCGAAGGGAACCAGCTTGGTGACCTTGCCGGGCACGATCTGGCCGATCGCGTGGGTGCGAGCGAACTGACGCCACGGATCTTCCTGAGTTGCCTTGAGCGACAGGGAAACACGCTCGCGGTCCAGGTCGACGTCGAGAACCTCGACGGTGACCTCGGTGCCGACCTCGACAACCTCGGACGGGTGATCGATGTGCTTCCAGGACAGCTCGGAGACGTGCACGAGTCCGTCGACGCCACCGAGGTCCACGAAGGCACCGAAGTTGACGATGGAGGACACGACGCCCTTGCGGACCTGGCCCTTCTGGAGCTGGTGCAGGAACTCGCTGCGGACCTCGGACTGGGTCTGCTCGAGCCATGCGCGACGCGACAGGACCACGTTGTTGCGGTTCTTGTCGAGCTCGATGATCTTGGCCTCGATCTCCTTGCCGACGTACGGCTGGAGGTCGCGAACGCGACGCATCTCGACGAGCGAGGCGGGGAGGAAGCCACGGAGACCGATGTCGAGGATGAGTCCACCCTTGACGACCTCGATGACGGTGCCCTTGACGGCCTCGTCCTTCTCCTTGAGCTCCTCGATCGTGCCCCAAGCGCGCTCGTACTGAGCTCGCTTCTTGGACAGGATCAGACGGCCTTCCTTGTCCTCCTTGGTGAGGACGAGTGCTTCGATCTCATCTCCCACGGAGACGACCTCGTTGGGGTCGACGTCGTGCTTGATGGAGAGCTCGCGGGAAGGAATAACGCCTTCGGTCTTGTAACCGATGTCGAGTAGAACCTCGTCACGATCGACCTTGACGATGGTGCCCTCGACGATGTCACCATCGTTGAAGTACTTGATCGTGGCGTCGATGGCGGCGAGAAAATCCTCTGCGGAGCCGATATCGTTGACGGCTACCTGCGGTGAGGTTGTGGTTGAGGGCATGTGTTGAGTTGCTCCGGACGGGTTGGGTATCGGTTGATGGATGTTCGGTCGGACTTGGTGAAACGTGTGCAGCACGAACATGTTCGGCGGATCCGTTGCCGGGTCCGCATGCGCCGCCGCCGGGCGAACCCGACCTGGGCGCAGCATGAACACACTCGCGTTGAACAGGGTACGCGATGCCGTAGTACCAGCACAAACCCGGTTAGAGTCGGCGTGTGACCGATCTTTCCACTCCGTCGTCCACTCCCGGCCGCCGCCGGATCGATTCGGTCGAGAGCGACCGTGCCAGCCGTCTCTGGTGGGATTCGGACGCCGAGAACTACCACCGTACCCACGGCGCGTTCCTGGGAGCTTCGTCCGAATCCGGTGAATTCGTCTGGTGCCCGGAGGGACTGCACGAGGGCGACGCGCACCTGCTCGGCGACGTCGTGGGCAAGGATGTCCTCGAGGTGGGTTGCGGCAGCGCACCATGCGCCCGCTGGCTCGGAGCACAGGGTGCACGCGCGATCGGGCTCGACATCTCGATGGGCATGTTGCAGCGCGGCGTCGACGCCATGACCGCGGGCGGGTCGACGGTTCCGTTGGTGCAGGCCAGTGCCGAATCGTTGCCGTTCGCCGACGAGCGGTTCGACATCGTCTGCTCGGCGTTCGGTGCGGTTCCGTTCGTCGCGGACTCGGCCAACGTGATGAAGGAGGTGGCGCGAGTACTCCGGCCGGGCGGAATCTGGGTGTTCGCCGTCAATCATCCGATGCGCTGGATCTTCCCCGACGATCCAGGGCTCGGAGGGCTGACCGCAACCATTCCGTACTTCGATCGAACCCCGTACGTCGAGTACGACGCCGACGGGACCCCGAATTACGTGGAGCATCACCGCACGATCGGTGATCGCGTTCGCGAACTGGTCGCCGCCGGTCTCGAGGTACGCGACATCGTCGAGCCGGACTGGCCGGAGTGGCTCGACCGCGAATGGGGTCAGTGGAGCCCGCTTCGTGGACAGCTCTTCCCCGGTACCGCGATCTTCAGCAGCCGCAAACCGATCTGATCGAAGACCGTCGATCAGCGCCGGTGCACCCGGGCTTCGACTGTTTCGGTGAATGCACTGGTCGACGCCTGCCCACCGAGATCGGCCGTCGCGACCCCGGATTCGACGGTGGCGTCGACGGCGTGTCGGATCCGGCCTGCTGCGGCGGCGAGCCGTTCGTCCCGATGCCGGGGGGCGAGCCACTCGAGCAGCATCGCGGCAGAGAGAAACAGCGCCGTCGGATTGGCGCGGTTCTTCCCTACGATGTCCGGGGCCGATCCGTGCGAGGCCTGCGCCATCGCCCGAGTCTGCGAGGAGTTGATCGACGGCGCCGTGCCGAGGGATCCGGACAGCTCGCCCGTCAGATCCGACAGGATGTCTCCGAACATGTTCTCGGCCACGATGACGTCGTAGTCCTGACCGCGTCGGACCAGGTGCGCGGTGAGCGCATCGACGTGCTCCTCGGTGACCTCGACGTGTGGGAACTGCTCGCCCACGGCGCGGCACGCATCGCGGAACAATCCGGTCGTCATGGCCAGCACATTGGTCTTGTGCACGATGGTCAGCTTCCTGCGGCGTCGATCTGCCAACGAGAATGCCTCGCGGGCAATACGTTCGCACGCTGGGCGGGTGAACACTCCGACCGCCAGCGCCACGTCGGGAGTCGGCATGAACTCTCCGCTTCCGACGAACATGTTCCGATCGGCGTAAAAGCCCTCGGTGTTCTCCCTAACCACCACCAGATCCATCCTCGGTGACACCGCCCGGACACCGGTGAGGGCCTTCGCCGGCCGAATGTTGGCGAACAGATCGAAGGTCTTGCGAATGCGTCCGCCGGGCGTCAGCTGCGAACGGAACGGTTCCGGATACGACGCGCTGTCGTGTGGTCCCAGAATCCAACATTCGAGCTCGCCCAACTCCGCCAGCGTGTGCTCGGGCACCGGTGTTCCGTACTCGTCGATAGCGCTGCGCCCGAGAGGGAGGTGCACCCAGTCGACGGCCGGTCCACGTGCGGCCGCCAGTGCCGCGTCGACCACCCGGATCGTTGCGGGGACGATCTCGTGGCCGATGCCGTCGCCGTTCATGGCCCCGATCCGTAGCGTCGTTGCGTTCTGTCCGTCCGTCTGCGACATCATGGCCTCCATGGTGCAGTCCGCAGAACTTCTACTCGACTCCGGCCTCGATAGAGCGGTTCGCCGCGAGGGGGCGACGCTGTCCGGCGCAGGACTCCCGAGTCAGAACCGTCATCTCGGCGAGTCGAACCGCCCGCACGTCACCGTCGCCGTGGCGTCGTCGATGCCTGTCGCGGTGGACGACGGCGACGCGGTCCGCTTCGATCCGTTCGGGGTTCGCCTCGGGGGGATCGTCGTGTTCGGCGGTCGGAAAATCACTGTGGCGCGGCTGGTCGTTCCGTCGACCGCGTTGCTCGATTTGCACGCCAGGATGCACGAGGCCGTGGGCGAGCATTCGCTCGATTACCTCGATCCTGGTCGATGGACACCACACGTGACGTTGGCCCGACGGCTGACACCCGAGGAGGCAGGGGCGGCGGTGCGCCTGCTCTCGGCCGACATGGTCGATCTCGTGGGGTCCGCTGTGGCGCTGCGCCGGTGGGACGGCGAGGGCAAACGCGAGTGGCGAATCGGCTGACCCGGTATCTCAGAACCGGTAATCACCGAACTGAGTCACCTCCGCATGAGTATCGGGAGCGAAGCCTGCGACCACGAGGGAGTCGATGGCCAGGAACGACAGCACAACTACCAATACAATTGTCATGTCACCAGCGTCCTACCTGCGACGAGTGCGCACGAGTGGCAGTAACGCCACATATCCACGACTTTCTGCCATACTCTTCATCATGCTGAAACGAGTGGTCGTCGCACTGATGCCGTTGACCGAACAGTTCGAGTTGGGCGTTGCGTGTGAGGTGTTCGGGTTCGACCGCTCGGACGAGGGTCTGCCCACCTACGACTTCTCACTGATCGCCGGTGTCCCCGAACCGATCCGCACCCGCGTCGGATACACCATCGACGTGCCACACGATTTGGACCGACTCGACAGCGCCGACCTGATCATCATTCCCGCCGGTGGCACCGAAGCAGCGGTCGACGGCAGCTTCGTGTGCGGCACGGAATACGACGCATCCATCGAACCCTTACTGGCCAAACTTCGCGCAGCAGTGGACCGGGGTGCCTTGGTCGCCAGCCTGTGCAACGGCGCGTTCGTACTCGGCAAGGCCGGGCTGCTCGACGGCAGACCGTGCACGACGCATTGGCGCCATTCGGCCTCGCTGGCTGCGAAATACCCTCTGGCACAGGTCGATCCGAACGTCCTCTACGTGGATGCGGGGAACGTGCTCACCAGTGCCGGCACGGCAGCCGGAATCGACCTGTGCCTGCACATCGTGCGCAAGTACCAGGGCAGCGTCGTGGCCAACGGGATCGCGCGCAGAATGGTCGTCCCGCCGCATCGGGATGGCGGCCAGGCACAATTCGTCACCAGTCCCCTACCGGCCACCCGCATCGACACACTGGCACCGTTGCTGGACTGGATGACCGAGAACCTCGACTCCGAGCTCACCATCGGCCGATTGGCGGCTCGGGTGAACATGTCGCCGCGTACCTTCGCTCGCAAGTTCGCGGCCGAGACCGGAACGACGCCGGCGCGGTGGCTGAACGATCAACGAGTGCTGGCAGCGCAGCAGCTGCTGGAGAACTCCGATCTGCCGATGGATTCGATCGCCGAGGTGGTCGGCTTCGGGAATGCCGCGGCCCTGCGGCAACACTTCGTGCGGCTGCGATGCACCACGCCGAACTCGTACCGCCGGACGTTCCGCGCCGCACCCCAGCCCGCCTGATAACCGCAGCCGGGATGATTCCGGCAGATACCTGCGTTGAGATCGACCAGAAGCGCAATCAATCGAAAGGGACCGTGTGGCCACTCAGACTTTGACCCAGCAGAATTTCGACGAGATCGTGACGAACAACGACGTGGTGTTGGTCGATTTCTGGGCGTCCTGGTGCGGACCGTGCCGCCAGTTCGCTCCGACCTTCGAGAAGTCGTCCGATGCGCACCCCGACGTCGTACACGCCAAGGTGGACACCGAGGCCGAGCAGGGCCTCGCTGCAGCGGCTCAGATCCAGTCGATCCCCACGATCATGGCATTCCGCGAGGGAATCCTCGTCTACGCACAGCCCGGCGCACTGCCCGCCCCGGCGCTCGAAGACCTCGTAGGGCAGATCAAGGCACTGGACATGGACGTCGTACGCCAGCAGATCGCCGAGCAGGCCCCCGCGGCGGAGTAGTGCATTCCTCGTGAGTGTTTTGCGTGCCTCCAAACGCGCAAAACACTCACGAGGGCGAAGCCCGATCAGTGCGCGGCGGCGTCCCAACTACGACCGGTGCCCACCGACACTTCCAGAGGCACCGACAGCTCGATAGCCGAGGACATCTTGTTCCTCACCAGTGCCTCGACTTCCTCGCGCTCGGATTCGACGACTTCGAGCACCAGTTCGTCGTGCACCTGCAACAACATTCGCGACTTCAGAGTCGAGTCGGCCAACGACCGATGCACGTCGATCATCGCAACCTTGATGATGTCGGCGGCGGTGCCCTGGATCGGGGCGTTCAGGGCGGCCCGCTCGGCAACCTCGCGGCGCTGACGGTTGTCGCTGTTCAAGTCGGGCAAGTATCGACGCCTGCCGTACAGCGTGGAGGTGTACCCCACCTTGCGTGCTTCCTCCACGGCGTTGCGCAGGTAGTCACGGACGCCGCCGAACCGGGCGAAATACGCCTCCATCTGCTGCTTCGCCTCGTCGGTGGAGATCTTGAGCTGCGCTGCGAGGCCGAATGCGCTGAGCCCGTACGCCAATCCGTAGGACATCGCTTTGACCCTACGACGCAGTTCGGGAGTGACCTCTTCGATCGGCACGCCGAACGCCCGGGCACCGACGAAACTGTGCAGGTCCTCGCCGGTGTTGAACGCCTCGATCAAACCCTCGTCGCCGGATACGTGCGCCATGATGCGCATTTCGATCTGGCTGTAATCGGCCGTCAGCAAAGTGTCGTAGCCCGCCCCGACGACGAATCCGTCACGGATGTGACGTCCGGCCTCGTTGCGCACCGGGATGTTCTGCAGGTTCGGCTCGGTGGACGAGAGTCGTCCGGTGGCCGCGACGGTCTGATTGAACGTCGTGTGGATACGGCCGTCGTCGGCAACGGATTTGAGCAGGCCGTCGACCGTCACCTTCATTCGTGTCGCGTCACGATGATCGAGCAGAAACTTCAGGAACGGATGCTCCGTCTTCTCGAACAACCCTTGCAGCGCATCGGCATCGGTGGTGTACCCGGTCTTGGTCTTCTTGGTCTTGGGCATGTCGAGTTCCTCGAACAACACCACCTGCAGCTGCTTGGGCGAACCGAGATTGATCTGCTTGTCGATCACCCCGTACGCAGAATTCGCGGCCTCGTCGACCTGTGCGGCGAACCCGGACTGCAACGATCGCAGGTGATCGCCGTCGACGGCGATACCCGTTGCCTCGACGTCGGCCAATACCGTCAGCAGCGGCAGCTCCATCTCGGAGAGCAGCGTGGTCGACTCGATGGCCGCGAGTTCCGCGTCCAGCGCATCGGCGAGGTCGATGACGGCCCGCGCTTTGAGGATCTCGCCCTCGGCGAACGCCGCGTCGGCAGTGTCCTCGGCATCGAGCAGAGACATCTGACCTTCGCCGGCATCCTCCACCCGGAGCTCGCGCTTGAGGTATCGCAGCGAGAGGTCGTCGAGATTGAAGGATCGCTGGCCGGGCCTAACGAGGTATGCGGCCAGAGCGGTGTCGGTCGTCAGACCACCCAGGGTCCAGCCCCGCCCGCGAACCGCATGCAGCGCCCACTTGGCCTCGTGCAGCGCCTTGGGTTGCGTCGAATCGGCGAGCCAGGCGGCGAGAGCACGCTCGTCGGATTCGTCGAGAGCAGTGGTCGTGACGAAGGCGCCTTCTCCGTCGGCCGCCGCGATCGCCACCGATGTCGCGTCGCTGTCGAAGGGCCTGCGCGGTCCGAGGACGGACAGACCGCTGCGCCGGCCGTCGGACGTGTGTTCTTCCAGCCACGCGGCGAGTTCGCCCGGCGCGACGATGCCACCGCGCACGTCGAAGCCTTCTTCTGCTTCGGGTTCGACCGATGCGAGTGTCTCGAACAGTCTGTCGCGCAGAATGCGGAATTCCAGATCGTCGAACAGGGCGTGGATCTTCTCGCGATCCCACGGAGCAAGTTCGAGCTGATCGGGGGTGTAGGGCAACGGCACATCGCGCACCATCTCGGTGAGCTCCCGGTTGAGCACAACACTCGACAGGTTGGCGCGCAGCGCATCTCCCACCTTGCCCTTGACCTTGTCCACGTTGTCGACAAGAGCAGTGAGAGACCCGTATTCGATGATCCACTTGGTCGCCGTCTTCTCACCGACACCCGGAATCCCGGGAAGGTTGTCGCTCGGATCGCCACGAAGGGCGGCGAAGTCGGGATACTGCGACGGCGTCAACCCGTACTTGGTGGCGACCTCGTCGGGGGTGAACCGCGTGAGGTCCGAGACGCCCTTGCGCGGGTACAGCACCGTCACGTTGTCGGTTACCAACTGCAGCGCATCGCGATCGCCGGTGACCACGAGAACGCGGTACCCGAGTGCCTCCGCCTGCGTGACCAGAGTGGCGATGATGTCGTCCGCTTCGAAGCCCGCCTCCGCCATCACCGGAATGCCCATGGCACCGAGTACGTCCTTGGTGATGTCGACCTGGCCGGCGAACTCGTCGGGCGTCTTGTGGCGGTTGGCCTTGTACTCGGGAAAACGCTCGGCACGGAAGGTCTGGCGCGAGACATCGAATGCCGCGGCGATGTGCGTCGGCTTCTCATCGCGAAGCAGATTGATCAACATCGACGTGAACCCGTACACGGCATTGGTGGATTGCCCACTGGTGGTCTTGAAGTTGTCTGCAGGCAGCGCGAAGAAGGCACGGAATGCCATCGAGTGGCCGTCGATGAGGAGCAACGTGGGGCGTTGCCCGCCCGCTTTCGCGTCGGTCGGGGCTGCGGGCGCTGCACTTGCATCGGTTACTGGGCTCACGGTTGACCAGTCTAGGGAGCGGGTCCGACAACTCGTAGCCGGATGCTCGGGCCACCACGCGATCGCACTCACGATGAGCAGTTGTGCACCGCGAAACACAACCGATACTTTCCGGAAATCTCAGTCGCCGATTTTGCGTCGTTCCAGCGGATAGAGTCCGACAATTGCAGTAAATCCCCAACACCCGTGACACAACGACAACCGTCCGGAGGACGTGCGTGGCTCCAAATGTTCGATGGACCAGAAAGGTGCAACCGCCGAGGTTGCGCGCAAGATCAGCCGTTCGCCTCTTCCAGCGAACACTCCTACTCGCCATTCTGAGTTCGATTGCCGCGCTGCTGTTCAGTGCGCCGGCGTTGGCCCAGGAACCTACCCCCACTCCCCCGGCAGCTCCCGGAACCAGTGCCGAGCAGACACCACCCGCGGACGCTGTCGGGGTCGCAGGATCTCTCAACAACGGCGGCGAACGCCTCGTCGGCGTCGATGTCGTGGCTCTCGATGCATCAGGTACCGAGGTCGCTCGGACCACCAGTGAAACCGGCGGCCGATGGACCCTCGAATTGTCGCCCGGCACATACACATTCCAGGTCGACCAGGAATCGCTCCCGGACGGAGTGAGCGTGCAGGGCGAGGTCCAGCGCGATGTACAGGCCGGGCGCTCGAACACCGTCATATTTTCGTTCGGTGAGGCCAGAACCGCGACGAGCGTCCCCTTCTACGAGAAGTTCGTGCGCACTACCGTCGACGGAATCCGCTTCGGTCTCGTGATCGCGCTCGCCGCGGTCGGCCTGAGCCTGATCTTCGGTACCACGGGTCTGACGAACTTCGCGCACGGCGAACTCGTCACCCTCGGTGCGGTGTCCGCGTGGATTTTCAACGTCAGTATGGGCATCCAATTGATACCCGCGACCGTCCTGGCGATCATCGTCGGCGTCGCGATCGGCTGGCTCAACAATGCGTTGATATGGCGCCCCCTTCGCAAGCGTCGAACCGGACTGATCGCGCAGCTGGTAGTCACCATCGGCCTCGCCATCGCGCTCAGATATCTGATCCTGATCTTCTTCTCCGATCGTGCAGAACCGTTCGACGACTATCAGGCTCAGACCGAGAACGACTGGGGTCCGCTCTCGATCACCAACGTGAACCTGGCCTGCATCGTCATCAGCGTCGTCGTCCTGATCGGCGTCGCACTGATGTTGCAGCGCACCAAGATCGGCAAGGCCATGCGCGCGGTAGCCGACAACCGGGACCTCGCCGCGTCCTCGGGTATCAACGTCGAGCGCGTCGTGACGTTCGTCTGGTGCCTCGGTGGCGGCCTGGCTGCCCTCGGCGGCGTGCTGTTCGGGCTCTCCGAACTCGGCGGTCGCGTGCAATGGGAGATGGGCTTCAAGCTCCTGCTGCTGATGTTCGCCGGTATCACGCTCGGAGGACTCGGCACGGCGTACGGCGCGTTCCTCGGTTGCGTCATCGTGGGCCTGCTCGTGCAGTGGTCGACGTTGGTCATCAATCCCGACCTCAAATACATCGGAGGGTTGCTCGTCTTGATTCTCATCCTCGTCGTCCGTCCTCAGGGCATCCTCGGCTCGCGACAAAGGATCGGGTGACCACCACATGGATATCATCGGCGCACTTCAGATCTCGCTTGCTCAACTGGTCGGCCCCTCGGCCATCTTCTACGCTCTGCTCGCGATCGGCCTGAACCTGCATTTCGGCTACGCCGGACTGCTCAACTTCGGCCAGATCGGCTTCGCACTGCTCGGCGGCTACGGCGTCGGCATCACCACGATCACCTACGAGCAGCCACTGTGGCTGGGCATCCTGGTCGGCCTTGCCGCTGCCGGGTTGCTCGCTCTCGTTCTCGGTATACCGACTCTGCGCCTTCGAGCCGACTACCTCGCTATCGTCACCATCGCCGCCTCGGAAATTCTGCGATTGGTGTTCCGTTCGACCGCAACGGATTCGGTGACCAAGTCCACCAACGGCATCACCGGATTCGCAGCTCCGTTCACCGATCTCAGTCCGTTCGAGGGTGGAAAGACGTACAGCTTCATCGGCGTTCGGTTCCTGGGCAACGATCTGTGGGCGATGCTCGTGGGCTGGACGCTGGTACTGCTGCTGTGTGGAGTGGTCTACCTGCTGACACACAGCCCGTGGGGCCGTGTGCTCAAGGCTGTTCGTGAGGACGAGGACGCGGCCCGCTCATTGGGTAAGAACGTGTTCGTCTACAAGATGCAGGCGCTCGTGCTCGGTGGCGTCATCGGCGGTATGGGCGGCGTCTTCAACGCGTTGCAGACCCAGTCCATCAACCCGGACTTCTACTCGACGGCGCAGACGTTCTTCGCCTTCGGCGCCCTCATTCTCGGTGGTGCCGCCACAGTGTTCGGCCCCGTCTTGGGCGCGATGCTCTTCTGGTTCCTGCTGTCCATTCCCGACGCGATTCTGCGGCAACTGATCTCGGGCGACGATCCGGTGCTCAACCTCACCGGTGCCCAGGTCGGTGCCACGCGATTCGTACTCCTGGGAATTCTGATCGCCGTGCTGATGGTGTTCAGACCTCAGGGCATTCTCGGCAACAAGCGAGAGGTTCAACTCAATGCCTGACCCGAGCAAGGATGCCGCCGCAACCGCGGCACCGAGCAAGAAAGCAAGCACACTCGAATCACGTGCTGCCAAAGCACTGTCGAGCGATCAGCGCGCGGCGTTGTTCGCCGGTGTCGCGAACGAGCCCGGTTCTCCCAAGCCTGACGCCACCCTGGTGGTCGACGGGGTCTCGCGCACCTTCGGCGGCCTCAAGGCCGTCGACGTGGCCCATCTCGAAATCCAGCGTGGCTGCATCACCGGTCTCATCGGACCGAACGGTGCAGGCAAGACCACCCTGTTCAACCTGCTCACCGGTTTCGATCGACCCGACACCGGTACGTGGTCGATGGACGGCCAGGAGCTCGGCCGAATGCATCCGCACCAGGTGGCACGCAAAGGCGTGGTCAGGACATTCCAGCTGACCAAGGCGCTGTCGAAACTGACTGTGCTGGACAATGTTCGGCTGGGTGCAACAGGTCAGCGCGGCGAGCGCATGATCAACACGTTCATGCCGTGGACGTGGAAGGCGCAGGAACGTGAGATCACCGAGCGCGCCTACGAGCTGTTGGGGCGTTTCAAGCTCGACGCCAAAGCCGACGACCTGGCGGGCTCCCTGTCCGGCGGCCAGCGAAAACTGCTCGAGATGGCACGCGCGTTGATGACCGATCCGTCGGTGGTCATGCTCGACGAGCCGATGGCCGGAGTCAATCCCGCTCTGACACAGTCACTTCTGGGTCACATCAAGTCGCTGCGCGACGACGGTATGACGGTGGTGTTCGTCGAGCACGACATGGACGTCATCCGCGACATCAGCGACTGGGTGGTGGTGATGGCGCAAGGCAGCATCATCGCCGAGTCCACGCCGGAAGAGCTGTCCAACAACGGTGCCGTCGTGGATGCGTATCTCGGTAGCCATCACGATCAGGCTCTCGAATTCGATGCCGACGGCAATCCGGTCGGTGCCACAGCAGAACTGGCCGAGGCGCTCAAACAGGCCGAGATCGAGGAACTCGAAGCGGGAGGCGATCTTTCGGAACCGGAGTTCGTCAGTCCGGTGGCGGCCGAAGTCACCGAAGGCGGCTCGCACCGGGCCAAGGAGGACAACTGATGAGCGAACAGACTTTGACCCCGGCGGAATTCGCCGCCACACCCGGGGAGCACGCGCGCCTCGCCGAAGGCGCTCTGCTGCGCGCCGACGGGTTGGTCGCCGGATACATCCCCGGAGTCAACATCCTCAGCGAGTGCAACTTCTTCCTCAACGACGGGGAAATCGTCGGCATCATCGGCCCCAACGGAGCCGGCAAATCGACCCTCCTCAAGACCCTGTTCGGACTTGTCGCCGTCCGAGAAGGCAGCGTCAAACTGCGCGGTGACAACATCACCTCCGCCGAGGCGCACGTGCTGGTGACCAAGGGGGTCGGCTACGTTCCGCAGACGCAGAACGTGTTCCCGTCGCTCACCATCGAGGAGAACCTCGAAATGGGAATCTATCTGCGCCCCAAGAAGTTCGGCGAGCGATTCGAGTTCGTCAGCGAACTCTTCCCGCTGCTCGGTGAACGCAAGAAGGTCAAGGCGGGCGCTCTGTCCGGCGGCGAGCGCCAGATGGTTGCCATGGGACGTGCACTGATGATGGAGCCCTCGGTACTTCTGCTCGACGAACCGTCGGCCGGACTGTCGCCGATGTTCCAGGACGAGGTGTTCATCCGCTGCAAAAAGATCAACGCCGCGGGTGTCTCGATCATCATGGTCGAGCAGAATGCCCGTCGGTGCTTGCAGATCTGCGACCGCGGCTACGTCCTCGATCAGGGTCGCAACGCCTACACCGACACCGGTCCGGCGTTGATGAACGACCCGAAGGTGATCGAGCTGTATCTCGGCACTCTGGCGGGAAGCAAAGAGAAGAAATAGAGGTCCTCTGCAGCGACGAAGGCCCCGGTTCGATCGACATCGAACCGGGGCCTTCTCGTTGCCCTGAGGGCGAGACACATTCGAAAGCCGCTGGGCCCGAGTCCTGATCGAGGACTCGGGCCCAGCGGCTGTGTGAAAGCTACAGGTCACTCACCGACGACGATGTATCCGTCTGTCGTCAGCTTGTTGTCCGGTCCGAAGACCAGGTTGCCGTACGAACCGGTGGCGGGCTCTCCTGCGTCACTGAAGTTCAGCGCGCCGGTGATTCCGTCGTAGTCGATATCGGTTCCGGCCTTGACGAGTGGGAGGCACTCGGCGTAGCTGGTGCACTTGGTGCCGTCCTTGGTGACGCTGTTGATATTGGCAGCGATGTCGGTGCCTGCCGTCGACTTCGCCTGCTCGGCAGCGAGCGCCGAGATGACCACTGCGTCGTACGACTCTCCGGCGTAGTTGAAGTCCACCAGCGCCGGATCGACAGCCTTGAGACGGTCCTGGAACGCGGTGCCGACGTCGGTCAGCGGGGTGGTTCCGCGCATCGTGTCCAGCAGACCTGCTGCAACCGACTCGCCGAGAGCGTTACCCATGTTGCCGTCGACGCCGTAGACCAGCGTGCCGTCGGACGGTCCGATGCCGATCTCGTGCATACGGGTGATGATCTTCGCGGACTCCTCGAAGCCGATGATGGCGACGGCGTCCGGGTTGAAGTTCTTCACACCGTCGACCTCGGCGTTGAACGACTGTGCGTTCGGGTCGTAGATCGTGGTCTGGATCTGATCGGCCGCGATGCCTGCCTCTTCGAGGTTGTCCGCGGTGTTCTTCGCCAGGCCCGTGCCGTACGGGTCGTTGAGTGCGAGGATGGCCACGCGCTGCGCACCGTCGTTCGCGATCAACTGCGAGAGTGCCTGTGCCTGCAGAACATCGGTGGGTGCGGTACGGAAGTACTGGCCCTTGTCCGGGTAGCAGACGAACTGATCGGACGTGTTGGCGGGCGAGAACTCGACGACGCCTGCACTGGCGATCTTGTCGATCACCTTGAGCGAGACCGAGGACGAGGCCGCACCGACGATGACGTTCGCGCCGCCGGCGAGCAGGCGGTCGACCGTGGTGTTGGCGGTATCGGTTGTCGTGTCGCCCGAGTCACCGGGGATGAGAGTGGCGGGCTGATCGAGAACGCCACCTGCGCCGTTGACGTCGTTGATGGCCAACTGCACACCGGCAACTTCGGGTGGGCCGAGGAAGGCGAGGGTTCCGGTCTCGGGGAGAAGCGTTCCGACCACGAGAGGCGACGTGTCGGGGGTGGCCCCGGCAGTGGCCTGTTCGGGCGTGCAGTCGGTGGAGACGGTCGTTTCCGCGGCAGCCGTGCCGCCGCTGGCACTGCTGGAGTCGGTCGAGCCCGAGTCGTCGCTCGACGAACAGCCGAACAATGCGAGCGAGGTAACGCTCAGCACCGCAGCCGTGCGGACATAGGTCCGAATTGCCATCTAGGTTCTCCTTGAAATTGCTCGTCGTTGAAGCTCACCTGAGTTACATGTGGCTCACGTGTGAACCAGACGCTAATGCGCGGAGCCGGTTCGCAAGGCCTAGAACGAGGCTCGTGACCTGACTGTGACCTAGAAGGTCGAAGTTTTACGTGTCCGTAGCTTTCGGAGCCGATCAGCTCTCTGCCGCAGGCTTGTTCGCAGGAGTACCGAGTGTCTCGATGACGACCTCGGCGACGGCCTTCATCGTCGTCCTGCGATCCATCGCAGCGCGCTGAATCCACTTGAACGCCTGCGGTTCTGTCAGCGACTGCGAATCCATCAGGATGCCCTTGGCCTTCTCGATGAGCTTGCGCGTTTCCAGACGATCCTGCAGGTCCGCGATCTCTGATTCCAACGCGGATATTTCACTGAAACGACTGGCCGCCAACTCCACCGCCGGCATCAGATCGGCTTTGGTGAACGGCTTGACCAGATACGCCATGGCCCCGGCATCACGGGCCTTCTCTACGAGTTCGCGTTGGCTGAACGCCGTGAGAATGACCACGGGCGCAATACGCTTCTCCGCGATCTCCGACGCGGCGTCGATTCCGTCTCGACGCGGCATCTTCACGTCCATGATGACCAGATCGGGAAGAAGTTCGACTGCCAACTCCACCGCCTGCTGACCGTCCGCGGCCTCTCCGACCACGTCGTACCCCTCCTCACGGAGCATCTCCACGAGGTCGAGGCGGATCAGGGATTCGTCCTCCGCAACCACCACGCGAAGCGGTGGCTTGCCAGTACCGTGCGCACCAGGAGCGTTCATCTGTATCGGTCTCCTTTGACAGTCATCGCCCATCAGGGCAGTCGAGCATCTGAAGGGTACCGGTGCACGGGGCCGAAAGCGCATCTTCTAAACTCGTCAATCGTTGCTCAGAAGGACGCCAGCCCTCGTATCCCAATTGGCAGAGGAAACGGATTCAAAACCCGTGCAGTGTGAGTTCGAGTCTCACCGAGGGCACCACGTGACCACACCCCGTTCACGACGTCGGTCATGAACGTCGGCAATCGCGCCTACAGTGGAGTGATGTACATACCCAGCAGTCTTCGTTGCCACGACACCAGTGCGGGCAAATTGTGCGCAGCGAAGGTCGACCACCGGTTCGGGGATTCGGCCGACCGGTCGGCGCAGTGGGTCTACTACACCTGCAGCGCAGACCCCACTCACGAGACCGGTTACGTCGACCGCTTGGTCACTGCCTGAATCATGTTCGTAGAACGCGCCTACGTCCACCCCGACGATGTGGGATCGGACTGGCCCTTCACTGTGCCCGCCGTGGCCGACCTCGCGCGCGACGGACTCGAGTTCCTGGCTCCGGTCACAATTCTGGTCGGCGACAACGGTTCCGGTAAATCGACCCTCGTCGAGGCGATCGCCGAGGGTTTCGGGATCGACGCCCGAGGCGGACGAGCGGCGCAGCAATCGCGTCGACTCGACGAGGTGACGAGCGCCCTGGGTGAGGTGCTCGAGTTGAAAACCACTCCGCGGGGCGCTCGCATGCTGCGTGGCCCCCGGATGCAGAAGCGCGGCTTCTTTCTTCGCGCCGAGACGGCATTCGATATGGCCGAGAACCTCGGCGGCATGCCGGGATTCTGGGACGAGAACACCGCCGAGATGAGTCACGGCGAGGGCTTCCTCGCCATGTTCGGTGCGATGCTGGCCGAGCCCGGCTTCTACGTTTTGGACGAGCCGGAGTCGGCCCTGTCCTTCACCGCCAGCCTGCAACTGGTCGCGCTCATGTCCGAACTGGGTCAGGAGGGCGCGCAAATCGTCTGCGCCACTCATTCACCCATATTGGCGTCGACACCGGGGGCGGACATCGTCGAGGTGGGCGAGCACGGTCTACGCCGAAGCACCTGGAACGAACTCGAACTGGTACAGCACTGGCGTCGATACCTCGACGACCCGAACAGCTATCTGCGTCACCTGCTCGATTGAGCGGCGCTCAGCGACATAGCTTCTCGCCGACGCACACTTCCGGGTGACACTCCGGTCGCGCGCTTGAATGCCTTGCCGAACGCGGCCTCCGAGAGATACCCACTGCGGCGGGCCAACTCGGCCAACACCACGTCCTCGGACCGCAGCGTCTCGTACGCGGCCTGCATCCGCCACGTCGCCAGATAGCTCATTGCAGAGTCGCCGACCAACTCGGCGAACCGCGCCGAGAACGCCGAACGAGACATGTTCACGCTCGATGCCAGAGCAGCAACGGTCCACCGCTCATGAGGGTGTCGATGGATCAGGGCCAACGCCGCCCCGATCCGGTTGTCCTGCAACGCTCCGAGCCAACCCGACTGCGCGCGTGGGGTGTTCGCAATCCACGACCGTAGAGCGTGGATCACCAGGATGTCGGACAGTCGGGTGATCACGGCTTCTCCCCCGGGCTCGAGCACCCGCGCCTCGTCCGCCACCATCGCCAGCACCTTCTGCATCCTCGTTTGCACCGGACCGCGATCTGCGTCGACGACCACCAATCCGGGCAACAGGGCGACGAGCCGTTGCGCGGCAGGGTGATCCACACGGACGGCACCGCAGACAAGGGTCGCTGCCCTGCCCGAACCGCTGTCGTGGTGCGACATCACCGCATATCTGTCACTGATGTATTCGTGCGGAAGGTCGTGCACACTCGGCGCACCAGCCGACGCGTTGTCGTCCGCGGAGAGCACATGCCCTCGCCCGTGCGGGACCAACGCGAAATCGCCGGGCACCAACTCACGCGTCGGCTCGCCGGGAACCGACAGTATGCACCCGCCGTCGATCACCGTGTGGAACCACAGCGCGTCTTCCATGGCGGGCAATGCGATACCCCACGCTCCGCCCATCTCGGAGCGGACGTAGAACGATCCGGTTATTCGTAGGAAATACAGGGCCTCACCGAGGGGATCCGGCGACGTCCACGGATCGGCTCCACGCATCGATCAATTGTCGCACGGGCTGGACGATCGGACATCGAATCAGGCCTGTCGGGCATTGCCCGTCCGACCCCGGAGCGCCACAGTAGACGAGAAGACCAAGCGAAGAGTGAGGGAACCATCATGATCGATCGAATCGCCTTGATCGCCACCGTCGTAGCAGCAGTCGGATGCGGGCTCGTGGCAGGCGTCCTGCTCGCCTTTTCCCTCAGCGTGCTCCCCGGCCTGGCGTCGTTGCCGGTGTCCGACGCGATCGCCGCGATGCAGCGATTCAACGCCGCGATTCTGAACCCACTGTTCCTCGTACTGTTCGTCGGGACGGCCGTGCTGTCCACTCTCGCAGCGGTTCTCAGCGCATCGACAAGTCGTGGCGCACCTGCGCTCGTAGTGGCCGGCGCAGTTCTCTACGTGCTGGGGTGCTTCGCGATCACGGGCGTTCTGAACGTCCCACTCAACGACGCATTGGCCGCTGTCGATCCCGGCAGCACCGCGGCAGTCGAGGCCTGGCAGAACTTCACCGAGAAGTGGACGCGGTGCAACAACATCAGAGTGGTGGCCGCTACCGCGGCCTGCACCGTCCTGATCCTCGGTCAGGGCAGATCTGCACTGGGCTGATCGGATTCCGAATCCTGGTGTCGTTTGCGAATTTCGTCCTCGAAGCGCGCAATGAGGTGATCGGCGTCAGCGGTGGACACATCGCGTGCACCCTCGTCCATCGCTGCGTCTCGTCCCCGCCGCAATGCGGCGAGTTCGGCTTCGAGTTCATTGTTGTCGAGTACCCGTGGATCCAACATGACTCCATTGTGGTCCCACTTCCCATGCCTCCGCGCAGGATTTGATGTAATCGCTTGCATGACCGTCGTGCACAGTTTCGAGCCGATTCTCGGTCGAGGCGCAACCATCCTGATCCTGGGCTCGATGCCCGGTGTTGCGTCACTGGTAGCCCAGCAGTATTACGCCCATCCGCGAAATGCGTTCTGGCCGATCATGGGAACAGTGTTCGGGGCCGGCCGCGAATTGCCGTACGAGGCACGCGCCGAGCGGCTGCGCACGCACGGAGTCGCAGTGTGGGACGTATTGAAGCTGTGCACTCGCGAGGGAAGCCTGGACTCCGCAATCGTCGAATCATCTATCGTGGCAAACGATTTCGAGGACTTGTTCGCGAAGAACCCCGACATCGACAGGGTGTTCTTCAACGGTGCCAAAGCCGCGGACAGTTACCGTCGCCACGTGAAGACGGCGGCAGTGCCCCACGTCGAATTCACACGACTGCCGTCGACCAGCCCTGCGCACGCGTCATTGAACCTCGACGCGAAGACACAGGCCTGGTCGAGGGCCCTCAGGCCCGATCGCGCTTCGGAAAATGCCGGATGAGGCCCTCCTGCACGACGGTGGCCAGCAGCTGACCGTCCATGGAGAAGAAGCGTCCGGTGGCCAGGCCACGTGATCCGGCGGCGACCGGTGATTCGGTGGCGTACAGGGCCCATTCGTCGAATCGGAACGGACGGTGGAACCAGATGGAGTGGTTGACCGTCGCCGCGACGATGCGATCCATTCCCCACGACAGACCGTGGGTGGTGATGATCGAGTCGAGCACCGTGGTGTCCGACGCGTATCCCATGGTCGCGGCGTGGAAGATGGAGTCGTCGGGAAGATCCCCGTCGGCTTTCATCCAGACCCGATTGTGATTGAGCTTCTCGCCGGTACCGTGCATGATCCACGCCGGATCGTTCGCGTAGCGCATGTCGATCGGCTTGAGCGCATCGACGAACATCTGCAACCGGTCCTCGTATCCGACGAAGTGATCGCCGAGCGGGGGTAGAGCGTCCGGATACGGAACCTCGGGCACCTCGACGCTGTGCTCGAGTCCCTTTCCGAAATCCTGGAAAGCAGCGAGCATGACGAACAGCTCGTTACCGTCCTGGAATGCTGTGACCTGGCGGTTGGCGAAAGCTCGGCCGTCGCGTTGCCGGGTCACCCGATACTCGATGGGCTTCTTGACGTCGCCGCCACGGATGAAGTGCGCGTTGATGGCGTGCACGTCTCGCGAAGTACCGGACACGGTGCGCCCGGCTGCGATCAGGCCCTGAGCTACGAGTTGCCCCCCGAACGTTCGGCTCCCCACCTGATCGGGATGGACGCCGAGAAACACATCCTCCTCGATCTCCTCGAGTGCGAGGAGATCGAGAAGCGTGTCGAGATCCGTTTTCACCGCAGTACTGCTCGGCGCGCTCGCGCTGACGCCGGTTCCCCCCGCTTCGACCACTTACCGGTCCTCTTCTCCGATTCGGTGCACATGGATCAAGTTGGTCGAGCCTACTGTGCCGGGAGGGGCACCGGCCACGATGACGACCTGATCGCCCTTGTTGTACCGACCGAGTTCGAGCAGTGCCTTGTCCACCTCTTTGACCATTGCGTCCGTCGATCCCACATCGGGGACCAGGAACGTCTCGGTTCCCCAGCTCAGCGACAGCTGGCTGCGGACCTCGGAGATGGAGGTGAACGCGAGCAGTGGAAGCTTGGTGTGCAGACGAGCCAAGCGTCGAACGGTGTCGCCCGACTGGGTGAAGGCAACGAGAGCCTTGGCATCCAGACGCTCACCGATATCGCGGGCGGCGTACGAGATGACGCCACGCTTGGTGCGCGGCACGTGGGTCAGCGGAGGAACGCTGTCACCCTCGGTCTCCACCGTTTCGACGATGCGAGCCATGGTCCGCACCGTTTCCATCACGTACTTGCCGACCGAGGTCTCGCCGGAGAGCATGACCGCGTCGGTACCGTCGAGCACTGCGTTGGCGACGTCGGACGCCTCGGCGCGCGTCGGGCGGGAGTTCTCGATCATCGATTCGAGCATCTGGGTGGCAACGATGACGGGCTTGGCGTTGGCGCGGGCGATCTGGATGGCGCGCTTCTGCACCAGCGGCACCTGCTCGAGAGGCAGCTCGACGCCGAGGTCACCGCGGGCGACCATGATCGCGTCGAACGCGAGCACGATGGCTTCGAGATTGTCGACGGCTTCGGGCTTCTCGAGCTTGGCGATGACAGGAACTCGACGGCCGACGCGGTCCATGACGGCGTGGACGAGTTCGACGTCCGCGGGAGAGCGCACGAACGAGAGCGCAATGAAGTCGACGCCGAGGGCGAGGGCGAACTCGAGGTCCGCGATGTCCTTCTCGCTCATGGCAGGAACGGATACGTCCATGCCGGGCAGCGAGACGCCCTTGTTGTTGCTGACCGGGCCACCTTCGGTGACTCGACACAGCACGTCGTTGCCCTCGACACCGGTGACCACGAGGCCGACCTTGCCGTCGTCGACGAGAAGGCGGTCGCCTTCCTTGGCGTCCTGAGCAAGTTCCTTGTAGGTGGTCGACACCCGATCGTGGGTGCCCTCGCACTCTTCGACGGTGATGCGGATGAGCTCACCGGCCGCCCAGGTGGTGGAGCCCTCGGCGAAACGGCCGAGACGAATCTTGGGTCCCTGCAGGTCGGCCAGAATGCCCACGGCTTTGCCGGTGGCGTCCGATGCTGCGCGAACCCTCTCGTAGTTGGCCTGGTGATCGGGGTGATCGCCATGGCTGAAGTTCAGTCGTGCGACATCCATTCCACTCTCGACGAGTTCGCGGATGCGCTCTGTGGTTGCGGTTGCGGGTCCAAGGGTGCAGACAATCTTCGTACGTCGGCTCACGGTTGCGAGCGTAGCCGCTGCACGCCTCGTTCTCTATCGCAGACGCGGCCGCGCGAATACTACCGATCGGTAGCCTCGCTACTGTCCTGCTGAAGCGGTCTGTACCGGTTCAGAGACCGAGGTCACACCGCCGCGAGAGGCAGCGCTGTCGGGTGCACCGGGGACGGCAGATCCGAGTGCCCGGTGAGAAATGCATCCACTCCGTGCGCCGCCGATCGACCCTCCGCGATCGCCCACACGACCAACGATGCGCCTCGGTGCGCATCCCCGCAGACGAACACACCCGGCGCGGTGGTCTGCCAATCGGGACCACACGAGAGTGCACCGCGCTTGGTCAATGCCAAGCCGTAGTCGTCGAGCAACGGACCGTGCTCGACGCCCTCGAAGCCGATCGCGAACAACGCCAGATCGCAGGGCAGTTCGACTTCCTCGCCGATGGGGGTGACGATGCGTCGCCCGTCCGCGTCGCGCTGAACCTCGACCTCGGCGAGCACCATCGCACGCACGCGCCCGCGCTCGTCACCCAGGAACCTCTGCACTGCGACCTGATGACGCACGACGCCACCCTCGGCATGCGCGGGTGACGTGCGCAGCACCAACGGCCAGGACGGCCACGGCGAAAGGCTGTCGTCGCGAGCGCCCGGCAGCGCAGGGTTGTAGTCGAGCTGCGTCACCGATGCGGCACCCTGACGATGGGCGGTCCCCAGGCAGTCGGCTCCGGTGTCACCTCCGCCGATGATCACCACATGCTTTTCTGCAGCGGAGATCGACGTGGGCCCGTCGCCCTCGCACTCCTTGTTCGACGGCACGAGGTGTTCCATGGCCAGGTGGATGCCGTCGAGTTCGCGACCGATCACGTCGGTGTTGTCTCTGGCCCGAAGAGCTCCGACCGCCAGAACGACCGCGTCGAAGGATTCGCGCAACTGCTCGACCGTGAAGTCGATACCCACCTCGCAGTCGGTGACGAAATGCGTTCCCTCGGCCCGCATCTGCATCAGTCTCTGATCGAGTACGGACTTCTCGAGCTTGAACTCGGGAATGCCGTAGCGGAGCAGTCCACCGAGGCGGTCATCCCGCTCGTACACTGTCACGTCGTGCCCTGCGCGCGTGAGCTGTTGTGCCGCAGCCAATCCCGCCGGACCGGATCCGACGACGGCGACTCGCTTGCCGGTGGTGATCGTCGGCGGCTGCGGAACGATGCTGCCTTGCTCCCAGGCCAGGTCGGCAATGGTCTGCTCGACCCGCTTGATCGTCACGCTGCCGCCGGTGGCCGCCTCGGAAATCGAGAGCACACAAGCAGATTCACACGGTGCCGGACACACCCGACCGGTGAACTCCGGAAAATTGTTCGTCGCATGCAGACGATCGCTGGCGGCATCCCAGCGGTCGCGGCGCACCAGGTCGTTCCACTCGGGAATCAGGTTTCCCAGCGGGCAGCCGGCAGTGCCGGAGTGGCAGAACGGAATTCCGCAATCCATGCAGCGACGGGCCTGATCGGAGACCTCGGCGGCCCGCTCGCTCGACGGCTGGCGCGAGTACACCTCGTTCCAGTCCTTGACACGCTCGCCGATCGGACGCTTGACGGCCTCGCGCTTGACGACTTTCAGAAATCCCTGTGGATCAGCCACGTGCAGCCTCCATGATCGCAGCATCGACGTCGCGCCCTTCGGCGCGCGCCATTCTTGTCGCTTCCAGCACTCGCTGATAGTCGACGGGCATGACTTTGGTGAACAGCGCAGATCGGCGGGGCCAGTCGGCCAACAACGACGCCGCGACGGTCGACCCGGTCCAACGCCGGTGCTGCTCCACGGTCTCGCGCAGCCACACCAGATCGTCCGGGTCGGGAACCTGCAGTTCGACCATCGCCATGTTCACGTCGGCCGGGTCGAGACCCAGGACGAACGCGATCCCACCGGACATCCCCGCGGCCATGTTGCGACCGGTGGGCCCGAGCACCACGACACGACCGCCGGTCATGTACTCGAACGCGTGGTCGCCCACGCCCTCGTTCACCGCGATCGCTCCCGAGTTACGGACCGCGAAGCGCTCCCCCGCCTTGCCGCGCAGGAACACCTCGCCCGAGGTGGCACCGTAGAGAATGGTGTTGCCTGCGATCACGTTGTCCTCGGCGACGAACGGCGCATCCTCGGCGGGACGGACGACGATTCGGCCACCCGAAAGACCCTTACCCACATAGTCGTTCGCGTCACCGACCAGGTCGATGGTGATACCCGGCGGCAGGAATGCACCGAGCGACTGCCCGGCCGAGCCGGTGAACGCAATGCGAATCGTGTCGTCGGGCAAGCCGCCCGCGCCGTAGCGTCGAGTGACCTCGGACCCCAACAGTGTCCCGACGGTGCGATTGACGTTGCGTACCGGCAGCTCGAGCGTCACCGGATGCGCATCCTCGAGCGCACCTTCGGCCAACTGGATCAGCGTCCGATCCAACGCGAGATCGAGACCGTGATTCTGCGCGCGGAGGCGTCCACGCTGCGTCATCGGGGCACCGTGTCGGTCGACGGGCATCGCGAATATCGGCGCGAGGTCGAGTCCCTTGCTCTTCCAGTGCGCTACTCCGGCTGCCGTCTCGAGCACGTCCGCGTGTCCGACCGCTTCGTCGATACTCCGGAAACCGAGTTGCGCGAGGTACTTTCGCACGTCCTCGGCAATGAACTTGAAGAAGTCCTCGAGGAACTCGGGCTTGCCGGTGAACCGCTTGCGCAGCTCGGGGTTCTGCGTCGCGACACCCACCGGGCAGGTGTCGAGATGGCAGACGCGCATCATGATGCATCCCGCCACGATCAGCGGAGCCGTCGAGAAACCGAACTCCTCGGCACCGAGCAGAGCGGCGACGATGACATCTCGCCCTGTGCGCATTCCGCCGTCGCACTGCACGGTGATGCGATCACGCAAACCGTTGAGTACCAGCGTCTGCTGGGCGTCGGCCAGGCCGATCTCCCAGGGCGCGCCTGCGTGCTTGAGCGAGGTCAACGGCGCAGCGCCGGTTCCGCCGTCGTACCCGGAGATGAGGACGACGTCGGCGTGCGCCTTGCTGACGCCCGTCGCGACCGTGCCCACACCCACGGAACTCACGAGCTTGACGTGCACGCGCGCATTCTCGTTGGCGTTCTTCAGATCGTGGATCAGCTGCGCGAGATCCTCGATCGAGTAGATGTCGTGGTGCGGCGGTGGCGAAATCAGGCCGACACCCGGCGTCGAATGTCGAGTCTTCGCCACCCACGGATACACCTTGTAGCCGGGCAGTTGCCCGCCCTCGCCCGGCTTGGCCCCCTGCGCCATCTTGATCTGAATGTCGGTGGCGTTGACCAGATAGTCGCTGGTGACGCCGAACCGACCACTGGCTACCTGCTTGACGGCGCTGCGCCGTGTCGGATCGTAGAGACGGTCGACGTTCTCGCCGCCCTCTCCGGAGTTGGACCGCCCGCCGAGGTTGTTCATCGCGACGGCCATCGTCTCGTGAGCTTCGGCGGAGATGGACCCGTAGCTCATCGCTCCGGTGTTGAACCGCGTGACGATCGACTCGACCGACTCCACCTCGTCGAGCGGAACCGGCGGTCGCACACCGTCCTTGAACTCGAACAGACCACGCAGGGCACCACCCTCGCGAGCAAGTCGGTCGACCTCGTCGGTGTACTTCTGGAACACGTCGTAGCGACCGGTGCGCGTTGCGTGCTGCAGCAGGAACACCGTCTCGGGAGTGAACAGGTGCAGTTCGCCTTCGCGCCGGAACTGATACTCGCCGCCGATCTCCAACCGACGGTGCACGCGGTCCGTCGGGTTCTCGGGGTACGCGCGGCGGTGGCGCAGCTTGACCTCTTCGGCGAGGACGTCCAGACCGACGCCGCCGAGCTTGCTGACCGTGCCCTTGAAGTACTCGCGCACCACCTCGCGATCGAGACCCACGGCCTCGAAAACCTGTGCACCGGTGTACGACCCGACCGTCGAGATGCCCATCTTCGACATCACCTTGAGCACGCCCTTGCCGAGCCCGTACAGGTAGTTCCGCACCGCGATCGTGGGTTCGACGCCGGTCAGTTCGCCCTCGCCCACCAGATCCTCGATCGACTCCATCGCCAGATACGGGTTGACCGCGGCCGCACCGAAGCCGATGAGAAGCGCCAGGTGATGCACCTCGCGCGCATCGCCGGATTCGACGACGAGCGCGATCTTCGTGCGCTCCTTGGTACGAACCAGGTGATGGTGCACGGCCGAGGTGGCCAGCAGCGACGGGATCGGTGCGCGAGTGTGGTCGGAATCGCGATCGGAGATGATCAGCGTGGTGTACCCCGCCGCGATGGCCTCCGATGCCCGGGCACGCAGCTCCTCGATGGCCTCGGCGAGACCTTCACCACCGCGCTCGACCTCGTACAACCCGCGCAACACGGTGGCCGACAACCCGGGGTGGTCCCCGTCGTCGTTGATATGGATGATCTTGTTGAGCTCGTCGTTGTCCAGCACCGGCCACGGCAACACGATCTGCCTGCACGACGCCGCAGTGGGCTCGAGCAGGTTCTGCTCGGGGCCCATCACCCGCGCGAGCGAGGTCACGATCTCCTCGCGGATCGAATCCAGCGGCGGGTTCGTGACCTGCGCGAACAGTTCGATGAAGTAGTCGTAGAGCTGACGCGAGCGCTGCGACATCACCGCGGCGGGGGTGTCCGTACCCATCGACCCCAAAGGCTCACCCCCGGATGCGGCCATCGGCGTCAGTACGACGCGTAGGTCTTCTTCGGTGTAGCCGAACGCGACCTGCCTGCGCACCACGGAATCGTGGTTGTACTGGATGTGCGCGCGCTCGGGCAGGCTCTTGATCTCGAGCAGGCCGGCGTGCAGCCACTCCTGATACGGATGTTCCGTTGCCAGTTGGAGTTTGATCTCCTCGTCGGGCACCAGACGTCCCGCGACGGTGTCGATGAGGAACATCTTTCCCGGCTCGAGGCGACCCTTGGCGACGACCTCGGACTGTGGCACGTCGAGCACGCCTGCCTCGCTGGCGAGGATCACCCGACCGTCGGCCGTCTGCCACCACCGTCCGGGGCGAAGACCGTTTCGGTCGAGCACGGCTCCGACGTAACTGCCGTCGGTGAACGTCACGCACGCCGGACCGTCCCAGGCCTCCATCATCGACGAGTGGAATTGATAGAACGCTCGCACCCGCGGATCCATCGTGCGGTGGTTCTCCCACGGCTCGGGAACCATCATCATCACCACGTGCGGCACGCTCCGGCCGCCGAGATGGAGCAGTTCGAGCACCTCGTCCAGGGACACCGAGTCCGAGGCATCCGGATTGCAGATGGGGAACAATCGCTCGAGATCACCCGGAATCAGGTCGCTCGACAGCAGCGCCTCGCGAGCCCGCATCCGGTTTCGGTTGCCCTTGACGGTATTGATCTCACCGTTGTGGGCAACGTACCGATGCGGGTGCGCCAGCGGCCACGACGGGAACGTGTTGGTCGAGAAGCGACTGTGGACAATCGCGATGGCGCTCTTGCACAACGGGTTTCGCAACTCCGGAAAATACAGCGGCAACTGCATCGTGGTGAGCATGCCCTTGTAGACGATGGTGCGCGAGGACAGCGACGGAAAGAACAGTCCCGAACCCTCGGCCTCGATCTCGGGAGTGACTCGCTCGGAACGCTTGCGCAGCCCGTAGACCAGCCGATCGAGAGAGAGACCGGAAGGGCGCGTGCCGTCGACCTCGGGGGCCGCGACGAAGAGGTAGCTCATGTACGGCATGCAGCCGAGGGCGGTGAGGCCGACGTCTGCGCGATCGGGATTCACTTCGACCGGAACCCAGCCCAGGATCTCCAGACCTTCTTCGGCGGCAATGGATTCGACGCGTTCGACGGCGATCGCCCGCTCCCGAATGCCCTGTGGCAGGAAGCACACTCCGGCTGCGAATGCGTTCTCGTCGCCTTCTCCGATTGAGGGCAGATCGAACGGTGTGACGGAGCCGAGGAGCTCGACGGGAAGCTGGATGAGGATGCCCGCGCCGTCACCACTGTTGGGTTCGGCCCCGGCAGCTCCGCGATGTTCCAGATTTTCCAGTGCCAGAACGCCGTCGGCCACGATCTCGTGGGAGCGTCGCCCCGCGATGTCGGCAATCATCGCCACGCCGCAGGAATCCTTCTCCAAGCTCGGGTCGTACAGGCCTTGCTCTGCATGCATCCGAGAAAACAGCACCACGATCACCTCCACGTAGGCCGTGGGGTGCGCGCAGGCGGTGCAGAGTCTTGACGCTGCACCGTGGAATCTCGGCAACCCCGCCGGCTGGTCGACTCACTTCGACCACGACGGTCGGATGAGCCGAATCTTCGATGCCTATCGGGAATTCACCGGGACAGCTCTGGCCCGCGAAAGAATCCGGAATTGCTCCCGGATGGCGAAATCGTAGCAGCTGGCATTCGGATCGATGCAATCACGAATGCCGGCCGCTACGGACTCGGATGTCAGTCGCGCAGCGGTCTACCGTGCTGATCGCGCACGCTGCCGGTGAGCATCATGATCCCGTCGATCAGCGGCCAGATGCTGCCGATACCGCAGGTGAGCCACGTCACGGCTATCTGCGCCACCGCGATACCGGGCTGGTTCAGATAGAAGCGCCCTGCTCCGAATGCGCCGAGCAGGATGTTGAGCAGACCGGCAGTCAACTTCTGCTTGTCCGAGAACGGTTCACCGGTGACGGGATGACGGCCGTACGGAGCCGCGGGGTCCATGTATCCGGGCCCGCCTGCGTACTGGGGACCGCCGTACTGACCGCCGGCATACTGCGGTGGGGCTCCGTACTGGCCCGAACCGTCGGCGGGCGGTGGGTACCCGGCACCGGGCGGAGGTCCGAATTGCCCGCCCTGATCGCCGACGCCGGGAGCGCCGTAGTTCGGACCGGTGTAATTCGGGTCGGGTGCGCCGTACACCGGACCCGGCCCCTGCCCTCCAGGAGTGCCCTTGTCGAACGAGATGGTCGGCTCGGACGAAGGCGATCCGTCACCCGATGATCCGTCCGAGGACGATGTTCCTGAGTCACTCACTTCGAGCTCCCTTTTGACGATGCGATATCAGCAAGGGGCTCAGTCTCTCAGCTTTCTCCCCTGAGCGTCCGACACATTGCCGACCAGTATCAGAACGCCGTCTACGACGTGCCACACGAACAGTCCGAACAACAGTAGGAACCCGAGGCCGAAGACGACGGTGAGCAAAGACCCGAAGAAGAACAGAATCAGCTGCGCGACGCCGATTCCCGTACTACCGAGATAGAAGCGACCGACCCCCAACCAGCCCAGAAACAGCTGCAGCAGGCCGCCGACCACTTTGGACTTGTCCGACAACACCTCGCCCGTCACCGGATCGCGACCGTACGGAGCGTCGGGGCCAACTCCGAACGCATGTCCACCCTGATAACCCGGAGGTGCGCCGTACCCCTGCTGTCCGTACCCCTGCTGTCCGTACCCCTGCTGTCCGTACCCCTGCTGGCCGTAGCTCTGCTGGCCGTGTCCCTGCTGGCCGTATCCCTGCGGCTGACCGAAATTCTGCTGCTGGTAGCCCTGTTGCTGGTATCCCTGCTGCGGAGGATTCGGCTGGCCGTAGCTCTGCTGGGGGTATCCGGAGGGTGCGGGGAAGCCGCCGAGCGGATTGTCGATGCTGCCGTCGGGGCTCGGTGCCGGGTAGCTCGGCGTGGTGGACCAGCCGGGGCCGTTTCCTATCCCCGAGTACGTGTCCCAGCCCGGACCCGTCGGGCCGGTGGGGCCGTGCGACGGCGCGGATTCCGAGGTGCCGGGCGATTCCGACAGCGATGCTTCGGCGGTCGCGTCGTAGTCGAACGGCGCACCGAACGGATTGGCGGGCTGCGCCACACTGTCGCTGGAATCGGCACGGCCGGAACTGGATTCGGGATCGGGGTTCTTACCGAAATCAACCACGCGTACTGCCCTCTTCCTCGACTTTCTTGTCCGACGCCGGCGCAGGCGCTTCGTCGGTGGTGTCCGCGTCCACAACGGCATCGGTCGAGTCTCCCGACTCCTGATCGATCGCGCCGGCGCTCGCGGAGTTGTCCTCGTCGTCCTTCGATTTCAGGGTCGCCGGATCTTCACGGCCCTTGGTGGCGATCACGAAGTACGCCACGGCGAGGACGAAAATGATGGCGGAGGTGAACGTGTTGATACGTATTCCGGCGATCTTCGTCGCGAAGTCGTCGCGCATCAGTTCCACCCAGAACCGGCCGACGCAGTATCCGGCGACGTACAGCGCGAACAAACGACCGTGACCGATCGTGTACTTGCGGTCGATCAGCACCAGCAGCACGACGATCGCGAGACTCCACAACAGCTCGTACAGGAACGTCGGGTGGACGACCTTCTCCACGAAACCGGTCGAGACACCGTTCAGCGGATCGAGACGACCGTTCGCGTCGATGCGCTCGTAGATCTCCAGTCCCCACGGCTGCGTGGTGGCGCGACCGTACAGTTCTTGGTTGAAGTAATTGCCGATGCGACCGATCGCCTGGGCCAGCAGAATCGGCGGGCCGACGGCGTCACCGAAGGCAGGCAGTGGAATACCCCGCCGACGGCAGGCGATCCACGCACCGACGCCGCCGAGGAACACCGCACCCCAGATTCCGAGGCCGCCGTTCCAGACGTACAACGCTTCGATCGGGCTACCGCCGGGACCGAAGTAGGTCTTCCAATCGGTGGCCACGTGGTACAGACGCCCGCCCAGCAGGCCGAAGGGAACGGCCCAGACGGCGACGTCGAGGACGGTGCCCTTCGTGCCACCCCTGGCGACCCAACGACGGTCACCCCACACCACGGACACGACGATGCCGATGATGATGAACAGGGCGTATGCACGCAGAGCCAGCGGTCCGACGTGCCACACCCCCTGTGCGGGACTGGGAATGTAGGCCAGGATTGCGGTCGAAGTCACGACGCTACGTTAGCGGAACGGACACCCTCGGCGAGTTCCGTCGTCAGGTCGCGTACTGCGTCGAGTCCCTTGTCGACCGCACTGACCAACGCCGAACCGACGATGACCGCGTCCGCGTACCGGGCGATCTCGGCGGCCTGAGCGCCCGAGCGAACCCCGAGGCCGACGCCGATCGGAATGTCCGAGTGCCGACGGATTCGCGCCGACAACTCGGGAGCCATCGAGGACACCGCGTCGCGGGCACCGGTGACGCCCATCGTCGAGGCCGCGTACACGAAGCCACTGCTGGCCTCGACGGTGCTGACGAGCCGCTCCTCGGTGGACGACGGGGCTACCAGGAAGATGCGGTCGAGACCGTAGGTGTTCGAGACGTCGATCCATTCCTGCGCCTCGTCCGGAATCAGGTCGGGGGTGATGATCCCGAGCCCACCCGCATTCGCGAGATCCCGAGCGAAGTTCTCGATGCCGTACTTGAGCACCAGGTTCCAATAGGTCATGACGACAGCTTTTCCGCCTGCGGCGGAAACCTGCTCGGTGACGGCGAACACGTCCTTGACTCGGGCTCCGGCTCGCAGCGCCACGTCTGCTGCGGCCTGGATCGTGGGGCCGTCCATCACCGGATCGGAGTAGGGAATGCCCACCTCGACGATGTCGCAGCCGGCGTCGACCATCGTCTTGAACACCTCGACCGAGCGCGGCACGGTCGGAAAACCGGCGGGGAGGTAGCCGACGAGTGCGGCGCGTCCCTCGGCGCGGCACTGCGCGAAGGTCCCCGAGAGGCGAGAGTCGTTGTTGCTCATGGCTTGACCCCTGCCTCGTCGTCCACGTTCGCTTCGCCGTCTCCATCGATCAGACCGAACCACTCGGCTGCGGTGTCGACATCCTTGTCTCCGCGGCCCGAGAGGTTGACCAGGATGATCGCGTCCTTGCCCAGTTCCTTACCGAGGGTCAGCGCGCCTGCGATCGCATGTGAGGACTCGATGGCCGGAATGATGCCCTCGGTGCGGCACAACATCTTGAAGGCGTTCATCGCTTCGGTATCGGTGATGCCGCGGTATTCGGCCCGCCCGATGTCGTGCAGGTACGAATGCTCGGGACCGACGCCCGGGTAGTCCAATCCCGCTGAGATGGAATGAGATTCGACGGTCTGGCCGTCCTCGTCCTGCAGCAGGTAGGAGTACGCACCGTGCAGAGCTCCCGGTGTACCCCCGCTGATGGTCGCAGCGTGTCGACCGGTCTCGACGCCGTCGCCTGCGGCCTCGAAGCCGATCAGCCGAACATCGGCGTCGTCGATGAAGGCATGGAAGATGCCGATCGCGTTGGACCCACCGCCGACACACGCAGCGATCGCGTCGGGCAGCCTGCCGGTGGATGCGAGCACCTGCTGCCGCGCCTCGAGGCCGATGATGCGCTGGAAATCGCGCACCATGACCGGGAACGGGTGGGGCCCGGCGACGGTGCCGAAGCAGTAATAGGTGTTGTCCGCGTTGGTGACCCAGTCGCGCAGCGCCTCGTTGATCGCATCCTTGAGAGTTCGCGATCCGGACTTCACGGCGACGACACTCGATCCGAGCAGGCGCATCCGGGCAACGTTGAGCGCCTGACGCTCGGTGTCGACCTCGCCCATGTACACGACGCAGTCCAGACCGAGGAGTGCGCATGCCGTTGCGGTGGCCACTCCGTGCTGACCCGCGCCGGTTTCGGCGATGATCCGCGTCTTACCCATGCGCTTGGCCAGCAGCACCTGGCCGAGAACGTTGTTGATCTTGTGAGAACCGGTGTGGTTCAGGTCTTCTCGCTTGAGCAGGATACGAGCGCCACCGGCGTGCTCGGACAACCGCGTCGCCTCGAATACCGGGGATGGGCGACCGGTGTAATCGCGTTGCAGTCGGTCGAGTTCTCCGAGGAACTCGTTGTCGCTGCGGACCTTCTCGTACTCGGCGGTGACTTCCTCGATCACACCCATCAACGCCTCGGGCACGTATCTGCCGCCGTAGACGCCGAAATGGCCGCCGACGTCGGGCTCGTGCGCGCTGCGATCGGTGAGGCCGATGCTGCTCTGCGGCAGATCAGCGCCCTTGAAACGGACTGCCTGTGGGGCGTCCGTGGTGGAAGAAGAATTGCTGGTGCTCACCGGTCCAGTGTGCCCCAACGGCGGACCGCCGCCGCGTTCGGGTCTGGTGCCGGGTCAGGCCTGTTCGGGTCAGCGTGCAGGCTTGGGGCACGAGGGATGCGTCCCGGCCGTCACCAGGTCCGAGACGGCCGTACGCGGATCTCCCGCGGTGACCAAGCCCTCGCCGACGAGGACCGCGTCGGCACCGGCACCGGCGTATGCGAGCAGATCCGCAGTGCCCCGCACTCCGGACTCCGCGATACGAATGATCTCGCTCGGCAACCCGGGCGCGATCCGACCGAAACTGTCACGGTCGATCTCGAGCGTCTTGAGATTGCGAGCGTTGATGCCGATGACGCTGGCACCGGCTTCGAGTGCGCGATCCGCCTCGGCCTCGGTGTGCACCTCGACCAACGCCGTCATGCCCAACGATTCGGTGCGGTCGAGCAACGACGTCAACGCGTCCTGCTCGAGTGCCGCAACGATGAGCAGGATGACATCGGCACCGTGAGCGCGGGCCTCGTGGATCTGATACGGACCGACGATGAAGTCCTTGCGCAGCACGGGAATCGAGACGGCAGCGCGCACCGCGTCGAGGTCTGCCAGTGAGCCACGGAAGCGTCGCTCCTCGGTGAGGACACTGATGATGCGTGCGCCGCCCTGCTCGTACGCGCGAGCGAGTACCGCCGGATCACCGATGTCGGCCAACGCACCCTTGGAGGGGCTGGCACGCTTCACTTCGGCGATGACGCCGATGCCGTCCTCGCGGAGGGCCGCTGCCGCGTCCAGGGGTGCCGGGGCAACTTTCGCTGCTGCCTTGACAGCGGCGAAATCGATCACCGATTCGCGCGCCGCAACGTCGGCGCGTACACCTTCGAGAATCGAGTCGAGAACAGTCATGGTGCCCCGGGTCCTTTCTGAGCGTCGACAATCGATGTGAGGTATCTCATCGGCGTCGGATCTAGCGTAGAGGGCGGATTCAATCCGACGAACGCGGGGTACCGGACTCGTCGGTAGGGTCCTCACCGGCGTCGAGCGCGTCCCACAGCATGCGTTCGGTGAGGTCCTCGCCCTCGTCCTGCCCACCTGTACCGGACGCGATTCTGCGAGCACGGCGAGCCACCTCGTCACGACGCACCGCCGGGGCGTCGTACTTGGACGAGAGCACTTGCGGGCCGAATGTCTTGCGGATCGAGACCACGGCCGCGACCAAGGCGCAGAGCGCTCCGAGGAGCGTCACGATCGCCGGTAGAACAGAGACATCCGTCATCGACACCTCGGCGCGGGCGGGAAGCTCGGCGAGCGACGCGGCCTCCGAGTCGGATGCCCCCGCAGTGAGCAGACGAACAGCCGGAATCGCGGCCGCGACGGCCACCGCCGCGATCAGCAGAGCCAGTACCCGAGAAGCCCACCCCCGCACCGCGAACGACGCCGCAACTGCCGCCACCAACACCAGCGCGAGCGGTGTCGTGGCGGCGGCCCAGGTGCTGCCCAGAAGATCATCGGTCCGACTCTCGCCGAGACCGTCGAAGGACGTCACCCGAACCCATGTCATCCTCGACGCACCCCAGAGGCACGCCGCTGCAACGACCAGCAGAGCGACGGGCGCAGCCGCCGATCCGCGGCGACCGGATCGCTCGGTCACCGGCCGCCGACCTCACGGAGCGACTCCGCTGCGGCGACGGCACCCAGCACGGCCATGGCCTTGTTGCGGGCTTCGTCGTCCTCGTACTCCGCAACCGAATCGGCTACGACGCCGGCCCCGGCCTGCACGTATGCTGTGCCGTCCTTGATCAGTGCGGTACGAATCGAGATGGCGGTGTCCGCATCTCCCGCGAAGTCGAGGTATCCGACGATGCCGCCGTAGATGCCGCGTCGCGTCGGCTCGAGCTCGTCGATCAGTTCCATGGCGCGCACCTTCGGCGCCCCCGACAAGGTGCCGGCCGGGAAGCAGGCCTTGACCGCGTCGAGTGCGCGTTTGCCCTCGGCCAGGCGTCCGGTGACCGTCGAGACCAGATGCATGACGTGGCTGTAACGCTCGATGTGGCGATAGTCGCTCACCCGCACTGTGCCCGGGGCGCAGACGCGTCCGAGATCGTTGCGGCCGAGATCGACGAGCATCAGGTGCTCGGCGTTCTCCTTCTCGTCTGCCAGCAGGTCCTTCTCGAGCAACACGTCTTCCTCCTCGGACGTCCCGCGCCAGCGGGTGCCCGCGATGGGGTGCGTGGTAGCGAGGCCGTCGACCACCGTCACCAACGCCTCGGGGCTCGATCCGACGATGGAGAAGGCCGTCTCGTCGTTCTCGCCCGGCACGTGCATGAGATACATGTAGGGGCTGGGATTGGACGCTCGCAACATCCGATAGATGTCGAGTGGTGAGGCGTCGGTGTCCATCTCGAAACGCTGCGAGAGCACCACCTGGAACGCCTCTCCGGCCTCGATCTCCTCCACCAGGCGCGCGACATCGGCACCGAAGCCCTCGGACGTCCGCTGCCGACGAAACTGCGGTGCAGGCCTGGACACGGTGGACACGGTGGAGGCTGCAGGCTTCGACAGGTCCGCACACATGCGATCCAGACGACGCACGGCGTCGTCGTACGCCTCGTCGACGTTGTCGTCGGTGCCGTTCCAGTTCACCGCGTTCGCGATCAGAGTGATCGCGCCCTCGTGGTGGTCGACGGCCGCCAGATCGGTGGCGAGCAGCATGACCAACTCGGGCACACCGAGATCGTCCTGTGCATGTTCGGGCAGCTTCTCGATGCGTCGCACCGAGTCGTAACCGAGGTAGCCGACCATGCCGCCGGTCAACGGAGGCAATCCCGGCACACGCTCCGAATGCAGCAGTTCCAACGTGCGAGCCAGCACCTCGAGGGGATCGCCACCGTTCGGGACGCCCGCGGGCACGTTGCCGCGCCAGGCGGCTTCCCCGTCGACCACCGTCAGCGACGCCGGAGCGCCGGCCCCGATGAACGACCACCTGGACCACGATCGGCCGTTCTCCGCGGATTCGAGCAAGAACGTGCCGGGCCGATCGGCACCGAGCTTGCGATACGCAGACAGCGGAGTCTCGGAGTCGGCCAACACCTTTCGGGTCACCGGCACCACGCGGTGCTCGGCGGCGAGCTGGCGGAACACCTCACGAGAGGTGGTCGAGGCCGAGTTCTCGGTATCGGGAGTGGGTTTGGCATGGGTGGTCGTCTCGCCGTGCATCGCTCCATCCTCCCAGGTTCGGCGTGAGGGCCCTCGCGCGCGGTAACCTGCCGAGCATGAAACCAGGCGAGCTCGTTCCCGATTTTTCCCTACCGGACCAGACCGGACAGACCCGAACCCTGACCGAATTACTGTCGAACGGTCCGATCGTGCTGTTCTTCTATCCCGCCGCCTTCACCCCCGGTTGCACTGCAGAGGCCTGCCACTTCCGGGACCTGGCCTCGGAGTTCGCCGAGGTCGGGGCCACCCGGGTCGGCATCAGCGCCGACGCCGTCGCCAAGCAGGCAGAATTCGCCGCCGCCAAGTCGTTCGACTACCCGTTGCTCTCCGATGAGGACGGCACCGTCGCCACGGCCTTCGGGGTCAAGCGCGGTCTGCTGGCCAAGCTCTCCCCGGTCAAGCGCGCGACGTTCGTCATCGGCACCGACCGAAAGGTGCTCGAGACCTTCTCGAGCGAAGTACGGTTCGAGGCACATGCGGACAAGGCTCTGGAGTTTCTGCGCGCACATCGCAGCTAGATCACTGTCCGACGCGATGCCTCGGGTGGGGGAAGCTCGAGGCATCATGTGCAGACCACAACTATCTCTTTAGGAGTGGAGCCTGAAGGAACGACCCAGAGATCGAGAGGTTCCCCGCGATGGACACGTCGGCGTCACCGAAGGAGTCGACACCCGAAGGTGCGGTGGATCCCCGCTGGCTCAACGAGAGTCAACAGGACGCCTGGCGATCGCTCGTGGCCCTGGTCACTCGGCTCCCCGCGGCGCTCGACGCTCAGCTACAGCGCGATTCGCAGCTGACCCACTTCGACTACTTCGTCCTCGCCGTCGTCAGCGAGAACCCCAAGCGACGCATCCAGCTCCGTGACCTGGCCGAGTACGCCAACGCGTCACTCTCGCGCCTGTCGCACGTGATCACCAAGCTGGAGAAGGCCGGGTGGGTGCGGCGCGAGAGCATCCAGGGAAGCCGGGGATCCTATGCCGTGCTGACCGACGCAGGAATGGACAAGGTCGTGGCCTCGGCACCCGGCCACGTCGCCACCGTGCAGGCTCTGATCTTCGACGGCCTGTCCGACTCCGAGGTAGGCGAACTCGCCACCTTGAGCTCGACTCTACTGACGCAGCTGGACAAGGGAATTGCGGCGGGAACCGGTCACGCCTGAGTGTCGGGGCCCAACAGAACGTCGGCATCGAAGCAGGTATGGGTTCCGGTGTGGCACGCCGGGCCGACCTGATCGACGACCAGGAGCACGGTGTCACCGTCGCAGTCGAGCCGAACCTCGTGCACGTACTGGGTATGACCCGACGTCTCACCTTTGACCCAGTACTGCTTCCTGGACCTGGAATAGTATGTGCCCCTGCGGGTTTCGAGGGTTCGCGAGAGCGCCTCGTCATCCATCCACGCAACCATCAGCACCTGACCGGTCGACCGCTCCTGGACGACGGCGCTGAACAGTCCTGCATCGTTGCGCTTGAGCCGCGCGGCCAGCGTCGGATCGAGTGTCATCGGGAACCTCTTCGCTATCGAACGACGATGCGCTCGGCGCGCATCGCATCTTTGACCTGGCCGATGGTGAGATCACCGAAATGGAAGACGCTCGCAGCAAGAACAGCGTCCGCCCCGGCGTGCACCGCAGGCGAGAAGTGCTCGACGCTACCTGCTCCCCCGCTGGCAATGACCGGCACGTGCACCGCGGACCGGACGGCAGCGATCATCGGCAGGTCGAATCCGGCCTTCGTACCGTCGGCGTCCATCGAATTGAGCAGAATCTCCCCGACGCCCAGTTCGGCACCGCGCACCGCCCATTCGACGGCGTCGATACCGGTGCCACGCTTGCCACCGTGCGTGGTGACCTCCCAGCCCGACGGCGTGTCCTGCTGACCCTGCGGAACGGTACGGGCGTCGACGGAGAGCACGATGCACTGCGATCCGAACCGTTCGCTGAGTTCTCGCAGCAGCTCCGGCCGGGCGATCGCAGCGGTGTTCACACTGACCTTGTCCGCTCCGGCCCTCAGCAGACGATCCACATCTGCCACGGTGCGCACTCCCCCGCCCACGGTGAGCGGAATGAACACCTGCTCGGCGGTGCGGCTGACGACGTCGAGCATCGTGCCTCGATCCGACGTCGATGCGGTGACGTCGAGGAAGGTCAGCTCGTCGGCCCCCTGCGCGTCGTACGCAGCAGCGAGCTCGACCGGATCGCCTGCGTCGCGGAGGTTCTCGAAGTTGACGCCTTTGACGACGCGTCCGGCATCGACATCGAGGCACGGAATCACTCTGACCGCGACGCTCATCGCACCGGTCCTTCCAGATAGTCGACTGGATCGCCGAGTTCGGTGATCACCTTCAGAAGCTCGTCGTGCACTCCCGGCCCGGCTGCGAGCACCGACTTCGAGTCGACCGTCCACGGTTCGCCCGCGAGGTCGGTGACGATTCCGCCTGCTGCGCGCACCAACAACGCCCCCGCTGCGTTGTCCCAGGCACGGTGCCCGAACACCACCGCACCGCCGAGCACCCCGCTGGCCGTGTAGGCCAGATCGACCCCGGTGGCACCGTGCATCCGCAGCCGGGAGGAGTGCATCGACAACTCTTCCAGAATACGAAATCTGAACTGCCCGGGCAGCGAGCCGCGACTGGCGACATTGAATGCACCGAATCCGATCATGGACTCGCGCAAGGTCTTCGGTCGCAGCGTCGGCACAGCGACCCCGTTGAGCAGGAGGGGGCCATCGGCGACAGCGGAGAAATGCTGATCCACCAACGGCAACCAGGTGAGCCCCAGAACCGGCTCGCCGTTATCCAGCAACGCCAACAACGTTCCCGCCGAGGGCAATCCCGACGAGTAATTGAACGTGCCGTCGATCGGATCGAGCACCCAGACGAGTCCCGAGTTCAGATCCGGTCCCCCGAACTCCTCGCCGTGAACGGCAATTCCGGTGGCCTCCTGCAGTTCTGCAGTGAGCCGCCGCTCGAGTTCCAGGTCCACGGCAGTGGCGAAATCGTCCGGCCCCTTCTGCACGGCACTCGGTGCGCCGACGCCCGCGACGAACCGATCGTGGATGCCGTCGAGCAGGCCGCCGGCGATCTCGAGCAGACGAGTCGGTTCCTCGGGAAGGGTCATCGAAGTCGTTACCGAGACACCGCGGCGAGGGCGTCCGGGAGCGTGAAACGTCCGGCGTAGAGCGCCTTTCCGACGATGGAACCCTCCACGCCGCGCTCGACCAGTCCGGCGATCGCTTGCAGATCCGCAATCGTGGACACACCGCCCGACGCGATGACGGGCTTGTCCGTCTTGGCGCACACGTCCGCGAGCAGTTCCAGGTTCGGTCCCGTCAACGTGCCGTCCTTGGTGACGTCGGTGACGACGTAGCGCGAGCACCCGTCGCGCTCGAGGCGCTCGAGAACCTCCCACAGATCGCCGCCGTCACTGACCCAGCCGCGGCCGCGCAATCGCGGCGCTCCGTCGACGATCAACACATCGAGGCCGACGGCGACGCGATCACCGAACTCGCCGATCGCACGCGAGCACCACTGCGGATCCTCGAGGGCCGCGGTGCCGAGATTGACTCGCGCGCAGCCGGTCGCCAATGCCGCACGCAGCGACTCGTCGTCGCGAATTCCACCCGACAGCTCCACCTTGACGTCGAGTTCGCCGACGACCGATGCCAGCAGCTCGCGGTTGGAGCCGCGTCCGAACGCAGCGTCGAGATCCACCAGATGCACCCACTCCGCGCCGTCGTTCTGCCACGCGAGGGCGGCATCGCGAGGCGACCCGTACTTCGTTTCGCTTCCGGCTTCCCCTTGAACGAGACGGACAGCTTCGCCGCCTGCGACATCGACAGCAGGCAATAAGACCAGGCTCACGTGCGGTTATGCTACGGGCCGAGCAGGCGGGAACTCAAAACGGGTCGTCACTCATCACGTGTGCGAGCTTGGTCACCCAGTTCTCTGCGGGTCATGCGAGTGGACACCACGCCCATCGCTGCGATCGCCCCGACCACTCCGGCCAAGGCGATGACAAGAGCCACCCCGGCGCTCGGCTTCAGCAGTGCGATCGCGGCAGTGGAGAGTGCCAATACCGCCACAGCTGCGCCCAGAGCCAGGAAGGCCAACCGTCCGAGAGAGAACTCGCGGTCGCTCACACCGAGCGGACCCAATTCTCGAGGAGCGCGGCACCGGCGTCACCGGATTTCTCCGGGTGGAACTGGGTGGCCGTGAGCGCACCGTTCTCCACTGCCGCAAGAAAACGGCCGCCGTGATCGGCCCACGTCAGCAGCGGGGAGGCGATGGTGTCACTCGGTTCGAGTTCCCACCGCTGCACACCGTAGGAGTGGACGAAGTAGAACCGGGTCTCGGGGTCGATACCGGCGAACAGCACGCTCTTCTCCGGTGCCTCGACGGTATTCCAACCCATGTGGGGCAGCACGTCGGCCTGCAGACGCTCGACCGTTCCCGGCCACTCTCCGCATCCGTCTGCCTCGACGCCGAATTCGACGCCACGGTCGAACATGATCTGCATTCCGACACAGATCCCCAGTACGGGGCGTCCGCCGGCCAGACGGCGCCCGATGATCCGGTCGCCCTTCACCGCCAGCAGACCTTCCATGCAGGCGGCGAATGCGCCGACACCGGGAACGACCAACGCTTCTGCGTTCAAGGCCTCGTCGAAATCCGAGGTCACGGTCACGTCGGCACCGACCCGGGCAAGCGCCCTCTTCGCCGAGTGCAGATTGCCCGAGCCGTAGTCGAGCAACACCACAGAAGTCATGTCGGAAGTCTATCGGTGCGTGCTCGCGCGGCCAGCGCCACCGCCGCGACGACGACCACCGTGACTGCGGCCGCGGTGAATCCCGCGGTGTACCCCACGCTGGTGGCCAGAACGCCGAGGGCGAGCGCCCCTGCTCCGGTGCCCGCGTCGAAGCTGATGTTCCAGACGGCGCTCGCGCTGCTGTACCGGGCGGGGCCGGCCGCGTCGAACGCCATGACGAGACTGTCGTTCTGACATGCGCCGTACCCGATTCCGAACAGGACAGCGGCAACGAAGAACAGTACGGCGGGCATGCCGCCGAGGGCCGCGATCGCGAACAGCGCGATACCGATCGCCGCCGACACCAATGCCGGAATCACGGAGCGTCCGACGCCGATTCGATCCGCCACCGACCCCGCGGCATACCGACCGACCAGCATCGCGGCGCTGACGACGGCCAGTGCGAGGCCGATCATCGCCGCTCGGTTCGATTCCGCGATCGGCAGCAGACTGGTGATTCCGCCGTATGCGGCGGACACCGAGGCCACGACGAGACACGGCACCAAGAATCGACGCGCGTCGAGGCGGACCCGCTCGGCTGCGGGCGGTTGCGGCGCGGGTCTGGTGGGAGGCAGCAGCGCGACGCCGATCAGACCGGCAGCGGGCACCAGGGCACCGAACACGAACACAGCCGTCGGATCGATTGCAAAGATCACCAAACCCAGTGGCAGCGTGATCATCTGTGCCAATGCGACGGCAATTCCCTGCGCACCCGTGGCGCGGCCGAGCAGAGCGATCGGAGCAAGCTCGGCAACGATGGCGGCACCGGCGACGGTCAGCATTCCGAAACCCGTGCCGCGGAGGGCGGACACTGCCAGCGCGGGCGCGGCTTCGACCGAGACGATGAAGAGCAGCGCAGGTAATCCGAGGAGCAGACACCCCGCAGCCAGGACCGCACGGTGGCCGACTCGCATCAGCATGCGTGGCACGAAGAGCTGGGTGATCACCGTGGTGGTCATGAAGATCGCCGTGCTGGCCGCCGCCACCGCATCGGATGCCCCGGACTGGGACACGGCGAGCGGAACCACCGGAAGCAGCAGTCCCCAGCCGCCGAACGAGGCGGCTCCCATCGCCATCGCGGCCGGGAGACCGCGAATGGAGCTCAGCCCACTCAAGACACGAGTGCCGGTCGACCGATCACAGACTGCCCTTGGTGGAGAGAATTCCGGTCACGCGAGGGTCGTACTCGGTGGCCTGACGCAGTGCCCGAGCGACCGCTTTGAACTCGGCCTCGGTGATGTGATGCTGATCGCGACCGTAGATCACCCGCACGTGCAGTGCGATCCGAGCGTTCGACGCCAGCGTCTCGAACACGTGCTTGTTGATCACGGTGGAGTACGGAACACCCGGGTAACCGCCGATGACGGAGTGCACCATGTAGTCGGGCTCACCGGTGTGAACGCAGTACGGACGCCCCGAGACATCGACAGCCGCGTGCACGAGGGTCTCGTCCATCGGAATGAACGAGTCGCCGAAGCGGGTGATACCCGCCTTGTCGCCGAGGGCTTGCCCGAGCGCCTGGCCGAGGACGATCGCGGTGTCCTCGACAGTGTGGTGCGCCTCGATCTCGATGTCGCCCTTCGCCCGAACCGTCAGGTCGAAGCGAGCGTGGGTGCCGAGCGCGGTGAGCATGTGGTCGTAGAACGGGACCCCGGTGGAAATGTCGACGATGCCGGTGCCGTCGAGATTCAGCTCGACCGAGATGTCGGATTCCTTGGTGGTCCGCTCGATCTTGGCAATGCGGGGAGCGGGTGTGGTCACTTCGGTGCCTCTGCTCTTTCGGTCGATGCCAGTTCTGCGCTGACGGTGAGGAATCGGTCGTTCTCGTGCGCCAGCCCGATGGTGACGCGCAGATAGCCGGCGATGCCGACGTCCCGAATGAGGACGCCCTCGTCCAGGTATCGCTGCCACGTCGCGGCCGCGTCGGAGAATCGGCCGAAGAGTAGGAAGTTGGCGTCGGACGGGACCACGTCGTAGCCCTGACGACCGAGAGCCTGCGCCACCCGGTCTCGCTCGGCGGAGAGTTCGGCCACGCTACCGAGCGTGTCCGAGGCGTGCCGCAGCGCCGCCCGCGCAGCTGCCTGCGTGACGACCGAAAGGTGATAGGGCAAGCGCACCAACAACATTGCGTCGACGACGGCCGGGGCCGCGACCAGATAACCCAACCGTCCGCCCGCGAATGCAAAGGCCTTGCTCATAGTTCTGCTGACCACGATCCTGCTGGGGTAGCTCTCGATCAGTCCGATTGCGCTCGGAGCCGAAGAGAATTCGGCGTAGGCCTCGTCGACCACCACAATTCCCGGTGCCGCGTCGAGGATCCTGCGCAGATCGGCCTCGCCGATGCTGTGCCCCGTCGGGTTGTTGGGGCTGGTGACGAACACGACGTCCGGTCGACGTTCCTCGATGGCACCGACGGCGTAGTCGACGTCCAACGAGAAATCTGCCCGACGCTTCGCAGGGATCCATTCGGTCTGCGTCCCGGACGAGATGATCGGGTGCATCGAGTAGGACGGCACGAATCCCAGCGCCGTGCGATCGGGCCCCCCGAACGCCTGCAGCAACTGCTGCAGAATTTCGTTGGACCCGTTGGCCGCCCACACGTTGGTGGTGTCGACAGCGAAACCGGTCTGCTCGGTGAGGTAGCGAGCGAGATCGGCCCGCAGCTCGCTTGCATCGCGATCCGGGTAGCGGTGCAGCTGCCCGGCGGCAGTTCGCACCGATTCCGCTACGTCGTCGATCAGCGCCTGTGTGGGCGGGTGCGGATTCTCGTTGGTGTTCAACTGAACCGGCACCGTCAACTGCGGCGCACCGTAAGGCGACTTGCCGATCAGGGCGTCGCGCAGTGGAAGGTCGTCGAGCGAAATCGACTGCCCGAGTGCATCGGTCATGACGGCGCACCGGAGCGCAGTCCCTCGAACCGCAACCGCACAGCCTCGCCGTGGGCCGGCAGATCCTCAGCGTTGGCCAGCGCAATGACATGCGCCGCAACATCTTTCAGCGCTGCCTCACTGTAGTCCACCACGTGGATTCCGCGCAGGAACGTCTGCACACTCAGCCCTGACGAGTGACGCGCGCATCCTGCCGTCGGGAGCACGTGATTCGAGCCCGCGCAGTAGTCACCGAGACTCACCGGCGACCACGCTCCGACGAACACGGCACCGGCGCTTCGCACCCGCGATGCGACGTCGGAGGCGTTCTTCGTCTGGATCTCGAGGTGCTCGGCCGCGTAGGCGTTGACCACGGCCAACCCCTGCGTGACGTCGTCGACCAGCACGATGCCCGACTGGCTACCGTTCAGAGCCGTGGTCACGCGCTCTGCATGCCTGGTGGACGCAATCTGCGCATTGACGGCCTGGTCGACGGCGTCGGCCAATTCGATGCTGTCGGTCACCAACACGCTGGCGGCCATGACGTCGTGTTCGGCCTGACTGATCAGGTCGGCGGCGACGTGGATCGGGTCCGCGGTGGCGTCGGCGAGAATCGCGATCTCCGTGGGGCCCGCCTCGGAGTCGATTCCGATGAGCGAGCGGCACAGTCGCTTGGCAGCGGTGACGTAGATGTTTCCCGGACCCGTGATCAGATCCACCGGCGCCAACTCGGCGCCATCGGTGTCGACGCCGCCGTATGTGAGCAGCGCGATGCCCTGACCGCCACCGACGGCCCATACCTCGTCCACGCCGAGAAGCTGTGCGGCAGCAAGGATGGTGGGGTGGGGCAAACCGCCGAAGTTCTTCTGCGGCGGCGACGCCACTACCAGGGAGCCCACACCGGCGATCTGTGCAGGCACCACGTTCATCACGACGGAGGACGGGTACACCGCGTTTCCGCCCGGCACGTACAGGCCGACGCGATCGACGGGGATCCAACGTTCGGTGACGGTTCCGCCGGGCACCACCTGGGTGGTGTGGTCGGTTCTGCGCTGATCCGAGTGCACCAGACGGGTTCGTTCGATCGCCACCTCGAGGGCGGCCCGAACATTCGAGTCCAGCTCTGCGAGTGCCCGGACCAGCTCTTCGCGAGGAACCCGGACGCGGTCGGGGCGGACGCCGTCGAACTTCTCACTGAACTCGAGCGCAGCCTCGGAACCGCGTTCCTTGACGGCGTCGACGACGGGGCGAACCTGATGCAGCACCGAATCGACATCCACTCCGCCTCGGGGAAGTGCGCCGCGTAGTTCGGCAGTGGATGGAGTTCGTCCGCGCAGATCGACGCGGGCGAGCTCGATGCGGGCAGGCATAGTGGGCCCCTTCGTGAAGTCGGTTCGGTGCCGGGGTTCGGTCGAAACAGTGTGGTTCGAACACCCAGGATAGTTCCACCGAATACTTATCGGCCCCGCACGTCCCACAGATGATGGATCGGATCGTGAATGTAGTACGCGGCCAGTGATTCGACCGAGAAATTCGATCCGTCGCTGCGCCGACCGGTCCGGTGCCGATTCTCCGGCGGCACAGCGGCGAAATCGTCGGCCAGAGCGCGCGCGGCGTCACCGAGTTCCGACGCCACTGTCGCAGGGTCCTGCGCGTTGTAGTTGTCGGCCAGCGCGGTGGCATCCTGATCCCAGTTCGCGAACTCGGGATCGTCCTCGGTCAACACCAGGGTGAGCCGAGTGCGGAACATGCGGTGCGCGTCACGCACGTGCGCGGCGTATTCGAGCGCAGACCACGTCGAGTCGTCGGGGCGCACTGCCACATCGTCACGCTGCAGAACGGCCTCCCAACGCTCGACATCGGCGCGAATCAGCTCGGGAATGTCGTCGTAGTCGACGGCGCTCGAGTCGAATCCGCAATCCGGACACGCTCGCTCGAGTACCCAGGTCCAGTTCTTGGTGTCGGGATCGATAGGCATGCCGGAAGAATAGATTCAGGTCAGGCGTAGCGGGCAGCCAGGTTGTGCAGCGTGCTCTCGAGCCCTTGCGCGTTCTTCTGCGGCATCTTGAACAGCTCCAGCATTTTCGGAACCTTCGCCGTGCCGTACTTGAAACTCTCGGTGACCGTCGTCAGGCCAGGCTGCTTCTCCTCGAACTCCCAGCGCCAGCTGTGCCCCATCGGGTGCTGCCACTCGACGACTTTGTGCCGATCGGCGTCGACGAACTCGGTGACGGTGCTGGTGATCTTGTACGGCACGCCGTACTGCTTCATGCCCACAGAGAACTTCGCACCGCTGCTCAGACGATCGGGTCCGCGGACGGTGTCTTTGACCGTGCCGGACCCGTCGAGCTCGCCGTGCCGGGTGGGATCGGCCACGATCTCGAAGAGTTCGGACGCCGATGCCCCCACTTCGGTCTGACGGGTGACCTGCTGTGGGCCGGTGTCGATGCTTCTGATGTCTGCCATCTCCACGGCCTACCCCGCAGCTCCTCGTTCGACACACCGGCCGAGACGAAAGCGAGTTGACGGGCGTAGTTCAATGAACGCATGTCCTGGTCAGTGTGGCTCGCCTTCCTCGGCGCGAGCATCGTCATCAGTCTGTCCCCCGGAGCCGGAGCCATCGCGTCGATGTCCACCGGGCTTCGCTACGGCCTGCGCCGCGGATACTGGAACATCTTCGGCCTGCAGATCGGTCTGCTGGTGCAGATCGGCATCGTCGCTGTCGGTCTGGGAGCGGTACTGGCGAACTCGGCACTGGCCTTCACTGCCATCAAGTGGTTCGGCGTCGCCTACCTGGTCTACCTGGGTGTTCGGCAGTGGCGGGCCGCACCCACCGATGTCGCGGACGCTCCCGCGGTGGCCGACCGTGGCGTGACGATGCTGATGCGAGGCTTCCTCGTCAACGCCAGCAACCCGAAAGCCGTCGTCTTCATGGTCGCGGTCCTCCCCCAGTTCCTCGATCCCACGCGACCGCTGGTTGCCCAGTACCTCGTGATCGCAGCGACGATGGTGGCGGTCGACATGCTGGTGATGACGGGTTACACCTCGCTCGCGTCGCGGGTGTTGCGATTGATGCGATCGCAACGCCAGCAGAAGACGATGAACCGCACGTTCGCCGGGCTGTTCTTCGCTGCCGCAACGTTTCTCGCGACCGTTCGGCGTGTGACTCCGTGAGGAAATACCGAGTGCACATGAAGAATGCCCTCGGCGGCGATCGCATTCCCATGGGGCTGTTCGATACCCTTCTCGAGGCCAACACCTGGATCCAGGACGTCGGCAAGCGCGACGAGCACGAGCTCGGCACCTACTCCGTCGAAGTGGAAGTCGCCGAGGAATGAACAGGCGTTGCCCCTGTTCGAGCGGTGACACGTTCGACGCGTGCTGCGAGCGGTATCTGCTCGGCGCTGCAAGCGCACCGACTGCGGAGAAGCTGATGCGATCGCGATTCACCGCGTTCGCCCTCGGAGACGTCGACTATCTGCGCGCGTCGTGGCATCCCGATACCGCACCTGCCGAGTTGGACCTGGATCCGGATCAGCGGTGGTATCGACTCGACATTCTCGACACCGACGCCGGTGGATTGTTCGACGACGCGGGAACGGTCGAGTTCAGGGCTCGATACAAGCACCCCGAGGGTGCGGGCGAGATGCGCGAGGTGAGCCGCTTCGTCCGAGTGGACAGTCGATGGCTCTACCTCGACGGGATCGTCTCGAACTAGAGGTTACGCATCTTGGTCGGTCGGTTGCCCGAGGTGCGACGCGCTTCTTGTTTCTCCTTGATGCGCTCGGCGTCCTTGCGAACCTGGATCTGCGTGCGACGCTCGCGGACGAGCCACTGCGGCGGGCTGGCGATGAGCTCGTCGATCGCCTCGGTGGTCAGTGCTTCGGTGACACCGCCGCGGGCGAGGCCGGCGATGGATACCCCGAGCTTCTTGGCGATGACGTCGCGCGGGAAGGGTCCGTTGGTCTGCAGTTCGGTCAACCACTGCGGCGGATCGCTGCGCAGTGCCTCCAGCTCGGACCGGCTGACCTGCGAGTTCTGGAATTCCTCGGGTGCGGCGGGAAGGTAGATGCCGAGCTTGTTCGCCGCAGTCAATGGCTTCATGGTCTGCTGCTTGTTCTCCGGGCTCACCGCAACAGCTTATCCGGCAATACGCGCTCTCGATGCCACCGTCCTTCACCGCCCGCGTAGTCCCATAGGCTCGACACCGTGAACATCGATGTGCAGACACTGCGCTGGTACGCGGCGGTGGCGCAGCAACTGCATTTCGCTCGCGCTGCTCAGTCGCTGGGAATCTCGCGAATTCGCTTGAGCAAGACCGTCGTGGAACTCGAGGAGCAGCTCGGCGTCGACCTGTTCGTGCCGGGTGCTTCTCCCACCGAGCTGACGGCGGACGGCCGCGATCTGCTCGAGCGGGCGCTGGTGGAGATCGCCGAGGACGATCACCTCTCGGAACTCGCCGATGTTGCCGCGGCGGAGCCGACGACCTTCACCATCGGGTTCGCCGAGGGTGTGACGCTGTCGAAGTGGACGCGCATCTGGGCGGATCGGTTCCCCGACGTCACGCTCTCTGTAGTGGCCACAACGCCGGAGACGCAGGTGGCGGCTTTGCGCGACGGAACGGTCGATGTCAGCTTCGTTCGTCCGCCGATCGATCGCGAGGGTCTCAATGCCATCGGCCTCTATCAGGAAGTTCAGGTGGTGGTGGTCCCCAAGGACCATGCCGTTGCAGCATTCGATTCGGTGACGGCGACCGATCTCGCCGATGAGCATCTCCTGGCCGATCCGGCAACGGTGCCCGAATGGGCCGCTGTGGCAACGGAACTCGTGGACGGCACTCGTCCGGGATTGCCGCCGATGAATTCTGTTTCCGAGACGTTCGAGTACGTGGCGGCCGGGCTCGGTGTGGCGATAGTGCCGCATTCGGTTGCCCGTTTCAACGCCCGCAAGGATCTCGTCTACCGTCCGGTGACCGACATCGAGCAGTCGCAGATCGCACTGGCGTGGGTAGCCGAACGCGAGGACGACCGCATCGAGGAGTTCATCGGGATCGTCCGCGGCCGATCGACCCGCAGCTCACGGGGACCCTCGGACGAGGCACCGGTCAAGAAGAAGAAGGCGCGCCCCTCCAAGCCTGCCCGTCCGGTTGCGAAGACGAAGACGAACGCGCGACGGAGCGGCAAACGGCGCTAGGGGGGCTGCGCCCCCGTGCGCGTTTTGCGTGTGCAGAGGTACGCAAAACGCTCACGACGGGCGAAGCCGCAATCGGTCGATGTCGCGCCGATCACGCTTGGTCGGCCTACCGGCCCCCCGATCACGCCTGGGTACCGAGGCCAGCACTTCCTTCGGCGGCGGCGGCGGACTGCGATCGATCATGCAGTCGGGAACCACTGCTGCGCCGACGCGTTTTGTGATCGCTCGAACCACCACCACGATCTTCTCCACACCGTCGACCCGGAGCCGGATTTCGTCGTCCGGGCCGATACGTTGGCCGGGCTTGGCAGGAGTGCCGTTGACGCGAACGTGTCCGCCGCGGCAGGCAGCAGCCGCGGCAGATCGCGTCTTGAACAATCGCACCGCCCAGATCCAGCTGTCGAGGCGGGCACTCTGCAATTCCATCTTCGAACGAATTCCTCACATTGCGAGGCTCGACTACATGTCCAGGCCGAGATCGAGCACTGTCACCGAGTGTGTCAGACCGCCCACCGCGAGGTAGTCGACCCCCGTGCGCGCGTAATCCCGTGCCACGTCGACGGTCAGGCCACCCGAGGATTCCAGCTTCGTCTGCGGCGCGAACTTGTCGCGACGCTGCACTGCCATCTGTGTCTGCCACAGCGCGAAGTTGTCCAGCAGAACCAATTCGACGTTCTCGGCGAGCACCTGGTCGAGTTGCTCGAGGCTGTCGACCTCTACTTCGCACGCGATGTCGGGAGCCGCAGCGCGCACCGCTCTCAGTGCGGCGACGACCGAACCGGCTGCTGCTACGTGATTGTCCTTGATGAGCGCGGCGTCGCCCAGCCCCATCCGATGATTGACACCGCCGGCGGCGCGCACGGCGTACTTCTGCAGTGAACGCAGACCGGGCAACGTCTTTCGGCTGTCCCGGATCTTGCACTCGGTCTCTGACACCTCGGCAACCCAGCCGGCGGTTGCGGTGGCAATCCCCGAGAGGTGGCAGACGATGTTGAGCATCGTGCGCTCGGCCGTGAGCAGCCCCCGCGTCGGGGCTTTCACTGTCAGAACAGCTTGTCCGGGTTCGACATTCGACCCGTCCGCGATCCGATGCACGATGGAGTAGTTGCCGGCTCCGATGACCTCGTCGAGAACGACGAGGCCGACGTCGATCCCGGCGATCGTCCCGAACTGCCGCGACACCACCGACGCAGTCGCGACGGCATCGGTGGGGACAGTTGCCACAGTGGTGATGTCGGGTCCGTACCGCAGGTCCTCGTCGAGCGCGGTACGGATCAGTGCGAGTACCTCGCCGCGATCCACACCCGGGTTCACCTGGTTCGGTGTATCGGTCATGTCAGCGTGCTCCCGTCATCACGTCGTCGTTCACGATCGCCAGCCGGCCGTCTCGATCTCGCTCGATGTACAGGCTTCGGCGTTGCGCCGGTGCGCTTTCCGGATAGTCGCGTCGGGTATGACACCCTCTGCTCTCGCGGCGCTCGGACGCGGCCAGCACGATCACCTCTGCCGCAGCAGTCAACGCGGCGTCCTCGACAGCGTGCGCATCCACGGGCGGTTCCGAGACGACGCCGTGCGCCAGAAGACGCTGCGCCGCAGCAAGACCCGCCGCATCGCGAACGACGCCGACCTCGGCTGTCATGGTTCTTTGCAGCACCGTGCGGTCTGTGCGGCGATACGTAGGCAGCGCGGTGTCCGAGATCGGTACGTTCCTGCCGACCCGTTCGGCGGCCACGAGGGCCGCCCGCTCACCGACCACGAGGCCCTCGAGCAAACTGTTCGACGCCAACCTGTTTGCGCCGTGCAGGCCGGTGCGCGCCACTTCGCCTGCTGCGAGCAAACCCGGAACCGAGGTGCGTCCTGCCGTATCGGTCACCACTCCTCCGCACGAATAGTGCGCCGCGGGTGCCACCGGAATCAGGTCCGTTGCGGGATCGATCCCTGCATCGAGGCACGAGGCGGTCACGGTCGGGAACCGTTCGTGGACGCGCGCGACTGCGCGGGCGTCCAACAGCACGTGGTCGTCACCGCTCGCGTGCAGCAGTTCGGCGATGGCCCGCGACACCACATCGCGTGGGGCGAGGTCACCGAGTGGGTGCACGGCCGCCATGAACGCGCGGCCGGTGACATCGACCAGACGCGCGCCTTCGCCGCGCACCGCCTCGCTGATCAACGGTCGACGGCCCGTGGAACCGGCGGCGAACAGCACCGTCGGGTGGAACTGAACGAATTCCAGGTCGGCGATCCCGGCACCGGCGTCGAGGGCAAGGGCGATGCCGTCGGCCGTCGCGCCCGCCGGGTTGGTGCTGCACGAGAACAGCTGTCCCAGTCCACCTGTCGCGAGCAGCACCGTCGAGCAATGGACGACGCCGACGCCGCGGGGCCCGCGTACGAGAAGACCGACCACCTCGCCGTCGGTCGTCAACATCCGAAGCGCCGTGGTGTCGAACTCCACCCTGGGCCCAGCGGCGTCCAACGTGCGCTGCACCTCTGCGCCGGTGGCGTCGCCGCCGGCGTGGATGATGCGACGCACACTGTGGCCACCCTCTCGGGTGCGCGCGACGGCGCCGTCCGCTCCGAGGTCGAACTCCGCACCCACAGCTTCGAGCGAGGTAATCGCTGCCCGGCCACCCGAGACGATGGAACGCACCGCGTCCTCGTCGCACAATCCGGCACCGGCAACGCAGGTGTCGGCCACATGCGATTCGACCGAATCCTCGAGTTCCGGCCCGACGACCGCGATCCCGCCCTGCGCGTATTGCGTGGCGGTGTCGGTGGAAGTGCCCTTGCTGACGGTCAGCACCCGCAGGCCGCGAGCGACTGCGGTACGAGCCGCGGTGAGTCCGGCAATGCCGCCGCCGACGACGACGAGATCAGCCGCGGTTTCCCACGCGACCGATGGATTCACTCGCCGCCGCCAGGGGTGCCGATCTCGATCATCCGCTGCACCGACTTGCTGGCGATGTTCGCGGTCTCGAGGTCCACGTGTACTTCGTCGCGTCCCTCGACGAGGCAGCGCAGCAGAGCCGCGGGGGTGATCATCTTCATGTAGCCGCAGGACGCACGGTCGTTGACGGCCAGGAAGTCGACATCGGGTGCTGCCATGCGCAGTTGGTGGAGCATGCCGATCTCGGTGGCGACGAGAACCTGCTTGGACGCGGTGGTGCGGGCAGCGTCGAGCATGCCGCCGGTGGAGAGAATCTTGACCTTGTCCGCGGGTACGAAACCCTCGCCGGCGAGGTACAGAGCCGAAGTGGCGCAACCACATTCGGGGTGCACGTACAGCTCTGCATCGGGGTGGGTGCGAGACTTCTCCGCCAGCTCGTCACCGTTGATGCCGGCGTGCACGTGGCATTCGCCGGCCCAGATGTGCAAGTTCTCGCGCTTCGTCACACGCTTGACGTGTGCACCGAGAAATTGATCCGGCAGGAAGAGAATGTCGCGGCTCGGGTCGATGGACTGCACGACCTCGACGGCGTTGGACGACGTGCAGCAGATATCGGTCAGCGCTTTGATCTCGGCGGTGGTGTTGACGTACGAGACGACGACGGCGTCGGGGAAATCTGACTTCCATTCGCGGAGCTGGTCTGCGGTGATGGAATCTGCGAGCGAGCAGCCGGCGCGCTGGTCCGGAATGAGCACCGTTTTCTGCGGGCTGAGGATCTTCGCGGTCTCGGCCATGAAGTGGACGCCGCAGAACACGATGGTGTCCTCGGAGACCTCGGCGGCGATGCGCGAAAGCGCGAGCGAGTCGCCGACGTGATCGGCGACGTCCTGAATCGCAGGCAGTTGGTAATTGTGCGCGAGCAGTGTTGCTCCGCGCAGATCGGCAAGCCGTCGAACCTCGGCGGCCCATTCCGGAGATGCTTCGACTCCCCCGTAACCACCGGCTCCGTCGACGATGTCGCGAACTCCGGAAAATGCCGAGTCCAGGATGTTCACCCGGGTAGCGCTACTGGTCATGACGCTTCTCCTTCACCGATCATCCGGTCGTCGGTGACCGAATTTCCTCCGTGGGAGTTTTCGACCTATGATCGAAAACATGATTCATCGTAGCACCGTCCACGAAGTGCTCATTGCGGTGTTCCAAGTTCGAGCCTTCTCCGACCCCGACACACCGGAGCTGGCAGTGCTGCTGTGGCAGCGCGCTCTCGATCCCGAGGCCGGCACCTGGTCGCTGCCCGGCGGCACCCTGCGCGACGACGAGAACCTCGCCACGTCTGCTCGCCGACAGCTCGCCGAGAAGGTCGACGTGCGCTCGGTTGCCCACCTCGAGCAGCTGTCCATCTTCAGCGAACCCGACCGCGTGCCGGGAGATCGGCGGATCGCATCGACCTTCCTCGGCCTGGTACCGATCTCGGCCGAACCGACTCTCCCCGCGGACACGACGTGGCACCCGGTCTCGGCGCTGCCTCCCATGTCGTTCGATCACGGGACCGTCGTAGCCCACGCGCGACACCGATTGGTCGCGAAACTCTCGTACACCAACATCGGGTTTGCTCTTGCGCCGGTCGATTTCGCGATCTCGGCGCTGCGCGAGATCTACGGTGCTGCCCTCGGTTATCAGGTGGATGCCACCAACCTGCAACGCGTGCTGAGTCGACGTGGCGTCATCGAGCCCACCGGACGGCGCGCGCCGTCGGGCAAGGCCGGTGGCAGACCGCCGGCTCTGTTTCGCTTCGCCGACAACAGCATTCGAGTCACCGACGAGTTCGCCGCATTGCGCCCGCCCCAGGCGTGAGTCGGGCCGTGATCAGTCGGCCCGATTCGAGTCGAACGACGGCGGCGGGAAGAACTCGTCATCGAGGTCGTCCGGATCGGGATCGGTGTGTTGCAAGTTGTCGTTGGGATTCATCGCCGCCAACAACAGGACGACCAGCGACGCCGTCAGCGCTTGCACGATCAACGCCAACGGCGTCTCGATACTCGGCGCGACAGTGACGATGGAGCCGACAGCGGGGTCGGTGGCCTTCGGAAACCGAAGTGCAGCAATCCCGTTACCCACCAGAAGGGCAGCGATCGACCCGACGAGTGCACCGACGAAGACGGCACCGAACAGTCGTGGACCCCGCTCCGACCTCCACAGCCACCACCCGATCGGGACAACGACGCCGAGGGCGAGCGATACGAACGAGAACAGCGCGAGGCCGTCGAAGCGGTGCAGGCTTTCCCCGGTCAACGCCGCCCCGCGGTCCGGTGCCACCACAAGTAATTGCTGCGCCGGTGCGAGAAATCCCCACAGCAGCCCGCCCATGGCAGACACCGCAACCGATATTCCGACGACCGCCACCAGGACACGACCGGTGCTGCTTCGCGGCGGGCTTTCGAGGCTTTCGGACATGGCCACTCAGCGCCTACCCGTCGCGGCCGAGTCGATCGGACCGTGACGCGAGCACAGCGACGTCCACCCGTCGGGCACGATCTGTACGACCATGCGGCGACCGCACTCGGCGCAGTACCGGGGCGGCTCCAACCCGAGACGGACGGCGACCGACAACGACTTCGAACCCGGCTCGGCTCCGGTGTCGGCAGGACGGCCGGTGTACGGGTCGTAGTGGGTCTCGCTCGTCATTCGACCCACCCTAATACGCCCATCAGATAGTCGAGTTCAACGCTTTGATCGGCATCTGGAGTTCGCCGAGAAGATCGAGATCCTGCTCTGCCGGACGACCGAGCGTGGTCAGGTAGTTACCGACGATCACGGCATTGATACCGCCGAGAATCCCCTGCTTGGCTCCCAGATCGCCGAGGGTGATCTCGCGGCCACCGGCGAATCTCAGAATCGTGCGGGGCAGAGCGAGACGGAACGCGGCGACGGCGCGCAATGCATCGGACGCCGGCAGTACCTCGAGATCTCCGAACGGGGTGCCCGGTCTGGGGTTCAGGAAGTTCAAGGGAACCTCGTCGGGTTCGAGGGCGGTGAGATCGGCCGCAAACTCGGCCCGTTGCTCGAGCGTCTCCCCCATGCCGAGAATTCCGCCGCAGCACACTTCCATGCCCGCCTCGCGCACCATCTTCAGGGTGTTCCACCGTTCCTCCCAGGTATGGGTGGTCACCACGTTCGGAAAGTACGATCGCGAGGTCTCGAGATTGTGGTTGTAGCGATGCACGCCCATCGCCGCGAGCTGATCGACCTGATCCTGGTCGAGCATGCCCAACGAGCACGCGATATCGATCTCGACTTCGTTCCGAATGGCCTCGATTCCCGCAGCGACCTGCGCGAGCAGCCGAGCGTCGGGTCCGCGTACTGCGGCGACGATGCAGAACTCCGTCGCTCCGGTCTTCGCGGTTTGCTTCGCAGCCTCGACCAGCGAGGGGATGTCGAGCCACGCGGCGCGCACCGGGGAAGCGAAAAGCCCCGATTGCGAACAGAAGTGGCAGTCCTCGGGACACCCGCCGGTTTTCAGGCTGACGATTCCCTCCACCTCTACCTCGGGCCCGCACCACTTCATCCGCACCTCGTGTGCCAACGACATCGCCTCTTCGAGGCGGTCGTCGCCGAGCTCGAGAACCTCGAGAACCTGAGATCGATCGAGTGCGATGCCGTCGCCGAGCACCTGTGCCCGAGCCGTAGCCAAAATGTCCATACCGGTCCCCTCGTAGTCGAACAGCGCCATCATTGAACACCGTTCAAGTTGAACGGCGTTCACGTTATGCATCGCGCTCGGCTACTGTCAAAGCGAAAGCCGCGTCGAACGACTTGGGGGAAGCAGTGCAGCTACGCAGGCAGGACGTCCTGGACGGCGCAATCGCCATTCTCGACGAGTACGGCCTGGCCGACCTGACCATGCGACGTCTGGCGACCTCGTTGCACGTGCAGCCCGGAGCGCTCTACTGGCACTTCCCCAACAAGCAAACGCTGCTCGGCGCCATTGCCGACCACATACTCGCCGGTGCCGACGCCCCGTCCACCGAAGAAACCTGGGATGCGCAGATCGGACAGATTGCGCACCGACTGCGAGACGCCCTGCTCTCCCGACGAGACGGGGCCGAATTGGTCGCCGCGACGTACGCGTCGAGATCGACAACCAACCACATTCGCGAACGCATCGCCGCCGTGTGCATCCGAGCCGGACTGCCACGTCGCGAGGCGGAACTGACGGCAGATACCTTGCTGTACTACATCCTCGGCCAGACCGTGGACGAGCAGGCGAGACTCCAGATGGACTCCGCCGGAGCGCTGGCCCCCGAGGCGTCGCCGCTGTTCGAGAGTCCCGACCCGACGAGCCGCTTCGATTTCGGACTGAAGCTGTTCCTCGACGGAGTACGGCACACGGCGGCGGACCGAATTCGCCGCTAGCAGGGCCGAAGGATCAGGACTCGGCGAACACGATGCGTTCGCGTCCGTTGTCCAGTGTCATGGTGCCGTCGTCTCGGGACCAGGACGGCATCGACGTCAGGAACGCCGACAGCCACTGTTCCTGATCCATCAACGCCTGCGGGCAGCCCATCCGCGTCGAACCGAGGGAATCGATGGAAATTCGGCCCTGTGAGGTGTCCACCGTGCCGAACAACCTGTTGCACCCGGCCTCAGCCGAGATTCGATCGTCGACGAATTCGAGCCTGATCACCGTTCCGTCGACCGGCGCGAAAGAGTCGGGAGCATCGATCGACGAGTACGTCTTGTCGGCCGGAAATTCGCCGTAGGAGTCGGCACACCCGCAGGCCAACACGCTCGCGCCGAACGCGAGCGCCACCAACGCGCGGCGCGCGTCAGCCACCGAAGATCGGCCCCAGACCGGCCGCACCGGCATTCCCGCGGGACGCGAACGGATTGTCGTGGACCATGTACGTCCAGGTCGACGTCGGTCTGCGCAGTCCCGCTTCGTCCAGATCGATACCGCCGGAGGTGATCTCGGCCGTTTCGAATGTCGCGTGCGAGAGATCCATTGCCTTCGACGACACCGTCCTGAACGCTTCGACGGCGATTCGGTGATACTCGTCCAGGGGATTCTCGCGTCCCAGCGCACGCAGGTGGATGCTCTCGCGCACATCTGCGAGATGCGCAAGGTAATCCGACCACGAACGGTCCAGATGATAGAGAACGATCTGGCGGGCGACGTCGATCAGCGTGTCCTCCGAGACCGTCTCGCGAAGTTCCTTCGAGCGTTCGGGCGCATGCGCTTCGAGCAGAGTCAGTGCCTCGTCGGAGTCGAGCAACGTAGCTCGACGACGATCGAGAATGTCGCGATGCTGGGCCGTCAACTGGTTGTATCGCCATGTGCGCGAATGAATTTCCAACATCTGCCCCTCGGCGATGCGTTGCGCGTGATCGACGCGCTCGGCCGCTGCCGAGGAGGTGAACATTCCACTGTCGTCGATCCCCTTCGGCGCGTCCTTACCGCCGATGTTGTTCTTGACGACGTCGTCCTCCCAGCTGCCGAAGAACAGCGAACGGCCCGGATCACCCTGCCGACCCGCACGTCCTCGCAGCTGGTTGTCCAGTCGCTCGGTGGTATGACGACCCGTCCCGAGGACGAACAACCCACCGAGCTCGGCGATACGTTCGCGATCGGACCCGTCCGGGCCGCCGAGCTTGATATCGGTTCCCCGACCGGCTATCTGCGTCGACACCGTCACCGCGCCGTGAACTCCCGCAGCAGCGATGACCGCCGCTTCCTCGGCGTCGTTCTTGGCGTTGAGTACCACCACGTCCACTCCTGCCGCAGCGAGCGCCTCTGCGAGCGACTCGGACTCGGCGACGTCGTGCGTTCCGATGAGGACGGGCTGACCGGTCTCGTGAATGTTCTTCACCTGCACTGCAATTGCTGCGTTCTTGTGTTCGATCGTGTCGTACACCCGGTCGACTTCGTCGACACGCACAGTAGGCACATTGGGCTCGATGACCGAAACTCCGAGATCGTAGAAGGTGCGCAGTTGCTCCCCCGCAGCCATCGCGGTGCCGGTCATGCCGCACACCGTCGCGTACCGATTGATCAACGCCTGCACTGTGATCGTGTCCAGAATTTCACCGGTCTCGGTGGGCGCAAGCCCCTCCTTGATCTCGACCGCCGCCTGCAAACCATCCGGCCAGCGCTGCAATTCGGCCACCCGGCCACGGGAGGCATTGATCAGCTGAACTCGGCCGTCGCGCACGATGTAGTCGACATCGCGCTGCACCAGAACGTGGGCGTGCAGAGCCACGTTGACCGCCACCAGCGTGGTCCCGACGTGCGCCTCGGAGTACAGGTCGATTCCCCCGAGTTCCTTCTCGATGCGCAGCGCGCCCTCGTCGGTGAGGAACACGTTTCTGCCCTCGGCATCGGTGTCGTAATGAACACCCCTGTCCAGCAACCGGACTGCGTCCATCACTGTCGACGTCGAGACGTCGCCCGACACCGAACCCGCCAACACCAACGGCACGAGAGCCTCGTCCACCAGCACGGAATCGGCTTCATCGATCAGAGCAACATCCGGGACGGGTGAGACCAGATCGTCTCGGTTGTTCACCAGATGATCACGCAGAACGTCGAACCCGATCTCGTTGACCGAGGCATACGTGATGTCACAGGCGTAAGCGGTGCGACGCTCCTGCGCCGACGACGCCTCGGCGATGGAACCGACAGTGATGCCCAGCGCCTCGTACAGCGGCTTCATCCACTGCGCATCGCGTTGCGCGAGAAAGTCGTTGACGGAGATGACGTGAACCGAACGTCCGGTCAACACGTATCCGACGGCAGCGATGGCACCGGCCAACGTCTTGCCCTCGCCCGTGGCCATTTCCACCACGTCGCCTGCGAGGAGTCGGACAGCGCCGTGCAGCTGTACATCGAAGGGCCGCATGTCCAACACACGATCGCTCGCCTCACGCGTCAACGCGAGGTATTGCGCGACATCGAGCTGAGCGGCTTTCTCCACACGCAGCCCCGTCGCCTCGGTTGCCAACTGGCGCTCACTCAGAGCCGAAGCCCACTCCGCGTGCCCCTGGGCTCGCTCGACCTGCTGACGCGAGGTGCTCTGCGCCTTCTGCGCGGAACGGCCGAGTACACGCCAGAATCGATCGGAGCCCAAAGCCATCTGTGATCCCTACCTGAGAAAGAAGAAACGTTCGTCCCCACAGTACCGAGTGCGGCTCCGCCCAGCTCCAACCCCGAAACCTGGACAAACCGAGCAGTACGCATTACCGTCTTCCACTAATCAACTAGTGAAAGGGTTCTGGTGATCGCATACCGCATCGATCGTCAGTCCGGCATCCCCACCTATGTCCAACTGATACTGCAGACCAAACAGGCACTGCGCCTCGGATCGCTGACTGTCGGCGACAAGCTGCCGACAGCGAAGGACGTGGTCACGGCGCTGGCCATCAACCCGAACACCGTGCTCAAGGCCTACCGCGAACTCGAACGAGAAGGCCTGGTCGAACCACGGACCGGGTCGGGAACCTTCGTGGTCGCATCGCTGGCGAAACCCGGCATGGCCGAAAGATCGGCACTCGAAGCAGAACTCGCCCGCTGGATTCGCCACTGCCGTGCAGCAGGACTGGACAGACCGGATCTCGAGGCCATCCTCACCGCAGCACTCGACGCGCACTTCGACCGACCGGAAAGAGACGAATCATGACCGACGCGGTTCTCACCATGGACGAGGTGGTCAAGTCGTTCCGCCGCAAGACCGTACTGGACCGATGCTCGTTCGCCATCGAAAGAGGAAGCGTCACTGCGCTGGTCGGGTCCAACGGTGCCGGCAAGTCGACTCTGATGTCGCTGGCTGTCGGGCTGCTCTCGCCGGACGGCGGAACCATCCGGGTACTGGGTGAAGCAGTGGGCAACGGCGGCATTTCACCCGGCCTGTCCTACCTGGCGCAGCACAAACCCCTGTACCCGCACTTCACCGTCGCCGACATGCTCCACTTCGGCCGAAACACCAACGCGCACTGGGACGACGCCTACGCCACGGAGCTGGTCGACGCCGCCGGAATTTCGGCCTCCACGCGCGTCAAGTCACTCTCCCCCGGCCATCGCACCCGTGTTGCCCTCGCCCTCGCCCTGGGAAGACGACCGGAAGTGCTTCTGCTCGACGAGCCTCTCGCCGACCTCGATCCGGTCGCTCGACGCGCCGTCGCCCGAACACTGATGCGCGACGCAGCCGAGAACGGCACAACAATCATCCTGTCGTCACACGTGCTGTCCGAACTCGTCGACGTCGCCGATCGGTTACTCCTGTTGCGCGACGGAAGAATTCGACTCGACGGTGAACTCGATGCCATAACCTCCGAGCACTACCTCCTCGTCGGTGGCACCGATGCCGAACCCACCGTCGACGACGGCGTGATCGTATCCGAGGTATCAGGTTCCGGTGCAACAGTATTCGTTGTTCACGGCACCAGACCGGATACTGCCGGACCGGGCTGGACCGTAGAAGACGCCACCCTCGACGACGTCGTACTCGCTCACCTCGGTGCGGAGGTGGCGGCATGATCTGGGTGACGTGGAGACAATTCCGCGCAACGATCCTGTTCGGGGTACTGACCCCACTGCTGTTGGCGGTCATCACATTTGTCATCACACTGATCGACGGAGGTGTGGTGCCGACAACGTACTTGCAGGGCTGTCTATCGTTCGAAGCAACAGAATGCCTGGCGGAGACCACACAGACAGTAGCCATCCTTCTGACGATCGTGCTACCGGTCGTACTCGGTGCCTTCGTCGGCGTGACCGTGTTCTCCCGCGACCTCGAACGCCGAACTCACGTACTCGGACTGACTCAATCGGTGAGCAGACGGCGGTGGTACGGCGTGCGCGTGCTCGTCGTGTTCGTTCCGACGATGCTCTCCGTGGCAGTGCTCGGATGCGTACTCTACGCGGCGAAATACGGCACCGCCCCAGACGAATTCACGATGTCGTTCTCCGGCGCGGGCGAATCCCGCTTGGACTTCCCCACCTTCGGCGCAACCGGATTCGTGGCAGGTGCCTACACGGCCGTGGGCCTGATGCTCGGCGCAGCATGCGCGCTGGCCATGCGGAACACGATCGCCGCAATGATCACGACCGTCGTCGTGTCCACTGCGCTTCTGGCGCTGCTGCCGACGCAGATTCGCGAGCACTACGCGACACCTCAGGTCGAACGACTGTCGCTGGAACAGAAGGCCAACGAGATGTACGGAGGGACACCGGACTTCTACCAACCCCTGGACTCGATAGAAATCTATTCGCGCTGGACCGTCTCGTCGGACTATGTCGACGGGAACGGTGGTGCCGTGGCAATCGATCTGCAGAAGTGCACCTGGCCGAACGACTACCGAGACATGAGCGAGTTCGAGACGGTCGCCGAGTACGAGCAGTACTCCGACCGCCGCAGCGCGGACAACTCCCGAATTCTGCTCGAATGCATCCGAGGTCAGGGCGCCGAAGCCTTCGAGACGAAGTACCACGAGGATCGGCTGTTCTGGCGGTTCCAGGCGATCGAGACGGCATTGTCTTTGGTGGTTGCTGCGCTGTTCGGTGGGATTTCGCTTGTCCTGGTGCGGAGATTGCGACCGTGATCGCCTACATCGGGGACACAGACTCCGGTTTCCGGTTGTGCACCAACGTAATCAGGAAGGCGGGAAGGCCGTTGACGAGCACCATGATCGCGCAAACGAAGGCGCCGGTCACCCACGGGTTCGACATCCACAGCTGGTTCGCAACAGCTATCGCACCGAAAAAAGCGGACAGCCACGCCACGAACTCGATTCGGCGGACGCGCCTGCTCTTGTCCCATGTGTGACGCTGCGACCCTGACGGCATTCGACGTCCGCTGTAGTCGACCGCGGCCCACCAGGCGCCGAGGGACGAACAGGCCAATGCCAGTGCGATGAGCGAGTAACCCCACATCGGTTGGGCCTCCTTTGCTCTCGGTCGTGGGCCCTCACCGTAACTCCGAATCGATGTCCAGAAGTCACAGTTGCGCAACCAGTGCGGGCAGTCCCACCGCGGCAGTGGTGCGCCATCGGTGATCGGCCATATCCGAGACCTCGGTGTCGACCGGGTTGATCTCGACGACCGTCGCGCCGGCGCTGCGCGCGATGGCAGGCAGTCCGGCGAAGGGGTAGACGACACCTGACGTGCCGACGACGAGCACGAGGTCGGCATTGCGTACTGCATTCTCGGCCGCTGCCCAGGCGTCCTCGGGAAGTGATTCGCCGAACCACACTGCACCGGGCCGGATCAGCCCGCCGCACAGCGGGCACTCCGGCGGCGGGACCCGCTGATCAGCCTCGGCCGGCACATCGCCGGTGTCGTCGAAAGCAGCACGTGTCCCACAGTCGCTGCAGTACGGCTCGAACAAACTGCCGTGCACGTGCGAGAGCACTCTGGCCCCGGCTCGCTCGTGCAGGTCGTCGACATTCTGCGTGGCGATGTCGACATGCGCCTGCTTCTGCCACCGCGCCAGTGCCACGTGACCGGCATTGGGCTCGGAGCGCCGAACCAACTCGGCTCGCCACCGATACCATCCCCACACCAGATCGCTGTCGGCCGACCAGCCCTCGGGGCTGGCGAGGTCCTGGGGGTCGAAGTCCTTCCACAACCCGGTCCGGGCGTCGCGAAATGTTGCTATCCCCGATTCGGCGGACATGCCCGCTCCAGTCAGGACCGCAATGCGCGAAGCCTCTCGTGCAGCGATCGCAAGCGGAGTCGGTACGACGACGGGCGGCTGATCCTCGGGAGCGGTCACACCGCTATTGTGCCGAGGTCTGTCGCCGGTCGCGCTACCGTGGTCGCATGAGCATCGACACCACTGCGCGTACCCGACGACGCTGGCCTCTGTTGTCGGCGGCGTGCGCCGCTGTGGTCGTAGTCGTGGCCGTCGGAGTTCTCTGGCTGGCACCGAGCCGTTACTTTCCCTGGGATACCGAGGCCTTCCCCGAGGTGAACACCAGCGAGTTGACCACCGACCAGGCCCGGGTGGTCGAACTCCTGCGAACCGAGCACGAGCAGCAGCGGCCGGGAACGTTCTACGCCGAGGGCATCGAGGAAGCGTGGTGCGCCGATTTCGTCAGCTGGATCATGAAGGAAGCGGACATGCCGCTCTCGAACCCCAACTCCGGTTCGTGGCGCATACCCGGCGTCTACACGCTGCAGGAGTACTACCAGGAGCAGGGCCGATTCGAGGCCGTCGGCGATTACACCCCGTCGGTGGGCGATGTGGTGCTGTACGACAACACCAGTTGGATCGGCCAACACACCAACGTGATCGTCGCGGTCGACGGCGACGAGGCCGTCACCGTCGGCGGTAACGAAGCAGGCAAGATCCGGGTGCACACGCTGGACTACCGATCCGATTCGGGCGTCGTAGGATTCGGCCGCCTGCAGAGCTGACAGCTTCTACGTCGGGCACGAGTCGTCGCCGTACGAACGCGCGCCGCCGTCTCGTTTGGCCCGATACAGCAACATATCCGCGCGGTCGAAGCAGTCGTCGACGGTTTCGCCCACACGCAACGTCGTGTATCCGGCAGAAAAGGTCTGGGCATCGGGGACGACCGCGGCCAACTCGGCCAGCACAGCGGACATGGTCGTCGAACCCACACCGGGCATCACGAGAGCGAACTCCTCGCCGCCCCACCTGGCCATCGAGGCTCGGCCACCGAGCAGGTCCATGGCGGCAGCGGAGAACCGGACCAACAGCTGGTCTCCTCGGCCGTGCCCGTACTTGTCGTTGTACGACTTGAACCGATCGAAGTCGACCATCGCAAGAGCCAGTGCGACATCGGCACCTCGCGGTGTTGTCAGCTGATGCAACCGATCTCGCCATCCACGCCGGTTGAGCAGACCGGTGAGGGCATCGGTCCGAGCGGCCTCGCGTAGGTCGTCCTCGACGCGCCGCCGATCGGTGGTGTCGTGCACGACGGCCATGGTCCACCGCGCTCCCCCTGGCCCCGGAACCTCACTGGCCGAAACCCAACCCCACCGGACCGTACCGTCAGGATGGAGGTAACGCTTTTCGAGGTGGACCGACTCTCCACGCTCCTTGGCGTCGTCCATGATCTGTTCCATGGCGGCGTGCTGAGCCAGATCGTCGGGATGAGTGAACTCGCGAGAGGACCGGCCCGCCAGAAGATGGCGTGGACAACCGACAATGGCCGCGTACGCCTCGTTCGCGAGAACGAGCAATCCGTTCTCGTCGGCGAGGGCCAATGCGACCGTGCTGGCCTCGAACATGTCCCGATACCAACGATCGGTGTCGACCATCTTCAGCCAGGTCACTTCCTCGAACAGTGCGAGCCACGTCGAATCGCACGTCGACACCGAGGATACGCGGTGCCTCGCAGCAGGCCGCTCCGAAGCCCCGGCCGCCGGTCTTGACCTTGACGTAGCGTCAAGGTTCACACTGGACGCATGAGAATCGGATCCCTGGCCGACGCCGCCGGAACGACACCTCGAACAGTGCGCCACTATCACCGTCTCGGCCTACTCGGTGAGCCACGCCGCCTGGCCAACGGCTATCGCGAATACACGATCGACGACGTGGTGCGACTGATGAGAATCCGCTGGCTGGCCGACTGCGGGATGCCCCTGGGAGCTGTTGCGGCCGCCCTCGACGGGTCCGCCGGCGACGAAAGCGACGTGGTGGCCGATCTACGGGCACTACTGACCGGAATCGAATCGGAGCAGAAGACCCTGGCGCACAAACATACTCGGCTCTCCGCCTTGCTCGACGACGCCGTCGCGCATCGTCCGCTGTCGGCCTTACCGCACGACGCGGCGGACACACTGGCCGCATTGATCGATGCCGCCGACGAGACCGAACGGGAGGCCTTGCTCCGCGACCGTGATCTTCTCGAGGTGATGGCGATATCGGGCACCGTCCCCGCGTCGTTCTTCGAGACGATGACTGCGACGCTCACCGATACCGATGCTCGACAGAAGTACCTGGGCCTCCTGCGTGGATTCGGCGCACTCGAAGGCCGAAGCCTCCACGACGCCGAACACGACATCGATTTTCTCGCAACAGAATTGGCGTCGATGCTCGACGCGCTCTCCGTCGCGGAGACGGAAGCCGATTCGACTGCCGATGCGGCCGGCCCACTCGGCATCGACGACATCGTCCCCGACCCTGCACAACGCGCGGTCATCATTCGCGCCACGGCGTATCTGCACAGCCCCCACACTCGTCGATCAGGAGACTCACGATGACGGACGACACCCCGGTTCGGGTCGGCAGGTGGCACGCACTGCTGCTGTGGGCGCGGGGGCGGCATGCGCCGGTAGCCGCGGGCTCGACGGTGTTCCCAGCGGTACGCGGCACGCTCGGAATGCCGCTGATGTTCGGTGTCGCAACACTCGTCGAAATGGTCGTTCTGCATCTGCTGATTCCGGTGCCCTGGATCAGCGCGGCGATCGCAGCCATGTCCATAGCGTCCTTGGTGATGCTCGCCTCGTCCGTGGCCCGGGCTCGCGCGCACCCCCATGTTCTCTCACCGACGACACTCACCCTGCGCGCGTCCGGCACGGTTGTCGCGGCGGTGGACCGAGCGAACATCGTTTCTGCCCGTATTCACCGCCGCTATGGAGCCGTGTCCCCGTACCTCGACGGCGGACGTCTCGTTCTGCCGAATCAGGACGGCACCACCGTCGACATCGAGTTGTCCTGTGCAACAACAGTCGTCGTTCCCGCGCCCCTGCAGCGGTGGCGAATCGAAGGTTCCGCTCACTCGTTCGGTCTTCAGGTGGACGATCCTGCAGCACTGGTGGCGGCGCTCACCCGGCCCGCCCCCGAGGCCGGCTCCGGCGTGGCCCGTCGCAGCAGAGCGGTCGCGAACAACAGAACCACCAGGGCGAGCACCGTGATGCCGGATCCGGCCCAGATGGGCGAGGTGTAGCCGAGACCGGCCGAGATGGTGACTCCACCGAGCCACGCGCCCAACGCGTTTCCGAGATTGAACGCGGCGATGTTCGCCCCGGACGCCATCGTCGGAGCGTCGGGTGCATACGACATCACCCGCATCTGCAGTCCTGGAACGGTTGCGAATCCGAACGCACCCATGAGTACGAGAGATGCGATCGTTGCCGGGCGACTCTCCGCGGTGAGCGCGAAGAAGACCAGTACGACGGTCAGCGCACCGAGCAGAACAACGAGAGTGGCAGTGAGATTTCGGTCCGCAGCCTTGCCGCCGAGGTAGTTGCCGACGAACAGCCCGCCGCCGAAGAGAACGAGCAGCCACGGCACCGAACTCGATGCGAATCCGCTGACCTCGGTGAGCGTGAAGGCAATATAGGTGAACGCGCCGAACATGCCGCCGAAACCGAGCACCGTCACCACGATGGACAACCACACCTGCCCTGACCGGAACGCACGCAGTTCACGGCGCAGGTTGCTCGGTTCGCCGTCTCCCGTGTCTCGTGGAACGAGCGCTGCCACACCGATGAGTGCCACGACGCCGATCACCGTGATGGCCCAGAACGTCGAACGCCAACCGTAGTTCTGACCCAGGAATGTGCCGAACGGAACGCCGAGGACGTTGGCGGCGGTGAGGCCGGCGAACATCATGGCGATGGCGCCCGCCTTCTTGGCGGGCTCGACCAAGCTCGCCGCCACTACGGCACCGATGCCGAAGAAGGCCCCGTGGCACAGGGCTGCGACGACACGGCCGAGAAGCATCATCTCGTAACTACTCGACAGAGCGGACACCAGATTGCCTGCGATGAACAGGCACATCAGCGCCAGCAGAACGTTCTTACGAGGAAACCGAGTCACCGCGGCGGTGACGACCAGGGCCCCGACGACGACGGAGAGCGCATAGCCGGTGATGAGCCATCCGGCAGTGGCCTCGGACACCGCGAAGTCGGCCGCGACTTCGGGCAACAGACCCATGATGACGAATTCGGTCAATCCGATGCCGAATCCGCCGATTGCGAGGGCGAGCAAGCCGAGTGGCATGTCAGAGACTCCCGATAGTAGATGCGTACGCATTTATATAGCGATGGCGTGTAGTTGCACGCGCTCTTCAAATGCTTGCATACGCTTGCTATGTGCGCAAGCCGTCCATCCGGCCCCGGCCGCCGTCTCCTCCGAGCTGCTTCCATCGACGCACAACGGACTCCGAGGGGTACTTCACCTCCCGTACACGTAGTGTTTGCGTCCGGACCTGATTGCACACGAATCGGGCACCACCGACCGCGACCGCCGACCGAGTGGTCGATCGACAGCCGGAAGCCACATCTTTTCCATGCACGCACCCCAGAGCAGCGCCGACACCGAGGCGATCGCCCAGTCCCCGGCCGGTACCTCCGCTTTGTCGGGCATACAGCCGAGACCACCCCAACGACGGGACCTCGACGGCCTGCGTGGGATAGCCATCGCCCTCGTCGTCGTGTTCCACATCTGGATGGGTCGCGTCTCCGGTGGCGTCGACGTGTTTCTCACGCTGTCCGGCTTCTTCTTCACCGCTTCCCTGCTGCGATCTGCCGAGGCCGGCGCGAGCCTGAACCCACTCACCCGCATCACCCGGGTACTCCGCAGGCTCGGGCCGCCGCTGCTGATCACCTTGCTGGCCGTGTTTCTGGCATCGGTGTTCTGGCTCCCGCGCACCCGTTGGGCCGATCTGGGCGATCAACTGGTCGCCGGTGTCTTCTACTTCGTGAACTGGCAGCTGGCGACGACTGCGAACGACTATCTTGCAGCCGACCCCTCGGTGAGTCCTGTTCAGCACCTGTGGTCGGTAGCTGTGCAGTTCCAGTTCTATCTACTGGCCATTGCCATCGTGTTCGGGCTCGCGTGGGTCCGGCGCATCGCGCGACCCGAGGGACCGCGAAGTCTCACCCCGCGCACCTTCGCGGTGATCTTCCTGGTCATCGCGCTGTGCTCATTCGTGTACGCGGCGGACGGTGTTCGACGCCATCAGGCCTGGAACTACTACGACACCGGGGCCCGGCTGTGGGAGATCATGCTCGGAGCCGCAGTTGCCGCCCTGTTCGCCGCGCGCAGCGACACCTCCGTCGAGGGTTCGCCCCCGAGCACCCGAATGTGGTCGACAGCGCGCGGAGTCATGGCCGGTGTCGCAATCGTGGTCATCGTCGCGTGCGGCTTTCTGGTGGACGGCGTGACTGCATTTCCCGGTCCCCTGGCTCTGATTCCGGTACTGGCCACCCTCGCGCTGATTTTCGCGGGCTCCGAGACCGCAGTGGCGGCGACGCTCTCCAACCGGTTCTTCGCCTGGATCGGATCCATCGCCTTTCCGCTGTATCTATGGCACTGGCCGCTACTGATCTTCTACCTTTCGACGAACGGTCGGTCCAACGCCGATCTCCTCGGTGGTCTCGGCATCGTCGCGACCTCGGTCGTCCTGGCATGGCTCACCGTCCGGTTCATCGAGCGACCCTCACGATCGACTACGTTCACGCCGGGTCGCATTGCCGTGACCGTCTGTGCGGTGGTCGCCGCAGTCGCCGTCACTGCGGGTTCGATCGGATGGAACGTTCACATCGGCCGGTCGATCACCGCCGTACAGGCCGATGGATCGGTCGACGAGACGACCCATCCGGGGGCTCTCGAACTGACCGACGGTATTCGAGCGGACCCGGCGGATTCGATCCCACCTCTATACTCCGCCGCCGAGGACCTACCCGCCACCACCATCGAGGGTTGCATCGCGGACTTCGAGACTTCGGATGCACTCTCGTGCACATACGGCGACGTCGACGCCACCCGAACCATCGTGCTGGCCGGCAGCTCACACGCCGAGCACTGGGTCACGGCCCTCGACGCGCTGGGTCGCACGCACGGCTTCGCGGTGGTCACGTTCCTCAAGATGGGATGCCCGCTGAGCACGGACACGATGCCGATGCTCGGCCCCAACGAATACCCGGATTGCCTGGACTGGACTCGGACCGTCCTCGCCGACATCGCCGACATGCAGCCGGACTACGTGTTCACCACGGCAACCCGCCCTCGGGAGGACTCGCCCGGTGACTACACCCCCACCTGGTACGCGGCAGTCTGGCGGCAACTGGCCGCGGACGGCGTCGGAGTACTCGGCGTGCGAGACACTCCGTGGCTCGCGTATCGGGCCATCGACTGCCTCGCCGACGGCGGCACGGCAACCTCGTGCGGCATCCCCAGGAACGACGCGTTGGATCCGGTCAACCCGGCCCTTGCGTCCTCGTTCGCCCTGCGCGGTTTCTCCGCCCTCGACCTGTCCGATGCGGTGTGCGACGACACCGTCTGTCGCGCCGAACAGGGAAACGTCCTGATCTACCGCGACGAGCATCATCTGACCGCGACCTACGTGCGAACCCTGACCACCGAGCTCGGCCGACAGGTGGGATCGGCCACGGGCTGGTGGGCCGGACCGTGATCCGGTCGGTCCGGGGCCGGGGGCATGCGGCCCGCGCTCGGTAAGCCCGGGCCCACCCGTCACAGTAGGGTTGATCCATGCTGCACGAAGCCTCCGACGACACGCCTGCCATCGCAGTATGGCCGGGATCCGCTTATCCGCTCGGCGCGACCTACGACGGAGCAGGAACCAATTTCGCACTGTTTTCCGAGGTCGCGGAGGCGGTGGATCTGTGCCTGATCGCCGATGACGGAACCGAGACCCGCATCCGTTTCGAGGAGTCCGACGGTTACGTGTGGCATGCATATCTGCCCACGGTGGTTCCGGGTCAGCGCTACGGCTACCGCGTTCACGGTCCGTGGGATCCGGCTGCCGGGCATCGCTGCGACCCGAGCAAGCTGCTGGTCGATCCGTACGGGAAAGCGTTCGAGGGATCGTTCGACGGGGACCGCTCACTGTTCTCGTACAACATGGACACCGAATCGGTGGACACTCCGGCTCAGGAACCGGAGGTGGACGCGTCGGCGGACGAGGATCTGCTCGACGCCGAGGCCCCGTTCGAGGACGCATCCGATCTGGCCGATCCCGACGGCGAGATCGTCGAGGAAGCTCCCATCGCACACGACGACGTGCCGAACGACGACTTTCCACAACATGATTCGCTCGGACACACGATGACGACCGTCGTGATCAACCCGTTCTTCGACTGGCAGGCCGACCGCGCCCCCAAGCGGCCCTATCACGAAACAGTGATCTACGAGGCCCACGTCAAGGGCATGACGATCAACCATCCCGAGATTCCCGAGGCCGAGCGCGGCACCTACGCCGGCCTGGCGCATCCGGTGATCATCGATCATCTCAATCACCTGGGCGTCACGGCCATCGAACTGATGCCGGTGCACCAGTTCATGCAGGATCAGGTTCTGCTGGACAAGGGATTGCGAAACTACTGGGGCTACAACACCTTCGGTTTCCTGGCCCCGCACGCGGAGTATTCCTCCCATCAGTCCCCCGGTGCGGCCGTCACCGAATTCAAGGCCATGGTTCGGTCCTTCCACGCCGCCGGTATCGAGGTGATCCTCGACGTGGTCTACAACCACACCGCCGAGGGCAACCACATGGGCCCGACCATCAGCTTCCGTGGCATCGACAACGCCGCCTACTACCGACTCGTCGACGGCGACCTCGAGCACTACATGGATTACACCGGTACCGGCAACAGCCTCAACGCGCGCCACCCCCACACGCTGCAACTCATCATGGATTCACTGCGGTACTGGGTGACCGAAATGCACGTCGACGGGTTCCGGTTCGATCTCGCATCCACTCTGGCCCGCGAATTGCACGACGTCGATCGCCTGAGCGCGTTCTTCGATCTGGTCCAACAGGATCCGGTCGTCAGCCAGGTCAAGTTGATCGCCGAGCCCTGGGACGTCGGCGAGGGCGGTTACCAGGTGGGCAACTTCCCCGGCCTGTGGACGGAATGGAACGGCAAGTACCGCGATACCGTGCGCGATTACTGGCGCGGTGAGCCGGCCACTCTCGGCGAATTCGCGTCGAGGCTCACCGGATCCTCGGACCTGTACGAGGCCACCGGCCGTCGCCCCGGCGCCAGCATCAACTTCGTCATCGCGCACGACGGGTTCACGCTCAACGATCTGGTGTCGTACAACGACAAGCACAACGACGCCAACGGTGAGGACAACAACGACGGCGAGAGCCACAACCGCTCGTGGAACTGTGGCGTGGAGGGCCCGACGGACGACCCCGAGATCCTGGACCTGCGCGCGCGCCAGATCCGCAACATCATGGCGACGCTGCTGCTCAGCCAGGGCACGCCGATGATCGCCCACGGCGACGAGATGGCCCGCACCCAGCAGGGCAACAACAACGTCTACTGCCAGGACTCCGAACTGGCCTGGATGGACTGGTCGTTGGCCGAGAAGAACGCCGAACTGATCGAGTTCACCCGCAACGCCATCGCGCTGCGCGCCGATCACCCCGTGTTCCGTCGTCGACGATTCTTCGAGGGCCGACCCATTCGAACCGGCGAGCAGGCACGCGACATCGCCTGGCTCACCCCCGCGGGCGAGGAGATGACCCCCGAGGACTGGGACAGCGGGTTCGGCAAGTCGCTCACCGTGTTCCTCAACGGCGACGGAATCCCGGAGCCGAATCAGCGCGGCGAGCGCGTGGTGGACGACTCGTTCCTGCTGTGCTTCAACGCACATCACGAGACCATCGAGTTCGTGACCCCGGACGGGGGCTACGCCAAGGAGTGGACGGTGGCACTGAACACCGCCTCACGAACCGGGACAAGTGAGAAAACGATCGAAGCGGGTACACCGGTGGAAGTCACCGCTCGTTCCCTGCTCGTTCTACGAAAGACTGCCTGACACATGCCGCTGCCCACCAGTACATACCGGTTACAACTGCGGGGCGATGCCTTCACCCTGGCCGACGCCTCCGACGTGGTCGAGTACCTGCACGACCTCGGCGTCACCCACCTCTATCTGTCGCCGATCCTGACGGCAACGGACGGGTCGACGCACGGGTACGACGTCACCGACACCGGGACGGTCTCGGCCGCACTGGGGGGACGAGATGCATTGACGCAGTTGCATTCTCGTGCAGCCGAACTGGGCATGGGGATCATCGTCGACATCGTGCCCAACCACGTCGGTGTCGAGGATCCGCGACAGAATGCGTGGTGGTGGGACGTACTGCGCCGCGGCCGCGATTCCGAGTACTCGACGTACTTCGACATCGACTTCGGAGCCGACAACGGGGTGGACGGCAAGATCGCCATCCCCGTCCTCGGTAGCGCAAGCGATGTCGGCGAGCTGACGATCGACCGATCGGAGGACGAGCCACTACTGGCGTTCTACGAGCACCGCTTCCCCATCGCAGACGGCACCGACGGCGAGGATGCGCAGGCCGTGCACGACCGGCAGTCCTACCGGCTGGTGAGCTGGTCCGACGGGCTGATCGGGTACCGACGGTTCTTCTCGGTCAACGGCCTGGCCGGAATCCGGCAGGAAGACCTCGACGTCTTCACCGACTCCCATCGCCAGGTGGCAAGTTGGATCGAGGACGGTCTGATCGACGGACTGCGCGTCGACCATCCCGATGGGCTGGCCGACCCCGCCGGTTACCTCACCGAGCTACGCGGACTCCTCGGTCCCGACCGGTGGCTGGTCATCGAGAAGATCCTGGCCGACGGCGAACCCCTCGACGAATCTCTTCCCGTCGACGGTACGACCGGATACGACGCATTGGCCGCGGTCGGCGGAGTGTTCGTCGATCCCGAGGGCGTGCATGCACTCACCGCGCTGTCGCAGGTGCGCTCGGGCATCGCATTCGACGCCGAGACGCTGCACGAAACAGAGCTCGAACTCAAGACCGCTGTAGCTCGCGGCGATCTGTCTCCCGAGGTGCGACGCCTCGCGCGGGCCGTCGTGCGCGAGTCCGGCACCACGGTCGACCTCGAATCCGTCATCGACGCGATCGTTGCCGTCGTCGCAGCAGTGCCCGTGTACCGAACCGACTACGCGCCGCTCGCCGGCGTACTGCCCGGTGTGATCGCGGAGATCGGTGACGAGCATCCCGAACTGACCGACGGCCTCGGCGCACTCACTACCGCTCTCATCGGCGGAGCCGAATCACCGGTTCGATTCGACCAGGTGTGCGGTGCCGTCACCGCCAAGGGCGTCGAGGACTGCCTGTTCTACCGCGCCAACCGACTGATCTCGCTCCAGGAGGTCGGCGGCGATCCCAGCCGATTCGGTTGCAGCGCAGCGTTTTTCCATCTCACCAACGCAGACCGCGCGAAGCGTTGGCCTGCTGCGATGACCACACTGTCCACGCACGACACCAAACGCGGCGAGGATGTGCGGGCGCGTATCGGCGTGCTCTCCCAGACGCCCGAGTTGTGGGCGCGTTCGATAGCGGATTGGGAAGAAGCTACACCGAGCCCGGACGGTACGACCGGAATGTTCCTGTGGCAGAACCTCTTCGGTGTGTGGCCGGTGGACGGCGTCATTACCTCGACCTTGCGTGAGCGCGTTCACGCCTACGCGGAGAAGGCCATCCGCGAGGCCGCGCTGCGCACGACGTGGACCGCCCCGGACGAGGAATTCGAAACCGCCGTCCACAGCTGGCTCGACGCGATCTTCGACGGTCCCGTCGCGCGTTCGATGACGATGCTCGTCGAGAACCTTGCTCCCCATGGCCATTCCGACGCGCTGGGCCAGAAATTGTTGAACCTGGCCGGGCCCGGTATCCCCGATGTCTATCAGGGCACCGAGTTGTGGGAGGACTCGCTCGTCGACCCCGACAACCGCAGACCGGTCGACTACTCGGTACGCCGGTCGATGCTCGCCGCGTCGAACACCGGTACGCCGTCGCTCGCCACGGGCGCAGCCAAGTTGGCCGTCGTGCGTTCCGCGCTGCACGTACGACGCGAGCGACCCGAGAGCTTCGTCGGCGGAACCTACGCACCGATCGTTGCGGACGGATCCGCGGCCGAACACCTTCTCGGATTCGCACGTGGCCCGGTTCCCGGCATCGCCGACGTGATCGCACTGGCCACCAGATTGTCGCTCGGTGTGTCCGAACGGGGTTGGGGTGAGACAACCGTGACGCTGCCCGACGGCCGATGGCGTGATCGCATCACCGACACCGAGCACACCGGCACAGTCTCCGTAGCAGAGGTGTTCGCCTCACTCCCGGTCGCACTTCTGGTGCGCGACAACGAAGAAGCGGTGGCACAGTGACATCGACAGCAATGACATCGACAGCAATGACATCGACAGCCACACGACGATTCGAGGTCTGGGCACCGACCCCGGAAACAGTCCGCCTCCAACTCGACGGCACGGTGCACCCGATGCAGCGCGCCTCGAACGGATGGTGGCACGCCGACGTCGACGCCGCACCGACCAGTCGATACGGCTTTCTGCTCGACGACGCCGACAAGGCGCTGCCGGATCCGCGGTCGCCGCGTCAGCCCGACGGCGTGCACGAGCTGTCCCAGGTATTCGAAATCGATCCCACGCTGTGGACCGATTCGGATTGGACCGGACGGCAACTGCCCGGTTCCTCGATCTACGAACTGCACATCGGCACGTTCACCGCCGAAGGCACGTTCGACGCGGCCGTGGGCAAACTCGATCACCTCGTCGATCTCGGCGTGACGTTCGTCGAGATCATGCCGGTGAACGGGTTCAACGGCGAGCACAACTGGGGTTACGACGGCGTTCTCTGGTACACCGTGCACGAGGCGTACGGCGGCCCGGAAGGGCTGCAGCGCCTGGTCGACGCCTGCCATCGCCGTGGTATCGGCGTCGTCCTCGACGTGGTCTACAACCACCTCGGCCCGTCCGGCAACTACCTCGACCGGTTCGGCCCCTACATGACCGAGGGTGCCAACAGCTGGGGGCAGGCGATCAACTACGCCGAGGCCGACTCGGGCGAGGTGCGGCGCTACGCCCTCGACAACGCGTTGCGCTGGTTCTCCGAATTCCACATCGACGCGCTGCGCCTGGACGCGGTGCACGCGATCGTCGACCACACTGCCGTGCACCTGCTCGAGCAGCTCTCGATCGAAACCCGAAGCCTCTCGGCACATCTGGGTCGCCCCCTGACCCTGATCGCCGAGAGCGACCTCAACGACCCGATGCTGATCACCGCACGGTCGGGCGGCGGCTACGGACTCGACGCGCAATGGGACGACGACATCCACCATGCGATCCACGCCGCGGTCTCCGGTGAACGGCAGGGATACTACGGCGACTTCGGTTCGCTCCAGGGTTTGGCGAACACGTTGCGGCAGGGCTTCTTTCACGCCGGAACGTACTCGACGTTCCGCGGTCGTATTCACGGCCGCCCGTTGGACACCCGACGGATCCCGGCCAGCTCGCTGGTGACCTACACCACCACCCATGACCAGGTCGGCAACCGTGCCATCGGCGACCGACCGGGCTTCTACCTCTCCCCCGGCCAGCTCGCGATCAAAGCTGCCCTGGTACTGACATCGCCGTACACCCCCATGCTGTTCATGGGCGAGGAGTGGGGCGCATCGACACCGTTCCAATTCTTCACCTCGCACCCGGAACCCGAGCTGGGCAAGGCCACCGCCGAGGGACGCAAAGCGGAGTTCGCCGAACACGGCTGGGACAAGAGCGACATCCCGGATCCGCAGGATCCCGAGACGTTCACGCGGTCGAAATTGAACTGGTCGGAACTCGGCGACGGCGATCATGCACGACTGCTGGCGCTCTACCGCGATCTGTTGAAGCTGCGCCGCGACAGGACCGAACTGACCGATCCGTGGCTCGACCACGTCAAGGTGGACTACGACGAGGACGCCAAGTGGATCGTCGTGCGCCGCGGCCGGCTCAGCGTGGTGTGCAACCTGTCCGAATCCGCTGTGACGGTTCCGGTCGGCGGCTCACCACTGCTCGAGTGGGAGCCGACGACCTCCGACGAGACAGGTTCCGCGACAACGATTCCCGGTCACTGCGTCGTCGTGCTGGAATCCTGACGCCTGCGTAGATTGACCAGAACGAACACGGCGGTGATGGCCAGCACCACCGCGGTGGCGACGGCCGCGACATGCATGCCCGACACGAATGCAGCATGTGCGGAATCGAGCAGAACGGTCGCCACCGAGTCCGGCAACTCACGAGCCACCGCATCTGCACCGCCGAGCGTCTCGGCAGCTCGGGCACCGAGCTCGGGAGTCAGTTGCGAGGTGTCGATCCCGCGTCGGAAGATGGCCATGACAACGGTGCCGAGAATCGCCACTCCCAGCGCGATTCCCAGCTCGTACGCGGTTTCCGACACGGCGGACGCAGCCCCCGCCCGCTCCGGTTCGACGGCACTGACCACCAGATCGGACGTCAGGGTGATCGCGACACCGACGCCGGCTCCCACCAGCACGAACCCGGCGATGAACAACACCGGGCTGCTGTCCGTCCCGAGACCGACGAGAACGCCCGCGCCCGCAGCAGCGGCGAACATTCCGGTGCCGAGGACCGTGCCCGCGGTGAAGTAGCGGAGCAGAACGGCGGCGAGCAGCGAGGTCACGATACTGGCGGCCGTACCCGGCAACAGCAACAACCCGGCCTCGAGCGGGCTGTTGCCGAGCACGAGCTGCAGGTACTGCGAACCGAAGAACAACACGCCGGCGAGGGCGAACACCGACAGGAAGTTCGTGGCGACGCCCGTCGAGAACGCCCGGTTGGCGAACAGCCGCAGATCGATCATCGGGGCGTCCAGGGTCCGCTGCCGTCGGACGAACAACACCCCGGCGATGACACCGACTACCGCGGAGAGTAGGTAGACGATGTCGAATCCGTGTGCCGCAGTCTCTTTCACCGCGAACACCATCGGCACGATAGCGAGCATCGACAGCGCCGAGCTCGGCAGATCGAAGCGACCCGGGTTCGGATCCTTGGACTCGGGAATCACCAACGGACCCAACGCAATCAGCGCGACCATGACGGGAATGTTGATGAGGAACACCGAACCCCACCAGAAGTGCTCCAGCAACCAGCCGCCGACGAGCGGACCTGCGGCGGCACCGCCGCCTGCCATTGCGCCCCACACGCCGATCGCGGCGACGCGCTGACGCGGGTTCAGGAAGATGGTGCGAATCAGTCCGAGAGTCGCCGGCATCAGAGTCGCGCCGGAGATGCCCTGCAGCACCCGCGCGGCGATGAGCATCTCCGCGCTGGACGAGACGGCAGCGACGAGCGAGGCGATACCGAAGCCCGCAGCGCCGATGAGGAGCAATCGGCGTCGGCCGATTCGGTCTCCGAGCGTGCCCATGGTGATCAGCAGGCCGGCCAGGACGAACGAGTAGACGTCGATGATCCACAGCAGCTGATTGCTGGTCGGTGCCAGATCCGAGCTGATGAACGGCAGCGCCAGGTCGAGGACAGTGCCGTCGACCGCGATGAGCAGTACGGCGAAGGCCAGGACCACCAACCCGAGCCAGTCTCGCGGGGTTGCCCGATGCTGAGATGCTCCATCGACCTCGGGCACCGAACCGGTGCGCACGTCACTCACGTCAATACTCCTACGTTCCGCGTTCGGTCGAGCCCGTGGACCGGTCCGAACGACGACAAGTACCAACCGTCCAGCCGGTACAGTGATCGAGCGTACCGCGAACCGTCCAGCCGGTAAAGTGAGTTTCATGTCATCGGACACCCGCGACCGAATACTCGACGCACTCGAATCGGTACTCCTCGAACACGGCATGACGAAAGTGACCCTGGACGGCGTCGCCGCAGCCGCCGGAGTGTCGAAGGGCGGTTTGCTCTATCACTTCAAGACCAAGGATGCATTGGTCGCTGCCATGGTCCGACGACTCGCAGTACAGGCCGATCAGCAGCGCAGCGACGCCGCGGCGGGCGGTACGTCGGTCGCGGAGTGGTATCTCCAACCGCCGGACAGCATCTCCGAAAAGGAAATCGAGTTGTATCGCTCGACCCTGGCGGCACTGCGCAGTGTGGACGGGAACTCGGGCGAGGTGCAGGACGCGGTCGTCGACATGATGCAGCAATGGGACGAGGGCCTGCGAACCGAGATAGACGATCCGGTCCAAGCCGAGATCATCCGGCTCGTCGGTGACGGGATCTACCTCGGTGCCGTGCTCGACCTGCCACCGGTCGACCCAGAACTGCACAAACGGGTCGTCGATCGCCTGCTCGGCCGGTAAATTTTGCCGAGGTTGTCGGGCTCAGGTCAGATAGCGGTACACCGGGGAGCCCGGTTCGAGTTGTTCGACCTGCAGGTGCGAATCCCTCATGCGTTCGAGGAGCGGACCGAGCCCACTCGCTGCCCCGAGCTCGATGCCGACCAGCGCGGCACCGGTCTCGCGGTTGTTCCGCTTGACGTACTCGAACAGCGTGATGTCGTCCTCGGGGCCGAGCACCTCGTCGAGGAAGCGGCGAAGCGCCCCTGGTTCCTGCGGGAAGTCGACCAGGAAGTACTGCTTGAGTCCCAGATGAACCAGAGATCGCTCGAGGATCTCCCCGTAGCGCGAGACGTCGTTGTTGCCCCCCGAGACCAGGCACACGACGGTACTGCCCGGCGCGATGTCGAGGTGCTCGAGCGCAGCGACCGCAAGCGCTCCTGCGGGCTCGGCGATGACGCCCTCGTTCTGGTATAGCGCCAGCATCGCAGTGCAGATCGCACCCTCGTCGATCTGGGTGACGAGGAACGCCCCGGGGCCGGAGCTGTCGAACACCGGCGCGGTGAGCAGTGGCAACGAGGCGTGCGAGACCACCCTCGCCCCGAGCGACTGCAGCGCGGCGTACGGAACGTCCCCGATGCGGCGGACGGCTGCTCCATCGACGAACGGATCGATGTCGGAGAGCGTCACCGGACCACCGGCGATCAGCGCAGCGGTCATCGACGCAGCTCCGGACGGTTCGACACCCACCAGCGACGTCTGCGGCGCGCGTTCGCGCAGATAGCTCGAGATGCCCGCGATGCATCCGCCGCCGCCCACGGGCATCACAACGACATCGGGTGCACCGCCGAGCTGCTCGACGATCTCCTTCGCGATGGTGCCCTGACCGGCCACGGTGCGCGGATCGTCGAACGGCGGCACCATCGTGGCCCCGGTACGGGCGACATCCTCCGCCGCGGCAGCGGCGGCAGCGTCGAACGTGTCGCCGATGACGATGAGATCCACGAACTCTCCGCCGTGCACCCGGATACGGTCGCGCTTCTGCTTCGGCGTGTTCGCAGGAACGTAGATGCGGCCGCGCACCTGCATCGAGCGACACGCGAACGCGACACCCTGCGCATGGTTTCCGGCGCTGGCCGTCACCACGCCCACCGCGCGTTCTTCCTCCGTCAGCTGATCCATCAGGTTGTACGCGCCGCGGATCTTGTACGACCGCACGATCTGCAGATCCTCGCGCTTGAGGTACACCTGCGCGCCCGTCTCCGCAGACAGTCGCTCGCACAGCTGCAGAGGGGTTGCCGCAACCACCGAAGAAATTCGCACCGCAGCGTCATCGATGTCGGCAGCGGTGACGGCTACCGGCGATGGGTGCTGGGAAGCGAGTTCAGGGGATGAAGACACCAGCACATGCTGCCACCAGCGTGGAACGGTTCCCCATCCGGGACCGTTCCACGGCCGGGCAAGAGGCGATTCAGGCGCGTGAGAGCACGAAGACCGGTATCTCGCGGTCGGTCTTCTTCTGGTACTCCGCGTAATCGGGGTAAGCGGCGACGGACCGTTCCCACCACACAGCCTTCTCGTCGCCGGTCACTTCACGTGCGATGTAGTCGTGCTTCTCGGTCCCGTCCTGCAACTCGACGAGCGGCTCAGCCTTGACGTTGTGGTACCAGACGGGGTGCTTGGGAGCGCCTCCCAGCGAGGCGACGATGGCATATTCACCGTCGTGTTCGACCTTCATCAGCGGCGACTTGCGCAGCTTGCCGCTCTTGTTGCCCTTGGTCGTCAACAGCACGACCGGCATTCCGTTGAGCGAGGTGCCCTCGGTTCCGCCGGAATTCTCGTACAGTTCGGCCTGCTCACGGGCCCAGTCGGATGAACTCGGTTCGTATTCTCCTGTCAATGGCATGATTTTCAGTCAACACCTTCTGCCGCCGCGACGCCACGAGATCGCCGAAATTCCCAGGCCCGCGCCACAAGTTCGGTGGCCCGAATCTTTTGCGGGTGTAGTCTGAACTTCCGCCAGCGGAGAGCCGAACCCGCGGACGGTCGGTGTGGCAGCAGAGGAGAACACGATGACCTTCACGAGCACGCGGGTGAACGATCGATCCGCCGTAGCCCTACGCAGTGCGGATGTAGCAGGCGTCGCGTGGCCCGTCTACAAACTCGAAGCCCTCACCCTCGGAGTTATCGTGTTCGCCGCGACCCTTGTCATCGCTGGTTCCTTGCAGGCGGCGGTCCTCGGCGGCGCAGCGATCACCGTCGTGGCCTGGTGGACGCTGCGCCTGACCGAACTGGGATCCGCCGGTCGCGTGTGGGGCGGGCAGACATCAGCCCGTCAGGCAGCCGGGCCCCAGTAGCGCCTTCAGGTCTCCCATCAACGCCGACGTCGGCGTGACGCGCAGGCTGTCGTCCAGCTTCATCGTGGTGATCTTGTCGCCACTGACCAACCGCAGATGTACGTCCGACGTTCCCGGATGGCTCGACAGCACCCGCTTGAGGGCACCGACCTTGTCTGCCGTGCACAGCCGAGTCGGCAGGCTCACTGCCAAAGGCTTGTCGATACCGATCGCGGACAGATCCGGCACCGCAAGATCGTTGGCAATCAACGAGATTCGGTCGTCACGCACCGACACACGGCCCTTGACGAGTACCACCGAGTCCTCGGTGACGTCGGCACCGAACACCGAGTACGCCTGCGGGAAGAACAGCACCTCGATACCACCGGCCAAATCCTCGAGCTGAGCCGACGCCCACGTCAGACCGTTCTTGTTGATCCGCCGATTCACCGAGGCCAGAATTCCGCCGACGGTGACCTGGGTGCCGTCCTTGATGTCACCCTCGAGAATGGTGGGGATGTTGCAATCGGACTTCGCAGCCAACATGTGCTCGACGCCCAGGAGCGGGTGGCCCGAGACGTACAGACCGAGCATCTCGCGCTCGAGTGCGAGCCGATGCTTGGATTCCCATTCCTCGTCCGGCACGCGCACGTTGAACACCGCGGAGATGGACTCGTCGGCATCCTCGCCACCGAACAGGTCGAACTGCCCGATCGCCTCGGCCTTCTTGGTGCCCATCACCGCATCGATCGCATCGGCATGGATCAACATCAGACCCTTGCGGGGATGATCGAGTGAATCGAAAGCGCCTGCCTTGATGAGAGATTCGGTGACCTTCTTGCTGCACGCGATCGCGTCGATCTTGCCGAGGTAGTCCGAGAAATCGGTGTACTTGGACTTCTCCGATCGCGCCCTGATGATCGAGGCGACCACGTTGGTGCCGACGTTGCGCACGGCACCGAGACCGAATCGGATGTCCTTGCCCACCGACGCGAAGTTGAGTTCGGACTCGTTGACGTCCGGCGGAAGCACCGTGATGCCGAGCTTGCGGCAGTCCGCCAGGTAGATCGCGGCCTTGTCCTTGTCGTCGCCGACACTGGTGAGCAGACCGGCCATGTACTCGGCCGGGTAGTTGGCCTTGAGATACGCCGTCCAGTACGACACCAGACCGTAACCGGCGGAGTGAGACTTGTTGAACGCGTAGCCGGCGAAGGGCAGCACGGTGTCCCACAGCGCCTTGATGGCCGCCTCGGAGAAGTCGTTGTCCAACATGCCCTGCCGGAACCCGGCGTAGGCCTTCTCGAGCTCGGAGAGCTTCTTCTTACCCATCGCGCGACGCAGCAGGTCGGCCTGGCCGAGGGTGTAGCCGGCGACCTTCTGCGCCAGCTGCATGATCTGCTCCTGGTAGACCACCAGGCCGTACGTCTCACCGAGAATCACCTTCAGCGGCTCCTCGAGCTCCGGGTGAATCGGCTTGACCTCTTGCCTACCGTTCTTGCGGTCGGCGTAGTCGTTGTGCGAGTTCATGCCCATCGGACCGGGGCGGTACAGGGCGAGGACGGCGACGATGTCCTCGAAACCGGTGGGCTGCATGCGACGCAGCAGGTCTCGCATCGCGCTGCCGTCGAGCTGGAAGACACCGAGAGTATCTCCGCGGGAGAGCAAGTCGAAGGTCGCCGGATCGTCGAGCGGCAACGCGTCGAGGTCGATCTCGATCCCGCGGTTGGCCTTGATGTTGTCGATGGCGTCACCGATGACGGTGAGGTTGCGCAGACCGAGGAAGTCCATCTTGAGCAGGCCGATGGCCTCGCACGACGGGTAGTCCCAGCCGGTGATGATCGCGCCGTCCTGCGCGCGCTTCCACACCGGGATGGCGTCGGTGAGCGGCTCGGAGGACATGATGACCGCGCAGGCGTGCACGCCCGCGTTGCGGATCAGGCCCTCGAGGCCCTTGGCCGTCTTGTAGATGGTCGCGACGTCCGGGTTGGAGTCGATCAGCGCTCGAACCTCGACGGCTTCCTTGTAGCGCTCGTGCGAGGGGTCGGTGATTCCGGCAACCGAGATGTCCTTGGCCATGATGGGCGGCGGCAGCGCCTTGGTGATCTGATCGGCGATGCCGAAGCCGGGCTGCCCGAACTGCACTCGCGCGGAGTCCTTGATGGCGGCCTTGGTCTTGATGGTGCCGAACGTGATCACCTGCGCGACGCGATCGCTGCCCCACTTCTCGGTGGCGTAGCGCACCATCTCGCCGCGGCGACGATCGTCGAAGTCGATGTCGATATCGGGCATCGACACACGCTCGGGGTTGAGGAATCGCTCGAACAGCAGACCGTGCGGCAGCGGATCGATGTTGGTGATGCCCATGGCGTAGGCGACCAACGATCCGGCAGCAGATCCTCGGCCGGGGCCGACACGGATGCCGACAGCCTTGGCATGGTTGATCAGGTCGCCGACCACGAGAAAGTAGGCCGGAAAGCCCATTTCGAGGATGACCTTGATCTCGTACTCGGCCCGTGCCAGGTAGTCCTCGGCAGGGCCGTCGGGGAACCGACGATCGAGACCGGTCATGACCTCGTGACGCAACCAGGTGCCCTGGGTGTGGCCCTCGGGCACGGGGAAGATCGGCATCCGGTCACGGTGCGCCCACACCTCGTCGTATGGCTGGACTCGCTCGGCGATCAGCAGCGTGCTGTCGCAGGCACCGGGGACCTGGTCGTCCCAGAGTGCGCGCATCTCGGCGGCCGACTTGAGGTAGTAGCCGTCGCCGTCGAACTTGAAGCGAGTGGGATCGCTGAGCGTCTTACCGGTCTGGATGCACAGCAGCGCCTCGTGGTTCTCGGCCGCGTCCTTGGTGACGTAATGGCAGTCGTTGGTGGCCAGGGGCGGGATCGACAGCTTCTTGCCGATATCGAGCAGGCCCTCGCGGACGCGTCGCTCGATGGACAGGCCGTGATCCATCAATTCCAGGAAGAAGTTCTCCGGTCCCCAGATCTCCTGCCACTTGGCAGCAGCCTCCAGCGCCTCGCGTTCCTGGCCGAGTCGCAGCCGCGTCTGCACTTCTCCGGACGGGCAGCCGGTGGTGGCGATGATGCCCTCGGCATGCGAGGCGATGATCTCCTCGTCCATCCGGGCCCACTTGCCCAGCTGGCCCTCGATCGACGCCAGCGACGACAGTTTGAAGAGATTTCGGACGCCGGTGGCGTTCTCGGCGACCATCGTCATGTGCGTGTACGCACCGCTACCGGAGACGTCGTCGGACTTCTGGCTCCGATCGCCCCACAGCACGCGCTTCTTGTTGAACCTGGACTCCGGGGCGATGTAGGCCTCGATGCCAATGATCGGCTTGATGCCGGCCTTCTTGGCCTCGTTGTAGAACTCACTGGCCCCGTACATGTTGCCGTGGTCGGTCATGCCGACTGCCGTCATCTCCAACCGCGCCGCCTCGGCGAACATCGCCCCGATCTTGGCGGCGCCGTCGAGCATCGAATATTCGGTGTGGTTGTGCAGATGAACGAACGAATCGGCCACGAAGGTTCTCTCCTGAAGGTCGTGCGTTATCGAAAATACGAGCCGCGAACGTACTCACTGTAGGCGGTGGGACCGACAGAATTTTCGTAGCTGCCGGTGTGTCCTGGGACGACGTGACAGGTGTGACGGAAGCGACGAAAAGACATCATGCGATCGGCACGGGACCGTCGTCGGGCAACGGTGCGACGACATCGACGTGCTCCGGCAGCAGCGGTTCGACGGCGAATTTCCCGGACACCGCATCCGGCGGAAGTGCCTGCACCGCCCGCACATCGGCGCGGCTTGCCACGTCGGTCAACTCGACCGGGGTTCCGCGCATCACCACGGTCACCACACACGCACACCCGTCGAGCAACCGGCGCTGCGACACTGCGGCGATCTGTGCCTGCCGGTCCGACGCCCCGAGCGATTCCTCCAGCAGGCTCGCTGCACGCGCAGTCGAATTCAGTACCGACCGTTCGCTGCCCGACACGCCGACGGTCACTATCGGAGTCTGCACGCGATCGAGCGGAACACGCAGCAGCACCTGCGAGATACGAACACCACCAGCGACCTCGTAGGCCTGTTCGGCAGTGAGTTCACGATCGAACGACACCGATGCCCACCGGGTTTCAGGGTTGTCGGTGCGCAGGCTCGCCTCGGCGCGGGCCACATAGTCGATCACCTGCTCGCCGCTGTCCGGGCCGAGCCGGTCGGTGCTCACGCCCAGCTGTCGTACCGGATTCAGGTACCCGATGACGGCGAGCACCCCGACGACAAGGGCAGCAACGAGGACACCGCCGACCACGCCGGAGACTCCCCTGCTGCGCATCACGCCTTCCGAAGCACCTCGAGTGCATGCTCGAGGTCGGCCGGATACTTGCTCTCGATCTCGACCCAGCGGCCGTCGGACGGATGCGCGAAGCCGAGCGACCGAGCGTGCAGCCACTGCCGTTCCAGACCCAACCGTTCGGCCAGCCGCGGATCGGCGCCGTAGGTCAGATCCCCGCAGCACGGATGCCGCAGAGCCGAGAAGTGCACCCGAATCTGGTGCGTACGGCCGGTTTCCAGATGCACGTCCAGCAGACTCGCCGCCTGGAACGCTTCGACCGTGTCGTAGTGGGTGACGCTGGGCTTGCCGTCGGCACGGACGGCGAACTTCCAGTCGTTGCTGCCGTGACGACCGATCGGAGCATCGATGGTTCCGCTGCTCGGATCCGGATGGCCCTGCACCAATGCGTGATAGCGCTTGTCGATGGTCCGCGCCTTGAACGCCCGCTTGAGGACGGTGTATGCCCGCTCGGACGTGGCGACCACCATCACCCCGGACGTTCCCACGTCGAGGCGGTGCACGATGCCCTGCCGCTCGTGCGCGCCGGAGGTCGAAATCCGGAAACCTGCCGCCGCGAGACCGCCGATGACCGTCGGACCGGTCCAACCCACACTGGCATGGGCAGCGACGCCGACAGGCTTGTCCACGGCAACGATGTCGTCGTCCGCGTAGAGGATCTCCATCCCCTCGACCGGCTCCGCCTCGATCGTCAGCTCACGGGCCGGCTCGGGCAGCGTCACTTCGAGCCATGAGCCCGCAGCCAGCCGATCGGACTTGCCGACGGCACCGTGATCGACCAGAACGGAGCCCTCCTCGGCCAGGGTCGCAGCGACGGTACGCGAGAGTCCCAGCAACCGAGCGAGACCGGCGTCGACCCGCATTCCGTCCAGACCGTCGGGCACCGGCATCGAGCGTGATTCCCTCACGTGTCGGCCTCGCCGGCGTCGGACTTCGACTTCGTCACCCGTTCGCCGTTCGGCTCGAAACCGAACAGGCTCAGCACCACGAGCAGGATCGCACCACAGACGATGGACGAGTCGGCCACGTTGAACACCGGCCACCAGCCCACCGACACGAAGTCGACGACATGGCCCTGGAACGGCCCCGGTGCACGGAAGAAGCGGTCGATCAGGTTGCCGAGAGCGCCGCCGAGAACCAGACCCAATCCCAGCGCCCACCACGGCGAGCGCAGCGTCCGGCCGATCTTGATCACTCCGATGACGACGGCCACAGCCACGACCGTCAGCAGCCACGTCATCCCGGTGGCCATGGAGAACGCCGCACCGGGGTTGCGTACCAACCGCAACGTGACCACGTCTCCGACAATCTCGATCGGGTTGCCGGGCTTCACGAAATGGACGACCAGAATCTTCGTCACGAGATCGAACAGCAGGATGACGGACGCAATCGCTATCAGCAGCCGGGTCTTGAGAGGCTTCACCGGTCCATTCGAGGCGCTGTCGGTATCGGTCACCTGCGAGTCCGCGGTCTCGTGCGGTGCCGAAACATCACTCGTCTCGGCCGGCGGATCGTCGGTGCGGTCTTCACTCACCTGTCCATCATGGCGCATCGGAGTCGGCTGGTCCTCATCCGTGCCGCTCACTGCCGATCACCGCGCACTACCGATCACTGCGGGCGGTGTCAGTAGCCTGGTGCCCGTGAAGTCGACCCATCGCATCCGCACCGTCCGCTCCGGTTTTCTCGCTGCATGCTGTGTGGTTCTCGTCGCCGGATGTTCGAGTACCGACGCCGACCCCGCGCCCGAGCAGGCCGCGTCCTCGAACGAGGTGACGATCGCCGTGACTCCGACGACCACCACCGTCGTCGACGCAGGCACCGAGCCGCGGCGCGTGCTCGCCTTCGACACGGACGGGCAGGACGAGCAGAACATCGATCTCACCACCACTTCCACCGTCCAGCAGCAGATCAACAACGGTGCGCTGCAGGACTTCTCCAGTCCCGAACTGACCGTGCCCCTGTCCGCGTCGACGTCCGATACCGTGCCGGACGACGACGCCGCGACCGGCGCAACACGTTCGGTCGAGCTGACCATCGGAGCAGCGACGTCTCCCGACGAAGGACTGACCGACGCACTCTCGGCATCCGAGGGCTCGACGGCGCGGCTTGCGAGCACCGACTCCGGAGCGATCACCGCACTGCACATCACGCCGGCCGAGGCGGCGCTCGATACCGCCCGCGCCGCGATCGAACGATCGTTGAACGCCGCGGTGTACCGCTCCATAGACTTTCCCGACGCCGAAGTAGGAGTGGGAGCGGTGTGGACCGTCGACCAACAAGTGCTCAGCGGCATCACTCTGAACCAGCGCACCACCGTCACCCTGCGGGCACTCGACGGTGACCGGGCGAGCCTGGACATCGCCATCACCCAGTCGCCCGAATCGACGACATGGAACCTGCCCGACAACTCCGGCACGCTGAACATCGCGTCCTACACGTTCACCGGCTCGGGAACCCTCGACATCGATCTGAACCAGCCGCTTCCCGTCGCCGGATCCATCAGCGCGGGAGGAGAGCAGATGTACACCGACCCCGACAGCACGACCGTGCTCCGCCAGACGGTCGGAGACTCGACCACCTGGGGTGCCCGATGACACCGGCCGGCGCGCAGACCAGAGCGGTCTTTGCACTGGCGCTTGTCGGCGTCACCGCAGCCGGATGCAGCGCAGACGAACCGGCACAGACCCCGGTGCCCGTTCCCAGCGCCGTCGCCGCTCCCGATCCCCTGCGCGGTGCCCCCATCTCCGACTCCGGGGTTCTGGCCGCAGCAATGTTGGGGCTCGGCGACCTTCCGGGCGGGTTCTCCTCGATCCCCGACCCGGTCCAGGATCTCGGGCTCGACCCGGCACCGGAGTACGACGCACCCGACAAGTCCAGTACCGACCCGGCCGAATGCGCGTCCGTGCTGGCACCGATCTCGGAGCAGCGCGACGGTGCAGTGGCGTCGGCAGTGGCCCGCTTCTCCGGACCCAACTTCTCCTCGATCGACGAGGATGCGGCCAGCTACTCCGGCACGGGGACCGCCGAAGCCTTTGCAGCGATTCAGCAGGCGTGGGCCCGGTGCACGACGTTCAGCGGCACGGATGCGGACGGAGTGAAGGTCGACTATGCGGTCGCAGGCCGGGAGCAGTCCCCTATCGGCGATGCATCCACCTCGGTGCGCGTCACCACCGGCAGCGCAGGATTCACGTTGGTGTCCGACGTGGTGGTGGCCGTGGTCGACTCGACTGTCGCGCAGATCGTGGTCTCGGATCAGAGCGGACTCGAACCCGAGACCGTCACCGCTGTCGCCGAGAAGGCCGTCGAGCGCATTCGATCGGTGACGCCGAACATGTGATCCGCACCGATCCGGGCAACGAAGAACTGCCGGTGACATATCCCCGAGGGGACGTGTCACCGGCAGTTCTTCGTTTTTTCAGGAACGATCGGCAGGACTCAGGGTGCGGGGCACGCCGGGCTGGTCAGCTGCGCGAGCGAGACGATGCCGCAGGCGTTCTCCTTGGAGAGCTTCCAGACGCCGTCTTCCGGGACGAACTGGAAGGTGCCGGGGTTGGCCTGTCCGTTGAGCGTGATCGTGATGCCGGCATTGAGGACGCCGGTACCGAGATCGTCGATGCTGGTGATCTCGATCTGTGCATTGTTCGCCACTGCGGCGGCGGCGACCTGGTTGATCAGATCGGGATCCTCGGACGCGCCCTGGATCAACGCTGCCTTCTCCTCGACCGGCACGTTGGGATCGAGTCCACGCATGAGCTGAGTGTTGAGCTCCTCGACGGTGGGTGCCGGCGGGTAGGCACCACCCTCGGGTGCGGGGGCCGAGGCCGAGGTGGTGACGGCCGACGTCGTCGTGGTCGTCGTGCCACCCTCCTCGGAGCCGCAGGCGGTCATGGTCAGTGCGGCGGCGATGGCGAAGCCGGCAACCATCGTCCGTCGGGTGTTACGAAGCTTCAAGTGCTTGTCCTTTTCACTCTTCGGTCACGGTAGATCTGTCTTGTCACTCGTCGGTCGTCCGAGAATGGATCGCCTCGGACTCGGGCTCCACTATGTCAGTTCGGGTACATGGAGTCACAACGCGTAACGCATACCTGTGAAACCTCACAGAGTTTCCTCAGGCCCACCACAACTCACTTCAGGCTGTCGAGAACGTCACCCACCACCAGGTTCTCGTCCGACTCGGCGAAGGTACGCGCCGTTCCCGGCCCGGTGGTGCGGGTCTCGAATCGCACGGTCACCACCGAGTGGCCTGCGCCCTGCACCCAGCCGTGACCGAACTCGGGATGCCGGACGTCCATCCCCGGTTGCCAGCGCGGACCGTCCGGTACGACGACGTCCGACGCGGCCTCGATCGGTGCAGGCGACTCCTCCGTCGCGTCGGCAACCGGCTCGTATTCGAGCTCGGGAAACAGCGATCCCTGCCGCACCGCCGACAACCCGGCCAAGCCGACTCCGACCAGCCGAATCGGGCCGACGTCGACCGGATCGACGGCCAGTCGCTGCGCGGTGGCCACGATGGTCTGCTTGTCCACCGTCGCGTACGGCAGCGTTGCCGATCGGGTGATGATGCTCATGTCCGACTTGCGCAGTTTGAGGACCACCGTCCTGGCACCGCGGCCGTCCTTCAGCAGCCGACGATGCGTCGAGTCGACGATCGACTCGATGGCAGGACGCAGCTGTGCGAGGGAGATCAGATCCTGCGCGAACGTCGTCTCGGCGCTGACCTGCTTGGCCTCGGCGCGCTCGGCCACAACTCGATTGTCGATTCCGCGGGCCAACTGGTGCAGGCTCGGTCCCATCGTGGCCCCGAGGATCGACGCCACCTCCGATTCGGGTGTGGCCACGAACTTGCCGATGGTGTCGATACCCAAGCGCCGCAACCGCTCTCCCGCCACCGGCCCGATCCCCCACAACTTTCGCACCGGCAGGGCCGCCATCAATTCGGCCTGAATTCCAGGGGCGACCACGGTGATGCCGTCGGGCTTGGCGAGTCCCGACGCGATCTTGGCAATCTGTTTTCCCGATCCGGCACCGATCGAGGCGACGAGCCCCGTCTCGGCGAGTATCAGCGCGCGTAGGCCGGCGCAGAACTGCTCGACCTCGGCCACCGTCGCTCCGGCCAATTCGAGTGGCTCGCCGAACGCCTCGTCGATCGACAGTTGCTCGAGGACGGGCATCCGGCCGCGCAGGGCCTCGAACGCCCGCCGGCTCAGCTCCGAGTAGAGAACGAACCGCGGCGGCAGTACCACCGCCCCTGCCCCGACGAGTCGACGAGCCTGATGCATCGGCATCGCCGACCGCGCACCGAACGCGCGGGCCTGGTAGCTGCACCCGGCCACCACTCCTCGTCCACCCGCGCCGCCGACCAGCACCGGGCGGCCCCGCAACGTGGGTCGAGTCAACTGTTCGGCGGAGGCGAAGAACGCGTCCATGTCCAGGTGCAGCACCCATCGGCGACTCCGCAGAGTGTCGTCGGCGATGTTCGGCACGGTCAGCGAGGGTCGACGGCGAAGCCGAGCGCCTGAGCAGCGCGTTCGGGTGTCGGATCCGACCACAGCTCACCGTAGTTCTCGGTCGTCGTCAGCGATCGAGTATGCGCGGAGTCGATGTACAGCCTTCCGGCGAGGTGATCGGTCTCGTGGGCCACGATCCTGGCCGGCCAACCGACGGTCACCTCGTCGATCTCTCGGCCGGTCTCGTCGGTGCACTCGAGCCGAACCTCGGCCGCTCGCGTCACGACGGCCTGATAGCCGGGAACGCTGAGGCACCCTTCGTAGAACCCCGCAGTCCGCGACCCGACCGGGGTGTACCGGGGGTTGATCAGCACCCGGAACGGAAGCGGCGTGCGCTCCCGTGCGTGGGTGACAGCCTCGCCGACGTCGAACAGATCCTCCACGACCGCGATCTGCAACGGGATGCCGATCTGTGGCGCGGCCAGACCGACACCGGGTGCGTCGTGCATCGTCGCCCGCATCACCTCGATCAACTCTGCCAACGTCCGCGAATCGAGCTGCCCGTCGTAGCGTGCAGCCCTGGACCGCAACACCGGGTTGCCTGCGGTGACGATGGGCACGACACCGCCGTGAGCTCCGCCGAGAAGCTCACGGACGGCGTCGACCGTAACCTGGCGGTCGTCGATCACGACGATTTGGTGATCACTGCCCGAACTCCCTCACCGAGATCGCTGCCGTCGTCGCCGACGCGTCCGTCGACGAGCGAGAGTGCGAGCACCTCGCCGGCAATCAGATCGCGATGGGTGTCCAGCCACGCCTGCCGATGCTCGGGGACGTCGATGACGATGTCGATCCGGTCCGAGACGTCGAATCCGTGATTGCGACGGGCGTCCTGCAGCTCGCGGATTCGGTCCTTGGCCCAGCCCTCCGCTTCGAGTTCTTCGGTGACTGCCGAATCGAGCACCACCAGTCCCGAATTTCCGGGCAACGGCGCCGTCGACTCCGGTTCGGCTGCAACGAGTTTGCGGGTGTACTCCTCGGGCAGCAACGCGATGCCTGCGGCGCTCACGACCCCGTCTGCGTCCTCGGACCAGTCGCCTGCCTTGACGGCCTTGATGACCTTCTGGACGTCCTTGCCGATCCGTGGTCCCGCGGCGCGGGCGTTGACGACGAGCTCGAACTTGCCGTGTACGGCAACGTCCTCGGTCAGATCGACCTTCTTGACGTTGACCTCGTCGGAGATGATGTCCACGAACGGGCGCAGTCGTTCCGCATCGGCGGCAGCGACCGTCACCTCGGGCAGCGGCAGCCGCACTCGCAGGTTCTGCGCCTTACGCAGACCCAGCACGGTGGAGCACACCGTGCGGACCTCGTCCATGCTCTCGACCAACTCGGGATCGGACGGCAGTTCGCCTTCCTCCGGCCAATCCGTCAGGTGCACCGAGCGGCCACCGGTCAATCCGCGCCACACCACTTCGCTGATGAGCGGCAACAGCGGAGCGGCGATGCGAGAGAGCACCTCGAGCACCGTGTGCAGGGTGTCGATCGCGTCGGCGTCCTCGCTCCAGAACCGCGAACGAGACCGTCGCACATACCAATTGGTGAGTGCATCACAGAACGTGCGCAGTTCGTCGCACGCACCGGCGATGTCGTTGCCCTCGAGCGCATCGGTGATGGCATCGCGGGTGGCCGACAGCTTGGCCAGCACGTAGCGATCGAGCACGTGCGGCGAATCGGTTCGCCACTGCCCGGGCTCGGACGCGTAGAGCTGCAGGAAGCTCCAGGCATTCCAGATCGGCAGCAACGCCTGGCGTACGCCCTCGCGGATGCCCTGCTCGGTGACGATGAGGTTGCCGCCGCGCAGGATCGGCGAGGACATCAGGAACCACCGCATGGCGTCGGAGCCGTCGCGGTCGAAGACCTCCTTGACGTCCGGGTAGTTCCCCTTCGACTTGCTCATCTTCAAGCCGTCGTCACCGAGCACGATGCCGTGTGCGGCAACGGTCTTGAACGCCGGGCGATCGAAGAGCGCAGTGGCGAGCACGTGCAGGGTGTAGAACCAGCCGCGGGTCTGCCCGTTGTACTCGACGATGAAGTCGCCCGGGTTGTGCCCTGCCGTTTCTGCTGTGCCGTTGAACCATTCCTCGTTCTCGAACGGGAAATGCACCTGCGCATACGGCATCGAGCCCGACTCGAACCAGCAGTCCAAGACCTCGGGGACGCGACGCATCGTGGACTTGCCGGTCGGGTCGTCCGGGTTGGGACGCGTCAACTCGTCGATGTACGGGCGGTGCAGATCGGTCGGTCGCACACCGAAATCACGCTCGAGCTCGTCCAGGCTGCCGTAGACATCCAGGCGCGGATATGCCGGGTCGTCGGACGTCCACGCCGGGATCGGACTGCCCCAGTAGCGGTTTCGACTGATGTTCCAATCGCGGGCACCTTCGAGCCACTTGCCGAACTGGCCGTCCTTGATGTGCTCGGGCACCCAGGTGATCTCCTGGTTGAGCTCGACCATCCGATCGCGGAACTTGGTGACGGCGACGAACCACGACGGCACTGCCATGTAGATCAGCGGCTGGCCACTGCGCCAGCTGTGTGGGTACGAGTGCTCGATGGTCTCGTGCCGCAGCAAACGACCGGATGCCTTGAGATCCTTGATGATCACCGGATTGGCGTCGAACACCATCAGGCCCTCGTACGGCGGCACCAACGAGGTGAACTTGCCACCGGCGTCGAGCGGTTGCACCACCTCGATGCCGTTCGCGGTGGCGACGTCCATGTCCTCCTCACCGAAAGCCGGTGCGAGGTGGACGATTCCGGTACCCGAATCGGTGGTGACGTAATCGGCCTGCAGGACGCGGTGTGCGTTCTCGTGACCGAGGAAGAAGTCGTAGGGCGGTGCGTAGCCGAGTCCGACCAATTCTGCGCCGGTGTGCTCCGAGAGCACCTCGGGTTCCTCCCCCAATTCCTTCGCGTAGTGCGAAAGACGTGCAGCTGCAAGCACGTAACGCTCACCATCGGTGCCGCGGACCTGCACGTACTGCACCTCGGGGTGCACCGCGATCGCCAGGTTCGACGGAAGGGTCCACGGGGTGGTGGTCCAGATCAGCGCGTTCGCTCCGTCCAGGGGCGAGCCGGGAGCAGTCAACGGCATCGTGACGGTGACCGCGGGATCTTGGCGCATCTTGTACGCGTCGTCCAGGCGGGTCTCCTGATTGGACAGCGGTGTCTGCTCGTACCAGCTGTAGGGCAGCACGCGGTAGCCCTGGTAGATCAGACCTTTGTCGTGCAGCGTCTTGAACGCCCACATGACCGACTCCATGAAATCGACGTCGAGGGTCTTGTAGTCGTTGTCGAAGTCGACCCAACGCGCCTGCCGGGTGACGTAATCCCGCCACTCGTCGGTGTATTGGAGGACCGATTGCTTGCAGTAGGCGTTGAACTTCGCGAGGCCCATCTCGTCGATCTCGGACTTGTCCTTGATGCCGAGCTGCTTCTCCGCCTCGAGCTCTGCGGGCAGACCGTGGCAGTCCCAACCGAAGCGCCGCTCGACCTTCTTGCCGCGCATGGTCTGGAAACGTGGGACGAGGTCCTTGACGTACCCGGTGAGCAGGTGGCCGTAGTGCGGCAGACCGTTCGCGAAGGGCGGGCCGTCGTAGAAGACGAACTCTTCGGCGTCGGCTCGATTGTCGATGCTGGCCCGGAAGGTTCCGTCCTGCGCCCACTCGTCCAGAACGATGCGTTCGAGATCGGGAAACGGGACGCTGCCCGATCGACCTTCGGCCAGGTCGACCAACGGGTACGAGCCCGTGGTCGGACGTGCGCTTGCATCTGTCATGTGTTCGCTCCTCCGTGCCGGCCGCGTACGAAACGCGGCGTCAGTTGGCACGGGGACGACATCCGGGCGATCTGTACACCCGATACCGCGGTACCACCCCGCTTGCTCGCCCGACGACCCCGCCGCCGGAGCGAGCCACTCCACATGAGCTGTGACGGGCTCACCCGTTCGGTTCTACTGAACGGCAGATCCGAAACACCTGGGTGCTTCGCATCGACCGTCGTTCTTCCGAAAGCTCCCCGGTGATGGCCGGATCGACGCTCGATATTGCATGTCTGCTGGTCGTGATGCTACCTGTCGAGCTCGGGCGGCGGTCGTCGACCGGTGAGTGCGCCGATCAGCAACAGAATTGCCCCGACCACACACACTATGATGCAGGCCCACGCCCAGACGACGGAGCCCGTCATCAAGGCCAGAACCAGGAAGCCGAAGCCGATCGCTGCTGCGCCGAGAGTCAGAACCAACACGAGATTCCTCGCTCACCATCCGACGCGACAACCGACTCCGACGCTGCCGTGATCGGCAGCGTCGGCACACGGTGGTGCGTCAGTTGCCCTTGGCGTACGACTGGCTGTACCCGGACGACTGATTGTCCTGGCCGAAGTTGTCCTGGCCGTTGTCCACCGGCAGCGCCGAGGAACGATTCTCGAGCTCTTCGAGTTGCGATTCGAGGTAGGACTTGAGCCGCACCCGGTATTCGCGCTCGAACGTCTTGAGCTGTTCGATGCGACCTTCGAGGACGGATCGCTGCTGATTGATCGTCGCCATGATCTCGGTGTGCTTGCGCTCGGCATCCGCCTGCAGGGCGTCGGCCTTCTCCTTGGCCTGACGCAGCTGAGTCTCGGAACGAGTCTGAGCGTCGGACAGCAACGACTCGGACTTCTGCCGAGCCTCGGACATCATCGACTCGGAACGCGTGCGTGCATCCGACACCAACCGCTCGGCATTGGTCCGGGCGTTCCCGAGCAGCTGCTCGGACTCGGACTTGGCATCACCGGTGAGACGATCGGCCATCTCCTGCGCGAGACCGAGAATCTTCGCGGCCTGCATGTTGGAGTCGCCGCTCTGCTGCGGTGCCGCCGCTACGGGCGCTACCGGTGCAGGCTGCTGGACAACGGGTGCCGGCTTGGGAGGCTCGACCGGACGCTGTGGTTCGGCCTTCGGTGCCGCTACCGGAGCGGACTGCGGGTTCTGGCGCACAGAGCTCTTGGCATCCGCAAGCTCCTGATCGAGTTCACCGACTCGCTGCCTCAGGTCGGCGTTCTCTTCGATCAGTCGCGACAACTCTTGCTCGACGAGGTCGAGAAAAGCATCGACCTCGTCTTCGTTGTATCCGCGCTTACCGATGGGCGGCTTGCTGAACGCAACGTTGTGCACATCAGCTGGAGTCAGCGGCATGGAAGGATCCCTTCACGCGTCTTGGGGCGGTAGAGCAAGCATTCAGTTATATGCCATTCCGCGCGAGTGCAGAACAATCAAACTGTAACTGGCGTCCATTCTGTCACACAGGACACGCAGCTTGCGCGGGTCCCGCGTTCTAACATTTCGTACACGGCCTCAGGCCGCGAGACTGCTGGTCACATTCCACGCAATGAAGACGACGAACAGCAGGACCATGATGGACAGATCCAGTCGTACTCCACCGAGGTTGAGCGGCGGAATTATCTTGCGCAGAAACTTCACCGGCGGGTCGGTCACCGTGAAGATCGCCTCGAGGATGATGACGACCACCCCGGTCGGGTGCCAATCTCGCGCGAAAGTTCTGATGAACTCGACGATGATTCGACCGATGAGAAGGAGCCAAAAAAGAAACAATACGATGTTGATCACCGTGAACACGAGCACGGTTATACTCTGCCTGAATTCACCGAGCTGAGCAAAGCGCGCTGGTCACGGGCCCGTCGTGCCGCCCGGGAGGGTGAAACTCTCACTGCTGACTGTAGAAGCCGGTCTCCGCGATCCGCCTGCGCTCCTGCGGCGAGACGTCGACGTCGGCGGGCGAGAGCAGAAACACCTTGGTTGCCACCTTGTCGAAGGATCCGCGCAGGGCGAATGCCAGACCAGCCGCGAAATCGACGAGACGCTTGGCGTCTGCGTTGCTCATCTCCACCAGGTCCATGATGACCGGGGTGCCGTCGCGGAAGCGCTCACCGATCGTGCGGGCCTCGCTGTAGTCCCGTGGCCGCAGCGTGGTGATCTTCGACAACGGGCCACCGTCGTCCACGATCGGGCTGCGTCGGGTCTCCGCACGTACGTCCATGCGAGTGTCCATGGCCAACGCTCCCCGTGTTGCTGCGCCTCGTGTGGTCGGTGCCGCGCCACGGCCTCGACCACCGATCGGGGCCAGGGTGGCCGCCGGTCGTGGTGCTTCGTAATCGTCGTAGTCGTCCTCGACCTGTGCGTGCCGAGATCCACCGAACGACGGCTTCACGAACTCGCGCTCGTCGATGTCGTCGTAGCTGTCGCGACCACCACGGGAGCTGCGTCGCGTGTCCGGATCGTCGAGGTAGTCGTCCTCGTAGTCGGCGAGCGGAACCATGCCGAAGTACGCCTTGAACTTGTGCAGGGTGCTCATCGTTCTGCCTTCCGTGGCGGTGTGTCTACTGTCCATCTCCAGGTTCGCAAGTGTCTGTTGTGACTGATGTGATCCATGGACTGTTATTGCGAGGTTATCGGCCGCGCGCCGAGTATTGCGGTACCGACACGCACGCACGTCGATCCGTGCCGCACAGCAGCTTCCAGGTCTCCGGTCATACCCGCGGACAACTCACGCGCGTCCGGGTGATCGAGCATCAGACGACGGTGAAGGCTCTCGAGGTCGGCGAACGCGGCGTCCGCATCGGCGTCGAGAGGTGGTACCGCCATCAGCCCGGCCAGACGCAACCCGGACGCATCCGACACGGCGTCCGCCAGCTCGTGCAGTTCGCCACGTTCGACGCCGCCGCGGTGCACATCGCCGTCGAGACTGACCTGGACGATCACGTCGAGCTCGGCCTGACGGACACCCTCGTCCAGCGCCACCGTCGTTGCCTTCGACAGCGCGGCCACCAACCGCGCACTGTCCACGGAATGTATGGAATGCGCCCACGCGGCCACGGACTTCGCCTTGTTTCGCTGCAGGTGTCCGATCATGTGCCACCGAGGCGGCTCGCTCCGGAACTCCTCGGCCGTCTCGGCGACCTTCGGCGACGCATCCTGCTCCCTGGACTCTCCGAAGTCTCGGCACCCCAGGTGGTAGAGAATTCGCACGTCCGAGGCGGGAAAGAACTTGGTCACCGGCAGCAGAGCGACGTCTGCGGGCGACCGGCCTGCATCGACGCACGCTCGGTGCAGGCGCTCGCGCACCGCCGTCAACGCCGTCTCGATCTCGAGCGCCCGCTCGGATTCCGGAGTCCGGTCTGTTGGTTCGTTCATGACTACCTTCTCTGCCGATTCACCGATCACCCGGCGAGGCGCTGTCCATCCACACGACACTGGCGATTCGGCCGGTCGAGCCTTCGCGACGGTGACTGAACAGGGTTCTGTCCTCGATGGTGCATCGCGGATCCTGAGCCACTGCGGACACTCCTGCGGCGAGCAGCTGAGCACGAATGCCCGCCGGGATGTCGAGCCCAGGCGTGTTGCGAACCGTCGTGGTCGCGCTTCCGGGGAGATGTTTGTCAACGTCGGCCCGCATGTGCGCGGGCACCTCGTACTGGCGACCGCTCGCGGCCGGACCGAGAAACGCACCGATGCGCGCCGGAACCGCCCCGAGCTCGACCATCGCAGCCAACACCCTGGGAACGATGCCGATGCGGGCACCGACCCGGCCCGCGTGCACAGCCGCGATCACCCCGGCCTCCTCGTCGGAGAGCAGGACCGGCACACAATCGGCCGTCAAGACCACCAGGCCGAGGTCGCGCCGCGTCGTCACCAACGCATCGGTCATCGCGACCGGCTGCGACACCGGACCATCGACCACCGTGACGGTGCGCCCATGGACCTGCTCCATGAAAACGAGCCGTTCCAGGCCCATACCCAGCCGCTCGCCGAGGCGTCGACGATTCGCCTTAACCGCAGCGGGGTCGTCGCCGACGTGATCACCGAGATTGAACGTGTCGAACGGCGGTGCCGATACGCCACCGTCGCGCGTCGTCGAGACGCGTCGGACACGAAACGGACCGGCGGAAGAGGTGTCGGTCACCGCCGCATGAAGGACGGCACATCGACTTCGTCTTCGCCGTCGTCCTCGGCGACCGGAACACGCCGACCCGAACCGACGGAATCGCGACCCGAGTCACGGCCTTGACCACCGCCGGATTCGCGACTCGACGATTCGCGGTTGGACGAACTCGACGAATTGAGCGGCGGCAGACTGCTACCGCTCGGTGCGCTCACCGGGTCACGGAACACGGCACCGTCGGAACTGTCGCTCGAACGCGAGGACACCTCTCCCGAACGGGCCGATCCGATGGGGCCGCGAGTGGACGTGGCCGCCTCGACCGGGCGACGCGTGGGAGTTCCGCCGTCGAATCCGGCGGCGATGACGGTCACGCGGACTTCGTCGCCGAGCGAATCGTCGATGACGGTTCCGAAGATGATGTTGGCGTCGATGTGTGCGGCTTCCTGTACCAGCGATGCCGCCTCGTTGATCTCGAACAGACCGAGGTCCGATCCACCGGCGATGGACAGCAGCACACCGCGTGCACCTTCCATCGAGGCTTCGAGCAGCGGCGAGTTGATCGCCGATTCGGCAGCTTTGATCGCGCGACCCTCGCCGCGGGAGGAACCGATACCCATCAACGCGCTGCCTGCGCCGGACATGACGCCCTTGACGTCGGCGAAGTCGACGTTGATCAGGCCCGGGGTGGTGATCAGGTCGGTGATGCCCTGGACGCCGTTGAGCAGCACTTCGTCGGCACTGCGGAACGCATCCATGAGGCTGACGGCAGCGTCGCCGAGCTGAAGCAGCCGGTCGTTGGGGATGACGATGAGCGTGTCGCACGACTCACGGAGCTGCTGGATCCCGGTGTCGGCCTGCCCGCCGCGACGCTTGCCCTCGAACGAGAACGGCCGGGTGACGACACCGACGGTCAGCGCCCCGAGCTTGCGGGCGATGTTCGCGACGACGGGTGCGCCACCGGTACCGGTGCCGCCACCTTCGCCTGCGGTGACGAACACCATGTCGGCACCCTTGAGCACCTCTTCGATCTCGTCCTTGTGATCGTCGGCTGCGCGACGGCCGACCTCGGGATCGGCACCTGCGCCGAGTCCGCGAGTCAGTTCGCGGCCCACGTCGAGCTTGACGTCTGCGTCACTCATCAGCAAGGCCTGAGCGTCGGTGTTGACCGCGATGAACTCGACTCCCTTGAGTCCCTGTTCGATCATGCGGTTGACCGCGTTCACGCCGCCGCCGCCGATGCCGACGACCTTGATTACGGCGAGGTAGTTGTGCGGGGGCGTCATGGGCTCTCGCCTTCCGTGGATTGTTGCGTGAAATGTGGAAAACCCTCAACCTGAACCACAGGCTTAGAGTTATGTCAAGTACTGAACTGGTCGAAACGCTATTCATCACCGACGACTATCGCCATTAGGCGCGCCGACGCCACGCCAGAAATTCGCGTCACGCGCCGAAACTATTTCGTGGTGGGCAGATCCGGACTCGACACATCGAAGATCTGCCCGGGTTGGGACAGCAATGCGATCGCCACCGCGGCCTTGCGTTCGGAATTCTCCTTGCTACCCCACACCACGGTGCGACCGTCGAGCAACAGAACCGAGATGTCGGACAGCGTGCTCGCCCGCAGTTCCCCGACCTGATCGCGCAGCAGCGGTGGCAGTGTATCCAGCACCGCGAGAGCATCTTTCGTCACCGTATCGCCGAAGACCGGGTTGTCGGTCACGAGGCGCACCACCCCGGGCGGTGGCGGCGCGATCGCGAAATCGACCCCGGTGGAGTCGAGCAGATGGGTGCCGTCCGGAGAATCGAAGAACGCCACCGGAACTCGCTCCTCGACGGTCACCTGCACGGTCGAGGGGTACTTACGTTGCACACGCACAGTTGCCAGCGCCGGAATACTTGCCACCCGTTGCGCCGCGGCCGCCGTGTCCACCCGAACCAACGGAAGGCCGGCGGGGACATCGAGCCGGTCGAGAATTTCCTCCTCGGACACCGACGACGCACCCGCCACGGAGATGGTCCGAACGGACAGCAACGGCGTGAAGTACACCAGCGCAGCCGATCCCACCACTGCGACGACGACGGCGAGCACGATGAGCACGGCCTTGCGCCGCGACCGCCTCACCCGGGCACGTTCTTCTTCCCGAGCCAGCGCACGCGCCTGCTTGTCGGTGACCGCGGAAGACGAATCATTCTGTGCTGCAGCTGTTCCCGACCTCGAAGAACGAACTCGATCGGAGCGGCGACTCACGTCGACGGCCGATCCTTCGGTACTCCGCGGCCGGTCGCACCGAAATCGGTCTTCGAGCGAAGCGCGTCGAGAATCGGCCCGCCGAGCATCGTCACGTCACCGGCACCCATGGTGATGACCACGTCGCCGGGCAGGCTCAGATGGGCGACCTGCTTGGCCACCAACGACAGATCCGGCTGATAGTTCACCGGCTTGGTCACCGACGCGGCAACCAACGCACCCGTCACACCGGGGAGCGGCTCCTCGCGTGCGCCGTAGACGTCGAGCACCACGATCTCGTCGGCCAACGACAACGCAGCACCGAACTCCTCGGCGAACGTCGCAGTACGGGAGTACAGGTGCGGCTGGAACACCACCACCACCCGCCCCCGTGTGTCACCCGTACTGTCCTGGCCCGCCACGAGAGCCTGCGCCGCCGTCAACACCGCACGCACCTCGGTGGGGTGGTGCGCGTAATCGTCGAACACCCGGACGCCGTGCTCGCGGCCGGTGAACTGGAAACGCCGATGCACTCCGCCGAAGCCGGTGAGGCCGGCCAGCAACTCGTCGACTCCTGCACCGACCTGGCGAGCGGCGACGAACGCCGCCAGCGCGTTGAGCGCGGTATGGCGGCCTGGCACACCGAGCCGAACCGTGCGCGCTGCGTCCTCGCCCGCGATCTGCAACTGTGCGACGCCACCGATGTCCTCGGGCTCCCACGCCAGTAGCCGCACGGCCATCTCGACCGGCCCCGCGTCGACGTCCGAGGACCCGTACCCCAGAACTTTCACCCCGGGCAGATTGCGCTCGACCACGCGGCGCGCCAGGGCCGCCGAACCCGGGTCGTCCATGCAGGCCACCAACACACCGCCGGGGCCGAGGAGGGCTGCGAAATCGTCGAACACCTGCACGTAGGCCTCGGTGGTGCCGAAGTGGTCCAGGTGATCGGCCTCGATATTGGTCACGATGATGACGTCGGCCGTGTACTGCAGCAGCGAGCCGTCGCTCTCGTCGGCCTCGGCCACGAACACGTCACCGCTGCCGTGGTGGGCGTTGGTTCCGGCCTCGTTCAGCTCTCCCCCGACCGCGAAGGACGGATCGAAGCCGCAGTGCTGCAGGGCGACGACCAACATCGAGGTCGTGGACGTCTTGCCGTGGGTGCCCGAGACCAGCAACGTGCGATAGCCCTGCATGAGGGAGGACAGCACCGCCGGTCGCAGAACCACCGGAATTCCGCGTTCACGCGCTTCGACGAGCTCGGGGTTGGTCTTGGGAATGGCGGCGTGGGTCGTCACCACGACGGTGGGTCCGCCGTCGATCATGTCGAGGGCACCGGCGTCGTGACCGATACGAACCTGAGCCCCGCGTGCGCGCAGAGCGAGCACACCACGCGATTCCTTGGCGTCCGAACCCGACACCTGTCCCCCGCGAGCGAGCAGGATGCGTGCGATGCCGGACATTCCGGCACCACCGATTCCCACCATGTGTACTCGTTCGAGCTCCGTCGGCAGATCCGACATCGCACCCTCAGTTGTCACGCGGACGTCTCCCTCGTTGTCTTCTCATGTTCGACGCCATCCAGTTCAGCGCCGCGCCGCGTGCGCGGTGTCGAGCACTATCTGCGCGACGGCCGCCGCTGCCCCCTTGTGTCCTGCGCCGGCGGCGGCACGAGACATGGCGGCGACGCGCTCGGTGTCGGCGAGCAGCGAGACCACTGTCTCGCCGACGTACTGCTCGGTCAGTGTCGCATCGGATACCAGGATGCCACCTCCCGCGTCGACGACGGGACGGGCGTTGAGCTCCTGCTCGCCGTTGCCGTGCGGCAAGGGCACGTACACCGCGGGCAGGCCGGTCGCGGAGACCTCGGCGACAGTCATGGCACCGGAACGGCAGATCGCCAGGTCCGCCGCGGCGTACGCCAGGTCCATCCGGTCGATGTACGGCAGCGCGATGTACGGCGCATCCGGATTGCGCTGCTCGACGTCGAGCGAGTTCTTCGGCCCGTGCGCGTGCAGAACCGAGATGCCGGCAGCGGCGAGGGCCGCCGATGCTCCGGACACCGCCTCGTTGAGCGATCGGGCTCCCTGCGAGCCGCCGAACACCAGCAGCACCGGGCCGCTATCCGGCAGCCCGAAGTGGGCGCGGGCTTCGCTGCGAACAGCAGCCCGGTCGAGTCCGGTGATGGTGGGGCGCACCGGGATTCCGATCACGTCGGCGTCGGCCGCTCCGCGGGCGGCGATGCCCGAGCCGGCGACTGCGGCGAGAACGCGCTCGGCGGACCGTGCACCGACCTTGTTGGCGATGCCCGCTCGTGCATTCGCCTCATGGATGACCACAGGGATCCGGCCGCCGCGGCCGAACAGCCGACCGCGAGCCGCGAGATAGGCAGGCAACGCAACGTATCCACCGAACCCGACGAGCACGTCTGCCTCGACGGCCGCGAAGATCTCCCGGGTGCGACGCACCGACCGCACCACCCGAAGGGGCAATTTCAGCAGGTCGACGGTCGGCTTGCGAGGCAGCGGAACGGGCGGAATCAGCTCGAGGGCGTACCCGCGGGCCGGAACGAGAGTCGTCTCCAGGCCGCGGCTGCTACCCAGCGCGGTGACGGTGACGGTCGGGTCGAGGACGCGCAGGGCGTCGGCCACGGCGAGAGCAGGCTCGATGTGCCCGGCCGTTCCGCCCCCGGCAACCACTACGGAAATCGGTCGAGATGTGTGCTTCACCGTCGATATCCTCGCTCACCCGAGCGGACCGGCGGGCGACCGGGTTGTGGTTCCGGCCGCGGACGGTACGCCGATCGCGATCCTGCGGCGGGCTCGCGACGCGGAGGCTCGCTGCGACGGGCGTTGCCGCGAGGTGCGTCGCCCCGGTATGCCGTGGATCTCGGCGACATCGTGTCGGTCCGCGAGCTGGAGACCCGAGTGCGGGTACGTCCGGGCTCGGCGGTTCTCGCTGGACGGCCGTCCTTGCCCTTGCGGGACTCGAGACGTTTGCGGTCCTGCGCGGCCAGTGTGGGACGAGTGGATTTCGAGCGCGCCATCGCGGCTCGCTTGGGCGAGAACACGGCGGGCAACGGCAGTTTCAGAGCGCGGGCGATACGACCCTCCTGCCCCGCATGCAGGGCTGCAATGGCCTCCGGCTCGTGCCGGGCGGCGCTCGCGATGATGCCGAACATCAGCAGGGTGATCGCGGTCGAGGTACCGCCGTACGACACCAGCGGCAACTGCAGCCCGGTCACCGGCAGCAGTCCGACGACGTAACCGATGTTGATCATGGCCTGACCGAACACCCAGCAGGTGGCACCCGCGGTCAGCAGGCGCAGAAACGGATCGACCGAACGCATGGCAATGCGCAGACCGGTGTAGACGAAGAGGCCGAACAGTCCGATGACCGCGAGGCAACCGATCATGCCGAGTTCTTCGCCGATGATGGCGAAGATGAAGTCGTTGTGCGCGTTGGGTAGATAACTCCACTTCGCGCGGCTCTGCCCGAGCCCGCGGCCGAACAGACCGCCGTCGGCCAGCGAGTATTTCGCCTGGGTGGACTGGTAGGACAGTCCCTGAGTGTCCTCTCCCGGGTTGAGCCAGGCCTTGACGCGATTGGAGCGGTAGCCGGCCGTGAACGCGAGGACGGTCGCCAGCGCCATCCCGGTCATCAGCACCGCACCGAACAGCCGGGCGTTGAGGCCGGCGAACCACAGCAGCGCCACCAGGATGATGCCGAGGGCGATCGCGGTACTCAGGTTCGGCTGCAGGACCACGAGCAGGCACATCAGCAGACCCGCAGGCAGCAACGGAATGAGCAACGACTTGATGTTGCCGTGTTCGCTGCGCCGCGAGGCCAGCAGGTGCGCGCCCCACAGAACCAGCGCCACCTTGGCCAGCTCCGACGGCTGGAAGGACACGACGCCGAAGTCGAACCAACGGCGAGCACCCTGGCGTTCGGCACCGATTCCAGGAATCAGCACGAGCATCAGCATGGTGATCGAGACCAGGAACAACGGGAAGGACAGCTTTCTGAGGTAGCGCACCGGTAGCCGAAGCGCCACGTAGAACGCGACTGCACCCAGCACGACGCCGATGAGCTGCTGCGTGAAGAGCGCGTATCCTGACTCGTCGGCTGCGAAGGACTCGGCGGACGACGCCGACAGCACCATCACCAGGCCCAGCACCGTCAGCAGCACGGCAATCGTGACGACGAGGTGGAACGACGCGAGCGGCCTGCCGAACCACAGGCCGATGCGAGTGCGCGGCGGGGTGGTTCGACGCGGTGGACGCGGGGGCTGACCGGCGGTGGTCACGATCGCGGCGATCCGATGTCGGCGGCCTCGAGGCGCTGGACGGAGTCGGCGAAGCTGCGGCCGCGGTGGCCGTAGTCGACGAACATGTCCAGGGACGCGGCAGCCGGTGCCAGTAGGACGGTGTCCCCCGGCGCGGCGAGTTCGGCCGAGTGGGCCACGACCGCCCGCATCACCGCATCAGCATCTTCAGCACCATGAGTCACACCAGCATCGTCTCCCGAAGGGACCCTGACGACCGGAACATCGGGCGCGTGTCGCGCCAAAGCCTCTGCGATCTGCATCCCATCACGACCGAGAACGACCGCGGCGACGAGTCGGTCGGCGATCTCGACGACCAGATCATCGATCAACGCGCCCTTCAACAGCCCGCCCGCGATCCACACGACGCGATCGTGCGCCATGATCGACGAACGCGCCGCGTGCGGATTGGTCGCCTTCGAATCGTCGATGAACGTCACCCCGCCGAGCTCGCGCACCACTGCCGCCCGGTGCGGTCCGACCCGGTAGGTCTGCAATCCCACCCGCACGGCGTCGGGCTCCACCCCGATCGAACGAGCCAGCGCGCCCGCCGCGAGCGCGTCGAGGACGCCGGACGGGCCACTCGGCTCCACGTTCTCGGCCGCAATCAGTTCGAGATTCTCACCGAAAGCGTTGTCCACGAGCACGCCTGCCCGCACCCCCAGCTCACCCGAGACCGGCTCACCAAGCCGAAATCCGACGACGGTGGCCGCCGGAGACCCGGCCGCCAGACTCGCCGACCTGTCGTCGTCGAGGCCGACGACCGCGACGTCACCGGTCAACGCACGAGCCTTGGCCTGAACGTATCCGTCCATTCCCCCGTGCCAATCGAGATGATCCTCGGCGATGTTGAGCACCACCCCGGCCGCCGGCCGCACCGACGGTGCCCAGAAAAGCTGGAACGACGACAACTCGACCGCAAGCACACTCGGATGCGGGGTACCGCGCAACGCGTCGGCGATGGGGAGGCCGATGTTGCCGCAGGCAACCGACTCGATTCCCGCTGCCTCGAGGATCGACGCGAGCATCGAGGTGGTGGTCGTCTTCCCGTTGGTACCGGTGACCACCAGCCAGCGGGTCCTCGGGCCGTACAGCTCGGCCCGATCCACGTGCCAGGACAATTCGACATCGCCCCACACCGGAATGCCGCGCTCGGCAGCCGCCGCCAACACCGGCGAGTCGGGCCGGAAGCCAGGACTGGTGACGACGAGCGAGAACGCTGCGAGCGCCGCAGGGTCGTCCAGCAGGTCGTCCTGCAGCACCACCGAGGCACCGGAGTTCGACGCCTCGTCCAGTGCGGCGCGATTCGAGTCGGTGACGGTGACGACGGCCCCGAGATCGAGCAGTGGTCGCACCACGGCGAGTCCGGAGATGCGGGCACCGGTCACCAGGACCGAACTGCCGCGCAACCAGGTCAGGTCGGTCGAAATCTCTGCCATCGTCTATCCGCCGACGGCAGCGAGGTATTCGCTGTAGAACAGGGCGAGTCCGACCGCCGAAGCGATGGCTGCCAACAACCAGAATCGGATGATCACCGTCGTCTCGGCCCAGCCGGCCAACTCGAAGTGGTGATGGAACGGTGCCATGCGGAACACGCGTCGGCGACTGGATCGGAACACCGCTACCTGGATCACGACCGACGCGGCCTCGGCAACGAACAACGCGCCGATGACGACCATGATCAGCTCGGTCTTGGTCACCACCGACAGACCTGCGATCAAGCCGCCGAGGGCAAGGGATCCGGTGTCGCCCATGAAGATCTTGGCCGGCGCGGCGTTCCACCACAGGAAGCCGATGCACGCTCCGGCAGCCGAGGCACACACCAGAGCGAGGTCGAGGGGATCTCGGACGTCGTAGCAGCCGGGGGCGGGACCGGAGGGGCCGGCGCATGCCTGGCGGTACTGCCAGAACGTGATGACGGTGTACGCGCCGAGCACCAGGGTCATGGACCCGGCCGCGAGACCGTCGAGACCGTCGGTGAGGTTGACCGAGTTGGACCACGCGATCACGAGCAGGCAGACGAAGAACACGAAGACCGCCGCGGACATCGACCACGTGGCGATATCGCGAACGTACGACAGTTGGGTGCTACCGGGAGTGAGCCCACTGTCGCTGCGGAACTGCAACACCAGGATCGCGAACAGCACCGCGGCCGTTATCTGACCGACGTACTTACCCGTGGCGTTCAGTCCCAGATTGCGCTGCTTGCGAATCTTGATGAAGTCGTCGAGAAACCCGACCAGACCGAGCACTGTGGTCAGGCCGAGGACGAGCAGAGCCGAGGCCGATGGACCATCGGCGTCGTAGCCGATACCGATCAGATGCGAGCCCCAGTAGCCGGCCCAGATGCCGACCAGAATGGCGACGCCACCCATCGTCGGCGTGCCCCGCTTCGATTGGTGACTCGCCGGGCCTTCCACTCGAATCTCTTGGCCGAAGCCCTGTTTCGAGAACGTCTTGATCAGCACCGGCGTCAGCAGAATCGCTACCGCGAGTGCGATTCCACCGGCGAACAGGATCTGCCTCACTGCTCGCCCTCCACAACCGCGTTCGATGCCTCGGCAAGCAGGGCATCGGCGACGGTCCACATCGCGCCCGACTGCGAGGCCTTCACCAACACGATGTCGCCGGGACGCACCTCCTCCTGCAGCACAGCGATGGCCGACTCACGGTCGGGCACCAGCATCGACTCCTCGCCCCACGAACCCTCCATGACCGCACCCTGGTGGAGTGCCCGCGTCGGTCGTCCCGTGTCGACGATGATCAACCGATCGACGTCGAGCCGAACCGCGAGGCGACCGATCGCGTCGTGCTCGACCACCGAGTCGGCGCCCAGCTCGCCCATCTCCCCCAGCACCGCCCAGCTGCGGCGCTTCGGCCCGTCGTCTCGACGCGACATCGACACCAACGCCTTGAGTGCGGCGCGCATCGAATCCGGGTTGGCGTTGTACGAATCGTTGACGACGGTGACGCCGTCGGTGCGAGTGCGCACGTCCATCCGCCTGATCGATGTCGGCGCAGCGGTGGAGAGCGCGTCGGCCACCTGCGTCAGTGTTGCTCCGCATTCCAATGCGACGGCCGCCGCTGCGAGGGCGTTGCCGACCTGATGTTCGCCGTGCACCGCCAGGGTGATCGGTATCGAACCCGCTGCACATTCGAGCGTGAACGACGCGCGGGCGTCGGTATCGACCTGCACGTCGAGCGCCCGGATGTCCGCATCGGCGTTACGACCGACCGTGACCACGGATGCCGTTGTGCGCGTTGCCATCTCGGCAACAAGTCGATCGTCGATGTTGAGAATCGCCACTCCCCCGTCGGCGGCACTCGGCAGAGCCTCGACGAGTTCGCCCTTTGCCAACGCGATAGCTGCACGCGATCCGAACTCGCCCAGGTGCGCGGTACCGACGTTGAGGACGACACCGATCCGTGGCGGTGCCAGCGTGGCGAGTTCGGCGATGTGACCGATTCCTCTGGCGGACAACTCCAGGCACAGGAAATCGGTGTCCGCATCGGCCCGCAGCGCCGTCCACGGATGCCCGAGTTCGTTGTTGAACGACCCGGGGGGTGCCACCACCGAGCCGAGCGGCGTGAGGACCGCGGAGATCAAATCCTTGGTGGACGTCTTGCCGGAGGATCCCGTCACGCCGACGACGGTCAGGCCGTGCTGTGCAGTCAGTTCGAGTACCGATTCCCGTGCCAGGGCACCGAGTGCGGTCAACACCGCAGACCCGGAGCCGTCCGGATCGTGTTCGAGAGCCATCGCGCGGCTCTCGTGTGGAACCGGCGAGACGACGACGGCAGGTACGCCCACCGGACGCGCGGCGAGTACCAGGGCGGCACCTGCGGCAACCGCGGCGGCGGCGTGGTCGTGACCGTCCACCTTGGCTCCGGGAAGCGCAAGAAAGATACTGCCGGGGGCGACCTTGCGAGAGTCGAACTCCACCGGCCCCGGAACCACGACCGTCGGGTCGGGCACGTCGTGCACCGTGCCGCCGACGATCTCGGCGATGCGGGCGATCGAGAGCGGGATCACCGGACGCCCGCGCTCGTGTCGACACGACGCGCATCGATGGCCGCGGCCAGTACCACTCGGTCGTCGAACGGGTGCTTCACGCCCGCTACCTCCTGGCCGGTCTCGTGCCCTTTACCTGCGATCAACACAACATCCCCTTCGCGCGCCCATGCCACGGCCTGCTCGATCGCCGCTGCGCGGCCTGCCACATTACGTACTTCGCCGCGCGCCTCGTCCGGCACCGACAGCGCGCCGTCTTCGACGGCCTGCCGAATGGCCGCCGGATCCTCACTGCGCGGGTTGTCGTCGGTCACCACGAGCAGATCGGCACCGCGCGCTCCGGCGGCACCCATCAGGGGACGCTTGGCGGTATCGCGATCGCCGCCTGCTCCGAGCACCACTGCTATGCGTCCCGCGGATGACTCGCGCAGAGTTGCCAACACGGCCTCGACGGCGGCCGGCTTGTGGGCGTAGTCGACCACGGCCAGGAAGTTCTGGCCACGGTCGATCCGCTGCACTCGGCCCGGTACGTCGACCGTCGCAACCCCGGCCACAGCGTTGCGCACGTCGGCTCCGGCCGCCGCGCAGGTCGCGAGCGCGAGCACCGTGTTCGCGACGTTGTAGCGACCCGGTAGCCGGACCGAGACCGGCAACGAGACGCCATCCGGATCCGCGACGCCGAACGACTGTGTGCCGTCCTCGTGCTTGGCCCAGTCCGAGACAGTCCACTGCGAATCGGCGCCGGTCGACGCGGTCACCACCGTCGATCCGGCCGATCGGGCGATGTCCGCCATCCGCATGCCCCACGCGTCGTCGACACAGACGACGGCGGTGTCGGCGCGAACTGCCGAATCGGCCGCGAACAGTCGGCTCTTGGCCGAGAAGTAGTCCTCGAGAGAATCGTGAAAATCGAGGTGATCCTGCGACAGGTTGGTGAATGCTCCGATTGCGAAGCGGGTGCCGTCGACCCGGCCGAGGGACAGTGCGTGCGAGGACACCTCCATCACCACGGTGTCGACGCCTTCCTCCACCATGACGGCGAACAGCGCGTGCAGTTGCGGAGCCTCGGGCGTGGTGAGAGCGCTCGGAACGTAGCGCCCGAGAACGCGTGTCTCGATGGTGCCGATCAGACCGCACCGGCGACCGGCAGCCGTGAGGCCGGCTTCGAGCAGATACGACGTCGTCGTCTTCCCCGACGTGCCGGTGATTCCGATGACGGTCATCTTGGCCGACGGATTGCCGTAGACCAGCGCGGACACCGCCCCCAGAACCTGGCGCGGACGATCGTGCACGAGCACCGGAACTTCTCGACCGGTGCCAGCGAGGGCTCCCCGAACGATGTCGAGTCCGGCGGGATCGGTGAAGACGGCGACGGCACCACGATCGACCGCGTCGGCGACGAACTCGGCACCGTGTCGAGAAGATCCGGGGAGCGCCGCGAAGAGATCGCCGGGGAGCACGGATTGTGCTCTCAGGTCGATACCGGTCACGCTCACCCCGGTGGGATCACCCTCGCCGATCGTCGCACCGACTGCGGAGGCCACCTCCCGAACGTCGGTGTGCGGTGGATGCGCCGGACGTGAACCCGGAGCCGGTTGTGAATCCGATGACACGCTCACTCCTGCTCCCTTCTTCTCTGCTGCCGGCCGCGCGCCCGCAGCGGCTCGATCACGCCGCGGCGGCAGCGAACGAACACGCCACGGCGGCAGCCGAATAAACACGTTCGAGCCGATGTGTCAGATTACCGGCGTCCGGGATCGTGGTGTCGCCGCCCCGACTCGTGAGGACCGGCGGGTTCGGATCTCAGTCCGCCTGCAGAACCAGCTTGGGACCGGGATCGGCCGACATCGGAACGCTGTCTCGCTGGAGCATCCAGCTGGCGATGTTGTGGAACAGCGGTGCAGCCGATTGGCCGCCCGAACCGTCGGCGCTGCGCGTCGGAGCGTCCAGCATGATTCCGATCACGTAACGCGGATCGTCGGCGGGCGCGATGCCGGCGAAAGTGATCCAGTAGTTCGAGTTCGAGTAGCACTTGCACTCCGGGTCGACCTGCTGAGCCGTACCGGTCTTGCCACTGATCTGGTAGCCCTCGACGCCTGCGGCCACACCGGTTCCGCGCTGGTTGCCGTTGTCGTCCTGAGTGACGGACCGGAACATGTTGCGCACCGTCTTCGCAGTATCGGGGCTGACCACGTACACCCCGTCGGGCTGCGGAGTTTCGGTTCGCTGACCGTTGGCGTCCACGGTTGCCTCGACGATCCGCGGCGGGATGCGTACTCCGTCGTTGGCGATGGCCTGGTACATCCCGGTCATCTGCAGCAGCGTCATCGACAGGCCCTGACCGATGGGGAGGTTGGCGAACGTACCGCCCGACCATTGGTCGCGGCTCGGCACGCTCCCCGCGCTCTCGTTGGGCAACCCGACATCGCTGCGCTGCCCGAGGCCGAACCTGGTCAGCATGTCGGCGTATCGGTCCTCGCCGACCCGTTGCGCCAACATCAGCGTGCCGACGTTGGAGGACTTACCGAACACACCGGTCGACGTGTACGGCGCGACGCCGTGCTCCCAGGCGTCCTTGACCGACACACCCGACATGAAGATGCTGCCCGGAACCTGCAGCACTTCGTCCGGCGTGGTGAGTCCGTACTCGATGGCTGCGGCCGCGGTGATGATCTTGTTCACCGAGCCGGGCTCGAACGGGGTGGTGACGGGCAGATTGCCCATCTCCTTGGTGCGCTCGTTGTTTCCGACGCCGATGCCGGGGTTGAAGGTGTTGTCGTTGGACATGGCGAGCACTTCGCCGGTGTGCGAATCCTGCACGTACGCCGATGCGTTCTTGGCACCCGACAGGTCCTTCGCCAACTGCACCTGCTGCTGCACGTAGTACTGCAGATCGGCATCGATGGTCAGCTCGACACTCGAACCGTTGACGGCCGGCTGCTTGTCCCGCCAACTACCGGGAATGACGGCACCGTCGGAACCGCGGTCGTAGGTCTGCGAACCGTCGGTTCCGGCCAGGGTCGCGTCGAGCGAATCCTCCAGACCGAGCAGTCCGTGTCCGTCCCATCCGGTGGCACCGACGATGTTCGCAGCCAACGATCCGCCGGGGTACTCACGGATGTCCTGACGCTCGAGTCCGACCTGCTTGAAATCCTTGCTGATCTTCGACGCCACGGTGGCATCCACACCGCGGGCGAGGTAGGTGAATTCGTCGTTGCTCTTCAACTTCGCAAGCAGATCCTTCTTGCTGATCACATCGCCGAGGTCACTGTGGATGCGGTCGGCGATGTCCTCGAGGTACTGCTCCGTCTCCGGCTGTGTCGGATCCTTCGCTCGAGCCTCGTCGAGCTCCTTGCGAACCCGAACCGGCTGAAAGGTGAGGGCCTTCGCCTCCATCGTGAAGGCGATCGGATTTCCGTTGCGATCCAGGATCGACCCGCGCATCGCGGGATCGACGAGAGTGGTGGTGCGCTGGCTCGCCGACTCGGCCGAAAGCTGTGGAGCGTCGAATCCTTGAATCCACAGCAACTGCGCCGCGACGACGGCCAGCGCCGCGTACATCAGAAACCGGCCGGTGCCGTGACGGAACCGAAAAGTGGACGAGTCGAGACGCCTTCGGGTCGATGGCCGACGGCGTGGATCAGGCGAAGGCCTGGTCACTGCCCGTCACCCGGTGCTTCGCTGGTGACCGAAGCCGAGGGGTCAGCGGGAGACGGGGCTTCGACCGAGGGTGTTTCGACCGAGGGGATGCTCATGGGTACGAATTGTTCAGCAAGAGCGACGTTTCCAGCCCCATTGCTGGTACTCGGCGTGGCGGCGCGGGTGTCCACCGTGCCCGAAGTGCGGTTGGGCTGCGATGCGCTTCGCGGCGTCTGCTGCTGCGGCGATCCAGTTCCCGAACTCGGTACGGTGCCCTCTCCTGCGGCGGCCGGTACCGGATCGAGCGGTGCCACCGGCGCGCCCTCGGCCGGAGCCGGGGTGCCGACGACCTGTACGCCGCCGTCGGGAGCGACGATCAAGCGCGCGGGATTCTTGGCCGGGACCATTCCGAGCCCGGCGGCCCGGCGGGCCAACTCTGGGGCGGACTCCGCCAACTCGACGTCCTTCTGCAGGGACGCCCGTTGCTGAGCAAGCTCGGTGTTGACGGCCTTGGCGGCGCTGAGGTCGTAGGAGTCACCGGCAGACCGTGTGGTGAGCAACAAGGTCAAGCCGAGCCCGAGGGCGAGCAAGCCGATGATCAAGGCGACGAACGGAATTCGCGCAGCGATAGCGCTCGTGTTCAGAGCCGGCCGTGCACCGACCCCGGCGGCCCTGCCGGAATCGGACGTGTGGATCGAGGCGCGCTGCTGTCTGCGCTCGTACGCGCGAAGAGCGGCACCGGAGCGTCCACCGCCCTTGCCCGTGCGTTCGGGGCGCGAGAGTGGAGCCTGCGGAACGACCCTGTTCCTCGGTGCCGGAACCCGATTGCGTTGTGTCCCAACGGTTGTATCTGGAACCGTCATTCCGCTCTCCTTGCAATCCGTTCGGCGGCGCGCAATCTCACCGGAGCCGAACGTGGGTTGACTTCGATCTCGGCGTCCGAGGCACGCTCGGCACCTCTGGTCAGGAGCCGAAACTCCGGACCCATTCCGGGAAGCTCGACCGGCAGTCCCTCGGGACTGCGGGACTTGATCCGAGGTGCCAACTCCTGCTTGACAACTCGATCCTCGAGCGATTGATAGGACATGAAGACCACCCGACCGCCGACAGCCAACGCGTCGAGCCCGGCCGGTACCGCCGCCTTCAAGGAATCCAGTTCACCGTTGACTTCGATGCGCAAAGCTTGAAAGGTGCGCTTGGCCGGGTGCCCGCCGGTACGCCGCGTCGCGGCCGGAATTGCGGCATACAGCAATTCGACCAGTGGACCGCTCGTGGTGAAAGGCGTGTGCTCACGTCTACGCAGGACAGCGGACGCGATCTTGCCCGCGAACCGTTCTTCGCCGTACGTACTGAGTACCCGCGCGATGTCGCCGTGCGAGTAGGTGTTGAGAACGTCGGCTGCGGTGATTCCGACCGTCGGATTCATCCGCATGTCCAGCGGCGCATCGACGGAATACGCGAATCCGCGATCGGACTCGTCCAACTGCATCGACGACACGCCGAGATCGAACAGAATGGCGTGCACGGAGCCGAGCGGCGGCAGGCCGGCTTCGTCGAGCGCCTCGGCGATGCCGTCGTAGGTGGTGTGCACCAACGTGATTCGATCCGCGAATGGAGAGAGTCGATCTCCGGCGAGCGCGAGCGCATCGGGATCACGATCGAGTCCGATGAGGTGCAGGTGCGGATATGTCCGCAGGAAATGCTCGGCGTGACCACCGAGCCCCAAGGTGGCGTCGATCATGACGCGAGTGTCGGCGGCCGAATCGAGTGCGGGTCCGAGCAATTCGTCGGCTCGCTCGAGTCGAACCGGAACGTGGACCGGACCCGAGGTTCGACGGTGGGTTCGGTCGACGGACGATTCGCTCTCGTCCGGTCCGGTGCCCTCCGTCATGGTTCCTCCCGGTCGCGCGTACGTACTTCTCGCCCGGTCCGGGCCGTGCAGGTCGCCCACGGAAGCCGATGCGAATGCTTCGAGGTCCCTGTCCGATAGGGAACCTGGCGTTGGGGAAGAACGTCAGGGTCCTGATCTGCGAAACCTGGCGTTGGGGAAGAACGTCAGGGTTCTGATCGGGCAGAGGCCTCGCTGCACTCGCAGGCGACCTGGGCGGGCTACAAGATCCCTCCGAGGGACTCGTCGAAAGCGTCGGAGAAATCCTGTTCGTTCTCAGCGGAGTAACGGGCCCATGCTTCGTCGTTCCAGATCTCGATGAAGTCCATCGATCCGATCACCACACAGTTGCGTTCGAGCCCCGCGTATCGGCGATGCTCGGGGCTGATGGTGATGCGACCCTGTCCGTCCGGCCGCTGCTCGTCCGTTCCGGAAAAGAACTGGCGAACGTAGGCACGGGCTTTGGGGTTGGCTCGAGAAGCTGCCGTCAACTTCCGTGAACGCTCTGCGAAGTCCGCCGCGGTGTAGACAGCGAGGCTGAAATCCTGCCCCTTGCTCACCATGACACCTCCCGCAAGCGCGTCCCGAAACTTGGCCGGCAACGTGAGACGACCCTTGTCGTCGAGCTTCGGCGTGTAGGTACCGAGAAACACTCGCCACCTCCAGCCTCGACTCTCCGCTGCGGACCACTTTACCCCACTCTCCCCCACTTCGAACCATTCAAAGCCGGAAAACTTTGGGAAAACACACGTCTTCGCAGGTCGAGCTACACAAGATCGTTGGCACCAGCGCTGACGCCACGGTCGACGTGGCGCATCGGATTCTCGGGCGACAGCCCACAGGCCCGTTGTGTCAACGGTCTGAGCAGGTCTTCTATGCCGCTGCTCCCAGAACGAAGACACGATTCACCTGCTGGCGGGGCTCGAGTGGGGAGAAGTGGGGAATGTGGCCGGCGGTGGGGAGGAGTGGGGGGATCTCCCCTATCGCTCACGTGGAGTAGCCGAGGCGATCGACACGGAGCGGAGCACGCCGACGAGCCGGCTGGGCCGAGAGCCCGGCGTGACGGTTCGAGACCGGAAACGACAACAGCACCTCACCCGAAGGTGAGGTGCTGTTGTCGGTCTACGCGTGAAGTTGTGGAGTCGAGCGGTTCCGGTCGGATTTCGGTGAGAAACCTGACCGACTCAATCCTGCTCGAACCTCTTTCGGAACCGATCTTCCATGCGAGAGGTGAAGCTGCCGCTCTTGCGGCCACCCTTCGATTTCTGCCCGGTACGACGCCCGGACGTCTCGGCGGCCTCGGCGACTGTGCTGTCTCCGTCCGGCGCGGCTGTTGCTCCCTTGTTGGAGCCGCCGAACAGGAACAGTGCTCCGGCACCGAACATGAACAAAAAGCCGACGAGACTGACGACGAGAAAAGCCAAACTGTTCGTCGACAATGCAACACCGGCGACGAGCAACACGAGTCCCACTACGAACAATGCGGCAGCCTGAAAGCGCCTCCTGCTCGACGCCGCGCGAACGCGACCGCCCCTCACATGAGACGCGAATTTGGGATCCTCGGCGTAGAGAGCGCTCTCGATCTGATCGAGCATGCGCTGCTCGTGCTCGGAGAGTGGCACGGTACCTCCCCCTGCACAGATATTGAAGGTCATTTCGGTTGGAAACGACGGGAAGCTGACCTTGGCGGCTACCTGCTGTCGATGATACGAGCTGAATCCGCCGCTTACCACCTACTCGGTCGATGTGTTCTTCGAGAAACCCCGAAGCATTCGGGACGCACGTCTCGAAAACACGGCGCAAACACTGGATGACGTGGCGATTGTGACCTGACGGCCAGGTCTCGATGAGCTATGCCGACAACGGTGCTGCCATCGGGTCGACGGACGAGAATCGCGCCTGCCCCCCGAGCCGATCCTCGACCGAGTTCAGAAAACGACTGACGTGCCGGTAGAAATCGTCGGCATCGAGATCGACGATCGCGCTCGATGCGCCGGCCTCGACCGCAGCGCGGGTGGCCGAGAAGGACGCGAAGTAGTCCGCCCACACGGCGAGATCGGGTGCCGCCTTTGCCATCAACACCCACGCACTGCGCGAGCGAGGACGCGCTCCGATCGAATTGGGCAACGACGCCAGCACGGCCGCCGCGCCTTTCAGTGCTGCGGCGTAGCTCAAGAGAAACCGATCTCCGGCATCGCTCTCCCCGATCGACTCGGACAGCAGAGCATCGGCTCGACCGAGCAGAACCTGCGCCTGACGCGACACCGGCGACCGCACTCCGGCATCGAACGCCTTCGTGATCGTCATACTCGAACACCTCCAGTTCGAATCTCCGGCGCGTACCTGACGCGGCCGGAACCGTGACGAAGCCTTACAGTCGAACTCCGGAGAATCCGACTCGACGATCCGAGCCGAAGCCACCGGCGCACTCGGCCCCGATCATCGAACACCCGTTCGACACATTCAATATAGCTGTGCCCACCGACAAGTTGCCGAAGAAAGGTTGAGAACAGTCGTCACCGATGCGCAGACAACGCCCTACCTGGTCGATCTGACGCCCCCGGAGTTTCGCCAGCGGCTGTTCGAGGCACTGTCCATCTACGTGGAGGCCATGGGCTATCCGCGTGGAACCGAACAGAGCCGCGCCCCGATGTGGAGCGAACATCTACACCGGCCGGGTTGGCGAGCGGTCGGCGCACTGCTCCCCAACCCCGACCCGACGCAGGAAGACACGCTGGTCGCCGTCGCATACGGCTATCACGGTGCCGCGCACCAGTGGTGGCACCAGCAGGTACGCGATGGATTGCGACGCGCCGGCCATTCCCCGCGCAGCGTCGAGGCCGCACTGGAGGACTACTTCGAGCTGACCGAGTTGCATGTCCTTCCGAGCGCTCAGGGGCACGGCCTCGGGGCCCGACTGTGCGGCCGGTTGCTCGACGGCGTCTCCGCGAACAACGTGATGTTGTCCACACCCGAGGTGGCGCAGGAGGACAACCGGGCCTGGCGGTTGTACCGGCGGCTCGGCTTTGCCGACGTACTGCGTGACTTCACGTTCGCCGGCGACCGACGCCCCTTCGCCGTCCTCGGCCGCCGGTTGCCGCTCGGCGGGCCAGTAGCCTGAAGATGTGATCGACGCTGTGGTGGTGGGCTCCGGCCACAATGCCCTGACCTCTGCCTGTTACCTGACCGATGCCGGCATGTCCGTCGAGGTTCTCGAGCGCGACACCGTAGCGGGTGGCGCGGTATCGACGGTGGAGCGATTCCCCGGTCATCGCGTGGACAGGGGTTCTTCGGCGCACATCATGATTCGTCACACCGGCATCGTCGAGGAGCTCGGGCTCGCCGAGTTCGGACTGCGCTACATCGACTGCGATCCCTGGGCATTCGCACCGGGAGCTGTCGGCACCGACGAACGCGCAATCGTGTTCCATCGCGATCTCGACCGGACCTGTGACTCCATCGCCGCCGCCTGCGGCACCGCCGATGTTCGTGCCTACCGCAGTTTCGTCTCGGTGTGGGGCCCCCGAAGCGAGCGCACCATGCGGGCGTTCGGTGGGCCGCCCACCGGCCCGAAGCTGCTTCGATCCTTCTGGGGCCTCGGCGCGCCCGACGGCGGCAGCATGCTCTCGCGCGAATTCCTGGCCACCGGCGATTCCCTGCTGGACGAGATGTTCTCGAGCGAGAGACTCAAAGCTGCCCTCGCGTGGTTCGGCGCACAGTCGGGTCCGCCGATGTCCGAGCCCGGGACCGCGCCCATGGTCGGCTTCGCTGCGCTCATGCACACCCTTCCACCCGGTCGCGCCGTCGGCGGTAGCGGCGCATTGACCGAGGCGATGATCGCCCGGCTGCAGCGGGACGGTGCAACACTGACCCTCGGTGACGCGGTGACCTCACTCGTCCGTCGCCCACACGGCTGGACCACCAGGACCGCGTCGGGACGGGAGGTGGACAGCCGCGTCGTCGTGGCCGGCTGCCACATCGTCACCACCCTCGACCTGCTCGCCGCAGGCGGACACGATCCGGCGCAGATCGCACGGTGGCGCAGCACTATTCGAGTGGGGCCGGGGATCGGTACTGCGGTCCGGCTGGCGACCGACGCCCTTCCTACGTATCCGAGCGCCGAGCGGATCGAGGACGGCACCCACGGTCTGGCCCTGCTGGTACGCGACCGCAGCCAATTGCGTCTGGCACACGGGCACGCACTGGCCGGCCACCTGCCGCCGGTTCCGGCAGTGCTGGGCATGTCGTTCAGCGCACTCGATCCCACCATCGCACCGCCGGGACAGCATCAGATCTCCCTGTGGTCGCAGTGGCATCCGCACACGCTCGCCGACGGCAGATCGTGGCGATCGGACGTTGCGGGCGAGCGCTCGCTGGCCGAATTCGAGGCGGATCGGATCGTGGCCGAAATGGACCGGTACGCGCCCGGTTTCGCGGCGTCCGTGCTGGATCGACACGTTCAGTCTCCGCCGGACATCGAGCGTGAGCTCGGACTGATCGGCGGCAACATCATGCACCTGGACATGTCGTTGGACCAGATGATGATGTGGCGTCCACATCCGCAATTGGCCGGTCACCGTGTCCCCGGTGCGGACGGGCTCTATCTCACCGGCGCATCGACCCACCCCGGTGGTGGAGTCACGGCGGCCAGTGGTCGGTCGGCGGCGAGGATTGCGATCACCGACGCTCGCTCGAAACGTTTTCGCGCGAAGTTCAGGAGGAGGCAGCCATGAGGATGGTTCCCGTCGCCTTCGCGATCGCCGCAGTCGGAGCCCAGATCGTCTACCCACTCGTCTCCGGCTCGACCCGGGACGCCGTGACCGTCGCAGTCGTCGCCGCTCTCGCGCTCGCCTCGATCGCACATGCCGCTCTGCACCGCGGCGCGCTCTGGGCAGCCGTCCTCGTTATCGTCACCGCAGGCACCGGGTTCGCATCCGAACTGGTCGGCACGGCCACCGGCATTCCGTTCGGCGAGTACTTCTACGCGCAGGATCGTCTGGGCCCCAGCTTGTTCGAGGTGCCCGTGGTGGTCCCGCTGGCCTGGACAGCCGGGTTCTATCCGATCTGGTGTGCGGTGAACTTCGTCGTCCGCCGTACGAACGCGACGCGGGTACGCGCCACCGCACTGCGGATCGTGGCGGTGGCGGTGGGGATGGTGGGCTGGGACCTCTATCTCGATCCACAGATGGTCACCGACGGCCAGTGGACCTGGACGGCTGGTTCCGTCGGATTGCCGGGAGTGCAGTCGATTCCGCTGACCAACTACCTCGGCTGGTTGGTGGTGGCCACGCTGATGGCCGCGGTGATGGACTCTCTCGACCGCGCCCTCGGCCGCCCGCAACCTTCCGACGACGCAGTGCCCATCGGACTGTTCCTGTGGACGTGGCTCGGGTCTGCCCTTGCACATGCCGTGTTTCTCGACGGTCCCGAACTTCGATTCTCGGCCGTGTACGGGTTCGTCGTCATGGGCACCGTCGGCATCCCTCTGCTGATGATCGCTCGCCGCGGCCGATCACCCGGGCCGCGATCGCCCGCACCGGTCCACCGGTTCGGTACCGACACGCCTCGCTGACAACCCTGCCGACTGACATCGGCTCGATCCCCTGGCACGATGTCGCTGTGCAGTCGACATCGCGAACATCTCACCGATCCCACCGACGCCGGGTTCTCTCGGTGGTCGCACTGGCGCTGCTGGTCGCGCCGATGCTGGCCGGTTGCCTGCGCGTGCAGGTCACGATGGGCGTGTCGGCCAACGACCGCGTCGCGGGCCAGATCGTGGCGGCCAGTGTGCCGACGTCGGAATCGGACACCGGCCCGGAACTGGTGGTTCCGTCGTCGATCGAGGACAAGGTTCGCGTCGAGCCGTACAACCAGGACGGGTACGTCGGTTCGCAGGCCATCTTCGACGACCTCTCGTTCGGCGACGTGCAGACGCTCGGCTCGATCTTCCAGAACGCAGCCGGATCCTTCCAGCTGACGCTGCAGCGCTCGGGCGACACCGTCACCCTGGCAGGCAACGCCGATCTCTCGTCCGTGCCGGTCCAGGGTTCGGATGTGCAGTTCACCATCGCGTTTCCTGCCCGCATCGGCACCACCAACGGCACCCGCGAGAGCGACAACTCGATCTCGTGGAAGCTGCCTGCAGGTGAGGTCACCTCGGTGCGCGCCGAGGTCAACTACCCCGATCCCAACACCCGAAGCTTCGCCGGCTGGGCCGGAATCGTAGGTGGAGTGACCGTCGGCGTCGCAGCCATCGTCGGCGCCATGGCCTGGGTCTCGCGCAACCCACCGCTGCGCAATCTCCGGTCACGACGCACCGAGTCGGAGAACTCGAGCGACAGAACGTCTGTGTGAAAGACCGCCTGCTCGCGCGAACGACGGCCACCGCGGCCGTTGCCGCGACGGCGTCTGCTGCGGTGTCGGTGTTCAACTCTCGGTTCATGCCGAGCCTGGGTACCCCGGAACAGAACGTCACCGAACGCGTCGTCGTCTGCATTCCCGCCCGCAACGAGGTCTCGACCCTTCCGGCGCTGATCGGCGACCTCACGCGTCAACGCGCGTGCACCGACCTCAACGTCATCGTCCTCGACGACGACTCGACCGATGGAACGGCCGCCGCTGCCCGCGCGGCGGCCGAGGGTGATCCGAGAATTCGCGTCGTGAGCTCCGGTGTCGCACCCCCGGCGGGCTGGACCGGTAAAGCCGCAGCGTGCGCCGAACTTGCGAGACTGGCGGACGAGGACGACCCTACGGCGTCGATGATCGTGTTCGTCGACGCCGATGTTCGACTCGAACCGGAGGCCATTGCGGCCGCGGCCAGGATGCTGCGACGGCGCGGGGCATCGCTGCTGTGTCCGTGGCCCGAACAACTGGCCGAGAGCATCGCCGAGCGACTGGTGCAACCCCTGCTTGCCTGGTCGTGGATGTCCACTCTTCCCATCCCGCTGGGCAACGCGTCGCTCGCACCGTCGACAGCGGTCGCCTGCGGGCAGTTCATGGCCTTCGACGCCGCCGCCTACCGCGCGATCGGGGGCCACCACTGCGTCGCCTCCAGCCCGACCGAGGACCTCGACCTGGCCCGCGCGTTACGTCGACGGGGATTCTCGACGGCGGTGGCGTCGGGTGCGGGGTTCGTCCGGTGCCGGATGTACCGCTCGGCGGCGGACGTGCGCTCCGGCTACAGCAGGTGGTTGTGGAACGAGTTCGGTGGTCCCACCGGTTCGGCCGCGGCGGCCGTGGCACTGGCCGTCGTGTACGTGGTGCCCCCGGTTGCGGCGCTCACTGCCTCGGGGTCGACGCGTCGCCTCGGCTGGGCCGGATACCTCGCGGGGACGGTGTCTCGGCTGGCTGCGCGGCGGCGCGAGGTGGGATCGCACTTCGGGGTCGGCGACGCAGTCGACGCTGCGCTGCATCCGGTCTCGATTCTCGCGTTCGTCGGACTCGTCGCGGAATCGCACGTGCGCAGGCAGCGCGGATCGGCAACGTGGAAGTCACGCCCGATGCCCGCGCCACAGCACTGACCTCACACTCGCGCGGCCGCAAGTCCCAGGTTGGTCAATACCTCACGCGTCGCGCGCGCGAAGTTCAGCGTGATGAAGTGCAATCCGGGGGCACCTTCGGAGATCAGGCGCTCACCGATGTTGGTGGCGAGTTCGATACCCACCTCACGAACGGCGGCGCGGTCCTCCTGCGAACCGGATCCGGCAGCGCGAGTGAACTTCTCGTCCAGATGCGACGGGAGCGTCGTACCCGAGAGCTCGAGCATCCGCCGAACCGACCGAAGCGAGGTGATGGGCATGATCTCGGGAATGATCGGCTTGGCACCCTGCTCGGCGTCGAATGCACACACCCGGTCGCGTAGGCGCAGATAGTCGTCCACGTCGAAGAACATCTGGGTGATCGAGTACTCCGCACCCGCCCGCAGCTTGCCGACCAAGCACCGGGTGTCCTGTTCGAGGTCGTCGGCGCGGTGGTGACCTTCGGGGAACGACGCCACTCCGACGTGGAAATCACCGAGATCGCGCACCAGCTGGACGAGTTCCTCTGCGTACTCGACTCCCTCGGGATGCTTCTCCCAGTCACCGAGTGGATCCCCCGGGGGGTCTCCGCGCAGTACGAGGATGTTGGTGATCCCACGATCTGCGTAGGACCCGACCATCGAGCGGAGCTCGGCCACGCTGTGTGAGACGGCCGTGAGATGCGCCACCGGCAACAGGGTGGTCTCCTCGGCGATCTGCCCGGTGACGCGCACCGTCCGGTCGCGGGTGGAGCCTCCCGCGCCGTACGTCATCGACACGAACGCGGGCTGCAACTGCTCGAACTCACGGACTGCTCGCCACAGTCTGGCCTCGGCGTCGGCGTCGCGCGGCGGCGAGAACTCCACCGAGAACGGGATCCTGGCCTCGGGCTCGGTCCGCAGCCGGTCGACGATGGACGGCGTCCTGGTCACGAATCCTCGGCTCGACCGCCCCCTGACGGAATCTTCGCTCACCCGAAGATCATAGGTTGCGCCGCACCTACGCCTGTCAGGCGTCCCTGACGAAAGATGTTCGCAGCACTGCGATGCAAGGTTTCGAGGGCCATTACTGTGGGAACAGAAAGCGTCGTACCCACGAAACCTGGAGGATCGTCCTGTCCGGAGACCTGTCCGCGCCCCCCTCCACTGCGCCCACGAATGCCGTTCCTGCGCCCGTGAATGCGTCCTCGCTGCGAGAGTCCGTCGACGCGACGCTCGCCGAGTTCTTCGCGTCGCGTCGTGCGGTCGTCGATTCCGTCGGCGGTGGCTATCCCGCTGCGGTGGCCGATCTCGAGGCGTTCGTGCTTCGTGGCGGTAAGCGCATGCGCCCCGCGTTCGCATGGACCGCGTGGCTCGGTGCCGGCGGCGAGACGACCGGTCCCCGTGCGGACGCAGTGCTGCGGGCGTGTTCGGCGCTCGAGCTGATCCAGGCCTGCGCCCTGATCCACGACGACATCATCGACTCGTCCAGCACGCGGCGCGGATTCCCGACGGTGCACGTCGGCTTCGCTCGGCGGCACCGGGATTCGGGCTGGTCCGGCTCCTCGCAACACTTCGGTGAATCGGCCGCGATTCTCGTCGGCGATCTCGCCCTGTGCTGGGCCGACGATCTGCTCCGTGAATCGGGTATCGACGCCGACGCCGCTCGGCGAGTCCAACCGGTGTGGTCGGCCATGCGCACGGAGGTCCTCGGCGGCCAGCTGCTAGACATCGAGGCCGAGGCAGGCACCGACGAGAGTGTGGCAGCTGCAATGCGCGTCAACCGCTACAAGACCGCCGCGTACACGGTGGAGCGCCCGTTGCATCTCGGAGCGGTTCTCGCCGATGCCGACGAGGAGCTGATCGCGGCGTACCGCAGCTTCGGCGCAGATATCGGTATCGCGTTCCAGCTGCGCGACGACCTCCTCGGAGTGTTCGGCGATCCCGAGGTGACCGGTAAACCGTCGGGCGACGACATCACCGAGGGCAAACGCACCGTGCTGATCGCGCTGGCACTGCGCAAGGCCGACGAGACTCGGCCCGATCAGGCAGCCGAGATCCGCTCCAGCCTCGGTACCGAGCTCGACGCGGCCGCCGTGGCCGATATCCGTTCGATTCTGGTCGAGCTCGGCGCGGTGGACGCCGTCGAGAGGCAGATCGACGAGCTCGGCACGCGGGCTGTCGCAGTTCTCGACAACAGTTCGATCGATCCGGTCGCCGCCACACATTTGCGAGCCATGGCAACCGCCGCCATCCAACGGCAGTACTGAAAGAGAGCGTCATGTCTTCGATCCGCACGGTCTCCGGCCCCACCGACACCGTTGTCGTCGTGGGAGCCGGATTGGCAGGTCTGGCGGCCGGTCTGCACCTGCTCGGGGCAGGGAAGAAGGTCGTCCTCGTCGAGCGGGAGGAGACTGTGGGCGGCCGCGTCGGGGTGTACCCGGTGTCGGACACCGACGGCTCGCACCTCTACGACATCGACAACGGCGCAAGCGTGTTGACGATGCCGAACCTGGTGCTCGAGGCGCTCGCCGCCGTGGGCGCCGACTTCGAGTCGACGACGCCACCGATCCGGTTGACCACGCTCTCGCCGTCGTATCACACGCGTTACGCCGACGGCACGTCCATCGACGTCTACTCCGACCCCGAGGCGATGACGGCCGAGGTCGAACGCACCTGCGGACCTGCCGAGGCACAGGGCTACCGCGAATTGCGACGCTGGCTGGCCGACATCTTCGACGCAGAGTTCGATCGGTTCATCGATTCGAACTTCGATTCCCCGCTCGATCTGGTCGGCTCGAAGGCCGCGATCTCCGACACCGCCACGCTGACCAAGCTGGGCGGGTTCGGGCGTCTCGGACCGCGAGTCGACAAGTTCTTGAAGGACACCCGCCTGCGCCGCGTCTTCACCTTCCAGGCGCTCTACGCCGGCATGGCACCGCAGAAAGCTCTCGCGGTCTACGGAGCCATCGCGCACATGGACACCTCCCTCGGGGTGTTCTTCCCCCAGGGCGGCATGGCGGCCATCGCGAGGGCCATGGCCGACGCGTTCGTCACGGCGGGCGGAACGCTCGAGCTCGGCACCGAGATCGTCGACATCACAGTCGACCGAGGCCGCGCCGATTCCGTGGTCACCGCGGCAGGCGACCGAATCGCATGCGACGCTCTGATTCTCACCGCGGACCTGCCGGTCGTCGATCGACTGCTCGACCGGGCGTCGGTGTCGAAGAAGGGCCGACGCAACGGCTACGGCGTGGTCTCACCGTCGGCAGTCGTCGCCCACGGAACCGTTCCCGTGGAGCAGAGCGCCACGTGGCCTGCCCGTGCGCACCACACCATCGACTTCGGCGACGAATGGTCCGAGACCTTTCGTCGCATCACCGCCCGCTCGGGCAAGGGAAGCTTGATGGCCGATCCGTCCCTGCTCATCACTCGCCCGTCGGTGAGCGATCCAGCACTCGAAGTGGTCCGCGACGGGGTCCGCAGCGAGCCGGTGTCGATCCTGGCACCGTGCCCCAATCTCGACAGCGCTCCGCTGCCGTGGGCCGAGTTGGCGCAGCCGTACCTCCGCGAGATCCTGACGACCATGGAAACCCGCGGGTACAAAGGGCTTCTCGACGGATTCACGCTGGACCACATCGACACTCCCGAGACCTGGGCGCAGAAGGGCATGATCTCCGGTTCACCGTTCTCGTCCGCACACGTGTTCCGGCAGACCGGGCCGTTCCGGCGCAAGAACATGGTTGCCGGGCTCGACAACGTGATTCTGGCCGGCTCGGGCACGACGCCTGGCGTCGGCGTTCCCACTGTTCTGGTCTCCGGAAAGTTGGCCGCCGAACGGGTGACAGGACATCGGGAACGGTAGGTTCGTTCGATTCACTGCAGCGACCAACTAAGCTGAGCGCGATCGTTTGCCGGTCGCGCTCATTGCTGCGACCATGATCGTTCTACCACCGGCCGGAACGTATCGGTCGACGCGCACATCTCGACCCACAACTCGTTGCAGAGGAGGAGCAGGCGGCAATGTCTTCGATTTCGTCGCACTCCACCTCCGAGGATCGATCGTCGGACGGCCCCGCCTCCACCGCTTCGCGACGACCGTCGAGACTGACCACGACAGGTAATTTCCTGCGCAGCCCCGAAGGCAAGGCGGCGGTGCTCGGTGTCGTCGGTGCCGTCTGCATCGTGTTCGGTGGCTTCGGCGCGGGCAGTGTGCGCCGACGCGATCCGCTGCTCGAGGAGATGCACCTGTCGTGGCTGCGATTCGGTCACGGCTTCGTGCTCTCGACCGTGATCGTCTGGGTCGGCGTACTGCTCATGATCACCGCCTGGGTCCGGCTCGGGCGGGCGACCCTGCACGGGCGTACCACCGTCGGCGAATTGCGGTGGATCGTTCCGGCGTGGACCGCGCCGCTGCTGCTGTCGGTTCCGATGTTCAGTCGTGATGCCTACTCCTACCTTGCTCAGGGCGCTCTGCTGCGCGACGGATTCGACCCGTATGCCGTTGGACCCGTTGCCAATCCAGGCGTTCTACTCGACAACGTCAGCAACGTCTGGACCACCACCACCGCTCCGTACGGCCCGCTGTTCCTGCTGCTGGGCCGCGGCATCACCAGCCTGACGGGCGACAACGTCATTGCCGGAACCATGCTGCTCCGCCTGACCATGCTGCCCGGACTCGCACTGATGATGTGGGCGGTTCCGCGACTGGCAAAGCACCTCGGCGGCCGAGCGACCACTGCGGTATGGCTCGCCGTGCTCAACCCGCTGGTACTGGTCCACCTGATCGGCGGCGTACACAACGAGTTGCTCATGGTGGGTCTGATGACCGCTGGCATCGTGCTGGCCCTCGAACACCGGCACGTGTCCGGTATCGCGCTGGTGGCGATCGCCGTGGCCATCAAGGCGACAGCAGGCCTGGCGCTGCCGTTCCTCGTGTGGATCTGGATGTTGCATCTGCGGGAGAAGGCGCGCGCGGAGGGCCGAACACCGATGTCTCCGATACTGGCGTTCACGAAAACTGCCGGAATCGGAGCCGGCGTCTTCGTCGCAGTCTTCGCCGTCGCGTCCGTGATTGCGGGAGTCGGAATCGGTTGGCTGACAGCGCTTTCCGGATCCGCCAAGATCATCAACTGGCTGTCGCTGCCGACGATCCTGGCGCACCTGGTCACCGTCAGCACCTCCTGGTTCCTCGATCTACGCCTCGGGCCGGTTCTCTACGTCAGTCGCCTGCTGTGCTCGATCGCCCTGGTGATCGTTCTCGCCGCGGCCTGGTGGCTCGGGCGCCGATCCGAGCGCGATGCGGTCAAGGGAATCCTGATCGCCCTGGTCGCCACCGTCGTCCTCTCCCCCGCCGCCCTGCCCTGGTACTACTCGTGGCCGCTGGCGATCGCCGCAGGATTCGCGCTCTCCCGCACCACGTTGATGGTGCTGACGGGTCTGTCCACCTGGCTCATGCTCGTCTTCCAACCCGACGGCTCGATCGGGCTGTACAGCGTCCTCCACGTGGCACTTGCCGTGTTCGCCGCAGTCGTGGCCGCTCGCGCGTTGACCCGGGTGGATCCGCTGCGTTTACGGTCGGACCGATCCAGGGAACACCGAGCTGTGCCCAATGCTCCCAAGACCTCGATGACGGAACCGACCGGGGACCAATCCCCGTCATGAGAGCCCGCGTGATGAAAGAACTGGACGGAATCGATCCGGCGCTGCACCAGGCGTACCGAATCTGCCGCGAGCTCAACGCCCAGCACGGCAAGACGTACTTCCTCGCCACTCGCCTGCTCCCCACGAACAAGCGCGCAGGCGTGCACGCGCTGTACGGGTTCGCGCGCATGGTCGACGACATCGTCGATCTCGAGGGCACCGACATCGCCGTCGGGTCGGATGAGCTCAACGCCCGTCGCATCGTCGAACTCGACGTGATCGAATCTCGGGTGCGCGACGCCCTGGCGGGAAAACCGTTGTCCGACAGCGTGTCCGATCAAGTACTGAGCGCATTGTGCGACACCGTGGCGCGCTACGACATTCCGCACGACTACTTCTACGCGTTCATGCATTCGATGCGCATGGACATTCCGGGAAGTGCGATGTTCGTCTCGCGCTACCGCACCATGGAGCAGTTGCGCGAGTACATGTACGGCTCCGCAGCGGTCATCGGATTGCAGATGTTGCCGATTCTGGGAACCGTCGTCGATCGGTCGGAGGCCGAGCCGCCCGCCGCAGCCCTGGGCGAGGCGTTCCAGCTGACCAACTTCATTCGGGACATGGGCGAGGACCTCGACCGCGACCGCATCTACCTGCCCACCGACGAACTCGCGGCGTTCGGCGTCGACGAGGAATTGCTGCAGTGGTGCCGCACGACGGGGAATGTCGACGCCCGGGTCACCAGGGCCCTCGCGCACCTGATCGCCGTCACCCGCTCGATCTACCGCACGTCCGATGCCGGTATCGACATGCTGGATCCACGGGTGCGACCGTCCATGCGCACGGCGTCGATCCTGTACGGCCGCATTCTCGACGAGGTCGAATCGCAGGGCTATCGCGTGCTGTCCCGACGCGCGACGGTGCCGCAGTGGACTCGCGTGCGCGTCGCGCTTCCGCAGTTCGCCGTCACCGGCTTCAAGCGCGCGACCGTCCGCTAGAAGGCCATTGCCTGTGCGCGCCTGATCACTTCACGCATCAGATCGCCGTGCAGTGCGGCGACAGGCGCGCCGGGCAGGCTCTCGTCCTCGGTGAAGAGCCACCGCAGGATTTCCTCGTCCTCGTAACCGCCGTCGTGCAACACGGCCAACAACCCTGGCAGACCCTTGACGATCTCGCCCTTGGTCGTGTCGAGGAACAGCTCCGGCACACCGGGCACGCGCGAGCGCTTGAGAGCCAGCAGCTGACGATCTCGAAGGAGCTGTTCGACGCGGGTCTTGGGGACATCGAGGATCTTCGCGACATCGGCGAACTGCAGCAAAGAGACCGACGGATCGAGCACGTCGTCGGCGTAGGGAATGGCACTCACGCGGACAACGTTAACGGGTCCGGCGTCAAGACTTCAAAAGCGTGGCAGCCGGGTCGTTCCGCAGGCTCCACTCCTGCAACCTGCCTCGCAGGACCGAACACGGACCACGATCGTCGGACACCACCCACGGCACGGATACCATCGTCTTCGGTGTCCGGCATTCCGGGCGGCCGACGAACGGGACGAGGGGAGGTTCGGTGATACCGGGTTCGATGCTCGATCGTCGATATCGAATAGACGCACCGATCGCACGTGGCGGTATGTCGACGGTCTACCGCGGACTCGACACCAGGCTCGACCGCCCCGTCGCGGTGAAGATCATGGATCCGAAGTTCGCCGAGGACCCGCAGTTCGTTCAACGCTTCGAGTTCGAGGCGCGGGCCGTCGCCAGGCTCAGCCACCCGGGCCTCGTCGCCGTCTACGACCACGGGCGCGACGGCGAACACGCCTTCCTCGTCATGGAACTCGTCGAAGGCGGAACCCTGCGCGAGCTGTTGCGCGAGCGCGGACCGATGCCACCGCACGCTGCAGTGGCCGTCATCCGGCCGGTCCTCGAGGCGCTCGCCGTCGCTCACCGAGCCGGTCTCGTGCACCGCGACATCAAGCCCGAGAACATCCTGATCAGTGACGACGGCGACGTGAAGATCGCCGATTTCGGACTCGTGCGAGCCATTGCGGCCTCCACCGTGACGTCGAGCAGTGTGATTCTCGGCACCGCGGCATACCTCTCACCCGAACAGGTCACCACCGGCTCCGCGTCGGCGAGCAGCGACGTCTACGGCGTCGGCGTCGTGCTGTTCGAGCTACTGACCGGACGCACCCCGTTCACCGGCGACACCTCGCTGTCCATCGCCTACCAGCGCATCGACAACGACGTACCGCTCCCCTCCACTCTCATCGCGGGTGTTCCACCGCAGTTCGACGATGTGGTCGAGCGCGCGACAGTCCGCGCCCCCGAACACCGATACCGCAACGCCGACGACATGGCCCGCGCACTGCGCGCCGCCGCGTCGGCGCTGGCGCTACCCGAGTACCGAGTGCCCGCTCCCAAACGCTCGGCCCAGCATCTGAGCTCGGCAGCGGCCGGAGCACCGACGACGGTCGCGGGCAATCGCCCGCCGTCCGCTCGCACCCAGGTGGTCCAGGATCTGCCGCCGCACCCCCCGCAGCACGGGGTGCAGCACACCCGAGTGGTCACATCGCCCACCTCCCGAGGTGTCGATCACGGCCCGGAACTCTTCGACGGGCCGCCTGCCGGGCCGCCGCTGACCGGCAGACGGCAGTACGAGTTTCCCGACTTCGACGCCGATCGCCAGCGCTCGCGTCGAGCGATCGTCATTTGGCTTCTCGTCGTCGCGCTGCTTGCCGTACTCGTCGGCTTCGGCGGGTGGTGGATGGGTTCGGGTCGCTACACCGCCGTACCGATGGTGGACGGACTCGACACCACCGGTGCGACCAGCGCTGTCGAAGCCGCCGGACTGGAGGCGGCGGTGCGCGGAGCCTACTCCGATTCGGTGGACACCGACCTTCTCATCGGAACAGATCCCACCGGCGGATCACGAATTGCCAAGGGCGACACGGTCTTCCTGCTGGTATCACTGGGCAGCCCGACCGTGCCCTCCATCGACGCCAGCGCATCCGTCGCAGACATGGAACAGCAATTGCGGGATCGGACTTTCACGCCGGTCGACGGCGGCGAGGCCTTCAGTACGACCGCGCCGATCGGCGGCGTCGCTGCACTCGACCCACCCCCGGGAACCGTCCTGTCCACCGGAGCCGCGGTCACGGTGCTGCGCAGCAAGGGAGCGCCGCCGGTCGAGGTGCCCGACGTACGCGGGCAGAGCGTCGATCAGGCCCGAACGACGCTGGAGTCGGTGGGCATCACCGTCGGCGAGGTGCGTGAGAAGTTCGACGAGGACACCGACGGCAGCAAGGCGATCGGTACGACGCCCGCAGCCGGGCAGACGGTCAGGTCCGGTTCCACCGCCGTGCTGGACGTGTCCACCGCCGTCACCGTGCCGTCGTTGCTCGGCAGGTCGGTCGGTTCCGCACGGACGACACTCGCTGCGCTGGGTTTGACGATCGACGTCCGTCAAGTAGTGGACACCGACGGGTCGCTGGTGATCAGCCAGAGCCCCGGAGCCGGTTCTCGAGTGGAACCGGGCTCCGAGGTTATGGTCGTCTCGCTGCCCTGAATTACCCGCGCAGTCCGGCGAGCAGATCAGTCCCGGAGCATCTCGGCCACGAGGAACGCCAGTTCGATGCTCTGCTGCGTGTTCAGACGCGGGTCGCAGGCAGTCTCGTAGCGGCCGGCGAGGTCGAGGTCCGAGATGTCCTGGGCACCACCGAGGCACTCCGTGACGTCGTCGCCGGTCAGCTCCACGTGAATCCCGCCCGGGTGGGTGCCGAGGCCGTTGTGCACCTCGAAGAACCCCTGCACCTCGTCGACGATGCGGTCGAAGTGCCGCGTCTTGTAACCGGTCGACGCCTCGTGGGTGTTGCCGTGCATCGGATCGCACTGCCAGATGACCTGGTGGCCGGTGGCCTGCACCTTCTCGATGATGGCGGGCAGGATGTCTCGCACCTTGCCGTTGCCCATGCGGGAGATCAACGTCAGGCGTCCCGGCTTGTTGGTCGGGTCGAGGCGCTCGACGTACTCGACGGCCATCTCGGGTGTGGTGGTCGGCCCGATCTTGAGACCGATCGGGTTCGAGATGAGCTCGGCCAGCGCGATGTGCGCTCCGTCGAGCTGACGGGTGCGGTCGCCGATCCACAGGAAGTGTGCGGACAGGTCGTACAGCTTGGGGTGATCGTCGGTGTTGTCCAGGCGCAGCATGGCCCGCTCGTAGTCGAGAACGAGTGCCTCGTGGCTGGCGAAGATCTGGGCAGTGTGCAGGTTGGGGTCCGACACGCCGCAGGCGTCCATGAAGCGCAGTCCGCGGTCGATCTCCCCCGCGAGTGCCTCGTAGCGAGCACCGGCGGGCGACTGAGCGACGAACTCGCGGTTCCAGTCGTGCACCTTGCGCAGATCCGCCATGCCCGAACCGGTGAGGGCGCGGACCAGGTTCATCGCTGCGCTGGCATTGGCGTACGCACGCACCAGTCGCGACGCGTCGTGGCCGCGGACGCTCTCGTCGGCGACGAGCGAGTTGATCATGTCGCCGCGGTAGGACTGCAGACCCAGCGCGTCGATGTTCGAGGAACGCGGCTTGGCGTACTGCCCGGCGATGCGAGCAACCTTGACCACCGGCATGCTCGCGCCGTACGTGAGCACCACCGCCATCTGCAGCAGGGTGCGGATGTTGCCCTTGATGTGCGGCTCGGTGTTGTCGACGAACGTCTCGGCGCAATCGCCACCCTGCAGCAGGAATGCCTCACCACGAGCGACGGCGGCGAGCTTGTCCGACAACGCTTCCACCTCACCGGCGACGGTGATCGGCGGAACGCTCTCGAGCACCTTGCGCATGTCGGCCGCTTGCTCCGGATCCCACTGCGGTTGCTGCGCAGCGGGCTTCGCCAACGCATCGTCCAATCGAGTGCGCAGCGTCGGTGACAGCGGCGGCAGGTCGGGCAAGCGATCGATGGGTACGTCGACAGTCCAGTTCACCCGTACAGGATATTCGCTCCACCGAAGCCGCAGGACAACGGGTGTTCACCCGCGGTGCGCGTACTCCTCGATCGCCTGGAACTTCGCCAGATTGTGCCGAGCGTCGGCGAGCGCGTCGTGAGCGTCGTCGGGTACGGACGGCAGCTCGGGACTGCCCCGATCCTCCCAATGCTGGCGCAACTCCCGAGTGAATCGCGGCAGCGAACGCGGTAGTTCGGTCATCGAGCCCCACAGCTGGCACAGCGCCACGTGGTCGTACGCCGCAACCCACGCCCACAGTTCGACCTCGGCACCGTAGTGCGGAACAAGGAACTCCAGCAGTTCGTCACGGATTCGGGACCGGCTCATCCACAGCGGTGACGAGTACGGTGGCAGCTTGGGCAGCACGTTGCGTCGAACCCACCGGCCCGCGCGCTCGGGGTCGAACTCGGAGGACACCGCGTAGAACTCACGACCGTCCTCCGACACCACGCCGATCGAGACCAACTCGATTGTGCGACCATCCTCGATGAACTCTGTGTCGTAGAAGTAGCGCACGCGGCTCACCCTAGCGCGTGCCCCGACACGTCCCCCACGTACCGGTACCCCGATCCGAACAGCCCTGAAAGGGAACGCCAGTGACTTCGCCCGACACCAACCGTCCGGTCGCCGAGGCATCGGAGCAGGCCGGGCCGACGCGACGCCGGTGGCCCAGTTGGGCGGTCGCGTCGAGCCGGGTCGTCGTGCTGATCGGTGCCGTCGTCGGCGTTGCGTTCCACCTCAACGGGTTTCCGGGCCTGCGTGCGATCGGTGAGCACTACCGACTCGATCTGGACGTGTATCGCCTCGGCGGTCAGGTGTTCGCCGAGGGTGGGGATCTCTACGGCCAGCTGCCGCCGATCGCGACCGGTACGACCCTGCCGTTCACCTATCCCCCGATCGCCGCAGCGATCTTCAGCCCGCTGTCGTCGGTGTCGCTGTACGCCGCGTCCATCGCGGTGACAGTGCTGTCGATGGCCCTGCTGCTGGTGACGGTCGTGGTGACCCTCACCTCGCTAGGACTACGTCCTCGCACGCTCGTGTGGTGGTCGGCCGGAGCCGTGTTCGCCGTGGCCGTACTGGTGCTCGAGCCCGTCACCTCGACGCTGAACTACGGGCAGATCAACATCGTGTTGATGGCGTTCGTAGCGCTCGACTGCCTGCCGAAGAAGACGCCGTGGCCGCGAGGTGTGTTGATCGGTCTCGTGGCCGCCGTCAAGCTCACGCCCGCTGTGTTCGTGCTGTACTTCCTGCTGCGCAAGGACTTTCGAGCCGCGGTGGTGTCGGTGCTGAGCTTCGGCGCGTTCACTGCGATCGGTTTCGCGCTGACGTGGTCGGACTCGGTGAGGTACTGGACCGAGACGATCGTCGATTCCGACCGAATCGGCGGCCCGGCGTACCCGCCCAACCAGTCCATCACCGGAGTGCTCGCCCGGCTCGGGTTGGACGAGCTGCCCCGGTCGATTCTGTGGCTCGCGTTGTCGGTGGTGGTGCTCGCCGTCGCGGCGGTGGCGATCCGAAAAGCGTTCGCCGCCGGCGAGACTGCCCTCGCGCTGACGATCAATGCCATGTTCGGTCTGCTGGTGTCGCCGGTCTCGTGGTCGCACCACTGGGTGTGGGCCATCCCGTTCACCGTGGTGCTTGCCGTCCTCGGCTACCGCCGCCGCAGTGCTCTGCTGGCAACCTTGGTGGCCGTCGGAGTGGCGTTGATGCTCTACCCGCCGCACTGGCACCTCGGCGAGGGACGATGGAGCGGTCTCGGTTGGCCGCTGGTCGACCAGTTCGCCGCCTCGGGCTACGTGTGGTGGGCCCTGGCGTCGATCGTCGTGCTCGCCGCGGTCACGTGGACCGATCGAGCGACGGTCGAGACGCGCCCCGCGCGCTGATCGCGGTGCGGTCCGAGCAGATTCAGCTGGCCTTGGAATCCGGAATTCGCTGCGGGGCCGGGGCCGAATCCGATTCGGATGCAGTCTTTTTCAGAGATGCGGCGTACACGTCGACGTATTCCTGACCGGAGAGCAACATCAGGTCGTACATCACCTCGTCGGTGACGGCACGCTCGACGAATCGGTTGCCGGCCATACCCTCGAAACGAGAGAAGTCGATCGGCTTTCCGACCCGGATGGTGACCTTCGCCGGACGCCAGATGCGTGAACCGATCGGGTTCATCTTCTCGGTGCCGATCATCGCGACCGGGATCACCTGCACTCCGGTCTGCAACGCCAGACGCGCCATGCCGGTCTTACCCTTGTACAGCCGGGCGTCGGGTGACCGCGTGCCCTCGGGGTAGATACCGAGAACCTTGCCCGCCTCGATCACGCGCACGCCTGCATCGAGAGCGTCCTGCGCCGCGTCGGCTCCGGTGCGATCGATCGGTACCTGTCCGACTGCGGTGAAGAACCACTTCTGGAATGCGCCCTTGAGGCCGGGTCCGGTGAAGTACTCACTCTTGGCGAGGAAGGTGATGCGCCGAGGCGTCTTGAGCGGGAGGTAGAAAGAATCGAGAACAGCTTTGTGGTTGCTGGCCAGGATGACCGGACCCTGAGCCGGAATGTTCTCCGCACCCTCGATCGTCGGCCTACCGAGGGCGATGAGAAGGGGCCCGATGAAAACGTACTTGACCAGCCAGTACCACATTGACATGCCCCCTGATGATGGTCGGGAAATCGTTTGATGCCGGTTCTCTCGAAAGCGAATCGACTGCGGCCGTGCATCCACGAACCGTGCCGCACCGTGAACTGTACCCAGGGTTTATGACACCAGCCACATCATCGATGACACGGGGACAGAGGTCACACGACGCGGAATCGAACAGTCAGCGAACGCCGGTGACGAACTGCGCTCGCGCCAGCTCTGCGGCCCCGATCATGCCTGCCGCCTCACCGAGCTGAGTACTGCGAATTCGGGCCAGCGGACGATGACCGGCACCGGTCACCAACTGCGCGTACTTGTCCGTCGCGCGGGCCAGGAACTGACTCGACGACGTCGCAACTCCACCGGCGAGCACTATCAGATCGGGGTCGTACACGTCACTGACGATCGACAAACCGACTCCGAGCCACTGAGCGAAATCTTCCATGGTGCGGCGGGCGATCGAGTCACCGTCGTGCGCGGCACCGGCAATCCGACGGCCGGTCAACGAGCCTGGATCGAGGAACACCTCGCGTGCCAGAGTCGTCGAGGACGACGGGTCCGCGGCGAGCAACTCGACGGCGGTGTCCACCAAGGCGGTGCCGCTGCAGTACCGCTCCCAACAACCGCGCTTGCCGCAGGGGCATGCCCGCCCGTCCGGGACGACCTGGATGTGGCCGAGCTCGGGTGCCACGCCGTGGCTCCCGCGGTAGATCCTGCCGTCGATCAGCAGAGCCGCACCGATTCCGGTCCCGATGGCCACCATCACCACGTTGCGGCCCCCGGACGCCGCACCGAATCTGTACTCGGCCCAGGCCGCCGAGTTGGCGTCGTGCTCGAGCAACACCGGCAGGCCGATGCGCTTGCTCATCTCGGTCGCCACGGGAGTGTCGACCCAGGGCAGATGTGGGGCGAAGCGAACCGTCGTCCGCTCGGAATCGATGAACCCTGCGACGGCGAGCCCGACGGCCGCGATGTCGTGTCGCCCGGCCAGCTCCTGCACGGCCCGGTCGAGACCGCGTTCGAGCGCGCGGGCCGTGTGCGGAGTGGGAGCGGCCGTCGAGTCGAGAACCTGCCCGTCCGCATCCACGACGGACGCGCGCAGGCTCGTGCCGCCCACGTCGATACCGACGGTCAGTCGTTGGTGGTTGCGCTTCATTCGTCCATGCCTTCCTCGGCCGCCCCCCACGCGGTCTGAGCCCGAATCACTCCGCCGATCACGGACGGTCCCGTCCGTTCGAGCGCGAATCCTTCACGCGAACGGTAATCGGAACGAACGCGGCGTGGCGTTCACCCGGAAGTTTGGTGTCGTCCGACACGTCCGCGACCTCCCCCGGATCGGAGCGGGAACCGGTGTCACCGTCGGGCCCGGACTGCGGCGACGGTGGGGCGGGCGAAGCGTGTGCAGCAGTGTGCTGCGTTCCGGCCGTGGTGTGGTCGGTCAGCAACTGACGCAGCAAAGCGATCACCACAGCACCCTCGGAGGCCACGAGCTCGATGAGATCGTGACGCTCACCGCGGACCAGTGCCGCGAGGGCGCAGACCGGGCACCAGGTGCATCCCTGGCGGTCGCGATCCTGCTGCGATTCGGCGACCCCACGCAGTATGGGCTCCAGTCGCGTCAACACCGTGTCGGCCAGAGCCAGCAGGTCCGCTCCCAGCTCGGAATGGTCCGACGTCATCCGAGCACCCCCGTCGTCGAGATCGTGAGGGTCACCGCGGCCACACATCGGGGTCGGGACGGAAACGAACCACCAGGGACGGTCCATCGAGCTCGGCGGAGTCGGCGACACACCGACGGAGCACCGACGCCAACCTGATGCGCCGTCGCCTCCCGTCGGCACTCACTATCAAGTCGTCCTCCACTCGCCCCAAGCCCAAGGTCGTCGAATCCACTACCGGCAGAAGCATTCTCATCGCATATACGGAGTCGAGTCCGTGACCCGACTCGAGTACGACCGAAGGCTGCTCACCCCAGCCCGGCGCGCGCGGTTCGAGGGAGTCCGGTTCGAGGCGATCGGCCACATCCTGCAAGGGTCCCAACCCTACCGGTTCACCGTCGGCGTGCTCCACCTCCACGATCGGAACAGTGCCGATGCGTCGGCGCAGCTCGGCGACGGCGTCGAGCTGCGCAGCCCGCCACCGCTCGAACCAGAACACCGCCGGATGTGCGCCCACCAGACCGATCGACGACGCGTTGAGCCGCGGCAGCATCTTGTTGACCAGAACACGATCGATTCTGATGCCGAGCAGAGCCGCTGCCGACAATGTTCGTTCCGCGTCCGCGACCGAGAGCTGTTCGGCTGTCACGACCACGGTCGCCCCGGTGCGTTCGGAGTCGGTGACCAGGGACCGGACGGAGTCGATCTGCGCGAGGATTCGCTCGATCATCGCCACCACGAGGGTGAGCCGTACATCGGGGCCGGTGCCTGCCACCATGCGCGCGTGCAGGGGCCAGATCCGCTCGACATACGCGGCAACGGTGTCGGGCAACTGCAGCGTGCGCAGCGCATCTGCCGACGCGGGAAGGTCCACTATCACTGTGTCCCAACGACTGTCGTCGACGAGACGGCAGATCTCGTGCATCCCGAGCAGTTCTTCGACCCCGGGGAAACCCAGCAACTCCTCCGGCTCGATCGCCCCGAAACTGACCCCGTGCTCGTGGCCGGCAGACGCCACGGCCATCAGCGAACCCAGTCCGCGATACTTCGCCTCGAGCAGCCCCAACGTGTCGATCTCGACGATGTCGAGGCCGGCCGCGACCGATCGGATGCCCGACGTATCCCCCGCCTCGGTGTCGCTCGCGCCACCCGCGAACGCGTCGACGAGTGAGTGCGCCTGATCGACGGAAGCTATCAGTACCCGCTCGCCTGCCTGCGCGAGCCGAAGCCCCGACGCGGCCGCCAGCGTCGTCTTACCCGCACCACCTTTGCCGAGGAACAGCAACACCGTGGTGCGGGGTTCGGTGCGAGCCTCGCTCAGCCTTCGACCCGCTTCTTCAATTCCTTGAGTGCAGTGTCGGTGATGACCTTCTCTGCCTTGCGCTTGAACAGACCGATCATCGGGATGTTCAGGTCGACGGTCAGCTCGTACGTGACGTCGGTGCCGCCGCCGGTCTCGCGCAGAGAGTACGAGCCGTTCTGGGACTTCTGCATCTCACCCGACACGAGATTCCACGACACCGAGTTGCCGTCGGCCGCCCAGTCGTATTCGAGCTCGTAGGTGTCTTTCACCATCCCCGCGTCCAGCACGAATTTGACGCGCTTGCCACGGCCGTTCTCGTCGACTTCGAGCACCTCGACGGATTTCGCGGCCGACACCCATGTGGGGTACGCGTCGAAATCGGCGATGACGTCCATGACCCGGCTCGGTGGGGCTTCGACGACGATCGACCTCTGGGTTTTCTCCGCCATGACTACTCGTCCGCTTCCTCTCGGGTACTTCGATGCGCTTCGCTGGCTCTACGGTGCCGCGAACTCGCGGCAGACCTATCACACACGATCGATCCGCCGACGCACAATGCGAACCGGCCGACCGTACCGCGCGGTTCAATCGCCAGCTGAACTCGACGCTACGTGGTGGGGTGCCTCACCTGCAGACCGCCCGGCCTCGAGCTCCCGTTTCAATTCGAAGGTCATGGCACGTCCGGCCACCCGGCGCGCGTGCTGGTGCGCCCCCGAGTCGACGTCTCCTGCGGGTTCGGCATGCAAGAAGTAATGAACGATCACGCCGTCGAGTGCGGGCTCGAGCCACAGCTCCATCGTGCCGACGACGCCGCCCCGCACGGCCCAGCGGATCCCCTTCTCACCCCGGTCCTCGGTGATCGTGAGATTCAGATCCGGCCACCACCGACGCCACCGCTCGGGCGATGCGAACGCCTGCGCCACCCGCTCCCCGGGGGCGGCAACGAAGGTCTGATCCGCAACTTGAATACTGCTCATCGACAGAGCTTCACATATCGCACCCGGGGCCGTGCGCGTCCCCTCTTCCCGGGTCACTCCCGCAGGCTCCACTCGAGGCGTGTTTCGACGCCGAGAACCCGGGTCTACAGTATCTGTGAAGCCGAGCTGTCGACTTTCGTTCTCCCCGTTCTATCCGGAGGTAATCCCGTGCGCGAGTTCACCGTCGCCGCAAAATACGACATCGCGGACACCGACTCGGCCGTCGATTCCGTCTTCGACCGTGCCCGCACCACGCCGGACGCTGCGGTGTTCCGCCGCCAGGTCGACGGACAGTGGATCGACGTCACTGCCGCCGAGTTCGAGCAACTCGTCACGGGCGTGGCGAGGGGACTGATCGCAGCAGGCATCGAGCAGGGCGATCGTGTCGCCCTGATGTCGTCGACGCGTTTCGAGTGGTCGCTCATCGACTACGCGATCTGGGCCGCGGGAGGCGTGACCGTCCCGATCTACGAAACGTCCTCTGCCGGACAGGTGGAGTGGATCCTCGAGGACGCCCAGCCGGTTCTGCTGATCCTCGAAAACGATGCACACGTGCAGGAGACGAAGTCCGTTGTGGCAGCTGCGCCGTCGGTGCGGCAGACGTTCGTCGTCGAGAACCCGTCGGGCACGGACTCATCCGGCAAAGACGCCGTGCAGGCATTGATCGACGGCGGTTCCGAGATCACCGAAGACCGAGTGCACCAACGGGTTTCGGCACTCGTCTCGTCCGACCCGGCAACGTTGATCTACACCTCGGGCACCACCGGTCGCCCCAAGGGCGTCCAACTGACCCACGCCAATCTGCTCGCCGAATCGCTCGGCATTCGCGAGACCTCGCTGAAATCGCTGATGAGACAGGGTCGCAGCACCCTGATGTTCCTTCCACTGGCGCACGTCCTCGCCCGCGCAGTGTCCATCGCATCGTTCGACGCCGGAGTCACGATCGGCCACACCAGCGACATCCCGAACCTCGTGGCGACATTCGGCACCTTCCAACCCGACTTCATCCTCTCGGTACCCCGAGTGTTCGAGAAGGTCTTCAACACCGCCAAGCAGAAGGCTCACGCCGACGGAAAAGGCAAGATCTTCGACCTCGCCACCGAATGCGCGGTGGCGTGGAGTGAGGCACAGGACACCGGCGGACCCGGAATAGTGTTGCGCGCCAAGCACACCGTGTTCGACAAGCTGGTCTACGGCAAGCTGCGGGCCGCGCTCGGCGGCAAGTGCGAGCTGGCCATCTCCGGCGGCGCGCCACTCGGTGCACGTCTCGGCCACTTCTACCGGGGCATCGGCGTGACGATCTACGAGGGCTACGGACTGACCGAAACCACGGCGGCATTCGCCGTCAACACCATCGGATTCCAACGTGTGGGCAGCGTCGGTCGCCCACTACCCGGCAACACCGTGCGCATCGCCGAGGACGGAGAGATACAACTCCGCGGACCGGTCGTGTTCGACGGCTACTGGCGCAACGAGGACGCGACCGCAGAGTCGCTGGACGACGGCTGGTTCCGCACCGGAGATCTGGGCTCTGTCGACGACGACGGATACATCACGATCTCGGGTCGCAAGAAGGAGCTGATCGTCACCGCAGGCGGCAAGAACGTCTCACCGGCCGGCCTCGAAGATCAGCTCCGTGCGGGTGCCCTGATCAGTCAGGCCGTCGTCGTGGGCGATCAGAAGCCCTTCATCGGCGCGCTCATCACCCTCGACCCGGACGCGTTCGATCGGTGGAAGTCCGCGCACGGCAAGGATTCCGACGCCACCGCTGCGGATCTGCAGACGGACCCCGATCTCGTCGCCGAGATCGATGCTGCAGTCGCCGATGCGAACAAGTCCGTCTCGCACGCGGAGTCGATCAAGAAGTATCGGCTGCTCCCCCACGACTTCTCCGAGGAAAGCGGCGAATTGACGCCCACGATGAAGCTCAAGCGCAATGTGATCACCGCCGCATATGCAGACGAGATCGAGTCGATCTACGCCCGTTAGGCGAACCGCTGCGCGGTGCAGAACGTCAGATCAGCGACCGCAACTTCTCGGTCAACACATCCCAGCGCCATTCTGCGTCCACCCACGCGCGGCCGGCGTTGCCCATGTGCGTGGCCAGCGTGCGATCGGACAGGATTCTCACGATCGCGTCGGTGATGTCCGAGACCGACGTGCCGTCGACGACGAGGCCGGTCTTGTTGTGCTGCACCGCTTCCGGCGCGCCTCCGGACATACCGGCGACGACGGGCACACCGCAGGACGAGGCTTCGAGGTAGACGATTCCGAGTCCTTCGACGTCGAGACCCGCGCCACGGGTGCGACTCGGCATCGCAAAGACGTCGGCGATGGTGTGGTGGGCAGCGAGTTCTGCGGACGGCACAGTGCCGGTGAACACCACGTGCTCGTCCATCCCGGTGGATCGGACGAGCTCGCGCAGCGTCTTCTCGTACGGCCCACCGCCGACGATCACCAGAACCGCGCCGTCGACGGCCCGGCGGATTCCCGGGAGCGCACGGATCAAGAAGTCCTGCCCCTTGCGAGGCACCAGCCGGGACAGGCACAGAACGGTGGGCCGATCACCGAGGCCGTAGCGCGCGCGCAGTTCCGCTCGCGCGGCGTCGTCGGGCACGAATCGATCGGTATCGACACCGGGCGGCAGATGCTCGAGTGCGGCGGACGGCCCGAACGCCGAGCTGAAGCGACCCCGCGTGTACTTGCTGACGTAGGTCACCACGTCGGTGTTCTCACCGATAGTGCGTAATGTCGCACGCCCGCCCGGCACCATCGACCAGCCGACCTCGTGACCGTGCGTACTTGCCACGATGCGATCCGCACCGGCCTGACGCAGGTACGACGACATCACTGCCAGCGGAGCCGACGCTCCGAACCACACCGAATCGCAACCTCGCGATTTCACAATTTTCGCTGCTCGGCGCGCCACGAGTGGAGTCGGCAACATCAGCGTCGTCGGATGCCTGATCACCTCGAACGGCTGCCGAGCATCGAACTTCTCGTGTGAATCTCCGCGCCACCGTGGCGCGTAGACCACGAGCTCGTCGGCCGGCAGCTGTGAGGCGAAGCTGTGCAGATAGGACTGGATACCGCCCGGCCGAGGAGGAAAGTCGTTCGTCACGAGCAGAGTACGACGCATGGCCCAACCGTAGCGCCCCCACTCAACGGGCCCGAGCGGCCACCCAATCGCCCCATGAGGCGACGAACCGGTCGCGGTCCAACCCGAGTACCGACGCGAACGCAGAGTCTGCGGAGCCCTCGGACGCGAGCGCCTCGTACAGTCTGCGCAGCGTCGACTCCCCGAAACGATCGGCCACGAACGCGAACACCGACCAGGCCGACTCGTAGGCCACGCTGGACCGGGCACCACCGGAACCGAAATCCTCGTCCTTCGGCAGCACCGTCGGCGGCCCACCGGCGGCCACGATTGCAGCCAGAGTGGGAGCAAGTTGCGCGAAATCGGCACCGGAATTGCGATATCCGGAATAGTCGGCGAACCCCTCCGACACCCACAACGCCGTACCGTCCGCCGTCCGCGCTCTCGCGGCCACATGCGTCAACTCGTGCCGCAGAACCGAGCGAACGGTGAACGGCGTCAACCGCGACGCGGCATCGGGACCGAACACCACCCGCTGACCCGTCGGACGCGAGCCGTCCCCGGCCACTGCGTCGGACACCGTCACCGCCGCGACGTCGATCGGTGGAGTCGACCCCGTCAGTTCGGCGAACTCCGCCGCGGAGGACGCGACGAAGACCAGCCCGTCTCGCGCCCAGTCGGTTCCCCAGAACTCGGTGACGGCAGCGGTCGCCGATGGCAGCTCTGCCGCCACCTCCGCGACGAATTGCTCCCGGTCCGGATGACCGACAACCACCGAGGTCACGGCTGCGGTGGGCACCGAGCGCACCGCCACAGGCCCGAAATCCCATGGGCCACGCCAGGTGTGACGTCGATACTCGGGCAGGTCCGCGTCGTCGACCAGCCGCCATCGACCGTCCCGCTCGGCCACGACGAGTGAGACCGGCCGACGCGTCGGCGATGCGTCCGGTCCGGTGACCGCATACCGCAGATACACCGACGGTGCCCAGACGTCGGCGGCTGCCAATCCTTCGGCGATCGGCGGCGGAACCGGGGTTTCGGGCTCGTCCCCCAGTTCGTAGTCGAAATCGGCAAACGGAACGCCGGGAACCACCGCGGCCCGGCGCACCTGCGCCTCGACGAAGCCCGGGTCGGCCTGTGGATCCATCAGCGCGCGCACTCCGTCGACGTCGCCGGTCCGTACCGCACGGGCCCACTGCTCGACGAGCACGGTCACATCGGCGCGGCGCTGCTGATCGTAGGTCGGTGGCGGCCGGCCGACGGAAGCGTCGGTGGACACCGCGTCGGACGGACCTTCAGTGCTGTCGAATCGATGGATCAGGCCGACCGAAAGGGCAACCACAGCGACGAGAACGACCACGAGCCAACGCAACCGCGGCGATGCGGCGAGACCACGCAAACCTGGTGTCTGGTTCGAGCCGGTCATACAGGCGTCAGTCGATCACCGAGGCGCACCTCAGTATCGACGCGCACCGTAGTACGGGAACGATGCCATCGACTGCACCTTCACGGGAACACCGAAGGTGGACGCGTGCAGCACGTTTCCGTTTCCGGCATAGATGCCGACGTGTGAGATGTCCGGATAGAACAACACCACATCTCCCGGCTGCAGATCCTTCTGGTCCACGGGAGTTCCGCCTGCCGCCTGCGCCTGACTCGACCGCGGCAGCGTTTTGCCCACCTGCTTGTACGCCCACACGACCAGCCCCGAGCAGTCGAAGCCGTCCGGGCCGGTTGCGCCCCAGACGTACGGCTTGCCGATCTGCGTCAGGCCGGCCTGCAACGCGCTTGCACCCGATCCCGGCGTCAGGTTCTGCAGGATCGTCGTGGGATCGAAGCCCTCGGGCAAAGTCGAGCCGGCCAGAGCCAGCTGATCGGAGGACGACAGAGCGCTGTACGCGGCCGTCACCTCGGCGATCTGCCCCTGCAGCTCGCTCTGTTTGGCCTGGAGGTCATCGCTGACGGCCTTTGCCTGTTCGGCGGCTACGCGTGCCTGATCGGCGGCCGTCGCTGCCGCCTGCTCGGCCGCTACGGCGTCCGAGCTCGCCTGCTTGAACCGTGCAACCTGATCGGCGGTCTCCGCCGAGATCACATCCAGTGCCGACATCTGGTCGAGCAATTGCTGGGGCGAGTCGCTGACCATGACGGCGAACAGTCGGTTGGTCCGGGCGCCCTGATAATTGACGTTGGCTACCTTGTCCATCGCGGGCTTGAGCTGGGTCAATTGCGCCTGCGCTGCATCGAGAGCCGCACGGCTGCTGTCGACGGCGACCTGAGCGTCGAGTTGCTGCCGGTTCTTGGCGTCGAGCTCGATCTGAGCGTTGTGCAGAGCTTCGGTGGTCTGCTCGGATTCACGGGAGAGCTCGGACAGCTTGGCCTGCGCGTCCGATGCCGAATCGAATCCCGGTTGCGCAATCGCCGTCGTCGTCGGTACGACCGCGATGGATACGGCCAGAGTGACAGCAACCGCAGCGTCACGGGCCAGCCGCAACGCTCGGGTAGATCTCGATATCGCCACGGAAAGCGACTCTCCGTCCTCGCAGATGTTGCCCCGATCGGGGCAACGGATTGAAAAGTGGATCGAAACGAACCATACCCATGCTCTTGCGGGCACGGACGTGAACACGGTCCGAAATCGAGGGAGGTTCCAGGTGACAGGTCACGAAGTAAACCTCGACCAGGTCTCGATCAGATTACGAACTGGACGCCCGGCTGTCCACCGGACCGGCGTGTCGCGCACTGTGTCCCGCAAACGCCGACAGGGCCGAGCCGGAGAACGGCTCGACCCTGTCGGTCGGTCACAGCGAACGTCGGTCGCTCGAATCAGTAACGACGAGCACCGTCGAACGGCATCGACGCCAGCGGCGCAACCTTGACCGGCACGCCGGACGTGGATGCATGCACGACATTGCCGTTGCCGACGTAGATGCCCGAATGCGAGCCGTCGTAGAACGAGACGACGTCACCGGGAGCAAGGCTGTCGGCCGACACCGGGGTACCTGCGGCCGCCTGGTCGTAGCTCGTGCGGGGCAAGCTGATGCCGGCCTGCTTGTATGCCCACTGAACGAGGCCCGAGCAGTCGAACGAGTCCGGACCCGAAGCGCCGTACACGTACGGTGCACCGATCTTGGACTCGGCAGCCTGAACGGCCTTCGCTGCCGGGGTGACCTGGGGGGACAACGGCGCACCCGGTGCAGGCGCACCCGGAAGGGTGAGGGGAGGGAGGCCCGGGATGTCAGGAATCTCGAAGGTTCCGACGCCGGGAATGGTGAGGGGGGCCGCCATTGCGGGTGCAGCGGGAAGAATGACCACGCCTGCCGTGAGCGCTCCGGCTACGAGAACTCGCCGCAATGATCGGTTGGAAAGTTGTGACGCCACGAAAGATGGTGCTCCGTTTCTTCCTATCGTCCGCCGACCGAGTTAGCTGACGGGTTCGGGCTGGGAAGAGCAGCCCTACCCACCGGCCACCGTGCGGTGGCTCAGCGGGATTCACCCCAGTAGATATCGGGTTCCCGGTACGAACACTCTCGCGAGTGAACGATTAGGCGGTGACTTGCGACGCCACTCCGGTTTGGATTGGCGAGACTCCGCAAGGTCTCAGGAAGGTTACGAAATGGCATACCCCCGTGTCGACCCCAACGCGCCGAGGCGGGCAGATTCGGCTCGTTTCGCGCTAGCCGGCACGCTGATCCTCGGGTGTGTCACGACTCGGTAACAACGGAACCTCGGCGGTCTCGTCGTCGTTCACCACGAGCTTGAGCGCAGGTACCAGCCCGACATCGGCGAGCACCCCCATCGCGCCGAGTTCCTCCTGCTCGAGGGTGATGCGGGACGGCGGTCCGACCCATCTCCCATCCGATCTCGACGGCATCCCCGGAGCCCCGAGAAGGACCGTCACGACGCAGTCCGCGCAGGCGATGTCGCGGACCAGGCAGTCACTGCAGTCGATGATCATGTGATCCTTGTCTCTTTATGGTTTCCGGCGCCCGAATCGGCCCGTCGAGCGAAAGATAGCGTCGGCCTCCGACAGGTTTCGTGACGCGGCCCCGCCGGAACGCAACACGACCACGTTCGACGGCGCGGTGGCCGAACTTGTCGGAGGTCGGCCCTAACGTCGTCGCGGTGAGCCTGCCCATCCAGCTGACGTTCGACGAACTCGACACCCCACTGCACGAGACCACATTCGTCGTCGTCGACCTCGAGACCACCGGCGGCAGCGCCGACACCGAGGCCATCACCGAGATCGGGGCAGTCAAGGTCCGTGGTGGCGAGATCCTCGGCGAGTTCGCCACCCTGATCGATCCGGGCAGGTCGATTCCGCCGTACATCGTGGAGCTGACCGGCATCACGTCGGCGATGCTCATCGGCGCTCCGCGGATCGAGCGAGTACTGCCCGGGTTTCTCGAATTCGCGCGGGGCTCGGTGCTGGTGGCCCACAACGCCGGCTTCGACACCGGGTTTCTCAAGGCCGCCGCCAGTCGCCTCGATATCGCCTGGCCGCGGTTTCAGGTGCTGTGCACGGTCAAGTTGGCTCGCCGAGTCCTCACGCGTGACGAGGCACCTTCGGTGAAGCTGTCTGCGCTGTCCACCTTGTTCAGATCCGGCACCAGGCCCACGCACCGTGCGCTCGGCGACGCCCGAGCCACCGTGGACGTCCTGCACGGTTTGATCGAGCGCGTGGGCAATCAGGGCGTCCACAGCTATGCCGAATTGGTCGACTACCTGCCCGCAGTGTCGGCCGGCCAACGCGCGAAACGCGGGCTGGCTGCGCACTTGCCGGGCACGCCCGGTGTCTATCTGTTTCGCGGGCCGTCCGACGAGGTGCTGTACGTCGGAACCTCCAACAACCTCAAACGGCGCGTGCGCAACTACTTCACCGGTTCGGAGACCAGGGGCCGAATGAAGGAAATGGTGTCCCTGGCCACTCGCGTCGATCACGTCGAGTGTGCGCACGCGCTCGAAGCCGGTGTACGGGAGCTGCGTCTGCTCTCGGCTCACATCCCGCCGTACAACCGCCGCTCCAAGTTTCCCAGGAAAGGGTGGTGGATCACCCTGACCGACGAGGCGTTTCCTCGCCTGTCGATCGTCCGGACGCCTGCACCGAACAGCCTCGGACCGTTCTCGGTCCGCGGAGATGCCGCGGAGGCCGCTGCGCTCGTCGCAGAGTTCTGTCGCCTACGCACATGCACCCGACGCCTGGCCCGCTCGGTTCGACACGGCGACGATTGCCCGGCAACCGACGTCGGAGGCTGCCCAGCGGCGCTGTCCGGCCCTTTGACGGCCGACGAGTACTCGGACGCTCCGACGCAATTCCTCGCGCTCGTGTGCGGGCAGGACGACGCCGTTCTCTATTCGATGCGCCGCCGTGTATCCGAACTGGCGGACAAGGAGCTGTACGAAACCGCCGCTCGTCTACGCGACCGAATAGCGATCACCGTGGACGCACTCCGCAGGATGCATCGATCTGCCGCAGTCGCTGCGATCGCCGAGCTCGTAGCCGCGCGCCGGACGGCCGACGGTGGGTGGGAGCTGATCGTGGTTCGCTTCGGCCGTTTGGCCGGAGCTGCCGTCGCGCCGCGGGGTGTGCACCCGATGCCTGTCGTCGATGCCATCACCGCGTCGGCCGAGACGGTTCTGCCCGATACGACGCCGCTGCGAGGGGCACCCCCGGAGGAAGTCGGACTGATTGCGTCGTGGCTGCGCACCGATGGGGTACGGATCGTGCGGACGAGCAGTGGGTACTGCAGCCCGGCGCGGTCGGCAGGGTCGTGGGAGTCGTGGTGTCGGACGGCGAAGGAAGCAGCTCGCCAGGAATGGAGCCCGCGGAACGACTCGTAGGGGGCTCGGCAACTAGGGTCTAGGGGTCGCTCGCGCTCTATGCCGAGCTCGAGATGCGTGAGGAGCACAGATGATCAATGCCATCGTTCTGATCGACGCCGAGGCCGACTTGATTCCGGAGGCGGCGCAGGCCGTTGCCGATGTCGACGGGGTGTCGGAGGTGTATTCCTGTGCCGGGGATGTCGATTTGATCGCCATCGTCAAGGTTCGCGATCATGCGTCGATCGCCGAGGTCATCACCAAGCGCATCAATCGCGTGCGGGGTGTACGCAGCACCACCACTCACATTGCGTTCCAGTCGTATTCGAGTGCCGATGTGGATGCGGGATTTTCGATCGGCGAGTAGTCGAAGTCTGCTCAGCCGACGAGCTCGGTGGTGCATCGAGCCCAGTCGGCGAGCAACCGCGCTGCTGCTCCTGAATCGACGGCCGTTGCAGCAGTGGACAATCCGGCTTCGATCCGAGCGGTGAGGTCACCGGACACTCCGTGGTGTGCCGCGAGTGCTGCGGCCGCGTTGAGGAGTACGGCGTCGCGGACCGGACCGCGTTCGCCGGCGAATACTCGGTGCGCCACGGCGGCGTTGAACTCGGCGTCGCCGCCTCTGAGGGCTTCGATGGGCGCTCGGGCCATCCCGTAGTCCAGTGGATCAATCGACTCGACGGTGACCGAACCGCCGGACACCACGTGCACGGTGGTGGTGGTGGACAGGGTGATCTCGTCGAGGCCGTCGTCGCCGCGCACGACGAGCACCGAGCTGCCACGGGCCGCGAACACGTCGGCGACCACCGGGACCAGGTTCTCGAAAGCGCAACCGATCAGGCCTGCGCGTGGGCGGCCAGGGTTGGTCAATGGGCCCAGCACGTTGAAGACCGTCGGGATGCCGATTTCCTTGCGTGGTGCGGCGGCGAAGCGCAGTGCAGGGTGGTGGATCGGCGCGAAGCAGAACCCGATGCCGACCTGTTCGACGCTCGACGCGACCGCGTCGGCTCCCAGAGTCACACGGACACCCAACGCTTCGAGGACGTCGGTCGTGCCGCTCTTGGACGACGCCGCGCGGTTGCCGTGCTTGACCACACGAACACCGCTGGCGGCGACGACGACCGCGGCCATGGTGGAGATGTTGACGGTGTCGGCTCCGTCCCCTCCGGTGCCCACGATGTCGACGGCATCGGTGTCGGTCTGCACCAGCACTGCATGCGCGAGCATCGATTCGGCGAGACCGTTCACCTCCGCCGGCGTCGGCCCCTTCATCTTGAGGGCCACTCCGAAGGCGGCAATCTGGGCGGCTGTCGCGTTGTCGGCCATGATCTCGTCCATGACCCAGCCCGTGTCGGCGCTGGACAGGTCGGTATGTGTCGTCAACGCGCCGAGAATGCGACGCCAGGTTCGCGGCTGCTCGTTGCTCGTCGCTGCAGTCATGGTGGTTCTGCCGTGCCCTTCTGCCGTCGATGCACTCGGTGCCGTGGAAGCTTAGCCAGACGCCGCGTCGGCCTGCGCGGGCTGCAACGCGTCCCACCCGAGCACGACTCCCCCTCGACGCTGAGCGAGGCCCGCCATCCGCGAACGTTCCTGCGAGCAGTGCAGCGCGTCCAGCACCTGCACGCGTTGCAGCACCAGATGAACGCCGTCGTCCACCTGTGGGCGGTAACCGCTGCTGTCCGGTAATTCGACGTCCGGGCCCACTTCGTAGGTGTCCTGGGCAGCAACTGCTGCGGCGTCCTCGACATGCTCGGAGGGCAAGAGGAGATGATGCCGGAGCACCACGTCCGCAGATTCCGTCCACACGGGCTGGATCTTCGCCGCCTCGTCGAGCACCGCCGAGCACGCCTGTGCGTCGTCGAAGCAACTCGCCACTATCACCAAGTCCTCGCGCGTGGGGTCCAGACGCTCTGCCGTCGATCGTGAGAACAGCCTTCGAAACCATCCACCGCCGGTGCTCTTTGCCATGAGGCCAGCCTTGCACGACTGGACCCTACCGGCCCGTACATAGGCGTCGACCTGGGCGGGAACAAGGACGCATTCGGATTCGTTCCGACGCGACGCGCCAAGAGCGGACCCGGATATGCCTTCCGTACTACGACGGGTCATACTTCTTTCTGTGACGAGCGCTGTAGGGACTCAAGGATCGGCAATCACCCAACGCGTGCACTCGCTGAACCGTCCCAATATGGTCAGCGTCGGCACGATCGTGTGGCTGTCGAGTGAACTCATGTTCTTCGCCGGGCTGTTTGCGATGTACTTCGTCGCGCGCGCCCAGGCGAACGGAAATTGGCCGCCGGAACCGACCGAACTCAACCTCGGTCTCGCGGTTCCGGTGACGGCTGTGCTGATTGCATCGTCGTTCACGTGTCAGCTGGGCGTCTTCGCCGCTGAGCGTGGCGACGTCTTCGGCCTCCGTCGGTGGTACACCATCACGTTGGCCATGGGCGCGTTCTTCGTAGCCGGCCAGGCGTACGAGTACTACCACCTGGTCCACGAGGGCACGACGCTGTCGAGCAGCGTGTACGGCTCGGTCTTCTACATCACGACCGGCTTCCACGGACTGCACGTGATCGGCGGACTCATTGCCTTCGTCTTCCTCATCACCAGAACCCTGGTCAGTAAGTTCACGCCCGCGCAGGCCACCGCCGCCATCGTCGTTTCGTACTACTGGCACTTCGTCGACATCGTCTGGATTGCCCTCTTCGCAACGATCTACTTCATCCGCTAGTGACAGTCAGCACGCCACAGATAACGAGCGAACGGATTCAGCCCCCGACGTTCGGTCCGTCCCGACACGACAAGGGATAGAAGATGAGTTCATCTCCCCCAGCAGCATCCGACGACAACGCCGCCTCCAAGGCGAGACGGCAGCGTAAGACGCGTCGACGCATCACCGGCGCTCTCGTTCTGATGATGGGCCTTCTGAGCGCCGGTTTCCTCGCCTCGGCCCTGACGCCTGCCCCGCAGGTCGCGACCGCCGATACCGATTCGGCAGCGCTGATCCGCGAGGGCAAGCAGCTCTACGACACGTCTTGCGTCACGTGCCATGGTGCAAACCTCCAAGGTGTCCAGGATCGTGGACCGAGCCTGATCGGCGTCGGCGAGGCCGCTGTCTACTTCCAGGTGTCGAGTGGCCGTATGCCCGCCGTTCGTAACGAGGCACAGGCGTTGCGCAAGCCGCCGAAGTTCGATGACAAGCAGACCGACGCCCTCGGTGCCTACATCCAGGCCAACGGCGGCGGACCCACCGTCATTCTGGACGAGAACGGCGAGGTCGCTCAGGAATCACTGGTCGGTGACGACATTGCACGTGGCAGTGAGCTCTTCCGCTTGAACTGCGCCTCCTGCCACAACTTCACCGGACAGGGCGGTGCCCTCTCCTCCGGAAAGTTCGCACCGGATCTCGGGCCTGCCAACGAGCAGCAGATCTACACCGCGATGGTCACGGGTCCGCAGAACATGCCGAAGTTCTCCGATCGTCAGCTGACGATCGAGGAGAAGTCGGACATCATCGCGTACGTCAAGTCGGCTCAGGAAACGAAGGCCGCGGGCGGTTGGGGCCTCGCAGGCTTCGGTCCCGGTACCGAAGCAATCGCCCTGTGGGTTGTCGGAATCGCCGCTGTGGTCGGCGCAACATTGTGGATCGGAGCTAGATCATGAGCGACGGCGATTCCGGTCGTAAGGACGCCGACAACACCGACGGCAAAGATGCCGGCGGTGTGAATCCCGAGAAGAAGTACTCCGACGAGGAGCTCGCGGCACTCAGTCGAGACGAACTGGTCGAACTCGGCACCAACCTCGACGGCGTCGACGTTGCATTCCGTCGCAACCGCTGGGCCGTGGAGGGCACTCGCGCCGAAAAGCGCGCCGAGCGCAGCGTGGCCGTCTGGTTCGCCATCGCAGGCATCTCGGCTGTCGCCTTCATCGGTATCTATCTGTTCTGGCCTTGGCAGTACGCCGGGATCGGCGACGAGAACTACCACCTGTACTCGCTGTACACGCCGTTGATCGGCGGCACGATGGGTCTGGCGATTCTGGCGGTCGGCGTCGGTGCGGTGCAGTTCACCAAGAAGTTCATCCCCGAAGAGGTCTCCATCCAGGACCGTCACGACGGAAGTTCGTCGGAGACGGACCGCAAGACGTTGGTGGCCGAGCTGGGCGACTCGCTCGACACGTCGACCATCGGCCGACGCAAGGTCATCAAGCGTTCGCTCTTCTTCGGCGGTGGCGCACTCGGAATCATGGCACTTCTCCCCCTCGGCGGTTTGATCAAGAACCCGTGGGCCAAGGGCGAAGATTCTCCGTTGTGGGTATCCGGCTGGACTCCTCGCTACGATGGAGAAACCATCTACCTCCGACGAGACACCGGGCGACCGGAAGACGTCGTTCTCGTTCGGCCCGAGGACTTGGACGCTGGTGCCATGGAAACTGTTTTCCCGTTCCGCGAATCAGACCGCGAGAGCGAGCACGAACTGCTCACGTCTCTCCGCGGTATCCGTAACGCAGTCATGCTCATCCGCCTACGCACCGAAGACGCCAATACGGTCGTCAAGCGCAAGGGCCAGGAGAGCTACAACTACGGCGATTACTACGCCTACTCCAAGATCTGTACGCACCTGGGTTGCCCGACATCGTTGTTCGAGCAGCAGACCAACCGCATTCTCTGCCCTTGCCATCAGTCGCAGTTCAACGCGCTCGAGTACGCCAAGCCGATCTTCGGACCGGCTGCGCGCGCGCTGCCTCAGCTTCCCATCACCGTCAACGAGGAGGGATACCTAGTGGCACAAGCAGATTTCCACGAAGCACTGGGCCCCGCCTTCTGGGAACGTCGTCCGGAGCGTGATTCATGAGTCCTTCATTGCAAGCCCTCGCCGCCAAGCAGGCAGACGACGTAGACAGTCGTTACCACCTGGCACCGGGACTGCGCCGCCAGATCAACAAGGTGTTCCCCACCCACTGGTCGTTCCTGCTCGGTGAGATCGCGCTGTACAGCTTCGTCATCCTGCTGATCTCCGGCGTGTTCCTCACCCTCTTCTTCGACCCCTCGCTCAGCGAGGTCGTCTACCAGGGTGCATATACCCCGCTCAACGGCGTGACCATGTCGCGTGCGTACGCCACCGCTCTCGACATCTCGTTCGAGGTTCGCGGCGGTCTGTTCATGCGCCAGATTCACCACTGGGCAGCCCTGATGTTCGCCGCATCGATCATCGTGCACATGGCGCGCATCTTCTTCACCGGCGCATTCCGTCGCCCGCGTGAGGCCAACTGGGTCATCGGCTGCTTGCTGCTGATCCTGGCGATGTTCGAGGGCTTCTTCGGATACTCGCTTCCTGACGACCTGCTCTCGGGCACCGGTCTTCGTGCAGCCTTCTCCGGCATCACGATGAGCATTCCGATCGTCGGTACATGGCTGCACTGGCTGGTGTTCGACGGTGACTTCCCCGGCACGATCATCATTCCGCGGCTGTACGTGGCCCACGTACTGCTGCTGCCCGCGATCATCCTCGCGCTGATCGCAGCTCACCTGGCACTCGTCTGGTATCAGAAGCACACGCAGTTCCCCGGACCGGGCCGCACCGAACAGAATGTCGTCGGCGTTCGTATCCTTCCGGTGTTCGCAGTCAAGTCCGGTGCGTTCTTCGCCGTGACGTTCGGTGTGCTGGCGGCAATGGGCGGTCTGCTCCAGGTCAACCCGATCTGGGCTCTGGGACCGTACAACCCGTCTCAGGTCTCCGCCGGTTCTCAGCCCGACTTCTACATGATGTGGACCGACGGTCTGGCTCGCCTGTGGCCCGCGTGGGACATCTACATCGCAGGTCGGTACACCATTCCGGCCGTGTTCTGGGTGGCAGTGATCATGGGCCTCGTGTTCACGGTCATGATCGCCTACCCGTGGATCGAGAAGCGCCTCACCGGAGACACTGCTCACCACAACTTGCTTCAGCGTCCCCGCGACGTGCCGGTCCGTACCGCCATCGGTGCGATGTCCATCGCGTTCTACGTCGTCCTGACGCTCTCCTGCGTCAACGACCTGATCGCGTACAAGTTCGACATCTCGCTCAACGCCATGACGTGGATCGGTCGCATCGGCGTCCTGATTCTTCCGCCGATCGCGTACTTCGTTGCCTACCGATTCTGCATCGGCCTGCAGCGCAGCGATCGGGCAGTGCTCGAGCACGGTATCGAAACCGGAATCATCAAGCGTCTTCCGCACGGCCAGTACGTGGAAATCCACCAGCCGCTCGGACCGGTCGACGATCACGGGCACCCGATTCCCCTCGATTACCAGGGCGCGCCGGTTCCCAAGAAGATGAACAAGCTCGGCTCGGCAGGAAAGCCCGGCTCGGGATCGCTGTTCACACCGGATCCGGTGGCACAGAGCAAGGCTCTGGAAGATGCTCTCCACAATGGTGAGCACGAGCAGCTCGCAATGCTCCGCAACTACCAGGCGGGCATTCACGGCAACGGCCACTCGAACGGCAACGGCCACTCGAACGGCAACGGCCATGCCAACGGCAACGGTCACTCGAACGGCAACGGCATCCATGCAGACGAGGACGCTGCCATCACTTCGGGTCGACAGGACACCGACAGCGAACGCTGATATCTGACAGCACCGAAGAGGGCGGCACCGGTAACGGTGTCGCCCTCTTCGTTTGTCTGCGAACCGTCATTCAGGTTCGATTTGCGGGTGAGTCCCGGCTGCCATGCGACTCCCATCCGCGACGCTCTGCGAAGCCTCTCCCCTCCCCCACCCCGGGGTGTCCCGAGTCCTGCCGGGATCGACTGCCATAGCCGATGGTTCGTGGCACCGGTATTACTATCGGTACATGGTCCGCATTCCCCTCACCCCCGGCGAACTCGCCCGCGGTGCCAGGCTCGGTACAGCTCTTCGTCATGCCCGTGGCAGCCGGACAATGGCCGACGTCGCCGGCACAGCCGGCATCTCGGTCGAAACTCTGAGGAAGATCGAGACCGGCCGCATTCCTACTCCTGCGTTCTTCACCGTCGCGGCGCTGTGCAGCGCGTTGGGCATCTCGCTCGACACGCTCGCCGACTCGACGTCCGGTTCCGTTCGCGCACACTCCGAGGCCGACGCGTCCTGACCTCTGTGCCCCCCAACCATGGGTCAGTTGGTCCGGCCAGGCCAGGGTCTAAGTAGGTATATGAGAAAAGGGCCCTGATCATTCGTGAGAACGATCAGGGCCCTTTTCTGTGTACGCCAGGTGGTGTCAGTGCCGCTCGGCACCCACGTGGTACTCGAAGACCAGACCTGCAGCAGAGACGATGACGCACACGACGCCCAGGGCGATCAGCCACGGCTGGAAGAACGCGAAACCGAGGGCAGTGATGGACGCTGCCCCGGCGAGCACGATCGGCCAGAAGCTTCCGGGGCTGAAGAAGCCCAGGTCGCCTGCACCGTCGCTCACCTCGGCGTCGTCGAAGTCCTCGGGACGAGTGTCGAGGCGTCGGGCCACGAAGCGGAAGTACGTACCGACGATCAGTGTCAGACCCACCGACAGGAAGATCGCGGTGACTCCGGCCCACTCCACGCCGGTACGACTCAGACCTGTGAACAACGCGTACACGATGCCGACCAGGAGGAAGAAGACAGTGAGGATCTCGAAGATCTTGGCTTCGATTTTCATATCAGCATGCTTCCTTGGTCAGTTGCCTTCGGCGACATTGGCGGTGCGGACGGTGCGATCGGTCTCGAACGGTGAGGTGCTCGTCGCGAGGGGGCTCTCGCCGATGGCCTCGAGTGCCTGCGCGTTGGTCAGCGCTTCTCCGCCCTCGGACACGGGCTTGCGCAGTTCGATGTACTGCTCGAACTTCTCCGGCGAGACAGCACGAACCTCGAAGTTCATCATCGAGTGGAAGGTGCCGCACATTTCGGTGCACCGACCGACGAAGGAACCTTCGCGTTCGATCTCGCTGATCTGGAAGACGTTGTCCGAGTGGTTCTCCTCGGGGTTCGGGAGTACGTCGCGCTTGAACAGGAACTCCGGCACCCAGAATCCGTGGATGACGTCCGAGGACGCGAGCACGAATTCGATGCGCTTGCCGGTGGGCAGAACCAGGACCGGGATCTCGGCGCTGGATCCGACCGTTTCGATCTTGTTGTAGTGCAGGTAGGAGAGATCCTGAGGAATTGTTCCGTGGATCGGTCCGGGTACGAACTCGCCGTCCTCAATGCCCTCGGCACCTTCGCCGGGCTCGGCAGCGGCCTCGGCTGCGGCCTGCTCTTCTTCGTCGGTGCCCTCGTACTTGGCAGCACCGTCCTTGAGGTCGATGGTCCGATATCCGAACTTCCAGTTCCACTGGTACGCCGTGACATCGACCTGTACGTCGGGGTCGGCTTGCTTTTCGTCGACGTAGTTCTGCACCACGACGGTGAAGTAGAACAAGACGGCGATGATCACGAACGGAACCGCCGTGTAGAACAACTCGAGCGGAACGTTGTACGCCGTCTGGCGGGGGAACTCGGGTGAGCTCTTCTTCTTGCGGTGGAAGAGCACCACCCAGAAGATCAGAACCCACACGATGATGCCCATGACCAGGGCAGCAATGACCGACCACGTCCACAGGTCGCCGATGCGTCGTCCCTGAGGAGTGACGCCCGAGGCGAAACCGAAATTGAGTACGTTGTCGCTGCTGATGGAACAGCCCGACAGCATCAACGCGGCTACACCGAGAAATGCTGTCAGCCCCGCTCGCCGAAGGATCCGACTCTGCGCCACGTTCACGCCTTCCTGATTGCCCACCACTGAAGAATAAGGGCTTCCACATGGAGATGCCCGAGTACTACGCAGCGTAGACCAAAGCCGCCGGAGAACCACCCTTGGGTCGTTACCTACATACGTGCGTGTCTGCGGCATACTCGGATCCTGGTCCACAGTCCCGCTGACGACCCGCGCGGAGACCGAAACCCCTGCATTGTCCCCAACTGCGAGAAGAGGTAGCAGACGCTGTGTGTGGACTGCTCGGAGTACTGACGTCTCACGGAACGACCGCCGCCGGAGTCGAACTGGTGAGTTCGGCCACCCATTGCATGCGACACCGGGGCCCGGACGAGCCCGGCGGCACCTGGCACGACGACGACGTCGTCTACGGCTTCAATCGCTTGTCCTTCATCGACATCGAACATTCCCATCAGCCGATGCGCTGGGGTCCACCCGAGTCGCCCGATCGGTACGCGCTCGTGTTCAACGGCGAGATCTACAACTACCTCGAACTGCGCGCAGAACTGGCCCGCGACCACGGTGCGGTGTTCGCCACCGAAGGTGACAGCGAATCGATCGTCGCCGCGTTCCACTACTGGGGTGCTGCCGCAGTCGAACGGCTCCGCGGCATGTTCGCCTTCGCCATCTGGGACACCGAGACCCGCGAGATGTTCATCGCTCGGGATCCCTTCGGCATCAAGCCTCTCTTCGTGGCCACCGGGCCCGGAGGAACAGCATTCGGCAGCGAGAAGAAGAGTGTTCTCGAGCTGATGGACCTGGTGGGAGTCGGCACCGACCTCGACCCGCGCGCCATCGAGCACTACACCGTGCTGCAGTACGTCCCTGAGCCCGAAACTCTGCACGCCGGCGTTCGGCGGCTCGAATCGGGTTGCTACGCCACCTTGTCCCCCGGTACACCGCCGAAGATCACTCGCTACTTCACGCCGAAGTTTCCGGTCCAGCCCTTCGCCCCGGGGAGCGAGAAGGCTCGGTACCAGGAGATCGCCGAAGCACTCGAGGATTCGGTCGCCAAGCACATGCGCGCCGACGTCACCGTCGGCTCGTTCCTCTCCGGAGGCATCGACTCGACGGCCATCGCAGCGCTGGCGATTCGCCACAATCCCGACTTGATCACGTTCACCACCGGATTCGAGCGCGAGGGCTACTCCGAGGTCGACGTCGCGGCAGAGTCGGCCGCAGCCATCGGTGCTCGCCACATCGTGAAGGTCGTCGGGCCGGAAGAGTTCGCGGCGTCCATCCCCGAGATCGTCTGGTACCTCGACGACCCCGTGGCCGACCCCGCATTGGTGCCGCTGTACTTCGTCGCCAAGGAAGCGCGCAAGCACGTGAAGGTCGTGCTCTCCGGCGAGGGCGCAGACGAGTTGTTCGGCGGGTACACCATCTATCGTGAGCCGCTGTCGTTGAAGCCGTTCGAGTCTCTTCCCGCATTCTTACGTCGTGCGGCCGGCTCGTTGAGCGAGCGGATCCCCGAGGGCACCCGCGGCAAAAGCCTGCTCAACCGTGGATCCATGACCCTCGAAGAGCGGTACTACGGCAACGCCCGCAGTTTCAACGACGCACAATTGCGGTCGGTATTGCGCGAGTTCCGGTCGGAGTGGACTCACCAGGACGTCACCGCGCCGATCTACGCGCAGTCTCGAGGGTGGGATCCGGTGGCCCGCATGCAGCACCTGGACCTGTTCACGTGGCTGCGCGGCGACATTCTGGTCAAGGCCGACAAGATCACCATGGCGAACTCGCTCGAGCTCCGGGTTCCGTTCCTGGACTCCGAGGTCTACAAGGTCGCCGAGAAACTGCCGCTCGAGCAGAAGATCACCAAGAACACCACCAAGTACGCTCTGCGGCAGGCTCTCGAGGGCATCGTTCCCGGCCACGTGCTGCATCGCGCCAAGCTGGGATTCCCTGTGCCACTGCGCCATTGGCTGCGCGGCACCGAACTCTTCGACTGGGCGCACCAGCAGATCGCCGAATCGCAGACCGATCACCTGCTGAACAAGCCCGCCATCGTCGCGATGCTCGACGACCACCGAGCCGGTAAGTCCGATCACAGCCGTCGATTGTGGACCCTGCTGATCTTCATGGTGTGGCACGGCATCTTCGTCGAAAAGCGCATCGTGCCTCAGATCGCCGAACCGGAGTACCCGGTCAACATCTGATCGGTATGCCCGTCTCCCCCGGGATCAATGTGGATTCCAGTGCAAGTCGCTCAGATTGCAACAAAGCCACATTGATCCCGATACCGGAGACCGAACTCACGCCGGCAGCAGTGCGCCGATCTCTTCGCCGGCCTCGGCACCGTAGGCCTCGGTCAGACGCTTGATCGCGTCGTCGCGCTCGAGGTTCCACTCCTGAGTGCCGGTGGTTTCGAGGACCAGGACGGCTACGAGCGAACCGAGCTGCGCTGCGCGTTCGATACTGGCTCCGGCCAGATGCGCCGTGAGGAAGCCCGCCCGGAAGCCGTCGCCGACACCGGTCGGGTCCACCTTGCTGGTCTCGGGCACGACACCGATGTGAGTGTGTTCGCCGCCTTTGGCGACGATGTCGACGCCGCGCTTGCCCAGCGTGGTGACACGCAGGTCCACCTTCGCCGCGATGTCGGCGTCGGACATGCCGGTCTTCTGCTTGAGGAGCGCCCATTCGTACTCGTTGGTGAACAGGTACGCGGCACCGTCGATCAAGTCCGTTGCCTGCGCGGCGTCGAGCCTCGCGAGCTGCTGGGACGGGTCGGCCGCGAACGGCACGCCCGCTGCGCGGCACTGGGCCGTGTGGGCCGTCATCGCGTCGGGGTCGTTGGCACCGATCAGAACCAGGTCGAGAGTGTGCTGCTGCGCCAGTGCGTCGATAGAGATGTCGCGGGCCTCGCTCATCGCTCCGGGGTAAAACGATGCGATCTGCGCCATGTCCTCGTCGGTGGTGCAGACGAAGCGGGCGGTGTGCGCGGTGGCCGAGACGCTCACTCCGCTGCAGTCGACTCCGTGCTCCTCTAGCCAGGTGCGGTATTCGGCGAAGTCCGGACCGACCGCTCCCACGAGCAGGGGTGCACCGCCGAGCACTCCGAGCGCGTACGCGATGTTTCCGCCGACGCCGCCCTTGCGGATGACCAGGTCGTCCACCAGGAAGCTCAGCGAGATGTTCGAGAGCTGGTCGGCGACGATCTGCTCGGCGAACCGTCCGGGAAATCGCATCAGATGGTCGGTCGCTATCGAGCCGGATACCGCGAGAGTCACGAAGGAGGGCCTTTCGATTCGAAATTGTTGGCGAGCTTGGGGGCAGACACGACTGTGACCGATACACGCATGCGTGTATCGGTCACAGTCGCGGACGAGTCAGCTCAGTTGAACGAGTCGCCGCACGCGCACGATCCCGTGGCGTTCGGGTTGTCGATCGTGAAGCCCTGCTTCTCGATCGTGTCCACGAAGTCGATGGATGCACCCTCCACGTAAGGAGCGCTCATCCGGTCGACTGCGAGGGTGACGCCGTTGAAGTCGACCGCGAGGTCGCCGTCGAGGCTTCGGTCGTCGAAGAAGAGCTGGTAGCGCAGTCCTGCGCAACCACCAGGCTGCACGGCGATGCGCAGCGCGAGGTCGTCGCGGCCTTCTTGATCCAGCAACGCCTTGGCCTTGGCCGACGCGGTCTCGGTCATGGTGACCTTGTGCGCCGTGGTCTCGGTTGTTGTGGTCTCATTCGAAACGGTCATGGGCTCTCCCTATCAGTCGTACAAAACCCGTGAACTACTCAACCGTACTCCCGGTGCCTCTATTCCTCACGCTCGCCGCCTCGGTCGAGCAGCAGAATCGACCACGTCGGCCGCGACGCGCGCGGCCAGCAGTTCCAGTTGGTTCGCCGCATCGGACATCGCCAACTCGACCGATCCCGCGAACTCGCTGATCGAGTGAGCGGCCGAGATGCCCGCCGGTGCCAGCTCGTCCTCGGACAACGTGACCTGACCTGCAAGTACTATCGTCTCGATCCCGGACGCGCCGCTCGCTGCCGCAATTCGGGTAACCAACTTGCCCCGCAGCGATTGCGAGTCGAACTTTCCCTCACCCGTCAGCACCAGGTCGACGGAATCCAGCAATTCCTGCTGCCCGGTCCGCTCGGCCACCACGGCTGCGCCCGGCAGTTGCCTGCCGCCGAGCGCGAACAGGGCAGCGCCGAGACCGCCCGCGGCTCCGGCACCCGGCCGATCCGCCACGTCGTGACCGGCGGCGGACAGTACTGCGGCCCAGTCGGTGTTCAGCTCCTCGAGCCGCGCGACCGTCTCTGCGTCGGCACCCTTCTGCGGGCCGAACACTCGAGCTGCCCCGGCGTCGCCCAGCAGCGGATTCTCCACATCCGACGCCGCGACGAGGTCGATATCCGAGAGCCGCGCGACTGCCGATCCGAGACCGCCCAACGCACGGATCATCGCTCGCCCACCGTCGGTGCAGCTACTGCCGCCGAGTCCGACGAACACCGTCCTGGCCCCGCTGCCGAGGGCAGCATCGATCAACTGACCGACGCCGTAGCTGCTCGCCTTCAACGCAGAAAGCGCGGTCGGCGGGCCGTCGAGCAGATGCAATCCGCATGCCTGAGCCGATTCGATGTAGGCCGCCGTGCCGTCGAGCAGCCAGCGCGCTCGAACGTCGGTACCGAGGGGCCCGTCCACGTCGGCGAACTGCACGGTGCCGATGCGCGAGGCCAGAACTTCGACGAACCCCGGGCCGCCGTCGGACTGGGGCGCCAGTTCGAGTTCGTCGTTCTCGCGTACGGAAGCCCATCCCCTGGCGATGGCGGCGGCCGCGGCCGCCGCAGTCAGGGTGTCTCCGAACGAATCCGGCGCAATCATCACTCGCATCGTCGGAAGTCTAGGGCTGCAACGGCGGAACGGCATCCGCTGTTCCGCCGCTGACCTGGCCGGTGTTCGATACCGACGGGGCATCCCATACTCTGAGTGCGTGAAGCTGCTACGCCGTGGAAACTCTGACAATTCGGACGGAAACGACTCGAACCAATCCGAGCCGACGACGTCCGCGAGCGACGCGACCCCGTCGGTGTCTCTGGGCAAGGGCCGGCCGACCCCCAAGCGGCGTGACGCCGAGGCTCGGCGACGCGGTCCGGTGGCTCCCGCTCCCCTGACGAGCAAAGAGGCGCGCGAGCGCCGCAAAGCGAACAAGGGCAGCAAGGAAGACCGCAAAGCAGCCTCCAACGAGCGACGCGCAGCCGCAGCCGAACGTCGCGCGCGCATGCTCGCGGGCGACGACAAGTACTTGCTCCCCCGCGACAAAGGTCCGGTGCGCGCGTACGTCCGCGACATCGTCGACGCGCGGCGCAACCTCGTCGGCCTCTTCATGCCGCTTGCGCTGATCCTGATCTTCGCGTTGTTCCTGCAGCCCCAGGTGCAGCAGTACGTCACCCTCGGAATGTTCGTGATGATGCTGTTCATGGTCGGCGAGGGCGTCTACCTCGGCAAGATGATCAACAACAAGATCCGCGTGCGGTTCCCCGAGACCACCGACGGCGGTTTCAAGATCGGCTGGTACGCCTTCGTGCGGGCATCCCAGATCCGCAAGATGCGCGCGCCCAAGCCACGAGTCAGCGCCGGCGAGGCTGTCTGACGTCGGTGCTCGAACCGACTCGAACCCTCGTGCTCGGCGGTGCCAGATCGGGCAAGTCCGGCCACGCGGAATCGCTTGCCACGGTCGAGCCGGTCCGCTACCTCGCCACCGGCAGACGCGATGCCGACGATGAGGATTGGCAGCGCCGCATCGACAGGCACGTTGCGTCGAGGCCGGCTCACTGGACCACGGTCGAAACCGTCGCATCGCTCTCAGCAGTGATCGCGCAACCGTGGGACGGCACCACCGTCGTCGACGACCTCGGTACGTGGTTGACGGGAATGCTCGACGACGCGAGCGCATGGGAGCTCCCCCGCGGCACGATCGCACCGGCCGTCGACGATCTGGTCGTGGCAGTCGCGGAATGCACATCCACCCTCGTTCTGGTCAGCCCCGAAGTGGGTCTGTCCGTGGTGCCCGAATCCCGTTCCGGTCGTCTGTTCCGAGACGAGTTGGGACTGCTCAATTCTCGCCTCGCCGGTGTCTGTGACAGGGTTCTGCTGGTCGTCGCAGGACTCGCCCTGACCCTCAAGGAACCACCGGCGGACTTCACCACCGCGAAAGGCACAGTGTGACAACTTTTTCGGCAGAAGACTCGCCGTTTCGGCCGGTGACCGCTCCGTCCGAATCGGCCCGATCGGCCGCCGCGAACAGGCAGAGCGAGCTGACCAAGCCGGCCGGTAGCCTCGGTCGCCTCGAGACGCTCGGTGAGTGGATCGCGTCCTGCCAGGATGCCTGCCCACCGCGGTCTCTCGATCGAGTGCGTGTGGTCGTCTTCGCCGGCGATCACGGTGTGGCCGCGCACGGCGTCTCTGCCTACCCGCCCGAGGTCACGGCGCAGATGGTCGAGAACATTCGTGCCGGCGGCGCGGCGGTCAACGTGCTCGCGGACATCGCCGGTGCCACGGTGCGCGTGGTCGATATCGCCGTCGACGCCGATACCGATCCCTCGGTGTCCGCGTTCAAGATTCGACGGTCGAGCGGATCCATCGACCGTGAGGATGCACTCGGCGAGGACGAGGTCCGGGCCGCTGTCGCCGCGGGTGCCGCCATTGCCGACGAGGAGGTCGACGGCGGTGCAGATCTCCTCATCGCGGGCGATATGGGTATCGGAAACACCACTCCCGCAACGGTATTGATCGCTACCCTCACCGATACCGAGCCGGTTGCCGCCGTGGGTCGCGGTACCGGAATAGACGATGCCGGGTGGATCAGGAAGACCGCCGCCATTCGGGATGCGATGCGTCGAGCGCGGCCGGCCGCCAAGAATCCCGTCGATTTGTTACGGGTCGCCGGCGGTGCCGACATCGCGGCTCTGGCCGGCTTTCTCGCGCAGGCCGCACATCGGCGAACCCCGGTGATTCTCGACGGTCTCGTGGTGACCGCGGCCGCCCTGGTGGCCGAGGACGCAGCGGCAGGGGCCCGAAACTGGTGGGTGGCCGGGCATCGTTCGGCCGAGCCTGCCCATTCACTTGCGTTGCGGCACTTGCGCATCGAACCGATCGTGGAGCTGGAGATGCGTCTCGGCGAAGGCTCGGGCGCACTCGCGGCGTTGCCTCTGGTTCGCGCGGGTGTCGGCACCTTGAATTCTATGGCTACGTTTGCGGACGCCGGTGTCAGTACCGGCGACAGCGAAACCCCCGGAAGCAGCGAAGCCCGCGGCACCATCGACGACCACAGCACTAACGAAGACCTCTGACGGTGCGACGGCGGGCCGACGGACTGCTGCTCGCGTTCTCCTGGCTGACGGTGCTCCCCGTGCGCGGGCCGGAGCATGTCGATCGAGCCTCGGCCGGGCGAGCGATTGCGCACGCTCCCCTTGTCGGCCTTGCCCTCGGTGCCGCGTTGTCGGGGCTGCTGTGGCTTTCGATGGCGGCGGGACTGTCACCGGTGCTCTGTGGACTGATCGCCGTCGCCGCTGCGGCATTGCTGACTCGGGGGATGCATCTGGACGGGTTGGCCGACACCGCTGACGGACTGGGCTGTTACGGACCGCCCGAGCGGGCGCGAGAAGTCATGAAGTCCGGCAGTGCGGGTCCGTTCGGAGTTGCGGCCATCGCCCTCGTTCTGGCAGTTCAGGCCGCGAGCCTGGGCCAACTCGCGCAGCAGCAGATGTGGTGGGCAATCGCGGCCGTGCCGGTGATCGGCCGAGTGTCGGTGGTGCTCGCCTGCCGTCGGGGCACGGATGCGTCGTCGCCGAACGGCTTCGGTGCGCTCGTGGCAGGTACCCAGTCCAATCTCGTGCCGACGCTGTGGATCGTTGCCGCAGTAGCGATCTCGGTGTTCACACGAGCCGACCGTCCGTGGCAGGGACCACTGGTCGTCATCATCGTCCTGGCGCTCGCGGCGCTGGCCACTCGGCACTGCGTTCGACGCTTCGGCGGGCTCTCCGGCGATGTGCTCGGGGCCGGAATCGAGACCACTACCGCGCTGGCGGCGGTCGGCCTGCTGCTGCGGAGTTAGCGGAGCGTGGTCATCCAGCCGTGCGTATCGGCGAACGTTCCGCGCTGAATGCCGGTGAGCGTGTCACGCAGGGCGAGCGTGATCTCGCCCGGCTCGCCGCCCGCGATCTCGAACGTTCCCTCCGAGGACTTGACGCTGCCCACCGGGGTGATGACTGCTGCTGTGCCGCAAGCGAACACCTCGGTGATCTCACCCGAGTCGGCTCCCTTGCGCCACTCCTCGGTGGAGATTCGCCGCTCTTCGACGGGAATGCCTGCGTCCGTCGCCAAGGCCAGCAGCGAGTCGCGGGTGATGCCGGGGAGTAGTGATCCGGACAGCGACGGCGTCACCAAACGTGCATCCGAACCCGAGCCGAAGACGAAGAACAGGTTCATCCCGCCCATCTCCTCGACGTAGCGGCGCTCGGTGGCGTCGAGCCAGACCACCTGATCGCAACCCTCGTCGCTGGCCTGCGCCTGTGCGAGAAGTGACGCGGCATAGTTGCCTGCGAACTTGGCGGCACCGGTACCGCCGGGTGCTGCCCGGACGTATTCGGTGGAGAGCCAGACGCTCACGGGCTTGACTCCCCTGGGGAAGTACGCGCCCGCGGGCGAGGCGATCAGCATGTAGCGGTACGAGTCGGCGGGGCGCACGCCCAGCCCTGCTTCGGTGGAGAACATGTACGGCCGGACGTACAGCGCGTCCTCGCCGCCCGCTGCGGGAACCCAGTCGTGGTCGAGTTCGAGAAGCTTCTCGATCGATCCGATGAACAGCTCGTCCGGCAACTCCGGCATTGCAAGACGGCGAGCCGAGGAGCGGAAGCGCTCTGCGTTCGACTGCACTCGGAACGTCGAGAGGTCTCCGTTCGGCTGACGGTAGATCTTGAGGCCCTCGAAGATGGCCTGGCCGTAGTGCAGCACCATCGCGGCGGGGTCGAGCTCGATCGGGCCGTACGGTGCGATCGTCGCATCGTGCCATCCGCCCTCGCGGGTGTAGTCGATGGTCACCATGTGGTCGGTGAAGTGTTTTCCGAAACCGGGTGCAGCGAGCACCGCGTCGCGCTCCGCGGCAGTGGCGGGCGAAGGATGCTGCACGTACGTGAACTCGGAAACACCTGTCATGCCGGAGATCCTATCGTCAACGCCACCACGCTCTCGCGCGGTCACCTGGTCTTCGCTGCGACGAACGGCGGCGCGACCACTTCGCACCGCAACGCTCGCCCACGGACGTCGACCTCGACCTCGGAGCCGACCGCTGGAGCTGCCTCGGCGTCGAGCAGGGCCAGGGCGATACCCACCTTGAGCGACGGCGAGAAAGTTCCGGATGTCGTCGTCCCGATGTCCAGGCCCGACGCCCGCACGGTGAGACCGGGGCGAAGGACACCGCGGTCGAGAGCCTTCAGTCCGCGCAATGTTCGAGCCGGCCCACCAGCCTTCTCCGCGATCAATGCCTCCTTGCCCCAGAACGCGTCCTTCTGCCAGCCGATCGCCCAACCGCACCGAGCCTGCAGAGGCGAGATGTCCAGTGCCAGTTCGTGTCCGTGCAACGGGTACCCCATCTCGGTACGCAAGGTGTCGCGCGCACCCAGCCCGCACACCTGCCCTCCGCGAGAACGCACAGCGGCCATCAGGGCACGGAAGAGCGGTTCCACATCGCCTGCCGGCGGGACGAGTTCGTAGCCGTGCTCGCCGGTGTAACCGGTTCGGCAGACGCGGACCGCCACCGAGTTCCAGGTGGCATCCTCGAACGCCATGTAATCCATGTCGGTCGGCAGGCCCAGCTCCTGCAACACCTCGGCCGATCGCGGACCCTGCACGGCCAGCACCCCGAACTCTCGGTGCTGGTTCACCACCGACACTCCCTGGGGTGCCTGCTCTGCCATCGCAGCGACGACGGCGGCCGTGTTGGCCGCGTTCGGCACCAGAAACACGTCGTCGTCCGAGACGTAGTAGGCGATCAGGTCGTCGACGACACCGCCGGATTCGGTGCAGCACAGGGTGTACTGGGCCTTGCCCGGTTCGATCCGATTGAGATCGTTGGTGAGTACGGAGTTCACGAACGCAGCAGCTCCGGGCCCGGTGACCGACGCCTTACCCAGGTGGCCGACGTCGAACAGGCCGACACTTTCCCGCACCGCCGTGTGCTCGACGACCACGCCGGCGTACGACACCGGCATGGTCCAACCGCCGAAAGGTGCGAATGTCGCGCCCAATTCGGTGTGCACGGCGTGCAGTGGTCCCTCGATCAGCTCGGTGTCCGTCATGGCGGTCACGCTAGCTCACATCGCGGCCGTCGCGTGGCCGGCAGACCGACTGCACCTGATGATGGGTCGTCACTAGGATCGAGGCACGTACACGTCAACCCCTACAGGAGCAGCCACGTGCCTTCACCCTCGACGCCTTCCCGCACTCTCGGACCCGACCTGGTCCTCGCGGGCAAGCTCGGTAAGAAAGTCGACGTTCTCGTCGTCGCGCTGAGTACGAGCGACGACGGCCTCGAACTCGCCATCACCGACGACATTTCCGACGATGCCGTCGCCGCCGAGCTACTCGACGCATTCGAGGCCGTCGGTGCCACCGGCAAGGCCGACGAACTGGTACGCATTCCGGCTCCGGCCGGGCTGTCCGTGGACAGCGTGTTGGCTGTCGGTCTCGGCAGTGCCGCCGACATCGACAGCGAGCGCATCCGCCAATCGGCCGGTACCGCAGCTCGCGCGCTGAAGGGTGTCGACAGTGCCGCGACGACGTTGTCCGCCCTCGATCTCGGTGCGGCCGCAGAGGGCTTCTTTCTCGGCGCATATCAGTTCACCGAGTTCAAATCCGCACTCTCGGCACCGAAATCCGACGGGCTGCCACTCGCCCGCGTCGAGTTGCTCGTTCCCGACACCCGTTCCAAGGACGCCAAGAACGAGCTGGCACGATCGCTCGCCATTGCCGAATCGGTCGCCGTGGCACGCGATTTCGTCAACACCCCGCCGAGCCACCTCTACCCGGAGGAGTTCGCGGCGCAGGCCAAGACCTTGGGTACGGCTGCGGGCCTGAAAGTCGAGATCCTCGACGACAAGACACTGGAGAAGGACGGCTACGGCGGCATTCACGGTGTCGGCAAGGGCTCTTCGCGATTGCCACGACTGGTTCGCCTGACGCACTCGGGCGGTAAGCGGGGTGCGAAGAAGGTGGCCCTGGTGGGCAAGGGAATCACGTTCGACACCGGCGGCATCTCCATCAAACCCGCTGCGGGCATGGAGAACATGACCTCCGACATGGGCGGGGCGGCTGCCGTCATCGCGACGGTGATCCTGGCCGCGAAGGTCGGTCTGCCGCTCGATGTCATTGCGACGGTGCCAATGGCCGAGAACATGCCGTCGGGCACCGCGCAGCGTCCGGGCGATGTGCTGACGCAGTACGGCGGCATCACCGTCGAGGTCATCAACACCGACGCCGAAGGCCGCTTGGTACTGGCCGACGCGATCGTGCGTGCCTGTGAGGACGATCCGGATTACCTCATCGACACCGCGACGCTGACGGGAGCGCAGGTAGTCGCACTCGGCAACCGAACGCCAGGGGTGATGGGCACCGAGGACTTCCGCGATCGCGTTGCAGAGATCTCTCAGGCCATCGGCGAAAATGCCTGGGCGATGCCGTTGCCGAAGGAGATTCGACGCGAACTCGACTCCAAGGTGGCCGATCTGGCCAACGTCACCAACGGCCGGGCCGGCGGAATGCTGGCCGCAGCCCTGTTCTTGAAGGAGTTCGTCGCCGACGGCGTCGAATGGGCACATATCGACGTCGCGGGCCCGGCGTACAACACCGGTGGGCCGTTCGGGTACACCGGCAAGGGCGGCACCGGCGTTCCCGTGCGAACGATGTTCGCGGTCCTCGAGGACATCGCCGAGAACGGCTGATTCTGCTCGTCCGTGCGTGCGGGCCGATGTCCGCGCGCACGGACGGCTTCAGCTGTCGCGTTGCTGTTGTTCGCGCTGCCGAATGATCTTCTGCCGGGCGTCGTAGTCGCGCATTCGCTGCGGATATCGCGTCTTGCGGACGTCGTACACCGGGATCTTCAGATCGGATCCGATCTTTCGTACATATTTTTCATCGAGTGGCCGACGGGTCCACTCGCCGTCGTTCGCGATCAGTACGACGGTCAGCGGGGTGACCGTCGTTTTGGGTTCCACGTACGCCTCGACACCGATTCGTGCAGCGGTCCAATCGGCCAAGTACTGGGCAACCGAGCCTTCAGGGGCCCGTTTCGCGCCTCCGCCGCTCGACTTGAATCGATCGAAAAATCCCACGAGAACTCCCTTTTCGTACGGCCGGCAAAGACCGAGTTCCTGTGCCGGATCTTTGTTACCCGTCAGTTTGCCAAGCGTGTTGCACGCCCTAGGGGAACGGCGAGGCGACAACAATGGAAGGATGACATTAGAGGGTTCAGCTCTCTTGATAGTGAACCGAGTCTCGTGAAGTGAGTGAGTGAGTTGCCGAGAGGGAGTGTCGACGTGGGCGCTGTGTCGAGCCGAACGTGCTCGATCGGTGTCTGGTACACCGGTGCCTCCGTCGAGTCGAATCACGCAACTCTCGTCCATGAACCCTGTTCCGCCAGCACAATGGTCTGCGACCACAAGTCGTAAGAACTACATCACCCGCATACAACTGTCGAGGAGTCAACAGACATGGCCTTCTCCGTCCAGATGCCAGCTCTTGGTGAGAGCGTCACCGAGGGAACTGTCACGAGGTGGCTCAAACAAGAAGGCGACACCGTCGAAGTCGACGAGCCATTGCTCGAAGTCTCCACGGACAAGGTCGATACCGAGATCCCGTCGCCTGCCGCCGGGGTTCTGACCAAGATCGTCGCTCAGGAAGACGACACCGTCGAGATCGGTGGCGAGCTCGCCCAGATCGGTGATGCAGGCGAGGCACCCTCGTCCGATGCACCGGCCGAGGAAGCCGCACCCGCCGAGGAGTCGGCACCCGAGGAAGCTGCCGAGGAGCCCACTCCCGCAGCAGAGCCCGAGCCTCAGGCCGAGGAGGAGGCACCCGCGAAGGGTGCATCGTCCGGTTCCAGCTCCGGTACACCGGTGACGATGCCCGAGTTGGGCGAATCCGTCACCGAGGGCACCGTGACCCGGTGGCTCAAGGCAGTCGGTGACGAGGTTGCCGTCGACGAGCCGCTGCTCGAGGTCTCCACCGACAAGGTCGACACCGAGATCCCGTCGCCGGTCGCCGGAACGTTGCTCGAGATCTCCGCCGAAGAAGACGACACCGTCGCCGTCGGTGGCCAGCTCGCTGTCATCGGGTCCGGATCGCCTGCCGAGAAGGCGCCGGAGCCCGAGGCCACCCCGGAGCCCGAGGCTCCGAAGGCCGAAGAGCCCAAGAAGGAAGAGCCGAAGAAGGAAGCTCCCAAGCAGGAGGCTCCGAAGGCTGAGCCGAAGCCGGCTCCGGAAGCTCCCAAGGCTGCACCCGCGAAGGAATCGGCACCCTCGGGTGACTCCAGCCCGTACGTCACTCCCCTGGTGCGCAAGCTGGCGTCGGACAACGACGTCGACCTCTCGACCGTCAAGGGCACCGGTGTCGGTGGACGCATCCGTAAGCAGGATGTGCTCGCTGCTGCCGAGGCAAAGAAGGCTCCGGCCGCTCCGGCCGCTGCTGCTGCGCCTGCCGCCGCATCGAAGCCCGCTGCTCCGGCCACCGCAGGTGTTCGTCCGGAGCTCGCGCATCTTCGCGGAACCACGCAGAAGATCAACCGTATTCGTCAGATCACCGCGAAGAAGACGCGTGAGTCGCTGCAGACTTCTGCTCAGCTGACGCAGACCTTCGAGGTCGATGTCACGAAGATCGCCGGGCTGCGTACCAAGGCGAAGGCGAAGTTCGCCGAGAACGAGGGCGTCAACCTGACGTACCTGCCGTTCTTCGCGAAAGCCGTTGTGGAGGCGCTCAAGGCCCACCCCAACGTCAACGCGAGCATCAACGAGGACGCCAAGGAGATCACGTACCACGCCGATGTGCACCTCGGTATCGCCGTGGACACCGAGCAGGGTCTGCTCTCCCCCGTCATCCACAACGCAGGCGACCTGTCGCTCGCCGGGCTGGCTCGGGCGATCAACGACATCGCCACCCGCGCCCGCTCGGGTGGACTCAAGCCCGACGAGTTGTCCGGTGGCACGTTCACGATCACCAACATCGGTAGCCAGGGCGCGCTGTTCGACACCCCGATCCTGGTCCCGCCGCAGGCGGCCATGCTGGGCACGGGTGCGATCGTCAAGCGTCCGGTCGTCGTCAAGGACGACTCGGGCAACGAGTCGATCGGTGTTCGCTCGATGTGCTACCTGCCGCTCACCTACGACCACCGCCTGGTGGACGGAGCCGATGCAGGACGCTTCCTGACCACGATCAAGCAGCGTCTCGAAGTGGCATCGTTCGAGGCCGATCTCGGCCTGTAGACAACCGGCGAATCGCGCCTTTCACGTATTGTCGTGGGAGCGCGAAACATTCGCATCGGAGTCTCGAAAAGAGGGGCACGAACCGTGCATCCGGGGCATCATTCGTTCGCGAATGGTGCCCCGTTTGTGTCAAGGAGGCTTTCGTTCACATGCGCGTAGTCATTGCAGGTTCATCAGGATTGATCGGAACAGCTCTCGTCGCGGCCCTGCGGGCCAGAAGCCACGACGTCACCCGGCTCGTACGACGCGCGCCTGCGGGACCGGACGAGTCCCAGTGGGATCCTTCCCGCGGGAGCATCGACGCGGCCACGCTCGACGGTGCCGATGCGATCGTCAACCTCTGCGGCGTCGGTATCGGTGACAAGAGGTGGTCCGGGGCGTACAAGCAGTTGGTACGGGACAGTCGTATCGCCCCGACCGAGGTGCTCGCAGCCGCTGCGGCCGACGCCGGCGTGCCGACCTTGATCAACGCCAGCGGAGTCAATTTCTACGGCGATACCGGCGACCGGGTGGTCGACGAGAGCGCACCCGCCGGAGCCGGATTTCTGGCCGAGGTGTGTCGCGACTGGGAGAATGCGACGTCTGCGGCATCGGCAGGCGGTGTCCGCACGATACTGCTGCGCAGCGGTGTGGTGCTCTCGCAGCGCGGCGGCATGCTCGGCAAGCTCCGCCCCCTGTATCTGTTCGCGCTCGGCGGGCGGCTGGGCAGTGGCCGCCAGTACTTCCCCTGGATCTCGTTGGAGGACGAGATCGGTGCCATCGTGCACGGCATCGAGAACGACTCGCTTCGGGGACCGGTCAACATGGTCGGACCGACGCCCGTGACCAATGCCCAATTCAACAGCGCGATGTCACGCGCGGTCCACCGGCCGGCCCCGTGGGTGGTTCCGGGCTTCGCCCTGAAGGCCGTGATCGGAGAGTTCGCAGAAGAAGCCATTCTGACCGGTCCCAGGGCGATCCCGAAGGCCCTCGAAGACGCCGGGTACTCGTTCGAGCACAACACCGTCGGGGAAGCACTGCGGGTGGCTGTCGGCACCTGACGCGGCGTACCGTTTCGTTTCATGAGTGACGTGAGCGTTTCGTCGGTCTCAGTGTCAGCACGCGCGAGCACCGAGCCCATCGTGGTCCGCGAGTTGGGCACCGTCGAATACACGCAGGCGTGGGGTCTGCAGCGGGAATTGGCCGATGCCCGAGCCGACGGGGTCGGCACCGATACGTTGTTGCTGCTCGAACATCCCTCGGTCTACACCGCCGGGCGGCGAACCTCCGAGGATGACATGCCGAGGGACGGCACCCCGGTTGTCGAGGTGGACCGCGGCGGAAAGATCACCTGGCACGGCCCCGGGCAACTGGTGGGGTATCCCATCGTCAAGCTCGCGCAGCCCATCGACGTCGTCAAATACGTCCGCCGGATCGAGGAGGCGTTGATCTCGGTCGTGTCCGCGTACGGCATCGCCTGCGGCCGAGTGGACGGTAGGTCGGGTGTCTGGCTGGCGGCCGAGCTGCGGGACGGAGTAATGCTGCCCGAACGCAAGATCGCGGCAATCGGGGTCCGTGTTCAGCGCGGAGTGACGCTGCACGGCTTCTCGCTCAACTGCAATGCGGCCATGACCGGATTCGATGCCATCGTGCCGTGTGGCATCGCCGACGCCGGGGTGACGTCGCTGTCGCTCGAACTGGGACGAGAAGTCACGATCGACGACGTCACCGCAGCGGTCAGCGACGCGATTCCGGCGGCCCTCGACGGGTCGATGCCCGTGCAGGAGCACGAGATCGAGCAGCCGTCGGTCACCGGAGCGTCGATCAACCCGCAGTTCACCACGGTTCGGTTCGGCGCGTAGCATCGATTCTGTGACTGTGGCCCCAGAAGGACGCAAGCTGCTCCGCCTCGAGATCCGAAACGCGGAGACCCCCATCGAACGCAAACCCAGCTGGATCAAGACGAAAGCCAAGATGGGCCCGGAATACACCGAGCTCAAAGGCCTTGTGA
>NZ_JAJPWC010000004.1:0-336420 GCF_047782425.1 Rhodococcus sp. 077-4 | reverse complement strand
CGCAGAGTTACGGCGGCCATAGCGGAGGGGAAACGCCCGGTCCCATTCCGAACCCGGAAGCTAAGCCCTCCAGCGCCGATGGTACTGCACTCGACAGGGTGTGGGAGAGTAGGACACCGCCGAACACAACTTCACAGAACACCCCCAGACCACTGGTCTGGGGGTGTTCTGCATTTCGAAACCACCACGACCACAACCGAACCCGCACACACGGCACCCCATCCGCCGTCAGTAATTCGCACGACGCGAACGCCACGACGCGAACGCCACGGAACGAACGCACGGAACGAACGCGCTCGCATTCGCTATCCGCGCGCACATTCGCACACCGACCACTCGCCAATCCCCGCGCATCTGACGAATGCGCGCGCATTCGCTATCCGCGCGCACATTCGCACCCCGACCACTCACCAATCCCCGCGCATTCGCGACGGCTGCTGCGAGAAGGGAAAAGGCAGTAGCGAAGACGGCTCGGGCATAGCGCACCACGCCAATTGAGCGCACTGCCGAATGGGATCAGGCGTGCACGGCTTCAGGCTCGTCTGCGGCAATCTCGGCGTTCTTGGGGTTCGCCAGAACGGTCTGCACCGATCGCCCGCGTAAAGTCACCGAGTCACCGAATTCCCAGCGATCGGCTTCGTCCGTCGCCGCGCCGTCGACCGCTGTCTTGGAGGCGAGGATCGCCCCCGGAGCATTCTTTGCCAGTTCGGAGAGGCGAGCGGCCTCGTTGACGGGGTCTCCGATGACTGTGTACTCGAATCGAGACTTCGCACCGACGTTGCCGGCAACAGCGCGTCCTGCAGCCACGCCAACTGCGGCACTGCATTCGGGGACTTCCACCAACAGCCGTCGGGCAATTGCTCGTGCTGCAGCGAGCGCAGACCCGCAGTGGTCGAGAATGTCGTTCGGTGCGCCGAAGATCGCCAAGGCGGCGTCGCCCTCGAATTTGTTGATGAATCCACCATGTTCGTCGACCTCGTCGACCACTACTGCAAAGAATCGGTTGAGCAGGTGCACGACCTCGGTTGGTGGCCGGGACGCCGCCAATTCGGTCGAGCCAACGAGGTCGATGAAGAAGACGGCGATGTCGCGTTCCTGGCCGCCGAGTTCGCTGTCGGACTGCAACGCCTTCTCGGCAACTTCCTGTCCGACATGTCGCCCGAACAGGTCGCGGATCTTCTCGCGATCACGCACACCCTCCGCCATTCGGTTGAACCCGCTCTGGAGCTCGCCAAGCTCGGTGCCGTCGTACACCGCGAGACGGACATCCATGTTGCCCTTCTCCACCTCGGCCATTCCTGCGCGCACGTTGTTGATGGGAGAGGTTGTCGCGAAGCCGCCGAGTACGGTCAGCGCGAATCCGAAGACGATGGTGATGCCGCCGAGCGCCAGGATCGAGACAGCCAGTTGAGCGGACGTCGTCTCGGGTCTCAGGAAGCGGAACACCGCGATCATCATCAGCCCAGAGACCGGAACGCCGGTTCCGAGCAACCACGAGAGAATAGAGCGGCCCATGACGCCGGCGATACGGATTCGTCGTGGGTCGCCTGCCTCCAGGGCGCGAGCCGCGATAGGGCGGAGCGCGAACTCACTGAGCAGGTAGCTGAACGCGCAGACAACGGTGCCGCCCGCGGCGATCGTGAACGCAACCTTGGGAATCGATTGCGGATCGATGATGCCGTCGATGGTGGTCAGCAAGAGCAACCCGCCAGTCCACAGTGCAACTTGCATACGTGTGAGGCGCCACGGCATTGCGAGGGTCGCGACCTGCTCGGATCGGGTGGGTTGGCGATCCTCGATGCCCCACCGCAGACTCCTGAGAGCACGAGTGGTGCCCCAGACGACGCCGACCAGGAAGGCAAGAAGGACGTACACCGGGACGACGATGAAGTTGACCCACCAGTAGCGATCCATTTTCAGGACGTCAGGGCCCGGAACGACGACACTGATCAGCACACCTACGATGACCGCGCCGATCAAGTTCGACAGGATCAGAAAAACGGTCAGCAGCACCTGGATTCGGATCCGTCGTCGGCGTGGTGATTCGGTAGTGTCGCCGAGCAGTCGGGAACCAAGGGGAGCGGCAGATCGTCTCAATTGCGGCATGGTCGTCACAGACTAACGGGGCCCCTGGCTTAAGGTGGTCGAGTGCGTCTAGTTATTGCTCGTTGCCAAGTCGATTACGTCGGCCGCCTCACCGCACACCTTCCGTCCGCTCGCCGCCTGCTCCTCGTCAAGTCCGATGGATCGGTCAGCGTGCACGCGGACGACCGGGCCTACAAGCCCCTCAACTGGATGTCTCCGCCCTGCTGGTTGGTCGAGACCACCGAGGACAAGACGATCAAGTGGATCGTCACGAACAAGGCGGGCGAGGAACTTCGGATCACCATCGACGACGTCGAGCTCGACTCGAGTCACGAGCTCGGTATCGATCCCGGATTGGTGAAAGACGGTGTGGAGGCCCATCTTCAGGAGTTGTTGGCCGAGCACGTGAGCACCTTGGGTGACGGGTACACGCTTGTGCGACGTGAATACATGACGGCGATCGGGCCGGTGGATCTGCTGTGCCGCAACGCCGATGGCGGAACGGTCGCGGTCGAGATCAAGCGACGTGGCGAGATCGACGGCGTCGAGCAGTTGACTCGATACCTGGAGTTGCTCAATCGCGATCCGCTGCTGGCGCCGGTCAGTGGAGTGTTCGCTGCGCAGGTGATCAAGCCGCAGGCGAAGACGCTGGCCACCGACCGCGGCATTCGTTGTCTCACACTCGACTACGACGTCCTGCGGGGAACCGACAGCACCGAGTTCAGGCTTTTCTGACGACTGTCGGCATCGAGGCACCCGTTCTCTACACTGGACGTGTGCCTCGCCGTAATCAACCCCGCCGACCGACTCGGAGCGGACCGAGCGATCTCGGTCCGGCTACCGACTCTGTGTTGGGCGGCAATCGGGTCGAGGTCGGTCCGGACGGCGATACGTATACGACGCGGATGATTCCGGGTGCCAAGGCCGTCAAGACGTATCGATGCCCCGGCTGCGATCACGAGGTGCGCCCTGGCGTCGCACATATCGTGGCGTGGCCGTCGGACGATTTCGGTGGTGCGGACAATCGCAGGCACTGGCACACCGGATGTTGGACCGGCCGAAACACGCGAGGCCTCACCCGCAGATGGTCGTAGCGGGGGAGGCCAGGCGCGGATCGACGAATTCGAGATGAGTCGGATCAGGAGGCGGACTCGGCCGACTCCTTTTCGTCCTCCGCCTTCGCAGCCGCCTTCTCTTCTTCCTTCTTCAAGATTGCCGTCGGGTCGGGATTGTCGAGCAGTTCGCTCTCGCGATTGACAGAGGCGAGCATGGCCGGAACCGAATCGAGCTGACCTCGGATTCCCAGCAGCTGGGCAAGAACGCGGCTGCGCAGCACCCGCAGCTCCTCGGCCAGTTCCTTGGAGTGCGCAATCCGTCGCTCGGCCTGCTCGCTGGCGGACTGGAGCCGTCGAGCAGCCTCGGTGGTTGCCTCTTCGATGCGTCGGGTCGCGTCGGCCTTGCTCGACGCCTCGAGTTCTTCGAGCGCGGTGAGCACTTTGGTGCGGCGCTCTGCCATCGTGATCTCGAAGTCTTCCTGGACCTTGGCGCGCTTCTCCTCGGACTCGGCGGCAAGCTTGTCGCGCTCGGCCTGGGCGGCCTCGACCACTCGGGCTGCCTCGGTACGCGCCTGAGCCATCGTCTGCTTGTGTTCGGCCTCGAGGACAGTCCGACGCTCCTCTAGTTCGGCCACCAGCGACTCGTGCCGCCCGCGAAGACGCGCACTTTCCTGCTGCGCGACCGAAATCATCTCCTCGGACTCCGAGTGCGCCTTCGCGCGAACCTCGGACGCTTCATCGGAGGCCAGACGCAGCATGCGGGAGATGCGATCGCTCATCCCCTCCGCGGTGGTGGGCGGCACCGACAACCGGTCGATGTCCTTGCGAAGCTCGTCGATCTCGTCGCGTGCATCGTCGAGTTGCTTGGCCAGATCACGAGCCTGCGCTGCTGCCGCATCACGGTCGGCGGTCGTCAGACGTAGCTCGGCGTCGAATCGCTCGAAGTAGTTGGTGACTTCGTCGCGATCGAACCCCTTCCGGACGATGGAAAAGGGAAGTTGCACCGTGGAAGTGCGTTCATGATCGATGGCCATGGCCGTCAATTTACCGGTGAGTCAAGTAGAGAGCCATACGGTTCCCGGCCGGACTTGGATCAGTGCGCGTCGGGGTTCGGTTCGACCAGTTCGATGAGCACTCCGCCTGCATCTTTGGGATGGACGAAGTTGATTCGGGAGTCGGCGGTGCCGCGTCGCGGGGCGTCGTAGAGCAACCGAACCCCGCGGGCGCGTAACTCGGTCGAGATCTCCTCGATGTCGGTGACGCGATACGCCAATTGCTGCAGTCCGGGGCCGTTGCGACCGATGAACTTGGCGATGGTGGACGACTCGTCGATCGGAGCGAGCAACTGCAGCGCAGCGGACTTGTCACCGGCTCCGGGGAACGAGAGCATCGCCTCGCGAACGCCCTGCTCCTCGTTGATCTCCTCGTGCACGGCAACCATGCCGAGGTGCTCGGTGTACCAGGTGATGGCGGCGTCGAGATCGGGAACGGCGATACCCACGTGGTCGATAGCTGTCACCAGGTCGGAGCGCAGGGGAGCTCCCGTGTAAGACTGCGTGCTGGAGGTCATGGCCATGACGTTAGCGCCAGCTGCGTTTCGGTGCTCCGCCCGGCCGGTATCGGTAGGGGGCGTCGGAGCGTTGATCTCGACAAGGCCGTCTTCACACTTTCGGAGGAAATCGTGACCACAACAGTCATCGTCGCCGGCGCTCGCACGCCCGTGGGGCGTTTTTCGGGCGCACTCAAGGACTTCTCGGGATCGGACCTCGGCGGAATCGCAATCAAGGGTGCGCTCGAGAAGGCCGGTGTTGCGCCGGATCAGGTCGATTACGTCATCATGGGCCAGGTTCTCACCGCCGGTGCCGGCCAGATTCCAGCCCGGCAGGCTGCTGTTGCTGCGGGCATTCCGATGACCGTGCCCGCGTTGACGATCAACAAGGTGTGCCTCTCCGGAGTCGACGCCATTGCATTGGCGGACCAGCTGATCCGCGCAGGCGAATTCGAGATCGTGGTCGCCGGCGGACAGGAGTCGATGACTCAGGCACCGCACATGCTCGAGAAGTCGCGCGCCGGATTCAAGTACGGCGATGTCACGATGCGCGATCACCTCGCCTACGACGGTCTGTACGACATCTTCACCGATCAGGCCATGGGCGCACTGACCGAACAGCGCAACCAGACCACCGAGGTCATCAGTCGCGAGGAGCAGGACACCTTTGCCGCAGCCTCGCATCAGCGGGCGGCTGCGGCGTGGAAGAACGGCGTCTTCGACAACGAAGTGGTCCCGGTATCGATCCCGCAGCGCAAGGGTGAGCCGGTCCAGTTCACCGCCGACGAGGGCATTCGGGCCGACACCACTGTCGATTCCCTCGGCAAGCTGCGGCCTGCCTTCGACAAAGCAGGCACCGTCACCGCCGGATCGGCTTCCCAAATCTCCGACGGTGCTGCCGCCGTCGTGGTGATGAGCAAGGAGAAGGCAGAAGCCCTCGGTTTGACCTGGCTCGCCGAGATCGGTGCCCACGGCGTGGTGGCAGGTCCTGACTCCACCCTGCAGTCGCAGCCGGCCCGCGCCATCGCCAAGGCGTGCGAGAAGGAAGGCATCGACCCGAAGGACCTCGACGTCGTCGAGATCAACGAGGCGTTCGCGGCAGTCGGTATCGCGTCGACCCGCGAGCTCGGCATCGATCCGGAGATCGTCAACGTCAACGGCGGGGCGATCTCGATCGGGCATCCTCTCGGCATGTCGGGTGCTCGCATCGCCTTGCATCTGGCTCTCGAGCTGCAGCGACGCGGCGGTGGAGTGGGCGCAGCCGCACTGTGCGGCGGCGGTGGACAGGGCGACGCCCTCATCGTTCGAGTGCCGAAGCCGTAGGACGTCGTAGTGGCTCTGGACAGGTACTGAGACCAGAGCCACTACGTTCTGTCGTAGCAAACCGGGCACAATAGCGGGCATGAACAACTTCCTCGACCTGAGCAGCACCGCAAAGCGCTTTCGTTTCATCGCCGTTCTCGAGGCGTTCACGTGGCTCGGGCTGCTGATCGGAATGGCTTTCAAGTACATCCCCGCCGACGGCAACGAAATCGGCGTGAAGATCTTCGGACCGATCCACGGCGGAGTGTTCGTTGTTTACCTGGCAGTAGCCGTGCTGACCGCGGTGAAGCTGAAGTGGGACGTCAAGGCAACCTTGCTCGCGCTCGTCGCGGCATTCCCGCCGTTCGGCACCGTGATCTTCGAGATCTGGGCCGCGCGCACCGGCCGTCTCGCCGAGCTGAGCACCGGCCGTCCCGCAGCCGAGGCGAAGGTTCCGTCCTGATCCACCGGCACCGCCCGCCAGTGGATGACGCATCGCGTTAGTGACAAACTGTAGGGCGTGACTCGACCCGGTTCCCGTCCTCCCGCCCGCCCCTCAGCCGTCGTTCCCGCATCCATTGCCGGTGCCGTCGACCTGTCCGTTCTCAAGGACCGTCCGGCACCTGCTCCCGCGGCCGAATCCGCCGGTGAGGCGGGAGGACTGGCACCGATCGTGGACGTGACCGCGGCGACGTTCGAGGCCGAGGTTCTGCAGCGATCCACGCAGGTTCCGGTGATCGTGGACCTCGGTTCGGCGCGTTCGCCGCAGTCTCAGGCTTTGACGCGTCAGCTCGGACAGCTGGCCGTCGAGGCCGCCGGTGCATGGGTGCACGCGCGGGTCGACGTGGACTCCAATCCACAGATCGCACAGGCATTCGGCGTGCAGGCCATTCCGACGGTGGTTGCCGTTGCAGCCGGCCAGCCCCTCGCCGATTTTCAGGGCACGCAATCGGACGAGCAGTTGCGTCAGTGGCTGCAGGCCGTCGAGCAGGCGACCGCCGGAAAGCTCAGTGGCCCACCCGGAGTCGTTGCCGCGGAACCGGAGCCCGAGATCGAGGACCCACGCATCGTCGCCGCCGAAGAGGCCATCGACGAGGGTGATTTCGACAAGGCGGAGGCCGCCTACCAGGCGATCATCGACGCCGAGCCGAAGAACACCGAGGCCGTCGCCGCACTGCGTCAGGTCAAGTTCCTGGCTCGCGTGCAGAACCTCGCACCCGACGCGATCGCAATCGCCGACGCCGACGCCGGAAACGTGCAGGCTCGGATCGACGCAGCGGATGCGGAGATGGCCGGTCAGCAACCAGAGGAGGCCTTCGCTCGGCTGATCGACGGAATCAAGATCAGCGCAGGCGATGATCGAACGGCTTTGCGGACCCGTCTGCTCGAGCTGTTCGAGTTGTTCGACGCAGCCGACCCGTTGGTGGTCTCGGCTCGGCGCAAGCTCGCTTCGGCGCTGTACTAGTCGACGCTCAGCTGTAGCGCGCGTCGCACAGCTGCTTGCCGCCGAGAACTCCCGAGCGGAATGCATCGACTCGGGAGAACCCGGACGGCAGCGTCGTACCGTTGACGTCGCTGGCGGCGAGTCCGTCGCTCAGTAATCCCGAGACGGCTTCGTCGAGATCGCCGGGGGAGAGCCAGACTTCGAGGTCCTTCGCCCCGTTCTCGACGCTCATCGCCGCGGTGATGACCCCGGACAGACAGGCCGAGCGCAGAGCGGTCTGCGGATCGTCGAGCGTCTGGCCTGCCTCTTTCTGCACCGCGAGTGTGTAGCGTGAGGCGAACAGCACGTACGCGCTGTAGTCACCGGATACGTTGAGCGGCAAGATGTCCCCGCGCTGCGGGGTCTCGGGCTGCCCGCGTTCGGCCAGGTCCTCGACGTCGACGCCGATGGTATTGCTCGACGGGCAGTAGGACACCGGCGCGGTCGCCTCGGCGTCGGAGCACCCGACGTCGGAGCCGGCGTAGTCGATGTTCGGCGGAGCGGAGACGGGCAGCACTTTCTCGAACGAGCGGGTGAATGCGCCGAGGGAGTCCTCGGTGACCGGTAGCTCGCCGGATTCGTCGGCGTCGGTGAACTTCTGCGGCAACGATGCTCGACGCGAATCGATTTCGGCCTCGTCGATGCCGGTGCAGGTTGCCGCGCCGTCCCTGAAGCCGATCTGCACTGCGGTGACGCGCTCGAAGGCGGAGCCGTGTACCGATTCGGGGTCGTTGGGATCGACGTCGCGCACGGCGACGGTCGCGGCCAGAACGCCGTTGAGTCCGTCCGAGGTGTTGATCGTGAAGTGGGGCGCATCGTTCTCGGCGACGTGCCGAATGAAGGCACCGGCGAAACAGTCGGCCTGTTGCTCGGCAACGATGGTCGGGGTGTCGTCGCCGACGAGGCCCGACTGATGCTGAATGGCATGTCCGTATTCATGAGCGATCACCATCACCACCGACATCGGGCCGAACGCGTCGACGAGCGCCGGGAGCAGGATGGTGCGATCCCACCCGATCGAATCGTAACGGGTGCAGTAGGCCGCGTTGGGGATACCGCCGGTGCGGTCTCCGCAGAATCTGATGCCCGATCTTTCGTCCTCGGACGCGTCCCACGAGACGACCTTCGAGACCGGGGTGAACGTGCCCTTGAACAAACTGGGGTACTGCTCAGCCCAGAACTGCTGGATGTCGTCGATCGCGTTCGTGGCGAGGACGTCCGAGTCGGTGCCCTCGGCGTTTTCCACGGTGATCGCCGAATCGGGAACGCCGGGACGTGGCCCGCTCGGCCCGCTGGTGACCGGAAGTCCGGCGACGGTGAACGGGTTCTCGTAGATCGACTTCGCGTCCCCGCTGACGGTCTGCGCACACGAGGTCAGCAGCAGGAGCCCTGCAGTGGCGGCCGCAGCCAGTAGTCGGGGTGTGCGGCCGCCACTCATGTCTATTGCTCCAGTTTGATCCAGATCGCCCCGTTGGCGGGTAGTGCGACCTGGCCTGATGCCGGTCGACCGTGCCACGAGTGCGATGTTGCCGTCACTTCACCCAGGTTGCCCATGCCGGAGCCGCCGTACTCCGTTGCATCGGTGTTGAGGATCTCGATCCAACGGCCGGGTTCCGGTAGTCCCACACGATAGCTGCCGTGCTCGTTGCCGGAGAAGTTGAAAATACACGCGACGACCGAACCGTCGGATCCGTACCGAAGAAAGCTCAGCACGTTGTTCTCGGTGTCGTTGGCGTCGATCCACGAGTAACCACTCGGCGAGGTGTCGAGTGTCCACAATGTCGGGTGGGACTTGTATGTCGAGTTCAGATCGGACACAAGGGTTTTGACGCCGTTGTGCAGAGGTTCCTCGTCGATCTGATACCAGTCGAGTCCGCGTTCCTCGGACCACTCACGGGTCTGTCCGAACTCCTGACCCATGAACAACAGTTGCTTACCGGGGTGCGCCCACATGTAAGCGAGCATGCCGCGTAGGCCTGCCGCCTTGGTGTAGTCGTCGCCTGGCATCCGAGTCCACAGCGTGCCCTTGCCGTGCACCACCTCGTCGTGACTGATCGGGAGCAGGTAGTTCTCGCTCCACGCGTAGACGAGCGAGAAGGTGATCTCGTGGTGGTGGTAGCTGCGGTGGATCGGATCACGCCCGAGGAAGCCGAGGGTGTCGTGCATCCAGCCCATGTTCCACTTCATGTTGAACCCGAGTCCGCCGACGTTGGTCGGGCGGGTGACGCCGGGCCATGCCGTCGACTCCTCGGCAACGGTGACGACACCGCGGTGCTTCTTGTGCACCGTCGCGTTCATCTCCTGCAGGAAGGTGACGGCCTCGAGGTTCTCGCGGCCACCGTAGATGTTCGGCGACCAGCCGCCCTCGGGGCGGGAGTAGTCCAGGTACAGCATCGACGCCACGGCGTCGACGCGCAGTCCGTCGATGTGAAATTCGTCGATCCAGTACAGCGCGTTCGCGACCAGGAAGTTGCGAACCTCGCGGCGTCCGAAGTCGAAAACCAAGGTGCCCCAGTCGAGTTGCTCACCTCGCTGCGGGTCGCCGTGCTCGTAGAGGGGGCCGCCGTCGAACTGGGCAAGGGCCCACTCGTCCTTGGGGAAGTGGGCGGGTACCCAGTCGACGATGACGCCGATTCCGGCACTGTGCAGATGATCGACGAAGTAGCGGAAATCGTCGGGACTACCGAAGCGCGACGTGGGTGCGTAGTACGACGTCACCTGGTATCCCCAGGATCCGCCGAACGGATGCTCGGCGACGGGGAGCAGTTCCACATGGGTGAAGCCGGTTTCGGTGATGTACTCGGCCAGTTGCTCGGCGAGCTCGCGGTAACCCAGGCCCGGTCGCCAGGACGCCAGGTGGATCTCGTAGACACTCATCGGAGCCTGCGTCGGCTCGATGCCTGCCCTGGTATCGAGCCATTTCTCGTCGTTCCAGGTGTACGAGGACGCGGTGACGACCGAGGCCGTCGACGGGGGAATCTCGGTGGCGAACGCCATCGGATCGGCTTTGTCCTTGACCGAACCGTCGGAGCCGTGCACGCGGAACTTGTACAGCGCGCCCGGTGCGATATCGGGGACGAAGAGTTCCCACACACCGGTCGATCCGAGCACGCGCATCGGCCAGCTTCGGCCGGTCCAGCCGTCGAAATCGCCGACCAGGGTGACACCCTGGGCTGCGGGGGCCCACACCGCGAACGACGTGCCGGTGACGCTACCGTCCGGTGTGGCGTACGACTGCTGGTGTGCGCCGAGGATGTCCCACAGTCGCTCGTGCCGACCCTCACCGAACAGGTGCAGATCGAGCTCGCCGAGAGTGGGCAGGAACCGGTATCCGTCGGCGGATTCGGAGACGTGCCCGCCGGGCCACGTCACCATCAGTCGGTAGTCGATCAGGTCCTCGACGGGAACCAGAGCCGAGAAGACTCCGTGCGCGACGTGGGTCAGCGCGTAGTCGACGCCGCCGACACGGGCGACGACTGTCTCGGCGTCGGGCTTGAGGGCGCGGATGGCTGTTCCACCCGGCACCGGGTGGGCACCGAGGACGGAATGCGGGTTGTAGTGCCGACCCGCAGCGATGAGTTCGAGATCGTTGTCGGACGGGGCTGCGACGGTGTCTTCGGGCGTCGTCGGATTCTCGGTCACGTTGAATCCACTCACTTTCGGTTGCCGCGGTAGGCCAGTTCGATTCGTGCCGGGTACGGGATGTGGGGGAGCGTGAAGATGTGCGCCACCGATGTCCAGGGCTCGAGCCGGACGAAATTGGTGTGGCCCCAGTCGTAGTGGACGCCGCTCACTTCGTCCTTGATCGTGAGGGTGTCCTGCCAGTCGTGGCCCAGTGCGGGCATGTCCAGATGGATCGTGCCCTCTTCGGCTCCGAAGGGATTGAGGTTGATCACCACCAGAACCGAGTCACCGGTCTGCGGGTCGAACTTGGAATATCCGATCAACGCATCGTTGTCGATGGTGTGGAAGTGGATGTTGCGCAGTTGCTGCAGTGCCGGATGGGCACGACGGATCGCGTTCAGCGTGGTGATCCAGGGCTCGAGCGACTCGCCTCGGGCGAGCGCTCCCTCGAAGTCGCGTGGACGCAACTGGTACTTCTCCGAGTCCAGGTACTCCTCGCTGCCCTCGCGCACGGCTTGATGCTCGAACAGCTCGTACCCGGAGTAGACGCCCCAGGTGGGAGCCATCGTGGCCGCCAGAGCTGCTCGGAGAGCGAACATTCCGGGCCCGCCGTGCTGCAGGCTTTCGTGCAGGATGTCCGGGGTGTTGACGAACAGATTCGGACGCGCATCGTCGGCGCGTCGAGCATGCTCCTCGGCGAACTCCGTCAGCTCCCACTTCGCGACACGCCAGGTGAAGTAGGTGTACGACTGAGTGAACCCGCGCTGTGCCAATCCGTACATGCGCACCGGACGGGTGAACGCCTCGGCGAGGAACAATACGTCCGAGTCGGTCTTCTTGACCTCGGCGATCAGCCATTCCCAGAAGTCCGGTGGCTTGGTGTGTGGATTGTCGACTCGGAAGACCTTGACGCCCAGCGAGATCCAGTACCGAACCACGCGGAGCACCTCTTCGTAGATGCCGCGTCGGTCGTTGTCGAAGTTGACCGGGTAGATGTCCTGGTACTTCTTCGGCGGGTTTTCCGCGTATGCGATCGTGCCGTCCGGTAGTACGGTGAACCACTCGGAATGTGTTGCAGCCCAAGGGTGGTCGGGAGCGGCCTGAAGGGCGAGATCGAGGGCCACCTCCAGGTTGTGCTCGTGTGCTGCGGCGACGAACGCTCGGAAATCGTCTTCGGTGCCCAGTTCGGGATGGATGGCGTCGTGCCCGCCGTCCTTCGAGCCGATCGCCCAGGGCGACCCGACGTCCTCGGGACCGGGGGTCAGCGTGTTGTTCGGACCCTTGCGGTTGATGGTGCCGATCGGGTGGATGGGCGGCAGGTAGACGATGTCGAATCCCATCCGCTCGATGCGGGGCAATTGCTCGATCGACGTCGCGAACGTGCCGTGCCGCGGAGAGCCGTCCTCGTTCCACCCACCGGTCGACCGGGGAAAGAACTCGTACCAGGCACCGTTGAGTGCGAGATTGCGATCGACCCACACGTTGACCGCGCGTGATCGAGTGACCAGTTCGCGCAGTGGATGATCGAACAGCAAGTCCGCCACCGACGACGCGAACGCCGAGGAGACCCGAGCAGGCAGCGGGCGGTCGGTGTCGCGCAGCGCAGCGGCGACATCGGCGAGCATCTGCCTGCTCTCGGCAGGGACCCCGGTGGCAGCACGCAGGAACAGACGCGCCCCGATCTCCAGATCGTTGGCGAGTTCGTGAGCACTCTGGCCCACCCCGAGCTTGGCTTCGACGGCGTGCCGCCAGGTGCTGATCGGATCGCTCCATGCTTCGATGCGGCAGATCCAGTAACCCGGCCGAGAGGGGACGAACACCGCGTCGAAGGTGTCGGGTTCGCGGCCCGGTGTCATCGGGATGCGTTCGAGCTTGCCTCCAGGTCCGCGCACCGACAGCGTGGCGGCAATTGCATCATGACCCTCGCGCCAGACGTCGGCGGAGACTGGAAATGTCTCGCCCACCACCGCTTTCGCGGGGTACTTCCCGGTCGTCGTATCTGGAAGGACATTGTCGATACCAAGTCGACCTGTCACTTCACACTCCATTCTTCGCTAGAGGTATGGCTGCGCGGGCGCAACCTCTTGTCGAGCCGATATTGGTGTGCTTCTACTCGTCAACCGTAGTGCAGCAATGCAGATGGCGCGTGCGCCGACGCATACTGTCCGCAACGGCGCGGTCGAGGAGATTTCGCGTAAGCCACCCATCGATACCGGTGTCCGTGGGTAGGGTTCGACTCTGTGAAAGCCGTGCGTCGATTCACCGTCCGAGCCCATCTTCCCGCCCGCTTGAATGCCCTTGCCGAGCTCTCGACAAACCTCAGGTGGTCGTGGCACTCGCAGACGCAGGATTTGTTCGAGCACATCGATCCACTGCTGTGGACCGAACTCGAACGCGATCCGGTGGCCGTACTCGGAGCCGTCGAGCCTGCGCGACTCGAGGAACTGGCGGCCGACGAGCGATTCCTGGCCGAGCTGGACGCCGCCGAAGCGGATCTGCACGACTACCTCGCGCGTCCGCTCTGGTACCAGAACGAGCTGGCCGAAGGACGGGCTCTGCCGTCGGGCATCGGTTATTTCTCGATGGAGTTCGGCGTCACCGAAGTGCTGCCCAACTACTCCGGCGGACTCGGCATTCTGGCCGGTGACCACCTCAAGGCGGCCTCGGACCTGGGCCTGCCGTTGATCGGTGTCGGGTTGCTCTATCGCTCGGGCTACTTCAGGCAATCACTGACGGCCGACGGCTGGCAGGCCGAGCGCTACCCGTCCCTCGATCCGCACGGTCTGCCGCTGCGGTTGCTCACCGACGACGGTGATTCTCCGGTGCTGATCCACGTGTCGATGCCAGGATCTCGCGTCCTGCGAGCCCGTGTGTGGATCGCCCAGGTGGGACGCGTCCCGCTGCTGTTGCTCGATTCCGACATCGCCGACAACGACCCGGAGCTGCGCGGGGTGACCGACCGGTTGTACGGCGGCGACCAGGACCACCGCATCAAGCAGGAGATACTCGCCGGTATCGGCGGAGTTCGAGCGATCCGGGCCTACACCCATGCGTACGGATTGCCCGATCCCGAGGTGTTCCACATGAACGAGGGCCACGCAGGCTTCCTCGGTGTCGAACGCATTCGCGAACTCGTCACTGCGGGCGCACTGGACTTCGATTCCGCGCTGGCGGCGGTGCGAGCCGGAACCGTCTTCACCACCCACACCCCGGTACCCGCCGGAATCGACCGGTTTCCGGCCGATCTGGTGCGGCACTACTTCGGAAGCTCGGACGGCGGCTCGGACTCGGCGCTGCTGCCGGGGTTGCCGATGGATCGAATCCTCGCCCTCGGCGGCGAAAGCGACGCCTCGGTGTTCAACATGGCGCACATGGGATTGCGTTTGGGCCAACGCGCAAACGGGGTGTCGAAGCTGCACGGCATCGTCAGCCGCGAGATGTTCGACGGCCTGTGGCCGGGGTTCGACGCATCCGAGGTGCCGATCGGGTCGGTGACCAACGGTGTCCACGCTCCGACCTGGGCTGCGCGGGAATGGGTGCAGGATGGGAAGCTGTCCTCGGAGCGCGTGTGGTCCACACGTAACGCTCTGCGTGCGCAGTTGGTGGACGAGGTGCGACGCCGAGTGCGCCGGTCGGCACTCGAACGCGGCTCCACGCAAGCCGAAATCAGTTGGACTGCAGGTGTTTTCGATCCCAACGTGTTGACCGTCGGATTTGCTCGACGCGTGCCGACGTACAAGCGTCTGACCCTGATGCTCCGTGAACCCGAGCGACTGCGGGCCATGTTGTTGGACCCGGTTCGTCCGGTCCAGTTGGTGGTCGCAGGAAAGTCGCACCCCGCCGACGACGGCGGAAAGGCGCTCATTCAACAGATCGTCAGGTTCGCCGATCAGGCCGATGTGCGGCACCGCATCGTGTTCCTGCCCGACTACGACATGTCCATGGCACGCTTCCTGTACTGGGGATGCGATGTGTGGCTGAACAATCCGCTGCGACCGCTCGAAGCGTGCGGCACCTCGGGCATGAAGTCCGCGCTCAACGGTGGCCTCAACCTGTCGATCCGCGACGGCTGGTGGGACGAGATGTACGACGGAGAGAACGGCTGGGCCATCCCGACGGCCGACGGTGTCACCGACGACAATCGACGCGACGACCTCGAAGCCGCAGCGCTCTACGAACTTCTGGAACAGGCGGTGCTACCCAAGTTCTACGACCGCGGGGACGACGGTGTGCCGAGCCGCTGGATCGAGATGGTGCGGCACACTCTCGAGCAACTGGGCCCGAAAGTGTTGGCGTCCAGAATGGTTCAGGACTACACGCTTGGCTACTACGCGCCTGCAGCCGAATCCGCCCGCGCGGTGTCGGCCGAGAATCACCGCGGTGCCATCGACGTCGCGTCGTACCGCCGCCGCGTCGAACAGGCATGGGGCGCAGTGAAAGTCACCCGCGTCGACAGTGAAGGCCTGCCCGACACTCCGGTGATCGGGGCGGAACTCTCGTTGCGCGCCAACGTTGCGCTCGGTGGATTGGACGCCTCGGACGTGGTGGTGCAGGCGGTCGTGGGGCGCGTCGACGAGGAGGAGAACCTCACCGACATTCGCACGACGGCGATGACACACGTGGGAACCGAGGGCGGTGAGCACGTGTATGCCGGCGAGACACGGCTACCGCACAGCGGCACGGTGGGATACACGGTGCGGGTGCTGCCGCATCACCACGGTCTGGCCTCGGATGCCGAGCTCGGTTTGGTCGCGACGCCGTAGCGGCAGCTACTGGCCGGCCAGACGGGTGAGGGCCTTGCGGACCACCTCCGGATCCGAGGTCTCCCAGAACGGTGGCAGCGAGGCCCGCAGGTAGCCGCCGTAACGGGCGGTGGCGAGCCGCGAATCGAGAACGGCGACAACACCTTTGTCGTCGACGCTGCGGAGCAACCGGCCGACGCCCTGCGCCAGCAACAGGGCCGCGTGGTTGGCGGCGACTGCGAGAAAGCCGTTGCCGCCTCGGGATTCGACGGCCTGCTGCCTGGCCACCAGCAGGGGATCGTCGGGCCGCGGGAACGGAATGCGGTCCAGGATCACCAGGGAAAGCGACGGTCCTGGGACGTCGACGCCCTGCCACAGCGACAGCGTCCCGAACAGGGACGTGGCCTCGTCGTCGGCGAACTTCTGCACCAGTGCACCGGTGGAGTCGTCGCCCTGGCACAGGATCGGCGTGTCCAGACGTTCGCGCATCTCCTCGGCGGCTGCCTTGGCCGCGCGCATGGACGAGAAGAGTCCGAGCGTGCGGCCGCCGGCGGCGCTGACCAGCGACTCGATCTCGTCGAGGTAGGACTTGGAGAGGCCGTCGCGTCCCGGTGGCGACAGATGCTTGGCGATGTACATGATGCCGGCCCTGGCGTGGTCGAACGGCGAGCCGACGTCGAGCGAATTCCAGCGAATCGACCCGGCGTCGGACGGTGGTTCCACACCCGACGCCATCGCGGTGTCACTGCGAGACGGCTTCTCCGCGGGCAGGCCCCAGTTGATGGCCAACCCGTCGAACGATCCGCCGACGGTCAAGGTCGCGGAGGTGAGCACGACGGTGGATTCGGCGAACAAGCGCGCACGCAGCAGTCCGCCCACCGACAGCGGTGCGATGCGGACGGTGCGTTTGACGTTGCCACGGAAATCGTCGACGGCATGCCAGACGACGTCCTTGCGCTTGGCGGGATCGGGTTCGTCGAACGCCGTGAGGACCCGGACGGCGCTGTCGTGGACCTCGTCGACAGCGACGAGTGCGGCGCTGCGAGCCGCGGCGGCCTCGGGATCGCTGTTCGCCATGCCCTGCTTGTTGGGGCCGATCGCGGTGCGTACTGCCCAGGCCGCGTCGCGAATGGAGGCGAGCGCGGGGCCGACGCCGTCGGGCAGGGACTGCCAGCGGCCCGGGGGCAGCTCGTCCAGGATCGCCGCCCAGTTCTCGGCTGCCCCTTCGAGTTGGTCGACCGTGTCCTCTTCGATCAGCTTTGCGCTACGACGCGCCGCTGCGGTGACGGTTGCGGCCGAAAGTTCCTCCGTGGCAACGCCGGTCACTCGATCGACCAGTTCATGCGCCTCGTCTACGACCACCACGTCGTGCTCGGGCAGAATCTGGATGCCGGTGATCGCGTCGATCGCGAGCAGGGCGTGGTTGGTGACCACCACGTCGACTTGCGCTGCCTCGGTACGGGCGCGCTCGGCGAAACAGTCCTCGCCGACCGGGCAGCGGGACTTGCCCAGGCATTCACGGGCGGTGACGCTGACCTGACGCCAGGCCTGGTCGCTGACCCCGGGTACCACGTCGTCGCGGTCGCCGGTCTCGGTCTCGGACGACCACTTCGTCAGCCGTACCACCTCGCGGCCCATGCGCGAGACGGCGAACGGATCGAACAACTCGGCGTCCGGTGCTTCTTGCGCGGCGCCGGTGTGGATCTTGTTCATGCACAGATAGTTGTTGCGGCCCTTGAGGATTGCGAACTTCGGTCGACGGCCGACTGCCTCGGTCAAGGCGTCGGACAGGCGCGGTAGGTCGCGGTCCACCAACTGCCTCTGCAGCGCGATGGTCGCCGTGGAGACGATGACGGTCTTGCCGGATTCCACTGCGTGCCGAATGCTCGGGACGAGGTAGGCGAGGGACTTGCCGGTGCCGGTGCCTGCCTGTACTGCGAGATGCTCACCGGTGTCGATCGAGTGCGCCACCGCCGAGGCCATCGTCAGCTGATTGCTGCGTTCCTTGCCGCCGAGCGAGTGCACCGCGACCTGCAGGAGAGCGGGAACGGTGGGCAACTCGGTCTTCGACGGCACCGAAGAAGACTACTGCCGATCGCCCACCCGGTTCGGTACCGACACCGCGGTTACGCCTCGACGAAGCGCGTGGGAATCGCCGGCTCGCCCTGAGACAGTTTCAAGCCCTCCCACGGGAGGCTGACCAGGCGTCGGGCCAGCAGGTCACGGCCGTCGGCGAGCGTCGGCAGGTCGGCGCCCGGTTCGCCGCCGCGGACCAACGGCGTGGTCAACGTCTCCACCGTCAGATCGTCCTCGACCGTCGGGGGAGCGTCGAACGGATGCACGATTTCCTCGACTGCGGTGCCGGTGCGACGCGCAGTGCGCAAGGCCGCCTTGGTGCCCCCGCGCGATTCTTTGTGACTGCTGCGTTTGGCGACGGGGATGCCGTCGACGGTGACCAGCTTGTAGACCATGCCCGCGGTCGGGGCACCGGAACCGGTGACCAGCGAGGTGCCGACGCCGTAGGAGTCGACCGGCTCGGCGCGCAGTGCGGCGATGGCGTACTCGTCGAGGTCGCCCGAGACGACGATCTGGGTCTTCGGTGCGCCGAGGGCGTCCAGTTGGTCGCGGACCTGACGTGCGAGCACACCGAGGTCACCCGAGTCGATGCGGACACCGCCGAGCTCGGGCCCGGCCACCTCGATGGCGTTGGCGACGCCCTGGGTGATGTCGTAGGTGTCGACGAGCAAAGTGGTGCTCACTCCGAGTGCTCGCACCTGCGCCGCGAAGGCGGATCGTTCGTCCGGGCCGTCGGCGGTGGTGTGCAGCAGCGTGAAGGCGTGCGCCGACGTGCCCGCGCCCGGCACGCCGTGCCTGCGGACGGCCTCGAGGTTGGACGTCGCGGTGAATCCGGCGAGGTACGCCGCGCGTGAGGCGGCGACGGCAGCTTCCTCGTGGGTGCGCCGCGATCCCATCTCGATGATCGGTCGGGATTTGGCGGATGCGACCATCCGCGCTGCCGCGGATGCGATGGCACTGTCGTGATTGAGGATGGAGAGCACGACGGTCTCGAGGACGACGCACTCGGCGAACGTGCCGCGGACGGTCAGCACGGGGGAGCCGGGGAAATACAGCTCGCCCTCGCGGTAACCGTCGATGTCGCCGGTGAAGCGGTAGTTGCGCAACCATTCGACGGTGTCGGCGTCGAGGAATCGGGAGACGATACGCAACTCGTCCGGGCCGAATCGAAAGCGCGCAATCGCGTCGAGAATGCGTCCGGTGCCTGCCAGGACTCCGTATCGACGACCCCCTGGTAGCCGTCGTGCGAAGACCTCGAAGCTGCAGATGCGATCGGCGTATCCGCTGGCCAGCGCCGCCGACAACATCGTGTACTCGTATTGATCGGTCAGCAGGGCAGTGCTGACGCCGTTGCTGGAACTCGCGTGATCGGTGGTCGCGTCGTTGCTCACCTCGCCCACACTACGAGCGCAGGGGCGAGCGCGGGAGGCTGGCCCGATACGCCGTACCCTGTTGCCATGCCTTGGTTGACGGTGGATGGATCGCTTCTGCCCGTGGACGGCTTCTCGGCACCCGAGGTCGTCGCTGCGTCACCGCAAGCGGTTCCGGCCCAGACCGAAGCCGTTGCTGCCGACGAATCCCACGACACTCCATGGGTCACCATCGTCTGGGACGACCCCGTCAATCTGATGCATTACGTGACCTACGTGTTCCAGAAGCTGTTCGGCTACAGCAAGGCCAAGGCAACCGAGCTGATGATGCAGGTCCATTCCGAAGGCAAGGCCGTTGTGTCGAGCGGTGAACGTGACGCGATGGAGAACGATGTTCGACGGCTGCACGCGGCGGGGCTGTGGGCCACCATGCAGCAGGACAAGTAGTCGACAGCCACCAACTTTCCGAGACGGGACATCAGCAATAGTGCGCACGTGGACGAGACGGAATTCGTTGTCCGGAGTCAAGATCAAATCCGAGATCGACGCCCGTGAGGCCGCCGTGCTCCGGTCGCTGGTCGGTTCCGTCCTCGGATTGCTGCGCGATCGTTCTGCCGCTGCCCCCGCCGACGAGCTCGCTGCACTGACCGGGCTGCGTACCGGGCACAACAGCCCGCCCGAGGACGCCGCGCTGGCTCGATTGCTGCCGGACTTCCACCGCGCGGACCCCAATCGTGACGAGGAAGACCCGGCAGATCTCAACGGTGCGTTGCGCGGACTCCACGAGCCCGAGATCATCGACGAGAAGTTGGCTGCGGGATCGATGATCCTTGCCACTCTCCCCGATGCCGGCGGCAAGATCGTGCTCACCCAGGAGCAGGCGGACGCATGGTTGACTGGCCTCAACGACGTGAGGCTGGCGCTCGGCACCACGCTGGGCATCAGCGCGGACACTCCCGACGTGCTCGACGAGGATGACCCCCGCGCTCCGCATCTCGACGTGTATCACTGGCTGACCTGGATGCAGGATTCACTCGTGCAGGTCCTCATTCCCTAGGACGCACGCGTGACTGCTGCTTTCCAGACTCCCGGACCGCGGGATTCCCTGACCGACGTGGCGGGTCTGCTGGTCGGTCACCATCACGAACGCGACGACGATGCCACCATGGGTTCCGGCGCGGCCACCGGCTGCACCGTGGTGCGCGCCCTCGGGGGCGCAACGGCCGCAGTGGATGTTCGAGGCGGAGGGCCGGGAACGCGCGAGACCGATCTGCTCGATCCGAGTCATTCCGTTCAGCACGTCAACGCGATCCTGTTGACCGCAGGCAGTGCGTACGGGCTCGCCGCGGCCGATGGCGTCATGCGATGGCTCGAAGAGCACGGCCAGGGCATTGCGATGGGCAGTCCGGACCACGTTGTTCCGATCGTGCCTGCTGCGGTCATCTTCGATCTTCCGGTCGGCGACTGGGCTGCTCGGCCCACGCCGGAATTCGGCTATCTCGCCGCGGCGGCAGCGGCAACCGACTTCGCGACGGGATCGGTCGGCGCGGGTGTCGGTGCCCGCGCTGGAGTTCTCAAGGGCGGCGTCGGTACGGCCAGCACGGTGATCGAGGGCGGTCCGGCCGACGGGGTCACGGTCGCGGCGCTGATGGTGGCCAATCCGGTGGGCGCAGTGTTCGATCCGCGCACCGGCCTGCTGTGGGGCGTCGGCACGCTCGGATCGGCAGCGTTCGGTATGCGCCCGCCCGATGCGTATCAGCTCTCGACTGCGCTCGCCCTCGAACCCAAGGGCACCGCGCTGAACACCACGATCGGTGTGGTTGCCACGGATGCGGAGCTGTCGTCGGCGTCGTGCAAGCGGATTGCCGTCGCCGGTCACGACGGTTTGGCCCGGGCCATCCGACCGGCACACTCGCCGCTCGATGGCGACACCATCTTCGCCGCGTCCACGGGCATCAGACCCGTGACAGCCGAGTCCTCGGTTCCCGCTGCGTTCTCAGCAGAACTCCCGGTGCTCGCGGCGGTCACCGAAGCCGCGGCGATCGTCGTCGAGCGGGCCATCGTCCGGGCCGTGCTCGACGCCACCTCGGTGGCCGGCATCCCCACGTACCGCCAGATCTTCTCGTCGGCGTTCGCCGATTCGCGAGAGTGAGCGCAGGTCACGAGACGTTCCTGCCCGGTACCGTTGGTGTGAGCGAAGGGTGGAGGCGATCATGAGCGAGATCAGTAACCGTCCCGGCGAGCGTGAGCGGCCGGTCTGGATGCAGGCCGCCATCGTCATCGGGGCATTCACCGCACTGTTGTGGATCATCGAGATCATCGATGTGGCCAGCGGATCGAGACTCGAACGCAACGGCATCGAGGCGCGATCGGTCGACGGGTTGTGGGGAATCCTGTTCGCGCCGGTGCTGCACGACGACTGGCAGCATCTGATCGCGAACACGGTGCCGATCGTCGTACTCGGGTTTCTGGTGTTGCTCTCCGGAATTGCGCGCGGTCTGGCTGCGACCGGGATCATCTGGGTGGTCGGCGGTTTCGGTACCTGGCTCACTGCCGGTTCGTACACCAACACGATCGGCGCGTCGATTCTGATCTTCGGCTTCATCGCGTATCTGCTGGTTCGGGGATTCTTCACCCGCAAGCTCGGACAGCTGGGCGTCGGGGTCGTGGTGTTCGTCCTGTACGGAAGCGCACTGTGGGGAGTGCTACCCAGTGATCCGAATATCTCGTGGCAGGGCCATCTGTTCGGTGCCGTGGGCGGAGTGGTTGCCGCTCGCCTGTTGTCGGCAGACGCGCGAGCGGAGCGGGCGCGCGCGAAATCGCTCGAACGGCCCACTCTGTAGTTGCGAGGTAACTGCAGACACACCTGTGGTCGGCGGTGAATTTCGCCGACTCGCGCTGTGAATACTGCCCGAACGTTTCGAGTGACGCACTCGGCGTGGCAGCATGGCTTTCATGCGAATTACCGTCCTGGGATGTTCGGGCAGTGTGTCCGGACCCGATTCGCCCGCGTCGGGCTACTTGCTGGAAGAAGCGGAGACCGCGCCGGTCGTCCTCGACTTCGGTCCCGGCATCCTCGGGGCGTTGCAGCGCTACGCCGACCCGGGAGACGTGAGCGTTCTGCTCTCGCATCTGCACGCCGATCACTGCCTCGATGTTCCGGGGCTGCTGGTGTGGCGTCGCTACCATCCCAATCCGCCGGAGGGGCGAGCGATCGTCTACGGGCCCAAGGACACTGCATTTCGGCTCGGAGTCGCCTCGGCCGAGTGCGGTGGGCAGATCGACGACATGTCCGACACCATCGACCTGCGCCGCTGGGTCGACGGCCGCACCGTGGAGTTCGGAAAGCTGTCGATTCTCACGCGACAGGTGTTTCACCCGCCGGAGTCGTACGGCATGCGCGTCACCACAGCGGAAGGCCGCACGTTCGCGTACAGCGGCGACACCGGAATGTGCCAGGCAGTGCGAGATCTGGCGCACGGGGCCGACATGTTCCTGTGCGAGGCGTCGTGGACCGACAGTCCCGAGCGACCGGAGGGCGTTCACCTGTCCGGCACCGAGGCGGGCCGTATCGCACGTGAGGCCGGTGTGGGGGAGCTGTTGCTCACGCATATCCCGCCGTGGACCTCGCGTGAGGACGTGATCGCCGAGGCGAAGGCGGAGTTCAGCGGACCGGTGCACGCGGTTCTCCCAGGGGACGTATTCACCGTCTGACGACGCGCTAGGCTTCGAGTCGTGTCCAGACGAGAAGACGGCAGGGCGGACGACGAGCTCCGCACCATCAAGATCACCCGCGGATTCACCAGCCACCCGGCAGGGTCGGTGCTGGTGGAGTTCGGCAACACCAGGGTGATGTGCACGGCGAGTGTCGAGGAGGGCGTACCGCGCTGGCGAAAGGGGTCCGGCCTCGGCTGGCTCACCGCCGAATACGCGATGCTCCCCGCCGCGACGCACACCCGAAACGGTCGCGAGTCCGTCAAGGGCAAGGTCGGCGGACGCACCCAGGAAATTTCGCGTCTGGTCGGACGCTCACTGCGAGCATGCATCGACCTTGCTGCGATCGGCGAGAACACCATCGCCCTCGACTGCGATGTTCTTCAGGCCGACGGCGGAACCCGTACCGCGGCCGTGACCGGAGCATTCGTGGCTCTCCACGACGCGGTCACCTACCTGCGCGCAGCGGGACGCTTGGCCGATCCGCAGCCGATCTCGTGCATGATCGCCGCGGTCAGCGTCGGTGTCGTCGACGGGCGGGTGCGCCTCGACCTGCCCTACGAGGAGGATTCGCGCGCCGAGGTCGACATGAACGTCGTCGCCACCGACACCGGCACACTGGTGGAGATCCAGGGAACCGGCGAGGGTGCCACCTTCCCGCGCACCACACTCGACAAGTTGCTCGACTCCGCATTCGTCGGCATCGAGAAGTTGTTCGAGGTGCAGAAGGAAGCCCTTGCGTTGCCGTACCCCGGCATCCTGCCCGAGCCCGCGGCCGCAGAGTCGAAGAAGAAGTTCGGTGCCTGACTCGAAGCTTCTGGTAGCGAGCCGAAACGCGAAGAAGCTGCGCGAACTCCGGCGCGTGCTCGACGCCGCCGGAGTGGCCGGAATCGAACTGGTGGGCCTGAACGAGGTGCCGCCGTTCCCGGAAGCGCCCGAGACCGGAGCGACCTTCGAGGACAATGCACTCGCGAAGGCGCGCGACGGGGCGGCTGCTACCGGGTTGCCCTGTGTGGCAGACGATTCCGGAATCGAAATCGACGCGCTCAACGCGATGCCAGGAGTGCTCTCGGCGCGGTGGTCCGGTACGCACGGACAGGACGAGGCCAATACGGCGCTGGTCCTGGCGCAGCTGAGCGATACCCCGGACGAGCGTCGCGGAGCCGCATTCGTCTCGGCGTGCGCCCTGGTGATTCCCGGCGGTACCGAGACTGTGGTCCGCGGCGAGTGGCGTGGTGTGGTGAGCCGAGAGCCGCAGGGGGAGAACGGCTTCGGCTACGACCCCGTCTTCGTGCCCGAGGGTGAGGGCCGCAGCGCCGCTCAGCTGAGTCCGGAGGAGAAGGACGCAGCTTCACATCGCGGTCGCGCGCTGCGACAGTTGATTCCGGCCCTCGAAGAGTTGGCGGGGCTGTAGCTCGTGGTGACCCGAACTGCTCTGACGCGGGCAGCGGTGGTGTTCGCCGCGGCCGCGTTGTGCTCGACGGGTATTCCGGCCTCCGCGGCACCGGCTGTGGGCTCCTTCGCCGAGGCCTTCGCCTACTCGATCGTGCATCCGGGAGTGACGCCTCCTGGCTCGAACGACTTCTCGTGTGTTCCCAGTGCGCAGCATCCGGAGCCGGTGGTACTGGTGCACGGCTTCCTGGAGAATTCCTACGACAACTGGGCATCGCTGTCGCCGAAGCTGGCCGACGCCGGCTACTGCGTGTTTGCGATCGACTACGGCAACACCGCGCCGGTGCAGGCCCTCGGCGCGCTCGAACCGATCCCCGACAGTGCTGCGGAACTGTCGGCGTTCGTCGATTCCGTGCTCGCGGCGACGGGTGCGCAGAAGGTGTCGATCGTCGGCCACTCGAAGGGTGGCACGGTGCCGCGCTACTACGCCCGCTTCCTCGGCGGAGACCGCACGGTCGCGCGGATCGTGGCCTTGTCTCCGCCGAACTACCCGACTGCGGGCCCGCCGGTGCAGGACGACGTGCTCGGGCGACTGAACGAGGGCAGCGACACCGTGCCGGGCATCGAGTACACCACCATCGCCACGCGCTACGACGAGATCGTCATTCCGTACACGGCCTCCCTGCTCAGCGGCGCGGGAAATACGAACGTGGTGTTGCAGGACGTGTGCCCGAACAACGTCGTCGAGCACACAGGAATCTCGTACGATCCGGTGGCTCAGCGGCTGGTGCAGAACGCACTGGATCCGAACAACGCGCAGCCGATCAGCTGCTGACGTCAGACGGCGAAGTCGGCTTTGACTTGCTTGGTGCGCTTGTGCTCGACGTAGAACGACAGGAACGGGATGGTTCCGGCGAGCAGGGTGCCGATGGTGCGGCCGGCCGGCCACCGTACCTTGATGGCGAGGTCGATCGTGAACACCAGGTACACGAGGTAGACCCAACCGTGCACGACGGCAATCCAATTGGGCACGTTCTCGACCTCGAAAATGTACTTCGCGACCATCTCGGTCACGAGAACCAACAGCCAAATTCCCGTGGCGTACGCCAGAACGCGGTAGCGCAGCAACGCGGAAGCGATTTTCTGGGTCTTGTTCGCAGACGCCTGCGTCTTGTCCGGTGCCGAACTCACGTGGTGCTCCTGTCGGTCCCGCGGGATTCGTTCAGCTCCGCGAGGTAGCTGTTGTATTCGAGTAGTTGCCGGGCCTCGGGATCGTCGAGGTCGGAAGCGTCGGCCGCCGGCGCATGCCGCTGGGGGAGCAGATCGAGGGGTACCTCGGTGGGCCCGTCGGGCTTGGCCGCAGCGGCCTCCTCGGGGTCCTCGTCCTCGAGGCGGACGAACTTGCGGTAGGCGTAGACCACGAAGACTGCGAACAGCGGCCACTGGAATGCGTATCCGAGGTTCTGACCGTTGCCGCCGACCGCCTCGAAGCGTTCCCATTGCCACCAGCCGAGGCCGAGGCAAACCGCCGCAGACACGATGACCAGCGCGATAAGCGCAGGTCGGCGGTTCGGGCGGGGTGAGGTCACCCCTCGACGTTACCGGAGGCACTACTACCGGAGGTAGTCGCGTGCGGCCCCTCAGCGGTGATTCTCGCCATGACCGCTCCGGTTTTCCTACGTTCGACGACGGTTCGCGCGTGCCTCGGCGAGTTGCTCGGCACCGGGTCCGGTGACGTCGGCGAGCGCGCTACTGCGTCCGGTCAGCACCAGCGCCAGGGTGCCCGCCGATCCTTCGATGACGGGTCCCTCACCGCGGGTCCAACCGAGATCGGTTGCGCGCCACTGCAGTCGAAGTTCGGAGCCTTCGAGCCGCCTTCACTCATCGAAAACAGCCGACGCATATGTGGTGCGCGAGGGGGGACTTGAACCCCCACGTCCTGAGACACTGGAACCTAAATCCAGCGCGTCTGCCAATTCCGCCACTCGCGCGTGCCGATGAAGTCTACAACCTCGATGGCTTCTGTCACCGGCACGGGGAGGCGGCCTGCTTGCCCACCTGAACAGCCCGTAGGCAAACGGTGCAGGTGTACACCGTACGGTGTCGCTACACTCGGCGAGTGGCATCGAAAAAGGACGTTCCCTTCGACCCGGCCCGGACGCTAGGGCTCCTGTGGCGAGTCGATGCCAAACCGAGTCGAACGGGATTGAGCGTGGACGCGATCGTCGACGCCGCCATCGAACTGGCCGATGCGAGCGGTCTCGAGTCCGTGTCGATGCGCAACGTGGCCGAGCATCTCGGTGTCGGCGCGATGTCGCTCTATACGCACGTACCGGGTCGGGAGGAATTGGCCGACCTGATGATCGATCGAGCGCTTGCGGGCCTGTACTCCGACGTCGACGAGCCGTCCTCCGTGCCCGGCGGGTGGCGTCCCGCGATGCGATTCGTTGCCGAGCGCAATTGGATTCTGTATCAACGACATTCGTGGTTGTTGGAGGCGGAGGGGACTCGGCCCGTGCTCGGGCCGCACACCAACGACAAGTACGAGGCCGAGTTACGCCCCCTCGGCCACACCGGCCTGAGCGACATCGAGATCGACTCCGTTCTCACGCTCGTGCTCACCCATGTATCCGGCACCGCGCGAGCCCTGGCCGCCGTCACTCGAGTGAAGGAGCAGTCGGGCATGTCCGACGCCCAGTGGTGGGCTGCGACCGCACCGATTCTCGAACGGGTGATGGACCGCGAACGCTTCCCGGTGTCGTCGCGGGTGGGGACGGCCGCGGCGACGTCCTACGACGCCGCCAGCGACCCGGTGCACGCCTACCGGTTCGGGTTGGAGTGCATTCTCGACGGAGTGGAGGCGATGATGACGCGCAGTCAGCTCGCCGATCGAAGTGCCGCCCCGGATTGACCTGTTTCGGAGTGTCTCCGTCTCGGCCTGCGTAGTTTGTGCTGATAGCGCCAGACTGCGTGCTCGAGCGAGGCGACATCTGTGTCGAGTGCATGCGCTGCGGCTGCGAGGACGACGGGGGAACGGTCCTCGGCGATGCCGGCAGCGAGGTCCTGGTGGAGTGGCTCCAGTGCGTCGGCGACGAACGAGTGCAGGTGCTGTGCCGCCTTGTCGGTTCGCACTCCGAGGTGCATGAGCATGCACTCCCAGGTGGTCTCTCCGAGGCCTGGGATCGTGCGGAATGCGTCGAATTGCTTGTCGGTGTGCCGCTCGAAGTCGGCCGAACGGATCAACCCCACCGAGACCAAGGTCTGTGCTGCCACAGCGGCTGCAGCACCCTTGGTTCGGCTGTTCCCTGGAACGAGCTGACGGTTGGACAGGATCTCCACGAGTCGATCCGGATCCGAGATCAGTTCAGCAAGGGTTGTCAAGTCGTCGAGTCGGTTATCGCCGCGATGCGACCGCCACCGCTGGATCACCGCGCGGACCCCGCTGTCGGGTCCCCCGTAGGGTGCGCGGGCGGAGAAGATCGCGTCGAGCAACGCCACCTCGCACTCGCCCCGCCACCCGGGTGTCCAGTGCGGCGAACGCGACTGTGACACAAACGATTCGATATGTGTGAGCATTGCGTTCAGTTCGTCCGCAGTGCAGATGTCCGTTACCGATGAATACATGAATTCCCCCCGGATTTCGTCGACCACTCTCTCGGTGAGTGGCTCGATCGCACAACGTAGAGGAGCCCACCGACAACGTTGCTCGTTGCCAGGATGTGCTCGAGATCACATCACGAAAAGATAACGAATAATGCGAGGGTTTCCTCATGTTTCGGTGCCTCGGGCAGTCCCCTCGCCAGCGTCGATGTGGGTTACCAGCGAGTCGGGTAAACGGAAAGTAAAGCCTCTCTCGAGGGCGTACTCGCTGGTAGCACTCGGACGTCCGAGCAAACCTGAGGATTTCCTCATGATTTTGTGTCAACCTTGAGCAGCGCGGAAGAGACCTGTCGAAGGACCGGCTCACCGCTTCTGCCCCGAAAGCCCACGACGCACTCGGGCAGCCGACACAGCGAACGCCCCGACCCCCCGAGGCGTCCACGAGAGGAATCTTCAGCCTTGACGATCAACGAGAGCACACCATCACACGGACGAGGCTCGCGAAGCACCGGCAACGCAGACAAATCCCCTAGAAGCAATGGCGGCTCTCGGACTCTGGCAGATCGTTTCGCCGCGGGCGAGCCCTACGCGTTGGCCTTCGGTGGCCAGGGTGCACCGTGGCTCAGCTCGCTCGAAGAATTGGCTCGCGATTCCGCGCTCGAGCCCGAGCTGACCGATCTCGTCAACGAGGCTGCAGCAACTCTCGCGCCCGTTGCGGACGAGCTGCTGGTCGTCCGCTCGGTCGGGTTCGACCCCATCGGCTGGATGCTCGAGCAGGACCTCGCAGACGATGACGCCGTCGGCTCGTACGGACCGTCCGAGGCTGCACTGACGTCCGCCGCCGTCTCGCTTCCCGGGGTATTCCTCACGCAGGTCGCAGCGCTGCGTGCGTTGAAGCTGCAGGGCCTCGATCCCGCCCAGACCCCGCCCGTCCAGGTCGTCGGACACTCGCAGGGTCTCATCGCCGCCGAGTCCGTCGCAGCCGACGGTGCGCAAGACGCGAACTTCCTCGCGATCGCCCAACTCGTCGGTGCCGCAGCAGGTCTCGTCGGCCGCCGCCGCGGCATCATCGGTGCCGGAGACCGCGCGCCGATGGTTTCGGTTGCCAACGTCGAACCCGCACGCCTCCAGACGATCATCGCCGAGCTCGCCATTGCCGGAGCGCCGGAGCGATCAGCCGCCCTCGCCATCCGTAACGGCCGACGCCGCGTCGTACTCTCGGGACCGCCGGCCCAGCTGGCCCGCGTGCAGGAGAAGTGCGAGCAGATCGCTGCCGAGGAAGAGCGTGACCGCGACGCCAAAAAGCGTGGCGGTGCCGTGTTCGCTCCCGTCTTCGAGCAGCTTCCGGTCGAGATCGGCTTCCACCACCCCGCCCTGGAAGACGCCGTGGAACTCGTCAGCGCGTGGGCGCAGCGTTGTGGACTCGACGTCGAGCTCGCACGCGACCTCGCGCAGAAGATCCTCGTGGACTCCGTGGACTGGGTCGAGGCCATCGACGGTGTCGTCGATGCCGGTGCCGACTGGATCCTCGATCTCGGTCCAGGTGACTTGCTCACCCGCATGACCACTCCGGCACTGCGTGGACAGGGTGTTGGCATCATCGCCGCGTCCTCGCGCGGGGGCCACCGCAATCTGCTCACGCCAGGAGCTGGTCCCGAGGTCCAGCCCGCGTGGTCTGCCTTCGCCCCCACGCCGGTCACGTTGCCCGACGGTCGCGTCGTGGTCGAGACCTCCTTCACGAAGATGACCGGACGTTCGCCGATCCTGCTCGCCGGCATGACGCCGACGACGGTCGACGCGAAGATCGTTGCCGCAGCTGCCAACGCAGGCCACTGGGCCGAACTCGCCGGTGGCGGCCAGGTCACCGAGGACATCTTCACCGATCGCGTCGCCGAGCTCTCGACTTTGCTCGAGCCCGGCCGCGCCATCCAGTTCAACTCCCTCTTCCTCGATCCGTACCTGTGGAAGCTGCAGCTCGGCGGACGCCGCATCGTGCAGCGCGCTCGCGCAGCGGGTGCCGCCATCGACGGCGTCGTCGTCACCGCAGGCATCCCGGAGCTCGAAGAGGCAGTGGCCCTCATCGAAGAGCTGTCCGAGGCCGGTATCAGCTACGTCTCGTTCAAGCCCGGCACCGTCGCGCAGATTCGCGCCGTCATCCGCATCGCCAACGAGGTTCCCAACTACCAGGTCAACGTCCACATCGAGGGTGGCCGCGCAGGCGGACACCATTCGTGGGAGGACCTCGACGATCTGCTGCTGACCACCTACGCAGAGCTGCGGGCCCGGCCCAACCTCGTCGTCTGCGTCGGCGGCGGCATCGGTACACCCGAGCGGGCAGCGGAGTACCTGACCGGAACGTGGTCGGCTGTACACGGCTACCCGAAGATGCCGCTCGACGGCATCCTCGTCGGCACCGCAGCGATGGCCACTCTGGAGGCCACGACGGCTCCCGAGGTCAAGCAGCTTCTGGTCGACACACCCGGAACCCCCGATTGGGTCGGTGCCGGTACTGCGAACGGTGGAATGGCCTCGGGCCGAAGCCAACTCGGTGCCGACATCCACGAGATCGACAACGCGGCATCGCGGTGCGGTCGACTGCTCGACGAGGTCGCCGGCAACGCCGACGCCGTGGCCGAGCGTCGCGAGGAGATCATCGCCGCACTCGACGGCACCGCAAAGCCGTTCTTCGGTGACGTCGCCGAGATGACGTACCAGCAGTGGCTCGTTCGCTACCTCGACCTGGCCATCGGAACCGACTCTCGCAGTGACTTCGATTGCGGCGGTGAGTTCACCGATGCCGTATCCGAGGCACGCGAATCCGTCTGGCTGGACGTTACGTGGCGCACTCGCTTCCTGGAGATGTTGCAGCGCGCCGAGGCTCGTCTGCACCCGGTCGACCGCGGACCCATCCCCACCCTGTTCGCCGACGCCGAGGTTCTCGAACGCCCTCGCGCAGCACTGAAGTCGCTGCTCGCGCAGTTCCCCGATGCCGTTGATGTGGTTCTGCACCCGGCCGACATCACGTTCTTCACCTCGCTGTGCCGCATGCCGGGCAAGCCGGTCAACTTCGTCCCCGTCGTCGACGGTGACGTGCGCCGCTGGTGGCGCAGTGACTCGCTGTGGCAGGCACACGATGCCCGCTACTCCGCCGATCAGGTCTGCATCATTCCCGGAACCGTCGCCGTCGCAGGCATCACTCGCGTCGACGAGCCCGTGGGCGAGCTGCTCGATCGCTTCGAGAAGGCCACCGCAGACCAGCTTCTCGCCGACGGCATCGAGCCGACGGCCATCGCGAGCCGTCGCCATGCCGACATCGCACCCGGACTGCTGGGCATCGTTCTGGCCGCGCCCGACGTCACCTGGGCCTCGCGTATGACGCAGAACCCCGTTGCGCGCCTGGGTGATCCGGCCGACTGGACCGTCGAATCCGAGATGGTTGCCGTACATCCGCAGACCGGCTCGTCACTGACCGTGCTGGATTCCGAGCACGTCGAGCTGCTGGTTCCGCTCGCACCGGGCAAGGAGGTTCGCATCCGTCTGACGGTTCCGGCCTCCACGATCGACGGCGGCGCTCCCGTCGTCACCGCGCAGGACGCTCAGCAGGCCATGTCGGCACTCCTCGGAGTTGCTGCAGGCCAGGAACTTCCGGCCGTCAAGGGCGGTGTTGCACGCCTGAACATCGCGTGGATTCCGGATCTGATCGCCGACCACGCAGGCGTCACCGGATCCGGACTGCCGGACACATTGACCGTCAGCGGTAAGGCGGTCCCCGACGTTCTGGTCGGTGCCTGCTGGCCTGCTGTCTTCGCCGTCCTCGGTGCCACCAGAAACGCCGAGGGCATCGACGTCATCGAAGGCATGCTCGATCTGGTTCACCTCGATCACAGCGTGAATCTGGTCGGCAAATTGCCCACGGACACTTCGATTCTCGTCGTCAAGGCCGCTGCAGGAGAGGTACTCGACACCGACCTCGGCCGCGTCGTCGAGGTCACCGTCGAGATCGGTGCCATGCTCGGTGAGGGCCTCGATGCTCCTGCCGTCGCAACTCTGGTGGAACGCTTCGCGATTCGTGGACGCACCGGCAAGGGCGAGCTCGTCGACCCGGCTCGCGCAGGTGGCTCGGTGAGCGCCGACGCTCAGGACACTCCGCGTCGTCGCCGCCGTCAGGCAACCATCGTCGCCCCGCGCAACATGGCTGCGTTCGCTCAGGTCTCGGGCGATCACAACCCGATCCACACCTCGGACGCCGCGGCGTTGCTCGCCGGTCTCGGCAGCCCGATCGTGCACGGCATGTGGCTCTCGGCCGCTGCCCAGCAGACGGTGACTGCAGTCGACCACGCGGACACCAAGACTCCGCCGCGTCGCCTCACCGCCTGGACCGCACGCTTCCTCGGAATGGTTCGCCCCGGAGCCGAGATCGACGTTCGCGTCGACCGCACCGGATTCGACCAGGGTGCCGAACTGATCGAGGTCTCCTGCCGGGTGGCAGGCGAGCTGGTCATGGTCGCTACTGCTCGTACCGCGCCGCCGAAGACCGTCTACGCCTTCCCCGGCCAGGGCATCCAGCGCGCAGGCATGGGACTGGACGCACGGGCTCGCTCGAAGGCCGCACGTGAGGTGTGGGAGCGTGCCGACAAGCACACCCGCAGCGCGCTCGGTTTCTCCATTCTCGCTGTGGTGCGCGACAACCCGACCTCGCTCAAGGCGCGCGGAGTCACTCACAAGCACCCCGACGGTGTGCTGCACCTGACTCAGTTCACCCAGGTCGCGATGGCCGTTCTCGGCGTCGCACAGGTTGCCGAACTGCGTGAATCCGGTGCGTTCGTGGAGAACTCGATTCTCGCCGGCCACTCCGTCGGTGAGTACAACGCGCTCGCAGCAGTTGCCGGTGTGCTTCCGCTCGAAGCCGTCCTCGAGGTCGTCTTCCAACGCGGTTCGGCCATGCACGCTCTGGTTCCGCGTGATGCCAGCGGCCGCAGTGATTACCGCATGGCAGCTATTCGCCCGTCTCAGATCGGCCTGGCCGACGAGGACGTGCAGGGCTTCGTCGCCGGTGTCGCCGCAGAATCCGGTGAGTTCCTCGAGATCGTCAACCTCAACCTGCGCGGTTCGCAGTACGCCATCGCAGGCACCGTCGCCGGCCTCGGCGAGCTCGAGAAGAAGATTGCCATCCGCCGAGCCGAGTTCGGTGGCAAGGCCGCCTACATCATGGTTCCCGGCATCGACGTGCCGTTCCATTCCACGGTGTTGCGCGGCGGAGTCGACGACTTCCGCCACCGCCTCGAGACCCTGCTCCCGGCGCAGATCGATCCGGCGATCCTGGTGGGACGCTACATCCCCAACCTGGTGCCCAAGCCGTTCTCGCTGCGACGCGAGTTCGTCCAGGAGATTGCCGATCTGGTTCCCTCCGAGCCGCTGAACACCGTTCTCGCAGAATTCGATTCGTGGGCCGCACGGCCGAGCGATCTGTGCCGCGTGATACTGACGGAGCTGCTCGCATGGCAGTTCGCCAGCCCGGTGCGCTGGATCGAGACCCAGGACCTGCTGTTCGCAGACGAGTCCGACGGCGGCATGGGCGTCGAGCGCTTCGTCGAGATCGGCCTCGGTGCAACCCCGACCGTGGCGAACCTCGCGTCGCAGACCCTCAAGCTGCCGGGCCGCTTCGGCCACCCGGTCGAGGTACTCAACCTCGAGCGCGAGGCTGCGATCATCTACGGCACCGACACCGACCCGGCTCCGGACGACGAGGAAGAGTCGGCCCCCGCTACCGAGGCAGTGGCGGCTCCCGCTGCAGCTCCGGCCTCGGCTCCCGCACCGGCGGCAGCACCGTCCGGCGGACCTCGCCCGGACGACATCGCCTTCGTCGCGGCCGACGCCACCAAGATCCTCATCGGCCTGTGGACAAAGCTGCAGCTCGATCAGATCGGGCCCGCCGACACCATCGAGGCACTGTGCGACGGTGTGTCCTCACGTCGTAATCAGCTCCTCGTCGACCTCGGCTCCGAGCTCTCGCTCGGTGCCATCGACGGTGCGGCCGATGCCGACATGGGCGCGCTCTCGGGCACGGTGAACAAGCTGGCCCGTACATACAAGCCGTTCGGTCCGGTGCTCAGCGACTCCATCAACGACCACCTTCGCAAGGTCTTCGGCCCCTCGGGACGACGCCCGGCCTCGATCGCCGATCGCGTCAAGAAGACCTGGGAACTGGGCGACGGCTGGGCGCACCACGTCACTGCCGAGGTCGCTCTCGGTACCCGTGACGGTGCCTCGGTTCGTGGTGGAGCGCTCGGCGGCCTGGCCGACGGCGCGCTCGCAGACGGCAACGCAGTCGACAACGTCATCGACGCGGCCGTGGCCGCGGTAGCCGCACGTCGCGGCGTCGCAGTGTCGATGCCGCAGGCAGGCGGTGGAGCCGGCGGAACCGTCGACGCTGCTGCCCTCGGTGAGTTCACCGAGCACATCACCGGCCGCGACGGCGTTCTCGCCTCCGCTGCTCGGCTGGTGCTCGAGCAGCTCGGACTTGCGGATGCGCCCAACGCATTGCTGGCCGACAATCCCGATGCTGCTCTGGTGGAGCTGGTTTCGGCCGAACTGGGATCCGACTGGCCTCGCCTCGTCGCCCCGGCGTTCGACGCCAAGCGCGCCGTCCTGATCGACGACCGGTGGGCCACCGCCCGTGAGGACCTGGCCCGGTTGTGGCTCGGCACCGCAGGCGACATCTCGGTCGAGTCCTTTGCCGGCGCAGGCAATGCTGTTGCGGCACAGGCGCAGTGGTGGAAAGCCAAGGCCGACTACGAGAACAAGACCGTTCTCGCTGAGATCTTCGGACGCATCGCGAGTATCGCGGTGGCATCCGAGGACAAGGGCCAGTGGGCCGACGAGGTCGCAGTCGTCACCGGCGGCAGCAAGGGCTCCATTGCCGCTTCTGTGACGGCCAAGCTGCTGGGCGGGGGAGCGACGGTCTTCGTCACCACCTCCAGGCTCGACGACGAGCGACTCGGCTTCTACCGTTCGCTCTACCGCGACAACGCACGCAGCGGAGCCTCGCTCTGGGTGGTTCCGGCCAACATCGCGTCGTACACCGACGTCGATTCGCTCATCGAGTGGATCGGCAGCGACTTCATCGACAATGCCGGTGGCGCAAAGACTCTCGTCAAGGCCGGCGTGACCCCGACGATGCTGTTCCCGTTCGCCGCACCTCGGGTCGTCGGCGAGATGTCCGACGCCGGAGCTCGCGCCGAGATGGAGATGCGCGTATTGCTCTGGTCGGTCGAACGCCTGATCGGCGGACTGTCGAAGGTCGGCTACGACAACGACATCGACACGCACCTGCACGTGGTGCTGCCGGGTTCGCCCAACCGCGGAATGTTCGGTGGCGACGGTGCCTACGGCGAGTCCAAGGCGGCACTGGATGCCGTTGTCGCCAAGTGGGGCTCGGAGAAGAACTGGGCCGAGCGCGTGTCGATCGCCCATGCGCACATCGGTTGGGTCCGCGGAACCGGCCTGATGGGCGGCAACGACCCCATCGTCGAGGCCGTCGAAGCAGAGGGTGTGCGCACCTGGTCGACCGACGAGATGGCGACGGAGTTGCTGCAGCTGTGCACGCCTGCCGCTCGCCGTCAGGCCGCTCAGGAGCCGATCGTCGCCGATCTCACCGGTGGACTGGCCAGCACCAAGCTCAACCTCGTCGAACTCGCTCGGGATGCGGCTGCGGCCGCGGCCGAGAAGACCGAAGAGGCAGTGGATGATTCGGTGATCGCGGCACTGCCCGCACCGCCGCGTCTGTCCACCTCCACCACGACGCCGGAATGGACGGCGCTCGACGTCGACCCGAAGGATCTGGTTGTCATCGTCGGTGCAGGCGAGCTCGGACCCTACGGCAGCGCACGTACCCGCTTCGAGATGGAGGTCGACGAGCAGCTCTCTGCCGCAGGCGTTCTCGAACTCGCGTGGAACACCGGCCTGATCGCCTGGGAGAACGATCCCAAGCCGGGTTGGTACGACATCGAGTCCGGGGATCTGGTGCCGGAGGAGGACATCGCCGACAAGTACCACGACATCGTGGTCGAGAAGTGCGGTATCCGCACCTACGGTGACGACGGCGCGATGGTCGGCAACACCGCCCCGCTGATGACCTCGATCTTCCTCGACAACGACCTGACGTTCGTGGTCGGAACCGAGATCGATGCACGGTCGTTCGCGGCAGCGGATCCCGAGCACACGCTGATCACGCCGGTCCCGGATTCGAGCGACTGGCAGGTCACCCGCAAGGCGGGCACCGAGATTCGCGTTCCGCGCAAGATGAAGCTCACCCGCACCGTGGGTGGTCAGATTCCGACCGGATTCGATCCCACCAAGTGGGGCATCTCGCCCGACATGGCCAGCTCGGTCGATCGTGTCGCCCTGTGGAACATCGTCACCACCGTCGACGCGTTCATCTCCTCGGGCTTCAACCCGTCGGAGCTCATGCGTTGGGTGCACCCCACGCTGGTGGCCAACACCCAGGGCACGGGTATGGGCGGCATGGAATCGATGCGCTCGCTGTACATCGACACGCTGCTCGGCGATGCCCGTGCGAACGACATCCTGCAGGAAGCGCTGCCGAACGTCGTTGCCGCGCACGTGGTTCAGTCGTACATCGGTAGCTACGGCGCGATGGTTCACCCCGTCGCCGCCTGCGCCACCGCGGCAGTCTCCGTCGAAGAAGGCGTCGACAAGATCAAGCTGGGCAAGGCGCAGCTCGTGGTCGCGGGCGGATTCGACGACCTGAGCACCGAAGGCATCATCGGCTTCGGTGACATGTCGGCCACCGCGGACTCGGCAGCGATGACCGCCAAGGGCATCAGCGATCGACGGTTCTCGCGGGCCAACGACCGCAGGCGCGGTGGATTCGTCGAATCCCACGGCGGTGGAACGATTCTGCTCGCTCGTGGCGATCTGGCACTCGAGATGGGCCTGCCGGTCCTCGGAGTGGTGGCCTACGCACAGTCGTACGGCGACGGAGTGCACACGTCCATTCCGGCTCCGGGACTCGGCGCGCTCAGCGCCGGTCGCGGCGGTAGGGATTCCGCGCTTGCACTCTCGCTGAACGCACTCGGCGTCAGTGCGGACGATGTGGCCGTCATCTCCAAGCACGACACCTCCACTGCAGCCAACGACCCGAACGAAGCGGAACTGCACACCCGCCTCGCCAAGGCCATCGGCCGCTCGGACGGCGCTCCGCTGTTCGTCGTCTCGCAGAAGAGCCTCACCGGACACTCGAAGGGCGGAGCAGCTGCCTGGCAGCTGATCGGCCTGTGCCAGGTGCTGGCCAACGGCGTCATCCCGCCGAACCGCAGCCTCGACTGCGTCGACGACAAGATGACCGCGTTCGAGCATCTCGTGTGGGCTCGGGAGCCGCTGCGCTTCGGTGACTCGGTACCGCTCAAGGCCGGTCTGCTCACCTCGCTCGGATTCGGGCACGTGTCCGGACTCATCGCGCTGGTGCACCCGCAGGCATTCATCGAGGCCGTTCCGGCCGAGCGGAGAGCCGAGTACATCGCGAAGGCGAACGAGCGTCGCATTGCCGGTCAGCGCAGGCTCATCTCCGCGATGGTGGGAGGAGATTCCCTCTACGAGCGACCCGACGATCGACGGCTCGGACATGACGGGACGCCGGCCAAGACGTCCCGCGAACTGGAGGCACACATGTTGCTCAACGAGTCCGCTCGCCTCGGCGAGGACGATGTCTACTTCTCCGGTCTGCCGGGTGCCATCTGATGGCGATCCTGGGAGTGGGTTTCGACCTGGTGACGGTGTCCGACTTCGCCGAGCAGATGGAGAAGGTCGGCACGACGATGATCCGCGACAGCTTCACCGCTGGTGAGCGTCGGCATGCCGCGACGAAGAGTTCCGATCCGACCCGCCACTACGCAGCACGGTGGGCCGCCAAGGAAGCGGTGCTGAAGGCTTGGGCGACATCACGATTCGCTCGGCCGCCGCAGATCGGTGACAACCCGTACCCGTTGATCGAGGTCGTCAACGATGCGTGGGGCCGTCCGTCCATCAAGTTGCACGGGATGGCGCAGGAGTTCTTGCCGACGGTGAAGATCCATCTGTCGCTGACGCACGACGGCGACATCGCCGCCGCGGTGGCGATCCTGGAGGAGTGACTCCGCGCTGAACGGCGAAAGGCCCGTCCGATCTTCGAGATCGGGCGGGCCTTTCGTGTGGGGTCAGCAGGGCTGTCAGGCGTCGTCGGTGTTGACCGAACCGCCGGAGCGCCTGCTCTCCTTCTCTGCGACGAGCAGATACGCCATCATGATGCGCTTGAGCTCGGCGACGGCGTCCTCGTGGCTCTGACCGTCCTGCACCGAGAAGTTGAGCATCGAGTAGACGATGTGCACCAGCACCTGAGCCATCAGGTTGCGGCGGTGCCGAGGGGTACGGGGGGTGAGCGGTCCGAGCATCCGCGAGACCTGGTCGGCGAACTCCCTCTCGTGAATCACCCCGGTTGCACGCGTCGACGGTGTCGATTGCATGGCGAGCCACACTTCACGGCGCGACGGGTCGGTCATCCACATGCCGGCCATATGGTCGACGAAATTGTTGAGGAACCGCACCCAGTCCAAGGACGGGACCTCGCCGTCGAATTCGGCCAGTTCCTGTTGGACTCCGACGAGGTCCTGGCGGTTCAGTTCGCAGACGATGACGTACTTGTTGGCGAAGAACTGGTAGAGCGTGCCGATCGGCAGTTCTGCCCGCGACGCCACTTCCTCGCAGGTGAAGGACTCGAACCCCACGTCACTGAGCAGCTCACGCGAGGCCTGGAGCAACGCGTCGAACTTGCGCTGACTGCGTTCCTGGGTGGGACGCCGTCGTGGCATCAGCTCTTGCGTCTGGGCCGTCGACTCGAGCGCGGCGTCGAGACGGCGCGAGGACTGGGCGCGAGCAGAGGATTCCACCCGGTCAGGCTATCCGGCGCAGGTGCTTGTTATCCACAACAGGCTCGGGCACGCGCGCCGAGGCCGGTGGTTTCGAAGAATCGTGGTGCCGGCGACAACTGTCCGTTCCGATTCCTGTGACAAACCCCAAGACCGTTCCGAACCGATTAAACCGTCAACAGGTATGGTTGAGGGAACAGAATCAATTTCCGTGCAGGGTGACCGTCGTTCGGAACAGCCGAAGGACGTTCATGGTCGGGAGCCTCCACCCTGAGCACAGGGAGACTGCCATGACAACTATCGGTATCGCGATCGAATCCGGCTCGATGCAGTCAGTTCTACTCGAGCCGACCTCAGGCGAGGTACTCGCCGATCGGACGACCCCGCTCGACGCCGACGCGGCGTCGATGCTGACCACAGAGATCGAGGCGATGCGCGCCGAGGCCGCAACATTCGACTCCGACGTTGACGGGGTGGGCGTGGTGTACCGATCCGAGGATGAGCGCACCGAGTTCGCAGCAGCATTGCGTGACGAACCCGCGGTGCTGTCTTCCGCGTCCGATTCGTTCCTCGGCTGGCTCGCTCGCTCCGAAGACTTCGCCGATGCGAGGACAGTTCTCCTGTACTACATGGGCGACGCGGGCGTCTCGATCTCTCTCGCCGACGCGGACGATGCCTTGCTCACGCCAGCGAAGACAGCCGCGCTGGATTCGATGTCGCCCGAGCGAATCGGCAGCACTATCCCATTGGCGTGGGAAGTGGTGGATCAGTCCGGCAAGAAGCCCGACTTCGTGGCCCTGTTCGGTGACTCGTCGAGCAATCGAGACCTGGTTGACATCCTGTCTCTGGGACTGGGCGTACCCGTCGTGCGCGTGGGTGCTGCCGATCAGGTCGCAGCGCGGGGAGCGGCGCTGTTGGCGCATCGAGACATGCAGGCAGAGATGGTCGAGACGGCCGAAGCGCCTGGTGTTCCCGAGACGGTCGAGGCCGCCTCTGTTGAGGCCGCCTCTATCGAGCGCGATGAACCTGCGGTAGCTGTGTCCGGGACTCTCGGGGCCGACAAGGCCGCTGATATCGACCCTGTTGATTCGCCCCTTCCCGTGGTCGCTGCTCCGGTTCCGGCCGTGCCGCCGGTGGTCGGGGCCCAGCGTGCACGATCGGGAAGCTCCGGTCGCAAGCTCGTGTTCGCAGCGGTTCTACTGGCCGGGGTGCTTTCGGCCGGAGTCGCTGTCGCTGCAACGTTGCCCGGTGAGTCCGAGTCCACGGCCGAGCAGAGCGTCGAACGACGCGATGGCGGTGCTGATCTGGTCGGGGCAACCCGGCACGTGAATCCGACGACCACCGACCCGGTTGCGGTCGTGGTTCCGCCGGCACCGGCGATTGCGCCGCCGCCCGAAACAGTGCCCCCGATGACGACTACCGAGCTCGCGCCGACGACGCAGGCACAGGTGACGCAGGATCCGCCGCGTCAGGCAGTGGCGGCCCCGCAGCCGACTCCGGCACCGTCGCCGGCCAAGGTGGACCCTCCGCAATTCACCGTTCCTGTTCCCGTTCCTGAACCGGGCAAGTCGCAGGAACAGCTCGAGCAGGAGGCGTGGGATCGGCACTGGCAGCAGACGGGCCAGTGGTTCGAGCAGGAGTTCTCCGGCCGCTGACGGTGACGTGATGACCGTTACGAGTGATGACAGACTGGCTATCGGCCCGTCTGTCATTTTCTCGTTTGGAGGATTCATGCCCGCCGATGCGCACACCGTCGACGTTCGATCAGCAATCGCATCGGAGATGCCCAGAGCGAAATCGGAGTTGGCGGAGCTGGTCCGGTTCACGTCGGTGCACGATCCTCGGCAATTTCCGGTCGAGCAATGCATCGGTGCGGCGCAATGGGTGCAACGGGCCTTCGTCGACGCGGGCATCCCAGACGTGCAGCTCATCGAGACGGTCGACGGCTCACTGGCCGTGGTCGGCTCGCGGCCGGCACCTACGGGAGCGCCAACCGTCCTGCTGTACTCGCACTACGACGTTCAGCCTCCGGGCGACGGATCACTCTGGGACAGTGAGCCTTTCGAGCTGATCGAAAGGGACGGACGTTGGTACGGGCGGGGTTCGGCCGACTGCAAGGGCAACGTCATCATGCATCTGCTGGCGCTACGGGCGTTGGGGGAGTCACTCGACGTCGGCGTTCGGATCGTCTGTGAGGGTTCGGAAGAGACGGGCACCGGCGGGTTGGAAGCGCTCGTGGAGCAGCGTCCCGAACTGTTTTCTGCAGACATGGTGGTGATCGCGGACACCGGCAATACGAAGGTGGGTTCACCGACGGTCACCACCACGCTCCGCGGTATCGCCAACGTGGTAGTACACGTGGAAACGCTTGCAGGAGAGGCGCACTCGGGCATGTACGGCGGGCCTGCTCCGGATGCGCTCGCCGCGTTGGTGCAGGTGCTCTCGACGTTGCGCAACGAGCAGGGCGACACCGTGGTCGACGGCCTGGACGCAACGCAGACCTGGGACGGAGTCGAGTACGACGCCGAGCAGTTCCGCTCCGACGCCGGGGTGCTCGACGGCGTCGAGCTGGCGGGTTCGGGCTCGGTGGCCGAGGCCGTGTGGGCTCGGCCTGCTCTGACGATTCTGGGGATCGACTGCCCACCTGTCGTGGGTTCGGCTGCTGCGATCTCGCCTCGTGCGTCGGCACGGCTCAATTTGCGGGTGCCACCGGGATTGGATCCCCAGCGGGCTCAGGAGGCGTTGGTGGCTCATCTGGAGGCGCGTACGCCATGGAATGCGCGCGTCACCGTCGAGCGTGAGGCAATCGGGTCGCCGTTCCGCGCCAGAACCGACGGGCCGGGGTATGCGGCGCTGTCCGAGGCGCTCGAGGAGGCCTTCGGGCATCCCATGGGGACGGCTGGGCAGGGCGGGTCGATCCCGCTGTGCAACGCGCTGGCTCAGGTGCTGCCGGACGCCGAGATCGTGTTGATGGGCGTCGAGGAACCTCGGTGCCGGATCCACGCTCCCAACGAAAGCGTGGACCCGACGGAAATCGAGAAGATGGCCCTCGCCGAGGCATTGTTCCTGCAGCGGTTGGCCGGTTCGGCCGGCGGGGTCTCAGACAGCTAGATCGCGGCGGAGCTTGGCGACGTGGCCAGTGGCGCGGACGTTGTACTGCGCCACCTCGATCTTGCCGGCCTCGTCGACGAGGAACGTCGAGCGAATGACGCCCTCGTAGACCTTGCCGTAGTTCTTCTTCTCCCCGAATGCGCCCCACGCCTGCAATGTCGTCTTCTCCTCATCGGCGAGCAACGGAAACGTCAGCTCCTCCTTGTCGCGGAACTTGGCCAGCTTGGCGGGCTTGTCGGGGGAGATGCCGATGACCTCGAGGCCCTCGCCGTTGAGCTCGGCGAGGTTGTCGCGGAAGTCGCAGGCATGCTTGGTGCAGCCAGGAGTGCTCGCAGCCGGATAGAAATACACGATCACCTTCTTGCCTGCGTAGTCGGCGAGAGAGACGCTGTTGCCGTCTGCATCGGGCAGGGTGAACGCCGGTGCGGTGTCGCCCGGCTCGAGCTTGCTGTATTCGGTCACCGCACGAGAGTATCGAAATACCGGCGTGCTCTAGGCTCGAGTACGACCGAGACTATTTGCAACAAGTTGGAGGACACGTGGCCAAGGACACCGACCGAATCGAGCGCGAGATCGAGGCCGCTCGCAATCAGCTCGCCAGCACCCTGGATGAGCTCAGCGTCCGTGCCAGCCCCAAGAACATCGTTGCCAACACCAAGCAGTCCGTGGTGGCCAAGCTCAACGAGCCGGCAGTGAAGTTCACCCTCCTCGGAGTCGGCGCAGTGGTAGCAGTTCTCGTGGTTCGCAGGATCTTCAACTGACGCAACAGGTGCTCCGACCAGCCGATTTCACATCTGGCGGCATCTGCTGTTAATGTTTCTCCCGCACCGCAGAGAACACGCGGTGCGGATCGGCGCCATTAGCTCAGTTGGTTAGAGCAGCTGACTCTTAATCAGCGGGTCCGGGGTTCGAATCCCTGATGGCGCACACCAAGTGCCCCTGAACAGCATATTTGCTGGTCAGGGGCACTTTTTGTGGTCCGGGTACGTGGAGGCGACCGCAAGCTTCGTGAAAATCGACAACCTCCTGACCTGCGGGTTTTGAAGCGGCGGAGGGCCTTTCGGAGACTTGACTCTCAAACGCAAATACTGGGAGTCAAGTTCCGACAATCATGCCGCTGACCAGCGAGTTGCGTGCCGGAGTCGCACCGCCGGGTAGCTGGTGGACGTCTGTGGACACTCCAGTCATCATTTACTCATCACTTTGAGCCACCAACGGCCGGTCTTGGGCCGCCAATCGGCGGGGAAGTCCGGGCGGGTCGATTCATAAGTCCGTTTGGCGTGACGGCAGAACCGCTGCTGATGGCGCGACTTCAGGCCGCGCGGCTTACTTAGCACAACCGGGTGTGGGGCTGAACCCTGAAAACGACGCCCAATTGGGGTTTGTGATGAGCGAGAGGACGAGTATTCGCAGCAATCTGCGCTCACGCCTGTACGTGCATGTTTGGCAGCTTCCTCACCCTTCAGTCCAACCAGCGAACCCCTCCACCCGTAGGGTCCCACTCTTTCGGTAGCAGGAAGCGCGCGACTACTGCGCCTATGGACGCCGTGGCGAGGCCCGGCTGCTGCGCCGCGGCGTAGTGTTCGGAATTGTTTGTGTCGAGCGATGCTGAAACGGCATGGGTAGCGATCTTCCTGCACTACGGCCCGAACGTAGATGCGGTTGTATCCCTACAGCGTTCATGCGCCACGCTGGTCTCGGCGTCTCGGCGTCTCGGCGTCTCGGCGTCTCGGCGTCTCGGCGTCTCGGCGTCTCGGCGTCTCGGTGACGCGCCGAATAGCTCGATAAAGCTGTGCACGTGGATTCTTGTGTGCTCTGTGGCAACGGACATGGTCGAGAGCACGTACTTCCTCAGTGGCTGCTCGACCGTTGGAGGGGTGACGGACCGTTCACGATTGATCATGTCGGTCGTCCTTTGGAGACTGCGAAGGGTTCGCTTAGAACCAGTGCCGAAATGTGGCGCCTGATGCTCGACGCATGCACCACCTGCAACGGACTGCTCAACACTCATTTTGAGGTGGAGGGAAAGCCCGCCTTACGGTCGGTGCTCGATCGTCCAGCCGGGTTGTTGGACGAGATCCAGACGCGGCACTTGGCGCGGTGGGCGGCGAAAACGGTGCTCCTGAGCGTTCATCCGCGCGCGGCGCATAGTTCACAGGCGCGGGAGCTATCGGTAGATCGCGCATCCGTGTGGACTCCATAACCACGGGCCGTTCTCGAAGCATTGGCAGTAGGCGAGCTTCCACACGACCTGTTCGTATGGGCCGGGGTGATCGATCCGGCTGACGGGAAGCCGGAACCTATTTTTGAGCCTACTGACTTATATTCCACGAGCAGAGCCGACGGACTCGGTGGAACCGGTCGCTCTCACTTGATCGGGTTGGCCATGGCTGACGGGCGACTGCTGGCGTTGCAAGTCGCCTACGCTCCGCTGCACAAGTTGATCCATCCATTCGCGTCGTCTGGGTTGGTGACGGAACTCTGGCCGGACGTACCCTCGAGCTTCGACGTAGTGGGACATGCGGCCTTGGAGACTCGAACCAAGGTCGGGCGAGTATTTCGCTAGTCGGGGATAGGTCTTGCTCTGGGTCCTCGCGAAACGCTCTCGATCCAGGGGCCGTTCCGCGGGCCACTGTTCTAAGCGGTGTGAGTTGACTGCCGCGTCGAACGTGCGTTGATTCGTCGCTATTTGCAAGCAGCGCTCTATAGCGTTCTCCACGGGTTTTAGTGCTTTCGGTTCGTGGAGCGGTTCAGCGTGCCACGTCAGTTCTGTCGCATTGTCGACGGTCGGGGCTCAGTTCGGCATTCTGGAGTTTGTCCGTGCGGCCTTATGCCTCGATCTCGTCGTCGAACCGGTTGGAAATCTCGGCTTTTTCCTTTTCGCACCATTCAGCGGAATCGGACAGGACTTGGCGCAATCTGGTGTCAGCCACACCGCCGTGCAGTGCCCGCGACGCGAGAGTGAAGCATTGATCAATTTCCTCAGAGGTGCCGTTGGTCCATCCGAAACTGCTCAGATGTGACGCTTCTGCGATCGACGCTAAGACTGAGTTTGCAACGGCGGGCGACATTGTGTCTGCTCGTTGGAGCATCTGCTCGGCAAGAAACGGCTGCTGGAGTGGCCATACGTCGATACCTGACAGTCCCAGAACGATGGCCTCGAGACCTTCGGCGTCTGCAACGAGCACGGCGCGTTCGATCGACTGAGCCTGTGTGTCGGGCAGTCCGTTGGCGAGTGCAAGTGTCAGAAGCATCGACCGCCGCGACCCGCCGAGGGAACTGTCGACTAGAAACTCTGTGATCACATCGGGGTGGTCGGCAAGACTAGTAGGGAGTTCGTGCAGTTCGACGGCGAGGCCCGGTTTTTCGGCCAGCGTGTGGGAGAGTGCGAGTAGGACAGCTTTGGGGTGTGTCCTGGCAATGCCACCGAGGAGTTGATCGACCGTCCACTCTCTTAAACTGGTTCGGAGGCAGAGATCGATGATCGCTGTAGCGTCCCCGACTTCCAACGACGCGCCCCAACGCGCTCCATCGGTTCCGGCAACTCGATCGAGAATGTCTTCCGCTTGGGTAGGAGAGATTTCGGGTCCAATGAACTGTTCAGCGGCCAAGCGCGGGTCGCGTCTGATGAGAGGGTGGCACGCAACGAGGTATGCGCCTCGAATTTCGGTATCTGGATCGTGGAGTCCGGCTAGGAGTAGGTCGAGGAATGGTCGTCCACGCGCGACCCAAGAGTAGCTGTCGAAGGTGCGTGCCACCTGCAGTCTGATTGCGTCCGTTCGTTGTTCGTCCGATTGCAGCCACATAAGCAGGTCGGATTCGTTGACGATCGACCACGTCTCCAGCAGTGGCCTGATGTGCTCATCCATAACTGACGGTGACTGTTCGCTGATGCCGGTCACCAACACGCCCGCGGCGTCTGGAATGGTATCGGCAACGTAGCGGAAGATCCGCCAGAGGTTGGGGTGATGCCGGGGGAGTAGCCGAACAACGTCCTCAGTAGCGGAGGTAATGCTGACGAGCAGACCGGAGGCGTGGTCTCGCTCAAATACTCCGCCGACAGTTTTATTCAAAAGCCGTTGTGTCCGTTGCTCTTTAACGTCAAAATAGGACGCAGAATCCTCGGCCGCGGGACCATCTCCTGGTTTACTGTCGGACATTTCGCGTTGGAAGGTCTCGAAGTCTGGGACAGTATTGCCGCGCCGCGACTCCATGTCGAATCGGTACTCGTTAAGGAGCAACTCGACGAGGTCGTCGGTGACCACTTGGTCCAGTTCAGTCGCCAGCTCCAGTGCGGCATGGCGGAGCGCCACGGACAACGCATGCTCTGCGTGCCAAGCGACGATGTGCCGAATCTGTCGACGGGCAGCAGCGCTGGGTGTCTCTCGCGCGAGCTTTGCGAGCACTGTCAAAGTTGCGAGATCATCACCCTGCCATTCGAGCACCACTGAATCCGGGACCGTGATACCGAATTGGCCGTAAGGCCGCCTCAGTGCGTTCTGGAGGTGCTCCAAGGCAATGCCGACAAGCCTTGGATTGTCAGTCCGACCCAGGGTGAGCAGCAGATCGCGAAGCTGATCTCGCATGTCACGGGTCGTCTGTGGCGATATCCGGTAAGGCCTCAGCGAGACTTCTCGTGCACCGGTCTGCACGACGTCCCCGCCTTCCTTGGCAAGAAGTGGACCGACTGCGAAAGTAGGGTCTGCGAAGATCTCATCTTGCGCGATGCATCGGCTGACCCAGTTCGCAATTCGGACTGGAACGGTCGCGTCTGCGACTCGGCGGAGGTTCGCGAATTCATCAACAGCAGACGCCACGCTTTTGGGTATCTCCGAACCTGCGCCGCGGTTGATGCTGATCCTCCACAAACCATCCAAGGCCCTTTCCAAGAACTGGGTGTCGGCGCGCGCGCATTGCCCGTACAGGTGAGCGAGTCGGTCTTCGATATCGAAGTCGGTAGGAGTGCTGAGATCGAAGCGTCGTCGAGACTCCTGACCAAGCGCATCATGTGTCAGTGCACCTCGCGTCGGAGGCTCGGTGTCTGTCACCGTCGCGGTCTCCAAACGTTCGTGGATTGCGGCAAGAAGTCGCATTGTCCTGAACGGTTGCAGACGTGCGAAGACGTCGAGTTGGCTGAGTGCATGCGCTACACCGTCTCGGTCGCTGCCGAGCACATCATCGGTAATGGTCGACCAACACGCCTCGAGTACGGTGTGGCCACCCTCGGCTGCAATCCGGGTGTCGAGTTCTGCGAACTTGTTCAGGAGCCGCTTCGGATTGTGGGAATGGAATTTGTTCCAGATCTCGGTAACGAAGTCGGTGTCCTGACCCAGAACCGTGGACTGTTGTTCGATGAGCTGGTCGGACAGTATTTCTGGGATCACCTGGATCATGCTGTCTGTGTGCAGTATTACGCCTCGTTCGACCAATCGTTCCAGCAGCGTGAGTATGTCGGGCTTTGTCAGACCGCAGTAGTCGGCAATCGTTGGCAGTAGTTCGTTGTTCTCCCGCACGCTCAGTGGGCCAATGGCGGCGTACGTCGCGAGTGTCTTCCGAACGGTCGGGGATGAGAAGGTGGCAATGGGCTCGGTCTCGATGTCGCGGTACCGGTTCATCACTGCTCGCTTCAGGTCATCCGAGCGCAGCAGCTGCAGTCCCGAAAGCTCGCGGGTACGGATGAGATTGAGGGCGATTACAGCGATGTGAGGTGAGTGCGTGGCCTGTTGAGTGAGATGGCTTCTGAAGGCATAGTCCACGTTGAGACCGGCGCAAAGTGAACGGACCAGGTCGATTGCCTGCCTACGCTCGAAGGGCTGAAGGACAACTTCTGGTACCTGATCGAAGCCTGATGCGGCGAGGCGGGCTAGCAGATCACGGACGTCGCCCGGTCGGGTGGTCAGCAGGAGTTTGGTTCCGGGCGTCGCATGCGCGTAGGTATGCAGCAGGGTCTGCGTCGAAAGAGACAGATGTGCATCGTCGACTGCGATCACTGCGGGGGTGTGTGGCAGCTCTTCGATTGCGGTGCGATCGACGCTCCGGCCTTGAGAGAGCACGAGTACCGGCCTGCTCCGGTCACTTTGTTCCAAGCGAATGAGCGCCTCGATCAGCACTCTGGATTTACCTCGGCCGCCTGGACCGCTGACGACGACCACCTTCACCTGTGGGTCGCCGACGAGCTGCTCGATGCGGTCGATCTCTTCACTGCGTCCAACGAGTGGACCGACATCGTTGAGGAGATCTCGTGCATTTCGTAGCTCTGCCGCGGCCGACGGTAGAAGAAATGCGTCCTCGCCGGGGCTACGCAGAAGTCGCTTCCGGTACGCAACGCCCCACGTTGCGTCCAGAACCTGTCGCTGTCGATGAAGTGGGGTGTCGTCGAGCAGCGTCCGGAGCCCGTCGCGATCGAGAATGTCCCACTCCGGGTACTTCTTGATGTGCTTCTTGACGGCCGCGGACGCTGCATCAGAGAAGGTCAGGTAGTAAGAATCGGCCTTGAATGTGCATTTCTTGACGATCTCGTCTACGTCTGCCACGGTCAGTGACTTCTGACGTTTGCACTGCCAAGCCGCTGATTTGCCGTCGGACCAAGCCCCTTCGAAGTCGATTCCATCCTGCTTGTCGCCGGGGCGGCCCCAGCGTTGAATGCGGGCAACATGTTTGACCTCGTCGGTGCAGAACCGATGGGCAGACAACAGGCGTTCGGTGAAGTTCTCGAATTCTTGCCACGTCATCTCCCGTGTCGGAAGCAGGCCCTCTCCACCAGGAGCGATCACCGGACCTGAGGTAGCAGTGGTCCGGTTGCTGTCGGATGGGGTGGACACGCTCTGATTGTCGCAGAGCGGACCGCATACTCGGTTCCGCGACAGCGCCATTAAGCAATTCGATGAGCGGCGTCAGATCGCAGTTCGCGACGCGATTCATAACACTCCGCGAACTCTGGTCAGAGCGTCTGGACAGACGGTAGGCAGCCGTTGGTTCCTGGCATACTGACAGACGGGCAAAGCGGTCTTCTCATCTGGTGACGTGGTGGCCCCAGGAACCGCGAGAGTGATTCGACGCGCTTCCTCGTCTGTGGCGTGAAGATGCGGATTACCCTTCCGCGCACCAAAGCAGGCTGTCTCGCAGCCGGGTGTTCAGACCGGCTCGGGTTCTGACTGGCCATCGTCGGACCGGCGCAACAATTGCGCTTTTTGGAGCTGAACTGGCGTTTTGCGGCAGATTTTGGACAGACTTGTCCCTCCCACAGAAGTCGTGCTTTTTGCTCGGCCTACTTGCTTTTGTTCTTCGCCTCGGCGAGACGGACGGCGCGTTTGTTCGCGCGATCCGACACCAGGGGAAGAAGTCGCAGCACGAACCATCCGACTGCGTAAAGCGAAGCAGGGACGAGCACCTGATGGTCCGCAATTGTCGCGAGCATCATGGGCACCTCCGCTTCTGGGGGTTGCCACCAGTAGATACCGGTGGACCTGAACCGCAACGTGGTCCGTTGCGGAGTTCGGCATGCCAGATAGGCATGAAAAAGCCCGCTCAGAAAGAGCGGGCTGTGACTTCCGGTCCGGTCAGTCCGGGTAGAAGTATGCGGCGCGTTGAGCGAGGTAGGCCTTTCGCCCGCGGTCGTCCGCGGCGATCAGTACGAGTCCAATTTTGAACAGCCAACCGTGGGTTCCACGATGGCTGGGGGAAAGGTGACCGCGATGAACCCAACTCCGGACGGTCGACGGTGAAACCTCGAAGAGACGTGCCACCTCGTTGGTGGTGATAAGCCGGTTGTAGTAGGCGGGTGGCACGTACAACTGCGAAGACAAGGCGGCATCAACGGTTCTGGTGCGCGTCTCATTGCGAACTCTCAATACGTCATCGCGGTCGTAGAGCCTCGCCCGGCCGCGCTTGCCTCGACTCGGCAAGTAGCCGCGGGAGGCCCACTTCCGGATTGTCTCTGGCGTGACACCCGCTACCGCGCTGGCCTCGCGTGCAGTGACGAGTTGGCTCAAGGACGGAGCACTCGAGGTGCGGGGGAACGGTCGCGCTGCTGGGCCTGGCCTAAGTGGTGGAGGTAGGGGGCGGGGTGAATCAGGTTGCGGGTACCGCGACACCTTTTGTGCTTGAGCAGAATACGGACCAGCTCGTCCTCTCTGCGTAGGCCATGCTTCGGGGCCTGCCAGGTATGGATTCGTCGACGGCGCGGCTGTGGGTCGGAACGATTCGCGTACGCGACGTGCGACCGGTGCCTCGACTGTAGAGGAAGCAGACTTTACGAATTCGCCCTGGGCCTTCAGCGTCGCGAGCACTTCTTTGGCGCTAACGCCCAACTCTGTCGCCAGCTCGTGCACCCTGGCTTTTCCAGTCATGCCCCTCACCCCCCAGCGCAAGTGTGACACTGCAACGCGCGTGAGCGATTATGTTCCGCGCGATTACATGACTCCGCTGCTCAAGGCATAAAAATGTCCTCCCAGCAATCTGGAAGGACTTGTTTTCGATACAACTCTGCCGCAAAGACATTTTGCCACCAAAAGCGGAATCCGTCAAGCGGTCGGACGAGCGACGCCGCAACCTGAGTCGCCACCGCTTCCCCTCGCTCGAATGCAACAACCGTCTATCGGAAACCTCGCGTCAAGATATCTTGACGGTGCGATAACTGTCGTACTCGCGCAAGCGAAGGACAGTCGGTGGCCGCCGGTAGCGTCGCGGCATGTCGCCACGACGGAGCACTCAGCCCACGGCATACCGCTACGAGTGGTTGCTGTTTGTCGACTGGTGCATCGCCGTCGACATCGACCCGCTGCAAGCCACGCCAGCGGTATTGGCAGAGTTTCTCGGTGACCATCCCGCGAGCGACGCTGTGCAGTTACGTCGGGTCTCCGCTGTCAACCGTGCCCATCTCGATGCCGGGCACTCACCGCCGGGGCGGGTGACGTCGCTTCGTCTCGCGCTCGACTCCGCCCGGGCCGACAGAGTGAGTCGGCGAGCCGCGTTGTACTCGGCTTTGACTACCGCGTTGCCGAGCACCGGCTCGACCGAGGCACTATTCGGTCGACGCGACGCCGTCCTCCTGCTCCTCGCCGGAGCCGGACTGTCTTACAGAGCGATTGCCGCGCTCGACCGCTCCGACATCGACACCGTCGACGACGTTGATCGCCGAACACCTGCAAGGCGACACCTTTCCTGAGATGAGCGGTTGGCTGGACCGGCCGGGACCGGTCGCGGTGCCCATCGACCGATGGGGCCACCTGCCGATGCCCGTCGCTGCGATGACCGCCGCGGACATCGGGGCGGTCATCGACGCACACCGCACCGGCAGCACACCGCAGCACACCCCGCGCCGCCGAATGCGGCGGCCGGATGAGCTTCACCGCGGCGAACCCCCGACGCCTGTCGACAGGAGTCGAGGTTCGTCGAGCTCGGCTCGGAGTACTACCGCACCGGTATCGAGGCACGCCGCCGCGCCCACGCTGCCCTGGCCGATGTCCCCGGGCTGGTCGATGACGTCGAGGACCGCATCGAGGCGCTCTGTGGCGGGTCACGGCCTCGACGGCGGCGCGGGCACGGACGTACGCCTCGCGGGCGATCCGATTGTGGTCCAAGTTGCTACTACGAATGTTCGACATGAGGGGTCTCACTGGAGCGTCGGCCAGCTCACGACCCACTGTCCCGCGCGATGCGAACGCGCAGAGACCACGGTCGTGCTGGATGGACGCTCGACCGTGACCGTCATCGACGGTCGAACAGTTGCATCGTAACCCAAGGCGGCTACGGGAGCGCAGGTTCAGCTCATGACTACTGTCAGACTGCGCTGGCTCGCATCGTGTGCGTCGTTACTGGGAGCAAGTGGAAGTGCACAGCGGGTCTCGGACCCGCCCGAGCAGAACCAGCTAGTCATGGAAAAAGAGAAGCCGCCGTTCCCATTGCGGGCGACGACGGCTTCAGTAACCCGGACTAAGCCGGGAATATGCATAGAACTGTAGCGTGTGGCCGGTGCTTGTACAACCCACCCCCGCCCAGCAGGTCGCCCTGACCTCCGTGACCGCCGGTTCGCGACTTGCTCCGTTCCGACGAGCGTGCAGCGGCCATGAGGGGCCTGCTCTGTCGATGTACCTGCTCGACGCCAAGTTGGCGTCACACATTCACGGCCATCTGCGCATCGTCGAGGTCGTGTTGAGGCAGCAGATGCATGAGGCACTCAAAGTGCAGTATGGGGCACGATGGTTCGATAGTACGAGCGGCGCAGGGTTGTCCGCCGAGGCACGCCTAAAAGTCGCCGGAGCGTACGACGATCTGAACCCCCGACGATCTCGGTCTCGGATGCAGCCCGCGCCGGCTGCAGACAAGGTCGTCGCAGCTTTGATGATGGGGTTCTGGGCCGGTCTGCTACGAACACCGCGCGACGTTGACCACGAGGCGACGCTATGGGTCCCTGCTCTGGAGAAGTGCCTCAACGACCGGCGGGATCCGCTGGCGCCCGAACTGACAATGTCAGCCGCCCAGAAGATCCTTCAACGGCTGAACTGGGCAAGGAATCGAGTCAACCATTGCGAGAGCGTGATCTTCGGGTTCCCGCAGCCAGGCCAGAGACAGGGTGGGCAACTCAGATATGCGCCGGCCAGCATCATCGAGGAGTGTCGAACACTCGTGGGCCGGTTCTCGACTGACGTCGAGGCATGGATGCGGTCGAGTACTGCGATCGATGACTTGATTGCTGATTCGGCGGCGCAGAACGCGCTCGCCTATAGCTCAGCGCAACGTGGCCGTGTTGTCGTTTGACGGGGGGAGCTTGTCCAACCGTCATTCCGGCGGGATCCGAAAGGCTGGGCCGCGTGGCTCGGACGGAGCACGTCGGGTCTCCTGGGGATTTTCGGCCACCGGCGCGTGTGTCGAACAAAGAGTTTCCGGGCAAGGGGGAATGAGCGATGGTGCTACGTGTCGCCGGTGGGGGTCCGGATGGTCCGGGACACCATCGTGAAGTTAGGTGACGGATCGGTGTGGCGCCAGGACGAATACCGCTACTTATACCGGCCCGAAGCGGCCGTCGCAGCGGGCAAATGCAGGTCGCCGGCATGAACAAGGCGGTGAGGGTGCGACGACTGTAACGCCCGAGATCGGGCTCGCTGGCGAACTACCTGGCGGGGTTGCTCCCGTCCTGACCCAGTTTCCTGCCCGGCAGAGGCTTCCATTCGCTCGTACCCGGCTGCTGTGACCCGTAACGGCGCGGGCGACCCTGACGGTGCCCAGCGTTAAGCCGTGCAGTGGATCGTGCCGTCGGTCAGCCCCAGTTGGGTCTCGGCCCGACGCGTTTGCGGCCAGCCTCAGGCTGTAGCCGGGCCTTCCGGCCCCGAAGGGCTGGTTTCGACTGTGGGTGTTTTGCGGCGAGACCAGCTGCTGGGGACGGGGAGATTGCCGTTGATGACGAGGGTGACGACGACTGATGGGGAGTGGGGTTCGGTCATACCGTGTTGTTGGGGAGTGAGAACGAAGAGGTAGTTCTCTGGAGTGCCGATGGGGAGCAATTTACGGCTCATGTCGAGGATGACGAGGATGGAGAGGCGGGTGCCGTCGGCTGCTGCGTATTGGGTGGGTTGGCCGATGTACTTGGGTGCGGTTTCAGACGTGACCGGTTGGTCGCGGGCGACTTTGAGTTCGGCTGTGATCCCGTCGTGACGAGTGTCGAGAAATCCGAGAGCGAGTGGTGTGCCTCGTTCTACGCGGCCTTCGAGGGTCGGGTCGGCGAGGAGTGCGGTGTGGAGGTCGTTGTGGAAGTCGCGTTCACGGATGTGGTGGCCGCGGCGGTACTTCTTATTCCAGGTCATGCTGAGCCCGATGCGGGAGATGGCGTTGAGGAGTCGGGCGAACGCTTGGATGTGTCCGTAGGGGTATCCGGCGGAGGCGAGGTTTTCGTAGATGGCGTGAAGGCGTTCGTCGAACACTTCGTACTCGGTGGTGGCGTCGCGGGCGTGGTCGTAGGGGCGAACGCGGATTTCGCGGTGGCCGGCGACGTCTAGGTCTTGGATGACGGGGTTGCCGTCGGTGTCGGCGCCGCGCCAGGTGAGGCGGATGAGAACGGGCGGTGCGTGTTGTTGGGTGGGGACGGAGTAGCGGATGTGGAGTGAGCCTGTGCCCTCGAAGGTTTGAGGGTCGCCGGTGTGTTCGTTGCGGGTCCAGGTCAGCGCTGGGCGTTCGAGCTCGGCGTGGTTCAGGGTGCTGATGAGTTCGGCGTCGAGGCGAGTTGCCCATGCTGGCCAGGGGTCTGTTTGGACGTTGAGGGTGAGGGTGTGGGTGAGGTTCGGGTCGATTATGGCTGGTCCGGTGAGGAGCTTGTCGTCGATGTAGACCAGTGCAACGGCGACGTTTGGGCTTTCGGGTTCGGGGTCGGCTGGGGATATCCAGGGGCGGTCGCGGGTGCGCGTGTGCTCGCTTGAACGGATAAACAGCAGCGGGGTGGGGAGCTGTGCGGCTTGGTTGGTGATGGTCGCGACCTCGAGGGGGTCGTTGCTGGCGGCGAGAGTTGCGCGGAGTTCGCGTGCCCGCATTAGTAGGGGGTCGTCGAGCCGGAAGTCGGTCAGGTCGATCGCAGCGGCTCGGCGTTGTGCGGCGGTGCGGTGTGCTTGGGCTTGAGCGAGGTCGGCGTTGAGGTCTGCGGCTTCGGCCCCAAGGTGGTGGGCGACGGCTTCGAGGAGTTGGGTGGTGACGTTGAGGCCACGGTGGGTAGCGGTACCGCTTGACTTACGCGCGTTACGTAGCGCTTTGGCGTGCTCGCGCAGGCGGTCGGCCCGGTTGGCGACCTGTTCGGCGGGGTCATACGCCGTGACGTTTTGTCTGGCTAGGACGGCGGCTACGGCGTCCGGATATGGCAGGTTAAGGAGGTCGCAGACGGTTGCAGCACGGGTTGCGGTCGCGTGCTCGAAAGGTTGGAGCCACTGCTTGTCGTCGCCGGTGAGGGCTTGGCTGAATTGGAGGGCGGTCGCGAGGTCGTCGAGTGCTGCGGTTACGACGGCGGGGTCGTTAGTAGGGTTGTTGTTGGCATCGCGGCTGGTGAGAGTGGTGTGGAGCTTTGCGGTGGTGAGGGCAAGATTGGTGAGTGCTCGTTGGGTGGCGTGCGCTTCGTTGTCGGGGTTGTTGTTGTAGGCGTCTTGGAGGAGCTTGACGGCGGCGTCGCGGCTTTCGACTCGGGCGAGAACTTCGGCGTACTCGAGGGCTCCGTAATGAGACTCAGGTGAGTGGCGGGCGCCGACGTCGATGAGCTTGTCGGTGATGCCGAGAAGGCCGATACCGCAGTCGAGGAGGCCGTTGAGAGCTTCTTCGGCTTCGTCGTGTTGCCGAATGCCGTAGGTGTGGCGGGGTGCGTCGGTGAGCCATTGGCGAGCGAGGTCGGTCGTAACGCGGGCGTCAGATTGCCAGCGTTGTTGAATGACTTTGCTGGCTTCGTGCCATTCGAGTTCAGGTATCCGGGCGAGTGCCGCTCTCTCGAGCGTGGCAAGAGCGTCGAGGTTGGGAACGTGCCGGCGTAGCGCGGAGAGCGCGGTGAGGACGAGTTCGAGACGGCCGGGTAACTCAAGGTTGGCTGCGAGGTGGCTGGCATAGACCGCGAGCTGGACCTTGTCTTCCACCCGGGTCCAGGTGAGCCGTGTGGCTGCCTTGAGGACTGCATCGATCATGACGATGTACGGGTCATTGACGAGTGCGGGGAGGAGGTCGGAGACGGTCGAGGGGACCGGGTGGCGCGACCCGATTTCCGTCCAGGCTTTAACCGCGGAGGACCTGAGTCCTTGGTCGGCGTCTACGAGGTAGGTGTGCAGGGTCGGGAGAATTGCTTGGAGGACGCCGGGTTCGTCGCCGTATCTGCGGCCAATGTCTCCGAGAGTCTCCAGGAGTGGCATCAGGACTTCGACCCCGAGGTTGTTGTCGCGTTCGACGGTGACAGTGGCACAGATGGTGGCGCACACGGCGACTGGGTCGGTCACTGCGGCCTGCTCAACCATACGAAGGAGGCGGCGGGAACCTTGGTAGAGGCTGTTCAGGCGGCCGTAGGCTTTAAGCCCAGCGAGTCGGTCCGGTTCGGCGGTCGTTTCCAGGCGTTGGGTGGGTGCTTTGAGTCGGTGATGGGTCAGTGCGATGAACGCACCGAGGGTCGTGTCGATGTGGGGTTGAAGGGCGTTGCTGGAGCGGCGATGGCTGATGTTCTCGATGGCTTCGCATGCCTCGAAGGTGACGTCGTGGCCCCATGACTCGTCTGTGTGTGCGATGAAGAACGCGAAGGCGGTGTCAATGACCGCTTGTGACGCGGAATCGTCGATGACCGGGTCATGGGGTCGTCGGAACCTGTTGTCGGGGTCGACCATGTTGACGGCGTGACGTGCTGATCCGATGAGGCCTTTGCGGATGTCTTCGGAGGCGTACTGGCCGGCCTGCTCGAACAGCGGGGCGACGCGGGCTGGGTCTGCAATGAGGATGCGGGCCAAGGTCCGTTCGGCTGAACCCATGGTGCCGGTGTCGTAGCTGTCGCTGGGAGGCACGCCCAGTGAGGTCGCGAGGTTGGGAAGCAGGGCGACCGCTAGGTCGAAGTGGGTTGCTGCAAGGTGCTCGATAGCGCCAGCGGCGGCCCGGCGGTCGAAGTCGGATGCGCGGGGTCGTTCAATGCTCGGGGCAAGGATGAGACCCGTGTTTTGGGGTCTGGGAAGCATCGCGGCCAACGTGTCCTTGACCAGGTCGGGAGCCAGATCGGCGAGGACTCGAACGGGCCCGGGGTCGTTCGCTGCAATGACGGGGTTAGGCCCAGAGAAGTGGTAGTCGTCGGGTGTTTTGGAACCGGCGATAACCGCTGCGTTGCGGATGGTATTCCCGTCGATCCGGTCGTCGGTCACCTGCGTGGGGTGGTCGGACAGGCACCGGCCGGCCTCCAGGCTCGCGCGGTACTTGAGGACTCCAATTGCAGTGGCTACCAGCCGTTTGGCGAGGTCGGGCTGTTTGGCGCTCAGGTGACGTAACGGCTCAAGGACTTCGACGATGCCAATTGTCTCGACGGCGTCGAATAATTCGTCGATGATGCCGTCGTCGAACCGTTCATGCGCCCGGCCAGCGACCGCGGTCAGGCGCTGCCGGGCCTTGTTTTGCTCCTCAGGGTCCGGGTCGGCTTCGGGGTCGGTGTCGAGGATGTCGAGGTCGTCCAAAATGTTGGCTGCGGCAGGGTCCGCCGTCGCGCGTAGGCTTCGGCGCCTTTCAATCCGAGCCGTTCGGAGCACCCCGAGATCGCGACGCCGTTGAGCAGCTTCGGCTTCTTGTGCCTGCGCTTCGGCTCGATCTTGCTGGTACTTGGTTCCCAGGTTCGGCAACCGTCCGGTCGGGTTACGTTGAGCGCACCCGATGCAGTGGTTGGTGTAAAAATCGAACGCGATGTGTTCCAGCTGCATTCCGGAGGTGTCTCCGATGACGACCTGGCACTCGATCCGACGGGAGTTTAGCGGGAGCCCGGTCGCCTCTTCGAGCATGCCCTGCCCGCCTGACTGGATGAAGCGCATGCTCTGGCAGTGGTTAGTCGCCAGGTCCATGATGCGGGCGTTCTTTTGACCGAGCGCGATGTAGCTCGCGTAGTCGTCCTCGTTCATCATCAATCTCATTACGTCCCGGGCCGGCAGAGGCCACCAGTATTCCGTACCGGACCGACACGCCAGCCATTTCACCGGGTTGACCGGTTCCGTCGCGCTTGGGAGGTCGTAGCGGGCTACGCGGTGAGCAAGCCCGGTCGGTTACCTCCTCGGAGGGGTGCGGTGTGATGCGGCCATGCCGTGTCACCCACCGTCCGTGCGGCGGACCCTCCTACACGATCATGCCGGTGGCGGCTTCCGGTTACACGAATTCAGCTACGACGGCGCCTATGCGTTCGGGCACGGAAACGGCCACTCCGACGGGTGGATTCGAAACGGCGGCCGCATTCACTGCTAGAAGGGGGTCCATCGTCGCGCAGGCCCAATGGCCTCGTCCCGGGTGGGGAGTGCACTCAGACTGCCCGGATGCCTGGGGCGAGGTCATCACACCTGCGTCGAAATCGACCATACCCTCAAATCTGCTGCGAGAGTGAGGTCCTCGGTCTCGCCTAACATAATCAATGGTATCGGCAATCTTTCGATCAGCTACCCATCTCAAACACTTGGAAACGTTTGCGGTGCGATGGCGTTATACAGCCCCCAAACGGTGTCACGAGCCGGCTCTGCTCTCGCGATCGCCGATTCAAGTGAAGAATGAGGGCTACTGGGTTGGCTGCGTTGACACTGAGCAAAGGGCAGGTTCGTCTGCACAACTAGGTCTGGGTAGGCGAGAGACTGCCGGGGTTCCGCAAATTGCCGACACGGTCGCCGATTGTTCTCATTGGCGCGTACCGTGAGCTGACGGTGTCGTCCTTGCGAGCTCATCACTTTGGAATGAGGTGGAGTTGAATGTCCATGGCGGTCCGTTTGGACAATGACGCACCAAACGGGATCCCGGTGGACCGCGAGCAGGTCTCCAGTGGTCATCTTTTACTCATCACTTTGGGCCGGATGCGGATGGATTCACGCGGACGCCGATGGTCACTCGATTCGCCGAACACCCAGCTCAACGGGTCAATGATGGACGCGAGTGCATCCACGTGAATTGTCATCTCTTGTACAGCGGGTCCGGGGTTCGAATTCTTGATGGCGCACAAGAATGACCCCCTCAGTAGCGGAAACGCTGGCGAGGGGGTCATTTTTTGTGTTGGAGTGTCAGGTTTCCTTATCGCTTCGAGGGCAAAGTGACGAGAGAAGATCGGGGTGTTTTACCAGGTCGCGTTCTATTTCGCGGCAGTCGTGATGACTTGATTCCAGAGCCGTTTGTCGTGGGTTTCAAGTGGTGAAGACCCCGCGCATCAGTTCCCTCGACCTGCGCGTCCAGACCATCTACGGCTGGTCATCACTTATTTGTCACTTCGGGCCACTGATCCCAGGTCTTGGACCGCTGATTCGGCGGGAAGTTCGTGTCGGAGGTTCAGTAGTTCTCCAGTGGGCACGTCACCCCCCCATGCCGGGTGCTGCTGTGAATCGAGAGCAGCTGATGCCCGGGGTTGATCGTTCGCGGGCCGGGTATCTTCCGATATGGACAATTCGCCCGAGCGACCCGCGGCCGACAATGCCGGGGCCGATCAATCCACTCCGCTGTTTCAACCGCCTCGACTTCGTACCGAGGACGACCGTGCAGCAACGCGTCTCGAGTTGTTCTTCGACCTCGCCTATGTGCTTGTTATCCACCAGCTTGCTATCGGATTGAAGGACGATCTGGGGTGGCACGGGGTCGCTGTGTTCGCCGGGCTGTTCGCGATCACCTGGTGGTCGTGGGTGACCACGACGTTGTACGCCAACCGGTTCGACACAAACGACGTTCTCTACCGGGTGCTCAAACTCGCCGCCACCTTCGCAGTCGCGGTGATGGCCGCGAGCGCGGGCACGGCCATCGGGGGTAATGGGACGGTCGCTTTCGGGATCGGGTACATCGCAACCCGGGTAATCCTCGCCGGCCTGTACTTCCGTGCGCGACGCCATATCGCCGACGTACGGGTCACGATCGATCTCTATCTGGCGGCCACGGTCATCAGCGCGATGATCTGGACGGTTTCTCTGTTCACTCCATCGCCGTTCACCTACGTCCTGTGGGCGGTGGGCATTGCTGTCGAGGCGGCGGCTCCGTTTGCGGCCACCCGGTGGGGCCGGAACGTGCCGCTGCACCTCGACCACCTTCCGGAGCGCTTCGGACTGTTCGTCATTCTCGTTCTGGGAGAGTCGATTTCGGCCGTCGTGCTCGGTATGCACGACACTTCGTGGGCGTGGTCGTCCTTGGCGGTAGCGGCATTGGGGTTCACCATCGCGGCTGCGGTGTGGTGGATGTACTTCGATATCGCCGGTGCGGAGGCGAAGTTCGAGATTCAGGACGATGACCGGGCGGTCGGAAGCGGTCGAGCCGACGGCTATGTCTACGGACACTTGCCTCTCACTTTGGGGGTTGCTCTACTCGGCGTCGGGATCCAGCAGTACGTTCTGCATCCTGTCGGAGAACTCACCGACGCCGGCCGCTGGATCCTCTGCGGCGGGGTCGTCCTGTTTGTCGTTGGAATTTGTGCCATTCTCGGATGGAGTTCGGGTGACTGGAAGACGGTCTTCCCGTGGCCGGTGTTGGCTGTTCCGGTGGTGCTGGCCGTGGGTGCCGTGGACGACGCACTCCCGTTCGCGTCGGCGATCGTGCTCGCAGTCGGTGCCATCGTGGCAGTCGTCACCGGCATAATTCGGCGGCAGCGGAGTTCGGTGAACACCTCGGAAACCTGATTGCGACGCCCGGCCGATGTCTCCTCGGCTGGGACATCCGCACCTTGGATCACCGTGCACCAGGGCGTCGAACAGCGTGGGGATCTGCGCTTCGTCAGTGTCGGCCGTACTGATTCCGCGAAAGCCGAGATCCCCGCGTTGAATACCTACGGATATCCGACATCAGAGCCGGGCTCCTGCACGTGAGTCTTGGGCGCACTCGTACGTCGAAAGCAACGGCACGTCAAGGTATCTCGACGGTGCGTTAACTGCGCCGAGCGGACCCCTGGTTGCTGAGTCTGCACGCGACTGATCGCGAAGTCCTCGAGTACTGCTGACTAGTGTCCTGCGTGGAAAGCCCCTTGCCATTTGCTATAGCAAGGCGCTACCTTGGTGCCGTGGATCACAAAGCCGCCCCCAGGATGTCGGAGCCAGCGTCCGCGCTCGAGACGCTACCCGCGATTGCAGGCTCGGAGTCGCTTGCTGATCAGGTGTATTCGGTGCTTCGGACAGCGACGCGTCGCGGGGTGCTGACGCCCGGACAGAAAGTGACCGAACGTCAACTCGCTGATCAACTCGACGTGAGTCCCACGCCGGTCAGGGAAGCTTTGAGGCAACTTGTCCATGAGGGGCTGTTCGAACGGACCGGGCCGAGATCCCTGCGGGTCGCGGAGTACGAGAAAGACGTCCGCAGGGAAATCGCCGAGGCGGAGGCCGCGTTGTGTGGGCTTGCGGCGCGGTTGGCGGCGAGAAAGGTGACGAGCGCCTTGATCAACGAGCTCGAGGCAATTCTCGACGAGAGCGATAGTGTCGTCGAGCGGTTGCTCGCCGCGAAGTCACCGCGCGAGCGTGACTCGGACGTCGAGCAAATCCTGACCTTGATGCGTCGCTTTCACCATCGAATCGAGACGTCCACGGGTAACGCGGTCATCGAAGGCCTGTTGTCGCAGTCCAGGGCGTTCACCGACGACGAGCGGCATGACCGAACGCTGATTACAGCCGATCGAGATGCTGCGGCGACGCGGCGTAGGTACGACCAGCATCGCGACATCCTGTCGGCCTTACGAAGTGGAGACGAAAGTCTCTGCGAGAGAATAACAATCGAGCACCACCTCGAAGCGCTCGCGGCTCTGTCCGGCCTGTAACCACCACGCAGTCGATGCCGCTGCGCCAGCAGCGGGCGTTTGCTATAGCAAATAGCTTAGGAGTCCAGATGGATGTATCAACTCCCCGAACGACGTCGGGTCACCGCCGGGTCGACCGCCGTGTCGTACTCCTGATCGGCATTGCGATATTCGCCCAGGAATCGGTGTGGAACTTCTACGACGCACAGGTGCCGGCATCGCTGCAGCGGTACATCTCCTCGGTCGGTCTCATCGGCGCCATCATGGGCATGGACAATGTGATCGGAGTTCTGGTGCAGCCGTTGATGGGACACCTCTCCGACAAATGGCAGTCCGCGCGCGGCGGTCGCCTTCCGTTCATCCTGATCGGCGCCCCGATTGCAGCCGTCCCGTTCGTGCTGATCCCGTGGGCAACCGATGTGGTCTCTCTGATGGTGTGCATCTTCTCGTTCGCTTTGGTGGCCAACGGATTCAAGGCGATTACCGAAGCCCTGCTACCGGACTATGTCGACGCCCCGAATCGAAGCAAAGCGAACGGGTTCATCAAGATAGCTACGAGCTTGACGATCGCAGTGTCGGCCGCCGTGAGCATCTTCGTCGTCGATACATCATTGAAATTGGCGTTCGCCATCCCCGCAGCGCTGATGCTTGTCGCCTTCTATGGATCGGCCTTTTTCCTGTACCGTCGCCGCCGCATGCTCGCGGCCGAAGACAGAGCAGTCAGCCGCCATGGTGACATGCGCGACGGCAACGCGGACGGCGATGTCGACTTCTCGAAGCTGCGTAATGTCTACGCAGAGCTCTTCACCGACCGCGACCGCACCCGAGTTCTGTTGATGCTCGGCATTTTCTGTTTCGCGGGGACATGGTCCGCCCTGCGGTCGCTGACCACACCTTACGGAATCGACGTGCTCGGCCTCTCCAGAGGCGCGTCCGGCGGCTTGGCGCTGCCTGGTTCTGTCGCGTTCCTCCTCGCGGCCGCTCCTATTGCACTCGTCTCCGAACGCGTCGGACAGGTCAAGATGATCTGCTACGGCGCTGCCCTGTTCACCTGCGGACTCGTCGTCGGGTTCCTCTTCCGAACGCACACGGGTACCGCAGCGGCCATAGCGATCTGCGCAGTCGGATACGCAGCTTTCTCCATCAATGCTGCGGTGGCACTGTGGAATTTGGCGCCGTCCGACAAAGTCCTCGGTGCGTACACCGGTCTCTACACGGTGGCGGCGTCGTCGGGAGCCGCACTGGGACCAGCGCTTCTGGGCACCGCCATCGACTTCACCGGCTGGAATTTCATGATGCTCGACGCGGCTGTGCTGGCGCTCGTCACCGTCGCCGTATTCGCAATCATCGCCAGGTCCAATCGCCGCAGGACGGCGAATACTCCATCCCCGATCTCTAGTAGGAGAAAATGATTACAGCGCAGCAAGTTCCGGTTCGGATATACGCGCCCACCGGCGCACTCGGTGCGGGATTCTCTCGCGCCGCCCTGGCCCGAGCCATAGAACTCGACCCACACGTGATCGCCTGCGACGCCGGGTCAACCGACAGCGGCCCCTTCGCACTCGGATCCGGTACCCCGAAGTTGTCGAACGTTGCAGTCCGCCGAGACCTCGAAGCCCTGCTGCTGGCACGCGATCGACTCGACGTGCCTCTCATCATCGGATCCTGCGCGACTGCTGGCAGAGACGACGGAGTCGACCTCGTCGCCGGCATGGTGCGCGACATCGCCGCCGAACACCACCTGAGCATTCGGTTGGCCCGGATCTACTCCGACCAGGACCCCGCCGACATCGAAGCGGCCTGGCGCAAGGGCCTGCTGAACGAGCTGGCCGCCGCCCCGGATTTGACGCAACTCGATTTCCGCCGTAGCCACATCGTCGGAATGATGGGCGTCGAACCCATCGAGGCTGCCGTTCTTGACGGCGCCCAGGTTGTTCTGGCCGGCCGAGCCAGCGACACAGCTCTTTTCGCTGCCGTACCCCACATGATGGGTGCCGATGCCGGCCTGACATGGCACGCTGCCAAGACCGTCGAATGTGGCGCTGCGTGCGCCATACCTCCCGGCGCAGACAGTCTGTTCGTGCACATCCACGACGATCACTTCACGGTCGAGACCTTGACTCCTGACCGACGGCTTACCCCCCGATCAGTTGCCGCGCACACGCTCTACGAGAACGCGGACCCATTTCTCGTCACCGAGCCGGGTGGAGTGCTCGACACCGAGAAGGCCCGATACGAGGCGATTTCAGACTTCTGCGTCAAAGTGTCGGGTGCCGTGTTTCACCCCGCAGAGCAGTACACCATCAAGCTCGAAGGTGCATCGCTGGTGGGGTATCAGACCGTGGTTATCGGCGGTATTCGGGATGCAGTCGTCATCGAGCAACTGCCCGCATTGGTTCCCGCAGCGAAAGCCTACTTCGGCAGCAGGATCGCTGATCTTTTCCCCGACGTCGACCCGAGAAGCATCGATATCGGTTTTCGCTTCTACGGGATCGACGCGGTATTGGGAACCAACGAACTCCCACCCGTAGTCGCCCCACGCGAGATCGGGGTCCTCATCACGATTACTGCGCCCTCGCAGCAACTTGCGCACGACGTCGGAACATTCGTCGCCCACACCTCCTCGCATCTGCCCATACCGCAGTACGACGGGCTGGTCAGTACGATCGCGTACCCGTTCTCGCCGCCCGAGATCGACAGGGGAGCGCTGTACCGATTCGTCCTGAACCACACGATCGTTCCCGGCAGCCCAACCGCAATGTTCCGTACCGAACAGGAGACGATCCGGTGAGTGACTCAATCTTCGACCTGTGCTCGTTGATCCGATCGAAGAACGCCGGGCCGTTCGAGCTGACCTTCGATTTCATGTGCCGAGACCAGTCCAGCTTCGACCGTCTTGTGCGGAGTTCGATGCTCACGCCGGAGTTGTTCGCTCGGCTTTTCGATATCGATGAACAACGCGTGAAACTGTTCAACCACGAGGCCGCCTTGGCCGTCAAGGTCTCCATTCCCCGGCCAGTCGTCCAAGGCAGCCTTGCCGACGCCGACTGCTACGGCGGTCAGCAGTACGCCGTCGTCCTCGACAGCTTGAGGTAGGTAATCCCGGCCGGCTCAGGTGCGTTGCCATCGACCACACATTGTTCCGAACGTCGCGCACGACGGACACGCGCTCTACCCATTATCGCGAACTTTGCAGGGCCCTTCTTCCCTACTCGAAGCGCATCATGTGGGGATCGATTTCTCCCCGTTTATCTGCGGCCTATCTTCGGCGTTCGGCGGTCTCGAATGTCACTGTGAACGTGCTGCCTGACCCGAGTCGGGACTGCACCTCGATCTTCGCGCCGTGTGCACGAATTATTGCCTGAACGATGGCGAGTCCGAGGCCGGATCCGCCTGTGGCTCGGCTTCGACTTGCCTCGGCACGCCAGAAGCGCTCGAACACCCGCGGTAGGTCGTCGGGGCCGATACCAGGGCCGTCGTCGATAACTTTCACAGTCACTCCGGACGACGAACTCTCGATCCGCACGACGACGGCGGTGCCCTGCGGCGTGTGCAGGACGGCGTTTCCAACCAGGTTGCGCAGGACCTGCTGCAATCGTGCTTCGTCGCCGACCACTCTGCCGGGCCCGTCGGACTCGAGGGTGATGTCACGGTCGCTTGAGACGACGAGGGCGTCCTCGACGACGCTTTCGGCCAGCTTCTCGAGTTCGACCGGTTCATGCTCGAGCGGGCGACGCTCGTCCAGGCGCGCCAGAAGTCCGAGTTCCTCGACGACCAAACGCATGCGGCCCACCTCGTTGTCGATGTGGCTGACAGCGTTTTCGAGCTCTACCGCCGTCATGCCGCCCTGTCCGCGCAAGTCGAGCCACCCGGAGATCGTGGACAGAGGCGTCCGAAGTTCGTGCGACGCGTCCGCGACGAACGACCGCACTGTGTTCTCGGCTCGGGCCTGACCGTCGAACGCACGGTTGACTGCATGTGCGAGCTGGTCCGTCTCGCTACGATCGCCGCGCGTAGGCAACCGGTTGGTCAGCGAACCTGCCGCAATCGCCTCGGCGCTGTGCGCCACTATGCTCGAAGGCCGCCTACCCACCCGCAGAACGACAACCGCCAAGGCTAGGAGAGTGAGGAACGCGACGGCGACGATGACTGCCTGGCGCCTAGTGTGCGTCTTACTCGCAGAAGTGGACTCTGAATTCGTCGCCGCAAGCGGGAATTCTCGGGTCTGGCCGAACCCCCATGCCGATGGCGGGCAGGCGGACGAGTCGGAATTCGGACGCTGCTCCGATCCGAACAAGTTCTTGATCGTCGCGATCCGTGCGCAGGCATGGGCAGCGGTGTTACTCGAACGGGGTTGGGCCACCGTCACTTCCGATGTGGACTGGGCGTTCCGCCCGATTGAGTGCGGGGGAGCGGATCTGGTGCTCGCACCGCAAGCTGACGGAGCCGTTCCTTTGGTGTTGACCACCCATCAACCGTCCACCATTGAGCACCCTGTCAACATCTCGATAGCCGCCGGCGACCCAGCGGTCAGCCTGGCGTCGATTCCGGACTTGCGCATGCGACGGATGCGACAGCGGATCCGCAGCGTTGATCGAGCAAATCGACACGTGGATACTCTCTGTTGTCGACGGATCACTCTCTGTGGCTGTCTCGTTCGAGCATTATTCGTTCCGCACATCGTTCCGCAGGCAGAGCGGTCCCGTTCAGAGACTCGACCGGTCCACGACATTCACTGCTGCACCATGGCCGCAGAATTGGAGTGCGCGATCGCTGGTGTTCGAGCGGCCTGATCAGCGTTGACGTCTGTCGGTACGGGATACTCACTCCATGGTGCTCGTCCGTCCGAGAAATCCAGCTGACATACCGGCGTGTGTCGAGGTGCTGAGCGAGGTCCACGAGTCCGATGACTATCCGCACCGTTGGCCACGCGATCCGGCAGGATGGTTGACGCCCGAGAACATGGTGGCCGCGTGGATTGCCGAGAATGACAACGGCATCGTCGGACACGTCGTCATCGTCGACCAGCTCGGTGCCCTCTGGGTGTCCCGACTCTTCGCGCGACCGGGACACCGGGGCTCACTCGTCGGAGAATCTCTGTTGCGGCAGGCATGCATTGGAGGTGCGACGATGCTCGACGTCATCGAGCAGTCCAGTAAGGCGATCGAACTGTACGAACGTACCGGCTGGACGCTGGTCGACACGCGCCCGGCAGCATGGACCATGTCAGACGGCCGAAGGCCTGTCGAGCGAATCTACCGATCGGATCCGTACTCGAATCAACTCGCGAAAGCCGTTCCAACACAACGATGATCGGCGTTCCCGTCCGGCGCGTGTACTAGTACGCGTGGTCTTTTCGGAAACCGCATCATCAGTCCGACATAATCCGAGGTAGATAAACATTCTGCGCGGCATGAGGGTTCAACGGTGTCTATTCGACGGTTCCTCGAAGTGCCTCGTCGCTCTTTCCCGTTCGGTCAGTCCGCCCCAAATCCCGTACGGCTCGATGGAGCGTTCTGCGTGCGAGCGGCACGTATCGAGAACCGGGCACTGGTGACAGATCGCTTTCGCCTCTTCTTCGAGGTGGCGCAGCGTCGGTCCACGTAGTCCGGTGTCTGGGTAGAAGAGCGAGATCGGCATCGTTCGGCAGCGAGCCTGCAGTTGCCATTCCCACACACCGGTGATCGGTGGTGGTAGGTGCACGTCGACTGGCTTGTACTTCATTGTGATTCGCTCTCTGCCACTCAGTGCATGTGGCTTCCGCCGTTGATGTCGATCGTCGTTCCAGTGAGGTAAGCAGCATCCTCGGACGACAAGAACGTGATCACGGAGGCGACTTCGCGCGTGGTCGCAGTGCGTCCGAGCGGAATGCCCTGCGCGATGGCCATCTCCTGTTGGTCGGTGCTGCCGACACGGATGTTGGTGTCGACGGCACCAGGGGTCACAGCGTTGATGGTCACGCCGGTGTCTTCCAGTTCGCGAGCGAGGGACTTGGTGAAGCCGAGCAAAGCAGCTTTGGCCGACGAATATGGAACCTTGCCGAAGACGCCACCGCCGCGTTGCGCCGAGACCGATGACATCGTGATGATGCGGCCCCAGCCCTGCTCGATCATGTCGGGCAGGAATGCCTTGGTCACCAGGTAGGTTCCGGTGGCGTTGACGGCAAAGACCTTGTTCCACAGGTCCAATGTCGTTTCGAGGAAGGGAACCGGCGAGGTGATGCCGGCGATGTTTGCAACCGCTCCCACCGGTGGGAGCGCACCGGAATCCACCTCGGATTTGGTTGCCGCGTATGCCTCTTGGACCGCGGCCTCGTCCGAAACGTCGATGGCGTGGCCGAAGGCGGGTACATCGAAGGTGCCGGCGATTTCGGCTGCGACTTTCTTGGACTTCTCACCGTCCAGGTCGAGAACGACAACACCCCAGCCGTCTTCGGCGTAGCGCTCTGCTGTTGCGCGTCCGATTCCCTTGTCCGACGTTGCGCCGGTGATCACTGCGGTGCGGAACTTTTTGGTCATGATGCCTCCTGGTGAGTGTTGTGTAGAAGTTCGGTGATGAGTCGTCCGGCTGCGGCCGAGGCGTCGGGGCGTTGCTCGTCGGTGACGTCTCGGGTCTCGAGTTCGAGCGTGAAGTGTCCGTCGAATGCTGCAGCCCGCAGTGCGGCGAGGCCGGCACGAAAATCCACCTCACCGCGACCGACACTGACGTTGATGCTTCCGGGCGCGTCGATCGTGTCCTTCCCGACGAGCCGAACGGTCCCACGGGTCGCGTCGCGGATGTGAACATGTGTGATTCGACGGCCGTATCTGCGTGCGAACTCGACCGGGCTGCCGCCCGAGGCGACGATGTGGCTGAAATCCATGACGATTCCGATGTCCGGGTCCAGACGATCCGACAGGGCGGCAGCGCGGTCGGAGTTGCAACACAACCGGAACACATGGAGGGATTCGGTCCAGATATCCACCCCGTGTCGACGCGCGCGTATCAGCGCGTGGTCGAAATTCGCTGCGACGCAATCGAGATCGGAGTCGAGGTTGTCGATGGGTGCGTGATCGATTGCGCCGCAGGGCAGGACGATCGCCCGGGCACCGACAGCGCCGGCCAACTCCAGCAGACCGTGCAGGTGCCCAGAGGCAGCAAGGTCAGTTGTTGGGTCGTTGAGGTCGCCGACGTCGCAATTGATCGATCGGACTACGAGGCCCGAGTCGCGGACCTCGTCTGCGACGTCCCGCACTCCGCGAGCATCCAGGTCGAGGGGCACGTGATCGCATACGCCCGGCAGTGACCCCAGGTCGATCTCCGTGAATCCCAGGTCAGCGATCGTACGCAGCGCGGCGCGCAGCGGTAAGTGCCTGAACGAGATTGTCGAGCAGCCCAGCTGCTCGTCGAACACCGACATCGGCCGTCCTTCCCTCGTGATGCGGACCACAGTAAGCACCTTGGAGGCCTGGAGTCAACCGTCGCCAGTTGACTGTTGACAGTGGCAGTGCAGTAGGTCACACTCGTACTCGTTGACAGTCGACGGTCACCCGGACGAGTTTGAAACCAACACTTCAGCAGGAGAGTCCCATGAGCACTGAAGCTCTTCAGATGCGCGGACCGGTTCACGGCACAAAGGACGCCAAGCGCGTTGCCGTTGGATCTTCGGTCGGTGCTGTGATCGAAACGTACGATTTCATCGGCTTCGGTACCGCTGCGGCGCTGTACTTCGGCACGGCATTCTTCCCTGGCTCCAACTCTGTCACCGGCACACTGGCGGCATTCGCCACGCTCGGTGTCGGCTTTGCGGCCAGGCCACTCGGAGGCATCGTCGGAGGTCACCTCGGTGACCGCGTCGGTCGCAAGCCGGTGCTGGTCGGTTCCCTGATTCTGATGGGCATCGCGACCTTTGCCATCGGCCTGCTCCCCACGTACGCGCAAGCAGGCATCGTCGCGCCCATCCTGCTGGTGGTTGTGCGCATCATCCAGGGCCTTGCCTTCGGTGCCGAATGGGGTGGCGCGATCCTGATGAGCTACGAGCACGCGCCGTGGCGGAAGAAGGGCAAGTTCACCGGAATCGTGCAGGCCGGTTTCCCGGTCGGCCTGCTACTGGCCAACCTGGTATTCCTCGGTAGCGTCCACCTCGGTGGTGACTGGGCCTGGCGGGTCCCCTTCCTGTTCAGCATCGTGCTGGTTGCAGTCGGCTTGATCATCCGATCCAAGGTTCCCGAATCGCCGGTTTTCGACGACGTCAAGGAAGCAGGCGTCTCCAAATCCCCGATCAAGGAAGCAGTCAAGCGTGACTGGCGAAACATCCTGCGCGGCATCGGACTTCGTATCGCTGAGACTGCAGGCTATGCCGTGTCCGTCACCTACATGATCTCGTATCTGCATACCGAGAAGCTGGCCACTACCTCGGAAACGATCACCGCACTCTGCATCGCATCCTTCATCGGGATCTTCGCCACCACCGGATGGGCCGCTCTCACCGATCGAATCGGTCGACGACCTCTTTACATCGCGGTGTGCTCGTTCGCCGCTCTGTTCGGCATACCGATGTTCCTGCTCGTCAACACCGGCATGTTCTTGTTCGTGATCGCCACCATCGTTCTTGCCTATGCCGTGTGCCAGAACGCACTGGCAGGCGCGCAAGGTGCCTGGTTCCCCGAACTGTTCGATGCTTCCCATCGGGCATCCGGTGCCTCACTGGCCTACCAGATCTCTGCGATGGTCTCCGGCTTCACCCCCTTCATCACCACATTGCTGTTCGTGTGGATGGGATGGCTCGGACCGGCCCTGCTGTTCGTCACGTACGCCTTGATCGGACTCGGTTCCGCCATCGTGACCAAGGAGACCTGGGGGCCGACCGAGCGCCGTCTCGCTGCACAGGCAGAACTGGACACTCCCGCTGAATCCGTAATCTCCAGCCGCACAAAGGAACTACTGTGACAACGACAACTCGCGCACCACAGCACGATTCGCGCGACAGCATCGCCAAGGCCGCCGACTTCGCGTACGTCATGCGTCATCACGTCATCGACATGGGCGAGGCCCAGGGGCAGGGGTACGTCGGACAGGCGCTCGGAGCAGCGGACATCTTCGCGGCGGTCTACGCAGATCGCCTGAACTACCGCGCCGACGACCCCCAGTGGGCCGAACGCGACCGCTTCTTGCTGTCGACCGGCCATTACGCCATCGGCCTGTACGCCGCGCTGGCCGCCGCAGACATCGTCCCGGTTGCCGAACTCGAGACGTACGGATCCGATGAGTCCCGGCTGCCGATGTCCGGAATGGCCACTTATACACCGGGAATGGAGATCTCCGGTGGCTCCCTCGGTCACGGGTTGACCGTCGCAGTGGGAATGGCGCTCGGACTTCGACATCAGAACTCGACATCTCGGATATTCAACTTCCTCTCCGACGGCGAACTCGACGAAGGATCGACGTGGGAAGCGGCGATGAGTGCGCACCACCACGAACTCGGAAATCTCATCGCGATGGTCGACATGAACGCGCTGCAAGCAGATGGCCCTACCGCAGGCGTGCTCGGCATCGAACCGGTCCACGAGAAGTGGTCGGCGATGGGCTGGAACGTGCACCGGGTGAACGGCAACGATCCCGCAGCCCTGTCGCATGCCTTCGATTCGGCCTGTGCGGCCGCCGGGCCCGTGGGGAGACCGTCGATCGTCATCTGCGACACCAAGATCGGGTTCGGGGTGCCGCTTCTCGAGAACCGAGAGAAGGCTCACTTCATGCGCATCGACGAGAGTGAGTGGAGCATCTGCCGTGACCAGCTGACCGCGCGCTTCACCGACCCCACATACCTGCAGGAAAACGAGGTTCAGGCATGACCACCACGACTCCACCCAAACTCAAGACGTCGGCGATGATCGCGTCCTTCGTCGATCCCGGGCAACGCACCGCCGACGCTCCGTTCGGTCACGCTCTCGTCGAAGCCGCGCAGAGCAACGACAAGATCGTTGGCCTGAGCGCCGATCTCGCGAAGTACACCGACATGCACATCTTCGCGAAGGCGTTCCCCGACCGATTCTTTCAGATGGGTATGGCCGAGCAACTCCTGCTCGGTGCGTCGGCGGGGATGGCCGAAACCGGTCTGATCCCGTTCGCATCGACCTACTCGGTGTTCGCCGCGCGGCGGGCGTACGACTTTCTGTGTCTGGATATTGCCGAGCCGAACCTCAACGTCAATATCGTCGGCGGTCTTCCTGGTCTGACCACCGGGTACGGGCCGAGCCACCAAGCAACCGAGGACATGGCAATTTTCCGCGGAATGCCGAATCTGACGATCGTCGACCCGTGCGACTCCGTCGACATCTCTCAGGCCGTCCCACAACTCGCCGCGTCCGACGGGCCGACGTATCTGCGGTTGCTGCGCGGCAAGGTAGCGACCGTGCTCGACGAGTACGACTACACCTTCGAACTGGGTAAGGCCAAGGTCATCCGACCAGGCAACGACGTAGTGCTGGTGTCGAGTGGACTGATGACGATGCGAGCATTGCAGGCAGCGAGAAACCTCGAGCGGCACAACATCGATGTCGCAGTGGTGCACACGCCGACGATCAAGCCTTTCGACGCCGAGACCGTTCTTGCCGAATTGAATACGCCTCGATTGGCATTCACCCTCGAGAACCACACCAAGATCGGCGGGCTGTTCGAGACAGTTGCATCGGCGATCGTCGAGCGCGGGCTCGGCAAGAAGGTGGGTGCTATCGCTTTGCCCGACGAGTTTCTCGCCGCCGGCGCATTGCCGACACTGCACGATCGGTACGGCCTGTCGACGTCGAGCATCGAGGCCCGCATCATGGCGAACCTGTAACGCTTGAACCCTCGCAGTCCGAGAAGTCATCGATGCCGGCCCGTACACTCACTGTCGACAGCCGTCTGTCGACTGTCTGCAGCGGAACGTCATCGACGAAAGGAGCCCCCGCCATGGGGCAACCCGGCGCACTTCTCGGACTGCAGAAGACGAACCTGCGCCAGCAGGCCGTCACCGCTCTACGATCCGCCATCACCAGCGGTGAACTCCGGCCGCGCAGTGCTCTCGTCGAGACCGAACTGTCCGAGCGACTGCAAATCAGTCGGGGGACCCTTCGCGAGGCGCTGCGTCAGTTGCAGCAGGAGGGCCTGGCCGTGGTCGGTGCCCGGGGTCGTCTGCACGTGAGGCACCTCGACACCAAGGAAATACAGGACATATTTTCGGTACGCGGAGCTTTGGAAGGGCTGGCCGCAGCCGAAATTGCACAGCACTCCGAACGAGCGCGGATCATCACCGAACTGCGCGCTGCGCTGGAGCTGATGAACCGTGCACCGAAGGACGAGACGCTCGAGGACAGGATCGAAGCCGATCTCGACTTTCACCGACTTCTGTGCCGCTCGGCCGACAACGAAACCCTGCTGCATTCGTGGACGAGCCTCGAAGGTTCGATTCGCATGTCCATCATGTACGCCGGCCGAGACCGTGCACTCGGCAACATGAATGCCGACCGCCACCACGAGATCGTCGATGCCATCGAGGCAGGAGCGCCGGACGGTGCCACCACGGCTGTGCGGGATCATATGGCGTGGGCGGTCAGCAATCTGGTTGCTTAACGGCTGTCGCCGTTCATCAGACGGTCCATCGCGGCCAGATCGACACTGCGGACACGACGCGACAACGCAGTGTCGAACATGGTGAAGCCGTGGAACGCACCTGGCCAACAGTGAAGTTCGACTCGGGTTTCCGCTGCCATGAGTCGTCGCGCATAGTCGAGACCTTGATCGCGTAGGGGGTCGAGTTCGTTCACGGTGAGGTAAGTGGGCGGCAATCCCGAGAGGTCTCCTCGCCGCGACGGCGTTGTGAACTCGTCAGGGGAGCGGCCCGCCAGATAGAGCTGCCAACTGAGCAACGCATTCCTGGTGTTCCAGAAGACGGCGTCGAAACCCTGTGTCATCGAGGGGGTGTCGGCGCTGTCGTCCAATGCCGGTTCGATCAATGCCTGCATCGATAGACGCGGACCGCCGCTGTCGCGAAGTTCCAACGCTGTGCACGCGGCCAAACAGGCTCCTGCGCTGGTTCCGAGCAGACCGATGCGCCCAGGATCACCACCGAGACGGTCGGCCGAGGCCGCTGCCCATTTCACAGCAGTCATACAGTCGGTAACTGCTGCGGGATAGGGGAATTCAGGAGCCAGCCGATAGTCGACCGCTACAACGACGCACGACAGAGCCGACGCGAGCTCTGCGTTACCGACGTCGTTCGATGCGGCCGAACCCAAGGCGAAACCGCCACCGTGCATCTCGACAACGATCGGCATCGCCCGGTCGGGCACCTTCGATGGGGCTGAGATCCGAACCTCGACCGAGTGTCCACCGAACTGCGCGAGGGTATTTCGCACGCTGACCCCCGCGGGTGGCGTAGGTGGGGACCCTGCCGCTGCCGATCGCGCGGCCTCGATGTTGCCGAAGTCCAACGACGGCACATCGGCTACACGGGCCGACAGCTCGGGATCGAGATCGTCGATGTGCATGCCTCACAGGATAGTGGTGTCGAGAGGACCGACAGTGCTCTGCATTCTCGAGTTCCAGTGTGTCGTTCACGCTCGACCGGTGCCGACCCCGCGTGCTCTGGAGTGTGTGGTTGCCCTGAATGACTGCGGGTCGGTGCGCGGAAGGGCATCTGTCAGGACTGTTCTGTCCACAATGGTTGACCACATCGCATTCGGAGCGGATCATTTACCGATGGCAACCACCGAACACGACCACATCGATGCGGTTCGCGATCGCCTCGGCACCGCTTTCCCTCAGCTCCCGCGGCCGACCATCGACGAGACCATCACGTCCGCCTTGGCGCAATTCGACGGGAGGAGCATCCGCGATTTCGTGCCGCTCCTGGTCGAGCGAAAAGCGCGAGAGATGCTGCGCAGCAAAGACGACTCGCAGAAAGTGTGAGTCGATCCGTTCGGCGAGAACGACATGGCGGGCCCTGGCCGCTCAGCGTGTAGCAGTGAGTGGGTGGGTGTCGCCGAGTCCAGCATCGATGATGCTCGCCTCGGCGAGTCCCATGCTGGTGGTCATGCCGATTCCTGTGGTAACGGTGACGATGTGCACACGATCGACGGGTTGTTCGAGCAGAAACTCCGAACCCGGTGCCGAGCAGTAGGTGCCCTGCCAGCGCTCGGCGACGTCGATGCGGTCCACTCCGAACAACGACTTGGCTTCGGTGAGCAACACCTCGAAGCCGTCCTCGCTCTGAAACGGGGATGTGGTGATCTCGCGAACGTGAGTGTCGCCCATCAGAATCGACCCGTCCGGCTGTGGGGTGTACATCTGGTGCAGATCGAGCTCGACGTAGCCGGGATAGTCGGCCTGCAGGCGGGCTGCGACGTCTGCGACGGCGGGCAGGTTCTCGAAACCCGAGTACCGAACCAGCGACCAACCGGTGAACAGCGGGGAGGGGAGTGGTGCGCGAAGCGGCATCGTGGCACGCAGCATGTGCAATCGGCAACGCGTGAGGCCGTCGCGTTCCGCGTACTCGGGAAACAGTCGATCGATGTCGTGGTTGACGGTAACGAAGGTGGTGCCGGCATGCAGCTCTCCGCGCGACGTGCGCACCACTCCGGGCGTGAATGACGTTGCGGCAGTGCGCCAGTAGAAGTCCACCCCGGAGCCCTCCAGCCAACGGGCAATTGCCGGTGCGGCAGTACGCGGGTCGACCTGCAGGTCCAACGGCAGATACATGCCGCCCACCACATCGGTGTCGGCAATGGGGAGTCGGTTCAACAATTCGGTGCGGTCAAGCAGTTGTACCTGCTCCTCGCCCCGCAGTTCGGCGAACTGCTCGAGCACCGCGAACTCGTCCTCGTGCCGGGCAACGCAGTGCGTCCCCGATTCCGCGGCCCAGAAGTCGGCTTTGCGTGCGAGCTCGAGCCAGTGGGGGTGGCCGTCGATGGCGTACTGGAGTGCGGCACCGGATTGCGCTGTAATGCAGGCATGTCCGAAGTTCTGCACCGAGGCACCTGCGACACGATCGGCATGATCGACCACCGCTACGGTGAGCCCACGCTGGTGGGCGTGATAAGCGTGTGCGAGGCCGACAACGCCGGCCCCGACGACCACGACGTCGTAAGTCGATGTCACGAGAGGAGTCTTTCTCTGGAGGTCATGTCAAGCATCCATGACGGCGGTGAAGGTCATCCGGTCTCCGCGATAGAGCGACCGGCGGTGTTCGATGGGGACCCCGCCCGAGTCGAAGGAGACACGGCCGAGCAGAAACATTGGTGTGCGGGTGTCGACGGTGAGCAGTGCGGCTTCGCGGGCATCGGGGAGGACTGTCTCGATGGTATCGACGACGCGTCCGAACACGATTCCACGCGAACGTAGTTCGGCATAGAGTGACGTTCGGTGGTCGAAGGTGTCCTGCAGCCCCGGAATTCGATACGCGGGAATGCGAGTTGTCTCGAGGCCGACTCGGACGTCTCCGGTGGTGAAGACGCGTTCGAGTTGGACCACGTCCGAACCGACCTCGATCTGGAGTAGATCCGCGAGCGCTTCGTCGGCTCGGAACACATCCCAGCCGACCAGAATTCGGGTGGCGCTCATGCCCTTCTCGCGCGCCGCCTCGGTGTACGAACCGATTGCCAGCGGCAGCACTACTTTTGGTTCGGCAACGACCGTTGCACGGCCGCGTCGTTCGATTCGCCCGGCTACCAGCAGTTCTCGAATGGCTTGGCGCAGTGTTTCGCGGGATACGTCGTATTTCTCGGCTAGATCGCGCTCGGAGGGAAACGCGTCGCCCGCCGACATGCCGTCGAGCATTGCGTCGAGACTTCTGCGCACGATCTGGTGCTTGAGTACGCGAGGTTCGGTGTCCACAACCATGAACAAACCATAGCACCAATTGGTCTAGACCTAATTGTCGATCGACGTTCATGGGCCGTTCACTCGAGTTCCATGCGGTGGTCTATACCAAACGGCAGTCTCTGTCCCATGCCGAACCCCACCAACCCGAACAGCAGCGCCGATATCGAACTCGTCGTCCTGGACATGGCCGGAACCACCGTTACCGACGACGGTCTCGTGCTCGAATCGTTCGACGCCGCAGCCACCGCAGTCGGACTCGCCGACAGCGGACCCGAACGCGAGGACGCCCGCCGCTACGTCCTCGACACGATGGGGCAGTCCAAGATCGAGGTGTTCCGTGCATTGTTCGGAACCGAGGACCGTGCCCAGGCCGCCAATCGCGCATTCGAGTCGGCATACGACGCACGCATCGACTACGGAGTGGCGGCCGTTCCCGGTGCAGCGCAGGCAATGTCGACTCTCCGCGAATCCGGAATCACCGTCGTCCTGACGACTGGATTCTCCGAACCCACCCAGAACCGCATCATCGACGCGCTCGGCTGGCGGGATCTGCCCGACGCCTTCCTCGCGCCCGGGAGCGCCGGTCGTGGCCGTCCGCACCCGGATCTCGTCCTGTCGGCCGCGCTGCTCGCCGAGGTCAGTGACATTTCTGCGGTCGCCGTTGTCGGTGACACGTCGAGCGACATTCTGTCCGGTCGCCGAGCAGGTGCGTCCCTGCTGATCGGTGTGCTCACTGGAGCTCACTCCGAGAATCAGCTGCGCGAGGCCGGTGCCACCCACGTACTCGACAGCGTCGCCGACCTTCCACCCGTTCTTCTGTCCTGAACAGTTCTGCCCCGAACGCCATCCTCGCCCGAACCTCACCGAACGGAAATCATGCCATGATCACCACCTCTCGTCGCCGTGTCGGAACTGCCGCGGCCATGCTCTCTGCCGCTGCTCTGGTTGCCGCCGGTTGCTCGAGCTCGTCCGACGGCGCTACCACCGACCAGGGATTTCCCGAAACCATCACGCTCGCAGCTATTCCTGCCGAGAACTCGACCGACCTGAGGACCAGTTACGACCCGGTCATCGAGCGGCTCGAGAACGAGACCGGAGCAAAGGTCGAGTTCGTCCAGGCCTCCGATTACGCCGGTGTTGTCGAGGGTCTCATTGCCGGAAACGTCGACATCGCGTTCTTCGGCCCGTTCGCCTACGTCGTTGCCGGAATCAACGGTGCCGACATGACGCCCTTGGGTGCCGTCGTCCAGGACGAGGGGACTCCTCCCGGCTACCAGTCGTACGGAATCGCTCGCTCGGACAATGCTTCGGTGAACGGTCTCGCCGATTATGCGGGCAAGAAGGTCTGCTTCGTCGACCCGAGCTCCACCTCCGGATTCCTCTACCCGACAGCAGGACTGATCGAGGACAAGGTGATCGCCTCCGGTTCCGAGGCCGACATCTCCGCTGCGATGAGCCCGATCTACGCCGGCGGCCACGATGCATCGGCGCTTGCCGTCAAAGCGGGAGACTGCGACGCCGGATTCGCGTTCGACACCATGGTCGACCGAACGATGATCGACAACGGTGAACTTGCCCCGGGTGAGCTCAAGACCGTGTGGAAGTCCGAGATGATCGCCGGATCGCTCTTCGCCGCCAACAACGACCTCGGTGCCGACGCCATCGCGAAGCTGCAGGATGTCTTCAGCAAGGGCATGAACTCCGACGCCTTCGTCGCCGACGGCATCTGCGATCCGGAATGCCGCATCACCGACGAGGACGCCTGGGGCGTCGTGCCTGCGCAGGACAGCGACTACGACGGCGTGCGGAACGTGTGCGAGGTCACCGGATCCGAAAAGTGCAAGGGCTGATGATGTCCTCACCGATGGACAGAAGCGATGTCGTGGTCAGCGTCCGCAACGTCACCAAGACGTTCGGATCCACCACCGCGCTCGAGGACGTGAATCTCGATGTGCAGCATAGTGAAATGCTGGTGTTGCTCGGACTGTCCGGCTCCGGCAAGTCGACGTTGCTGCGGTGCATCAACGGCCTGCATCCCGTCACCTCGGGGAGCGTGACCGCCCTCGACATTCGCGTCGACCTCGCGAACCGTCGCCGTGTGCGCGAACTGCGTCGAGATGTCGGATTCATTTTTCAACATTTCAATCTCGTCGGTCGATTGAGTTGCCTCGAGAACGTACTCGTGGGAGGCATCGGCCGTCTCTCGATTCCACGCTACGGCGCGCTCACCTACCCGAAGGTGATGCGAGAGGAAGCCCGTGCGTGTCTCGACCGAGTCGGATTGGCGGACTTCGCCGAACGGCGTGCCGACACTCTGTCCGGCGGACAGCAGCAACGGGTGGCAATTGCACGCACCCTGATGCAGCGTCCGCGGATCGTGCTCGCGGACGAACCCGTGGCCTCGCTCGATCCCGAGAACGCGGGAGTGGTGATGGATCTGCTGCAGCGGGTGTGCAGCGAGGAAAAGCTCACCGTGGTGTGCACCCTGCATCAGGTCGATCTGGCGCTGGGCTGGGCGCATCGCCTCGTGGGTCTACGGGACGGGAAGGTGGTGCTCGATCGCCCGGCAGCAGGTCTGAAGCGCGAGGACATCATGCCGATCTACCAGCGAATTGTGCCCGACCCAGGAGCCATGTCCGGGGTGGCCACGACATGACCGTCACCATCGAACCGAAGCCCACGAAGACTGCAGCACAAGATGATCCGCATCGGCGCAGATGGCTGTTCCCGGCGCTGGTCGTCGGCGCGCTCGTGCTCACGGTGCTCTCGGCGGGATACATCGACTTCGCGCCCACGACCTTGATCGATGGTCTCGACGATGTGGGCAATCTGCTCGAACGAATGCTGCCGCCGCGCGTCGACGACACCGGCCGGATCGTCTCGCTTGCACTCGATACGTTGCTCATGGCGGTGCTGGGCACCGTGCTCGCGGCGATCGTCTCGATACCGTTGGCGTTTCTCGCGGCACGGAACACCTCGCCACATCCGGTCCTCTACAGCGCCGCTCGCGCCGTCATCACGTTCTGCCGGGCAATGCCGGACCTGCTGTTCGCGGTGTTGTTCGTCAGGGCGCTGGGGATCGGAGTGCTGCCGGGCATCCTGGCTCTCGCGCTGCATTCCATCGGCATGCTCGGCAAACTGTTCGCCGATGCCATCGAAGAGACCGATGTGGGACCGCGAGAGGCGATTCGGGCCGCTGGAGCCGGCTACTTCCGGGAAATGATCAACGCCGTTGTCCCTCAGGTTGTCCCGGCATGGATCGGAGCCTTCGTCTACCGAATCGACATCAATCTACGAATGTCGGTTGTCCTCGGTTTCGTCGGGGCCGGCGGTATCGGTTTCGCCCTGCAGGACGCCCTGCGCGGACTGATCTACCCGCGAGCTCTCGGAATCGTGTTGGTGATCCTGGTGATCATCGCGACGATGGAGTTGGCAGCGATGGCTCTTCGCCGCATGCTGCTGGTCCCGTCCGAGGCCGGCCCGCAGCGCGATCGGCTGATGCGGATCGGTGCGTCGGCCGTGCTCGTTGTCGCGGTCGTGTCGTCTTTCGTTGTGCTGGAGCTGGATCCGCGGTCGCTTCTGACCTGGATCGGGCCGTCGATCGAGGTGTTCGGGCGAATGGTCCCGCCGGACTTCTCGTCTCTGGGATCGGATCTGTTCGATGCTGCAGTACAAACGGTCGCCATCGGAGTCGTTGCCACCGCGATCGGCATCGTACTGTCCATACCCGTCGGAGTCCTGGCTGCGCGCAACGCAAGTCCGCACCCCGCGGTGTACTGGTTCGCGAGAACCTGGATCCTGCTCGTTCGTGCGGTTCCCGAACTCATCCTTGCCGTGGTGTTCGTTGCTGCGCTGGGTCTCGGCCCGGTGGCGGGAACCTGCGCACTGGCCATCGGATCCGTCGGCTTCCTCGGCAAACTCGTCGCCGACGCGATCGAGGAGATCGACCCCGGTCCTGTGGAGGCGGTCGCGTCCGTCGGTGGCGGTTGGTGGAACCGAACTCTCGGTGCCGTTGTACCGCAGGCTATTCCGTCGATGGCGGGGTCGAGCCTGTATCTGGTCGACGTGAACATCCGTACCTCCACCGTCCTGGGAATCGTCGGTGCAGGCGGTATCGGTTTCCTGCTCTTCGAGTCGATACGGACACTGAACTTCGACGTCGCCGGTGCCATCGTTCTCGTCATCTTCGTCGTCGTGTACATCGTGGAAAGGATCTCCGGATGGATCAGATCACTGCTGGTCTGACCAGGGCTGCCGTGTGGACGGGGAGCGGGATCGACATGTGGGACATCGAGATCCCCGCACTCGAGGCGGGAGATCTGCTGGTGCGCGTCGACCTCGCCACGGTGTGCGGGAGCGATCTGCACACTGTCTCCGGCCGACGATCTGCACAGTGTCCGTCCATCCTCGGGCACGAGGCAGTCGGTACCGTCGTCGCGGTCGGCGACGCTGCCGGCGTTCTTCTCGGCGAGCGGGTGGTGTGGTCGGTCACCGTCGCATGCGGCCGATGCGCGCGTTGCGTTTCCGGATTCACCGCCAAGTGCGTCGGCGTGCGCAAGATCGGCCACGAATCAGCCTCGAACGAGTGGGTTCTGAGTGGCTCGTACGCCCAACACATAGTGCTACCACGCGGAACCGCGACAGTGACCGTTCCCGACTCGATGCCCGATGCGGTTGCCGCGCCTGCAGCGTGCGCCACGGCCACCGTGATGGCGGCAATGGAAGCCGCAGGCGACCTGGTGGGAAAGCGAGTCTTGATCATCGGTGCCGGCATGCTCGGTGTCACCGCGGCGGCAGCATCGGCCGAAAGGGATGCAGCGTCCGTGCGCATCGTCGACCGGGATGCCCTGCGACAGAAACTAGCTCGCAGATTCGGGGCACTGGACGACGACGGCAGTCTGGTCGACATAGCCATCGACTTCACCGGTGCCGCGGATGCCGTTCGATCCGGATTCGGACGACTCGACACCGGTGGCCGGCTCGTGCTCGCTGGATCGGTTTCTCCCGGCCCAGCGATTTCGATCGATCCCGAGCGCGTCGTCCGGAACTGGCTGACGATCACCGGCGTGCACAACTACGAGCCGCGGCATCTCGCGCAGGCAGTTGCCTTCCTCGACGCCACCGGCGAGAGATATCCGTGGGCGGCATTGGTCGACACGCCGGTACCTCTCACCGATCTGACGCGTGTCCTGGCACCCACACCTGAGGGAATTCTTCGCTCGTCGGTAGCGCCTCACCAGCGCTGAAGACGCACCGAGCATGGCGCGGGACCCACAACTGTCCCGGTGTCGCGGTCGTTGCCATACACAGGATTCTGTCGAACCGACGCGAAGCCGTTCGAGCTAGGGGCAAGCACACGGCACCGGTACCGCAGCGTTACGAGCCATGACCGGCGCATCGGTACGGTGGCAGCCATGGACGGTTTCGAGATCGGCGACGGTGTCACGGCGGTTGATGGGCCTATGAAAGGTATCTACGGAACCGTCGTCTGGTTCTACGAGGAGAAGCAGCAGATGTTGGTTCGCTTCGGCGCGTCGCAGCAGATGTATTTTGCAGCGGACGAGTTGAAGCGTTGGGGAGCCTAGCCCACGCTCGACTGCTCCATCGGAATAATTGAATCTTCATCGATGCTGATGAAGTCGACCATCCCGAATCGAAAGGTCCCACCATGCATCTGGGCGTAGACAGTTTCGTCTCCTCCGTGACCGATCCGACCGACGGCCGGGTGATTGCTCCGGAGGAGCGAATGGGTCACCTGCTCGAAGAGATCGCCCTCGCGGATCAGGTCGGGCTCTACTCGTTCGGCATCGGTGAGCATCATCGCAGCGAGTACTACGACTCGGCCCCGTCGATCATTCTCGCCGCGGCAGCGGCGCGCACCGAGAACATCCGGCTCGGTAGCGCGGTCAAGGTACTCAGCGCAGACGATCCGGTACGGGTGTTCCAGGAGTTCGCGACCCTCGATCTGATCTCGAAGGGCCGAATCGACCTGGTTGTGGGCCGCGGATCCTTCACCGAGTCGTTCCCGTTGTTCGGTCTCGATCTGGCCGACTACGACTCACTGTTCGCCGAGAAGCTCGACCTCCTGCTGCAGATTCGCGACAACGTCGAGGTGACCTGGTCCGGTCGACACCGCCCGGCGCTGAACCGTCAGGGCATCTACCCGCGTCCGATGCAGGATCCGTTGCCGATTTGGGTCGGCGTCGGTGGAACGCCTGAATCCTTTGCTCGCGCAGGACTTCTGGGACTTCCATTGATGATCGCCATCATCGGCGGCGAACCACGGCAGTTCGCCCCGCTCGTCGACCTGTACCGGCGCGCCGGAGCGCAGGCGGGCCATCCGCCGGAGCAGCTGAAGGTCGGTCTGCACGTGTTCGGCTTCGTCGCAGAGACCACACAGGCTGCGGCAGATACCATCTACCCCGGCTGGAACGAGATGTTCACCAAGATCTCTCGCGAACGCGGATTCGCCCGGCCCAGCCGGCAGCAGTTCGACGCCACCTCCGGTCCCGACGGTGCGTTCTTCATGGGGGATCCGAAGACTGTGGCCGACAAGATCGTTCGGGTCGGTGAACAACTGGGTGGCGTGGACCGACTGTCGCTGCAGATGACGAATCCGCGGCTGGCACACAGCGACTTGCTACGTGGCATCGAGCTTCTGGGCACCGAGGTTGCGCCTCTGGTTGCCGAGGCCTAGCTCTAGTTGGAGACCCATGCCATTTCGTCGACGCCGGCGACAGGCGTCAGCAGTGAACGGATCTCGCCGGCGTACATGGTGCGTTTGATCTCGCCGAGGACGTCACCTCGCGTGCCGGCCAATTCGGCTGCGCGGGAGATGGCGTCGTCGCGCAACCGCTCCTGCGTCGAGACCGCGTCGACCAGTCCGAGTGTCATGGCGTCGCCACCGCCGTAGCGTCGGCCGGTGGTGAGCGCCTCGTGGAATGCGTGCGGAGCCAACCTCGCTCGCACCATGTCGACGGTTCCCGGGCTGTAGGTTGCGCCGATGTTGACGCCGGGGAAGCACAGGAAGCCGCGATCGGACCGCATGATGCGGTGGTCGTGTGCCATCACGAAGAATGCGGCGCCGCCGTAGGTGTGTCCCTGCATCGCGGCGACGGTCTGCATCGGGAATGTCAGGAAGCGCACGAGCATTTCCTGCACTGTGCCGATGAACCGATTGATCTGGTCGAGGTTGTCGGCACCCCACGACAGATCGACGCCGGTGGAGAAGTACTTGCCCGTCGCAGTGGTCACCAGCGCTGCCGCGCCGGAGGAGGACTCCACCTCGTCGAGCAACGTGTTGATCTCGGCAACCCAGTCCGGGCCCATACGGTTTTCGCTGTCGTCGATGCCCCGGCTTCCGAGGTTCAGCACGAACACGTCTGCTACGCGATCCAGATAGGGCATAGCCCGAACGTACCCAGTTTTTGTTGTCCTAGCTCACAACGCGGTAAGAGCCGATCCAACTGGCTACGCAGTCACCGATTCATTGTGGGCGCAGCGTTGAGTAGTACCCCTGCTGCGATGGGTAGTAGTCGTCGAAACTCGGCAGCGGCGTGCCGTCCCTGGATGCGATGAGCATGTCCAGGTAGTACTCCCAACCGGGGCCGATGTCGCCCAGACCGTCCGTGCTCTCGCAACTGTGTACGAGAACCACGACCGTCGAACCATCATTCTCGTCGAGACGAACCTCCAACGGCCATGACATCTCGTCGATCGTTCGCACAGCCAGTCGGCTGGGCGGCTCGCATACGTCGATGGCCATATCCGACTCGGGCTCGCCCTCCTCGAAGCGCATCGTGACACGAACGGTGTTCTCCGAGATGCGCTCCCACGGCCCGAACCACAGTGCCGTCCGGGGCGATTCCGTGAGGCTGGCCCACACATCCTCGCGCGAAGCGGCAATGGTCCTGGTCAGCTCGAGCGCCAGTCCGGTGTCGGTGCTGCGCAGCGTGCCTGTGGGTATCGGTTCCATCGAGTGATTATGCGACCCCTACATCCCTGCCGTCGAGCGAAACTCCGCCCATCTGAAAGTCTGCGATCAACTCGGGTCGTAGAGCTCTTCCACCAAACCGAGTGTCCACAGTGCGGTCAGTGGACCCCCGTCGTTGGTGAACTTGTCCGTCCGGACGATGCGGTCGCTGCGTACAGCCGTCAATCCGGTCCAGAGGGGGTTGGCGTTCATCGCCTGCAGATCTTGCTCCGACGTGATTGCGGCAATCATCGCCGTCGCGTCGGATGCGGCGGTGACGTTCTCCGGTCCGTATTCGATCTCCGGAGTGGCGGCGGTCCAGGCGGAGCCGAAGCGGGCTCCCACATCTTCGAGCGCGATGGACGTCACCCGGTCACGTCCTATCGAGATCCCGCCTACTTCCGACGTGCTGATCGGCAGGACTGTGGTACCGGCGATGGCGTCGGCGTACTGCGTCGTGAGTTCGTCTACGCGAGTACGGTATTCGTCGGTAATTGCTCGGGCTTCGTCCTGCAGGTTCAGTGCCTCGCCGATCGTTGTCACGTCCTGCTGCCAGCTGACACCGGTGCCGGTGGAGCCGACCGGCAACACCGGCGCGATTGCACTCAACTGGTCGTAAATCTCTTCGATCACCTCGTCGCGGCCGATGATCAGGTCGGGATCGACGCGTGCGACGGCTTCGAGGTCGACCGTGTTTCGCGGGTACAGCTCGGGCACTCCGTCTGCTAGCAGCTTTTTGGTGGGCTCGGTCAGCGGGCCGGGAATTTCCGGCGGGGCCTCGGTTTCCACCGGAATCCCGACGATGGGCAAGTCGAACGCCAGGGCGATGTCCAGGTCGCGCCGTCCGTCGATGACGACGACCGACTCGATTCGATCCGGTACCTCGACGGTGCCGAACTGTGTGGTGACCGAATGAGTGGCCGAGTTCGTCGTCGCCGGTTCGGTGTCGACACCGCAGGACGAGATCAGGGATGCAACAAGGACCGCGCCGAGGGCGACGGATGAGTAGGGGAGCGTCTTCACAACTTAAGTAAACCAAACCTAAGTCGCTCGTCAAGAGCCGGTCAATCGTCGTACTCGACTCGCACCGACACGGGGTCGGTCTGCAATGCACGGAAGCCCACTCCGATGAGGCGGCCGAGAACCGGGTTGTTCGAGAATGATCGAGCTCGGCGGGCAACGTCGTCGTCGGGCACCAACGTTGCTGTGCCGGTGCGCCATCGGCTGCCTACTCGGATTCGGATTCGGGGTTCGTCGGTGATGTTGGCTCCCCAGCCGGATCGGGTTCCGTGCTGGGAGATCAGCCACGCTCCGGTGTCGTCGAACACTGCCGATACCGGTACTTGCCGACGCAGTCCGGTTTTGCGGCCGATCGTCTCGATATCGGTGACCAGGGAAGTTCTGACGCCGATCGATGTGAGTCCGTTGACGAGTGGATTCGCGATGTGTTTGCCGACCCAGCGCTCGCGGCGGAACTTCGTCACTGCAGCAGATGTGTCCGTTCGAGCAGCGCTTCGACGGTTGCGAAACGCGTCCCAACCGTTCCGCTGCATCATCGACGCCGCAGTTCTCCACGCCGGACGACTCGAATTCGGTTGACGCCCAGCGCCGATGAGCTGTAGTTGGTCGGTGTGCCACTGCAGATCGAGGGCGCCGTTGATCTGCTTGAACGCGCTGGACTTCGATGGAAGTCGCAGAGCCACGCGCGGCGCTTCGACCCGATCCAGCGTGCCGTCGACCAGTGAGTTCGCGACCTCCGGGGTGAGGGCTGTCGGACGGCCGAGGCCGACCATGTCGCACTCACCCGCTTGGACGGCCGCACTCATCACCGAGCGGGTTCTGAAGCCTCCGGTCACCGCAAGTGGCACCGTTCCGGCCGCGTCGCGAACCGTGCGTGCGTACTCCAAGAAGTACGCCTCGCGATCGCGGGTGCTCGCGGTGCCCATCATGGCGGGTGATTCGTAGCTACCACCGCTGATTTCGATCAGATCGATCGATTCCCGAACGAGATGCTCGACGGTGATGCGCGATTCTTCTTCGCTGAACCCGCCACGTTGGAAATCTGCGGAGTTCAGTTTGATCCCTACCGCGAAGCTCGGCGACACCGCTGCTCTGATTGCGCGCACGATTTCGATCACGAAGCGCATCCGCCCGTCGAGATCGCCGCCCCACGCGTCGTCGCGCCGATTGGACAGCGGCGACAGGAATTGCGAGACCAGGTAGCCGTGTGCCCCGTGGATCTGGACGCCGTCGAAGCCGGCCGTCTCGGCCACGGCCGCTGCGGTCGCGAATCGTCCGATGATGTCGTGAATCTCGTTCTCGCTCAACGCTCGAGGCGCTGGGATACCCGGGATGTTGGGGGCGATGGCAGACGGCGCAACGGGCTTGGCGTGCGTGACGATCGGGTTCGCCTGCCGACCGGGGTGATTGAGCTGCATCCAGATCGGGGCACCGCCATCGGACGTCGCCTTCGCCCACCGGGCCAGTGCATCGCGGTCGCGATCGTCCTCGATGACGACATTGCCCGGTTCGCCGAGATGGGCCCGGTCCACCATCACGTTGCCGGTCACCACCAGGCCGTAGCCTCCCGCTCCCCATCGGCGGTAGAGCGTCTCCAGACGGGAATCGGGCGCGTGCTCGGTAGTGGCCAAGCCCTCGCTCAGAGCTGCTTTCATCACGCGGTTGGGCAGAATCTGCCCACAGGCGAGGGTGAGCGGGCTGCTCAGGTCGATGACGTCGGTGTCAGGGGACATGGCGTTGCTCCGGTTCCGGTACTACCGATTCGGCTATGCTGGATAGCATAGCTACAGAACGACTGTAGATGTAACTCAACGTTACGTCAATCATTGTGATTTTCTCGGGAGGGTTCGGATGTCGAATCGAAGCAGCGCGCGCGAGGACATGCTGCGCAGCGCGGCTCACCTGTTTCGTCGCCGCGGCGTGGAAGCCACCTCGCTGGCCGATGTCATCGACCATGCGGGTGCGCCGCGTGGTTCGATCTACCACCACTTTCCGGGCGGCAAGCCCCAGCTGGTGGAAGAGGCGACGCGCACTGCGGGGGCCGTGATGGGCGCGATGATCTCGGCCGGCCTTGCGACGGCCGGCCCGGCACTCACCGTTCGGGCGATCATCGAGGGCTTTCGTAGCGAACTGCTGGCCACCGACTTCGTGGCGGGATGTCCGGTCGCGCCCGCCGCGCTCGATGGGCTGAATGCGCCGGGTGCCGTGACGGCAGCGGGTGAGTCGTTCTCTTCCTGGGAGGACACGATCGCCGCGTCTCTGTGGCAGCGCGGGGTGGCCCGCGATCGATCCCGTACGTTGGCCACCTTCGCGATCGCCGCCATCGAGGGTGCGTTGATCGTGGCGAAGGCGCAGCGCTCCACGTCGGCGTTGGATCGAACGGAAGAGGAGCTGTTGGGCCTGCTCGAGACGGTCCTGGAGGCGTCGACGGGCCGCTGACGAAGACGTCGCGAAGCCGTTCGCTGTTGCTATAACTGTAAGTAACAGCTAACTTCCCTTCAGTGAACTATGCCGACCGTCATAGTCGAAGGGATCTTCATGTCGTCACCTACCACCTCGCGTCACCGAGCCGACGCGCCGCCGTTCCGTCGGCGCTACCTCGCGCTGCTCGTGATCTGCGTGGCCGAGCTGCTCGTAGTTCTGGACAACACCGTCGTCAACGTCGCACTGCCCTCGATGGGGCTGCAATTGCGAGCCGACATCAGCGGATTGCAATGGGTGGTCGACGCCTACACGCTGACATTCGCGGGATTGCTGTTGGCGTTCGGGCACCTCGGTGACCGTTACGGCCGCAAGAAGGTCATGATCGTCGGCCTGGCGGGTATCGCGGTGATGTCGGTCGGCGGCGCGGTCGCAGCCGATCTGGGACAGGTGGTTGCGGCCCGAGCGGCAATGGGAGTGTGTGCGGCAGCAGTGTTTCCGGCCACGCTCGCGTTGATCATCAACATCTTCACCGATGTGAAGGAGCGAGCGCTGGCCATCGCGGCCTGGACGGCCATGGCCGGGTTCGCCATCGCCATCGGCCCCACGGCAGGCGGATTCCTGCTCGAGCACTTCTCGTGGCACTCGGTGTTCTGGATCAATGTTCCTGTGGCGCTGCTCGTTCTGGTCGCAGCACTGGCGTGCGTGCCGGAATCCAAAGCCGAGCACGTCGGCAAGTACGACCCCCTCGGTATCGCGCTGTCATTGGCCGGTATCACCGTGTTGGTCTGGGCCATCATCGAAGCGCCGCACAACGGTTGGTTGTCAGCGACGAGCGTCGGCGCCTACATCGCAGGCTTGTCGGCACTCGCCGCTTTTGTCTGGTGGGAGCTGCGAACACCGTCTCCGGTACTGGACTTGAACCTGTTCCGAAACCGGCGATTCTCATTGCCCGCGTTGGCCATCGCCGTCGCGTACTTCAGTATGTTCGGCTTCCTTTTCATGATCACCCAGTACTTCCAGGGGGTGATGGAGTTGACGCCGTTGCAATTCGGTGTTCACTCGCTGCCCTTCGCGGTGTCCATCGCCGTCGGCGCACCGCTGGCGACGTTGATCGCGCAACGCATCGGAACCACGGCCGTGATCGTCTTCGGGCTGGTGGTGATGAGCATCGGCATGTTCATCGCAGGGCAGGTCGAGGTCGAAACCCCGTATCTGGGGCCGGTTGTCGTCTCGATGATCCTGATGGGACTGGGCCTGGCGATCGTGCAGGGTCCTGCTACCGAATCGATCATGTCCTCGGTGACACTCGACGAAGCAGGTGCGGGCTCCGCGGTGAACGACACGACTCGCGAGGTCGGTGGAACGCTCGGAGTCGCCGTCCTCGGATCGATCGTCGCGTCGATATACACCGACCGGGTGGGGCCGAAGATCGACGCCATCCCCGACGCCATCATGGAGCCGTATCAGAAAGCCTTCGCCCGCGAAACGGTCGTCAGTGTCATCGAGATCGTGAAAGCGCCGACCAACCCGATGTTTGCGACGCAGAAGGCGGATCTCGTCCACGCAATGAAAGCGGCTTCGCTGGAAGGCTTTCAGCTTGCGTCGTTCGTCACCGTCGGAGCCGCCATGGCATGTGCGCTGGCCGTTGCGCTTTTTCTACCGTGGCGACGACCCGAGGGGGACGGCGTGCTTCTCGCGTGGCGCAACCCCGAGGACCGCGACAAGGTCAGTTGAAGGGTGTGCCGCCCGTGACGGCGATGGTCTCGCCGGTGATGTAGCTCGATTCGTTCGATGCCAGGAACACGTAGGCCGGTGCCAGCTCTGCGGGTTGCCCCGGGCGTCCGAGCGGGACCGTCTCGCCGAACTTCTCGTACTTCTCCGTCGGCATCGTCGCCGGGATCAAAGGCGTCCAGATCGGTCCGGGCGCAACAGCGTTGACGCGAATTCCGCGTTCGGCGAGATCACCCGCGAGCCCCTTGGTGAACGCCACGATTCCAGCCTTGGTGGTGGCGTAGTCCAACAACTCGGGGGACGGGTTGGAAGCCTGAATCGAGGTGGTGTTGATGATGGTCGAACCGGCGTCCATGATGGCAGCAGCGCGCTTGGAGATCCAGAACATGGCGTACAGGTTGGTCTTGAGCACGCGGTCGAACTGATCGGTGGTGATATCGGCGATGCCGCCCATCTGAGCCATCTGGAACGCCGCGTTGTTGACGACGACGTCGAGCCCGCCGAGTACCTCGGACGCAGTGTCCACCAGTTGGACACACTGTGATTCGTCGGTGAGATCGCATGCGATCGCTCTGCCCGCCCGGCCCGATCCTTCGATCAGGTCGACGGTGGTCTGAGCGTCGGGACCTTCGGATTCGAGGTGGGCGATGACGACGTCGGCACCTTCGCGCGCAAACGCGAGTGCAACGGCTCGGCCGATGCCCGAGTCGCCGCCGGTGATCAGAGCCTTGCGGCCGTGAAGTCGATCCGATCCACGGTAGGAATCCTCGCCGTGATCGGGGGCGGTGACCATGTCGCGCGTCAATCCGGGGTGGTCGAGGCGTCCCTGGTCTGCCCGATCGGGCATGGGGAATGCGGTGGTGGGGTCGGTTTTGCTGAACTGGTCGGCCATTGTCGATCCTTGCCTCGGTGTGCGTGAAAAGCTCCACGCGGCAAGTCGAGAAGCCGCTTCGGTTCAGTGGAGACGACCCGCGGCCGTGCGCCGTTCGGAGTCGTTGTCCTCCTGGGGTTTGCCGAATCGGCTACTCCGCAAACCTCTACCGGTCACGCGGCACGGGAGTCGCACATGATCGCTGCCGCGCCGAGCACGTCGAGGATCCTGCGCGCAGGGCGCGTCGGTGCGAATACCTCGAGACGGTCGCCGGCGCGCGCGGCCGCCTCGACGATCACGGTGGCCGATCCGGCGTCCATGAACGAGACCGCCGACAAGTCCAGCAATACAACGGTTTCGCCACGCAGAACATCGTCGAGTGACTCGACCAGGTCGGCGCGAGCGCGCATATCCAGTTCGCCGGAGGCCCGCAGGACAACGATGCGAGGTGAGTGCAACTCGGCCGCGATCGAGTAGTGGATGTTGTCACTCGCGGGGGCGGATCGTGAATGGAAGGTATCGGTGACAGTCACAGTGCGAACCTCTCAGTTCGGATGGCCTAGCGACCGGCGTGCATGGGGTGGAACCCGAGGGCTACAGGTTCCGGCACGCCGTGCGGCAATCTTGACAGCGCAACGTCTCCGATTCGAGACCTGATCATTACGGACCGATCTCTGATCAGTAACGATAAGGTAACGGCAGATGTGACGTAGCTGTGTGGTAATTCAGGGCAATGTGTGACCTGCCGACCGGAACAGTCGATACCACTCCTGCCTGGTCAGGCGCAGGTCCGAGCCGTTCGCGGCCTCGATCACCCGATCCGGATTCGTGGTGCCGAGTACAACCTGAATATCGGCGGGGTGCCTGGTGATCCACGCTGTCGCCACCGCGGACGGGGTCGAACCGTATGCGTCGGCAATCTCGTCCAACGCCAGGTTGAGTTCGGCGTAGTTCTTGCGATCACCGACGAAGACGCCCGAGGGCATGCCGCTCTGGAAGGGAGACCAGGCCTGCAGCGTGATTCCGCGTGTTCTGGCGTAGTCGAGCAGACCGTTGTCGCGGTCGATGGACTGATCCTCGGTGCCCATGTTGGCGGTCAGGCCGGCGGCGATCAACGGGCAATGGACGATGCTCAGCTGTACCTGGTCGATCGCGATGGGCTGTGTGACAGCCGTTTTCAGCAACTCGATCTGGCCGGGGGTGTGATTGGAGACGCCGAAGCCCAAGACCTTGCCCGACGCATGCAAGGTGTCGAACGCCGCCGCGACCTCCTCCGGCTCGACGAGGGTGTCCGGACGGTGCAGCAGAAGTGTGTCGAGGTGATCGACGCCGAGGGCTTCGAGCGAGGCGTCGACCGTGGTGACGATGTGTTCCTCCGAGAAGTCGAACCAGCCTTCGCGAATGCCGACCTTGCTCTGAATGGAGATGCGCTCGCGCTGCGTCGGAGTCAGGGTCACCGCGTCTCCGAATCGTTTCTCGCACGCGTGCGGAGTGCCGCCGTATATATCGGCGTGGTCGAACACCGTGACGCCCACGTCGAGGGCGGTGTCCACCAACCGTCGAATCCGATCGTCGTCCAGATCGGTGATGCGCATGAAACCCAACACGATGCTCGAGACGGCTGTCCCGGTGTGGGGGAGTGGGAAGGTACGCACCGTGGAGCTCCTGTTCGTCGGTGAGGCGGACGGTCCGAGTGTGTCAAACCCTGCCGCGCGCACATCGCGAAACCGCTTGTGCAAGGTGTTGACAATATTGCGCAATATCTGCCATCGTTGTGCGCAGCATCACAACGAACCTACGAGGTGAACCATGGCACCGACGCTCACGCAGGTGGCACAGCAAGCGGGCGTATCGCTGTCGACGGCGTCGCGCGCCTTCAGCAATCCGGACCGCATCGGTGCCGACACGTTGGCCCGGATCATCGCGGTCGCCGACGAGATCGGCTACGTCGCGGCCTCGGGTCGATCGTCGGAGACTCGTATCGCTGCAACCACGGTCGCAGTGGTGGTACCCGATATCGGTCATACCGTTTTCGCGAGCTTCGTCAAGTCCGCGCAGGCTCAGGGCTGGCATCGCAGGCAGACCATCGTTCTCACCGATACCGACGGAAGTGCCGACCGCGAGCGCGAGGTGATCGGGGAGTTGCAGGGGCGCGTCGACGCACTGATCGTCTGCGCCCCGCGGCTGCCCGCCGAGGACATCGTGCAGCTGGCGGGCGACACCCCGCTGGTGCTCGTCAACCGATCCTCCGACGAATGCGATTGCGTCGTCGCCGATTCGGAAGACGGAATTCGGCAGGCCGTGGACTACCTCGCTGCCCTCGGCCACTCGCACCTCGCGTACGTCCAGGGATCACCGCGATCCTGGTCCAACGAACGACGCGTCGACGCCGTCGAACAGTTCTGTGCTGCGAGGGGAATCGTGCTGGACGTGCTGGGCTGGCAGCAGGAGACCTTGGCGGGCGGTCACGCCGCCGCTGCCAGTGTCATCGCCACGGGAGCCACCGCGGTCATGACCCACAACGACCCCATGGCCATCGGCGTCATGAACGGAGTTCGGTCGATGGGCCGGGCGGTTCCCGAGGACCTCAGCGTCATCGGGATCGACGACTCGCCGCTCGCCGAACTCGCTCATCCCGCGCTCACGAGCATCAGCGTTCCGATGGGCCGCGCCGGACTCGTCAGCTCGGATCTGGTGTTCCAACGAGCGGCCGATCCCGATTCGCCCGCACGCACCGTTCATCTCCCCACCCAACTCGTGGTCCGTGCCTCCTCCGGCCCCGTCCACAACCGCACTCTCGTTCCAGGAAAGGACGATTCGAAGTGAAGGTCGTCATCGCAGATCCCAACCTGTTGCCCCATCGAGCGAGATTCGAGGATCGCGTCGCCTCCGACATCGACCTGTCGTGGCACGACAGCTTCGAGATCGATGCGATTGCCGCCGACATCGCCGACGCGAGCGTGTACGTCGGCGGCAAGTTTCCGGCCGCACTGGCCGAGGCGTCTCCCGAGTTGCGGTTGGTGCACGTCGCCGGAGCCGGCACCGACGGTGTCGCGTTCGACGCCCTGAGCCCACAGACGCTCGTGGCCAATACCTTTCACCACGAGAAGTCGATCGCCGAATATGTTGCCGCCACCGCAGTAGTACTCCGACGCGGATTCCTCGAACAGGACCGGCAGCTGCGGGAGGACCGGTGGGCGTCGCCGGTGTACGACCGGACGCTTCGGCAGTCCAGCTCGCTGGGTTCGGCCACCGTAGGATTCGTGGGCTTCGGCCACATCGGCGCGCAGTCCTGGGCGCTGCTGCGGGCGTTCGGATGCACCGGCATTGCGGTCACCGGTAGCGGATCGGTGAAGGCCGCCGAGAACGGATTGGCCTGGGCCGCTTCGACGGACCGTCTAGCGGAGCTCATGACCGAGGCGGACGTCGTGGTGGTGTCCGCGCCCCTGAACGAGCGCACCGCCGGCATGATCGGGGCTGCGGAGCTCGCCGCCCTCGGGCCCGACGGCGTGCTGATCAACGTCGGACGCGGCCCACTCGTGCAGCAGGACGCACTGTTCGAGGCATTGTCCACCGGATCGCTCGGCGGTGCTGCCATCGACGTCTGGTACGACTACCCGTCGCCCGAAGGCATCGGCGCGCCCTCGCCGCGTCCGTTCCACACGCTGCCGAACATCCTGATGACGCCGCATTCTTCCGGCATCACCGGAGAAACCTTCGCGGGCCGGGTCGACGACATCACCGCCAACATCGGTCGACTCGCCGCGCAGGAACCACTGATCAATGTGGTTGCCGGAGAGAACTTCACGGCACTGGAGCAGAAGTGATGACCGACCGAATCATCACCGCGGACGTGATCGTCTGCAGCCCCACCCGCAACTACGTCACCCTGAAAGTGACCACCGCGGACGGCGTCGTGGGCTACGGCGACGCGACATTGAACGGCCGGGAACTCGCGGTGGCGTCGTACCTGCGGGATCACGTCGCTCCACTGCTCATCGGGAGGGACCCGGCGCGCATCGAGGACACGTGGCAGTACCTCTACCGTGGCGTCTACTGGCGTCGTGGACCGGTGACGATGGCCGCAATCGGGGCAGTCGACCTCGCGCTGTGGGACATCAAGGGCAAAGCGCTGGGGCAACCGGTGTATCAACTCCTCGGTGGCGCCGTCCGAGACCGGATTCTCTCGTACACCCATGCCACCGGTTGGGACACCTCGGAACTGATCGACTCGGTCGATCGGCGTCGGGCACAGGGCTTTCGCGCCGTGCGCGCCCAGTCCGGAGTTCCCGGACTCGACTCGGTGTACGGCGTGCATCGAGGAGCGCAGGGATACGAGCCCGCGGGGCGCGGTGCATTTCCGGTCGAGGAGGTGTGGGATACCGACGCCTACCTCAATCACGTCCCCGGAGTATTGGCGGCGGTGCGCGAGCACGTCGGATCCGAACTCAAACTGCTGCACGACGCGCACCACCGGCTGACGCCGCAACAGGCTGCGCGACTGGGTAAGTTGCTCGAGGACGTCGACCTGTTCTGGCTCGAGGACGTCACCACCGCCGAGGACCAGAGCGCCCTGCGACTGGTGCGCCATCACACCACCACTCCGCTTGCCATCGGTGAAGTGTTCAACACCATCTGGGACTGCCAGCAACTGATCTCCGAGAAGCTGATCGACTTCATTCGTGTCGCCATCGCGCATGCGGGCGGAATCAGCCATGTGCGCAAGATCTTCTCGCTCGCCGAGGTGCATCAGGTCCGCTGCGGGCCACACGGGCCGTCCGACGTCTCGCCGATCACCCTCGCCGCGAGTGTGCACCTCGGAATGGCGACGCCGAACTTCGGGATCCAGGAGTTCATGGGCTACGACCCACTCGTCGACGAAGTCTTTCCGCACGCATGGTCGTTCGCCGACGGCTACCTCACCCCGGGCGACGCGCCGGGCCTCGGCGTGGACATGGACGAATCGCTGGCGGCGAGGTACCCGTACGAGCCCGCATATCTGCCGGTGGCGCGTCGTCTCGACGGCTCCATGACGGATTGGTGACGAGATGAGTGAATCGCGATTGTCTCGTGCGGCACTCGCCGGCTCGGGACCGGTCCCGCCGCGGCCGGACGGAACCGGAATCGTGCACCTGGGACTGGGCAACTTTCATCGCGCTCATCAGGCCGTGTACACCGCCGCGGCACTGGCGCACGACGGCGGATCCTGGGGAATTCTGGGAGTGGCCAACCGATCTCGCACGGTCACCGATGCCATGCTCGCGCAGGATCTGCTCTACGGAGTCGTCGAGATCTCACCCTCCGGATCGCGAGTGAGTGTGCCCGGCGCGCACACCGGAGTCATGGTTGCGGCGCACGACCCTACCGCGGTCGTACGGGCCATCGCTGACGCGAACGTCAAGATCGTCACGATCACCGTCACCGAAGTGGGCTACACGTTCTCACCCCGAACCGGTTCTCTGAACTTGGAATCGACGGCAGTGCAGCATGATCTGGCGCATCCGGACGCGCCGGCGACCACGGTGGGGCAACTTGCCCGAGCGTTGACGGTGCGGGCTCGAACTCACGGGGCCCCGATCGCAGTGGCGAGTTGCGACAACCTGCTGGGCAACGGTGACCGCACTGCCGCTCTCGTGCGCCAGTTCCTCACTCGCTGCGATGCATTCGACGTGATCGACTGGCTGGGAACGTCGGTGACGTTCCCGAATTCCATGGTCGACCGCATCGTTCCGGCCAGCAGTGAGCTCTACGACGCCGAGTCCACTGCCCGGCTGGGCGCAGCAGACACCGTTGCCGTGCCTGCCGAGCCGTTCACGATGTGGGTGATGGAGGACAGCTTCGCCGCAGGCCGCCCTCGCTGGGAAGTCGGCGGCGCAGTTTTCGCCGAGGATGTCGAGCCCTACGAGCTGATGAAGGTACGGCTGCTCAACGGAACGCACTCTCTCATAGCTTATCTCGGCGCTCTGGACGGCCGCGCGACCATTCCGGATTCCATAGGTCGACCGTTCGTGGAAGCAGCGGCTCGAGCAGTACTGGTCGACGAATACCTCCCGACCGTGCCCGTCCCGGACGACGTGGACATCGAGGACTATACAGCTCAGCTGTTCGTGCGATGGTCCAACTCCGCTCTGGGGCACAAAACGGCACAAGTCGGTTCCGACGGGTCGGCGAAACTCGCGCAGAGAATTCCGACGCCCACCCTGCATCATCTGCGTAATGGTGTTGTCCCGCAGCATCTGTCATTGACGCTGGCCGCGTACCTGTGCTGCGTGTGCCCGCCCGAAGGTTTCGACCCAGGCCCGCACGCACGTGCGATGGCCGACCCAGCACGTGCGCGTTTGGCAGGACTTGCCGCCTCGGCAGCGTCCAGCGAAGATTTCGTTCGTTCGGTACTCGAACACGGCGACATCTTCCCCGTCGAATTGGCCCACTTTCCTGAATTCATCACACGCACTGCGGAATTGGTGGATACTGTTGTCCGTCACGGTCCGATGGCAGCAGCCGTCGAAGCAGCGAGTTCTTCGCTCCGCCCTGTCGTCGCAGCATCCCGGACCACACTCGACTGACTCCTTCTCCTTCCTTCGTTCGGCTCCGGCCGCAACTTCACCCGAGGACAACCATGGACACGACCACAGAACCGTCGGATTCTCCCAGAATCGCTCCGGCCAAGCATGATCCGACCGCAGTTCGGCGCGCAGCGTGGGCCGGCCTCATCGGCACCACACTCGAGCAATACGACTTCGTCATCTACGGCACGGCGTCGGCGTTGATCTTCAACAAGCTGTTCTTCCCCAACATCTCTCCGGCGGCGGGCATCATCGCCAGCTTCAGTGCGTACGCCGTCGGGTTCCTCGCCCGTCCCCTGGGTGGACTGTTCTTCTCCCGCTACGGTGATCGACTCGGGCGCAAGTGGGTTCTGGTCGCCACGTTGATGCTGATGGGTGGTGCGACCATGGCCATCGGACTGCTGCCGACATTCGAGCAGGTGGGACTGCTGGCCCCGGTGCTGCTCGTACTGTGTCGGTTCTTCCAAGGGTTCGGTGCCGGAGCCGAACAGTCCGGCGGTGCAACGCTTCTCACCGAAACAGCCGAGATCGGCAAGCGCGGCAGATTGGCGGCCCTGGTCATGACCGGCGCAGCTCTCGGCACAGCACTCGGAGCCATCGCCTGGATTCTGGCCCAGTTGCTACCCGACGATCAACTGATGTCCTGGGGCTGGCGCATGGTGTTCCTCAGCAGCATCCTGGTCACGGTTGCGGCGTTCATCATCAGGCGCAAGCTCAACGAGTCCCCGGTTTTCAAGGAGCTGAAGGCTGCCCAGGAGCGGCCCAAGGCGCCGGTGAAGGAAGTGTTCACCAACGGCAAGCGTCCGCTGTTCATCGTCATGTTCATGACCGTCGGCATCAGCGCGCAGTCCTACACGTACCAGGTGTTCATGGCCTCGTACATGAAGAACGACATCGGCGTCGACCCGACCTTCATCCCGAAGGTGCTGCTCATCGGCGCGATCTGCGGCGGCATCGCGGCCTGGGGCTTCGGATGGCTCTCGGACAAGGTGGGCCGCAAGCCCGTGTACATCGGCATCGTCAGCCTGCTCGTCGTTCTTCCGGTTCCTACGTTCATGGCTCTGAGCACCGGTTCGCACGTGTTGATCACCATCGTGATGATCATCGGATTCATCCTGGCCTGCCAGGGCGCTGTCGGTGTCACCATGAGCTACTTCCCCGAGATGTTCGGTGCCCGATACCGTTACGCCGGAGTGACACTGGGACGTGAATTCGCGTCGGTGTTCGGCGGCGGCATCGCCCCGCTGCTGTGCGCGGCGCTGATCACCGCATTCTCCGGATCGTGGGTTCCCGTCGCCGTCTACATGATGATCATGGCGATTTCGGTGCTCGTGGCCGCGTCGTTCGCGCCCGAAACCCTGGACAGGGACCTGACCGATCCGGCCAACGCAACCGATCCCGTACTCGGCAAGGTCTGAACCACCATGACCGAAGCCGTGCAGGTCCCCGAGAAGACCGTTGCTCTTGTTGCCCATGCCGCCGACGATCTGCGTCTCGACACCGTGGCCGTGACATCCGCGGCACCGGACGAGGCTGTCATTGCCATCGCATACGGCGGCATCTGCGGCTCCGACCTGCACTATTGGCAGCACGGCGCGGCAGGCCAATCGATCCTGAAGGCGCCGATGCGGTTGGGTCACGAGGCGTCGGGAACGGTACTTCGCCGTGCCGAGGACGGCAGCGGTCCGGCCGAGGGCACCCCGGTGACCGTTCATCCGGCGACCCCCGGTGGCACGGGGGCGAGATATCCGGCCGATCGTCCCAATCTCTCTCCCGGGTGTCGGTACATGGGAAGCGCCGCGCAGGTGCCGCACAACGACGGGTTGTTCATCGGGCACCTCGCCATCCCGACGCGGATGCTCAGGACACTGCCCGAGGGATTGGACCTGAGAATCGCAGCGCTGGCCGAGCCGGCGAGCGTGGCCTGGCACGCCGTCGAACGCGCCGGGGACGTACGGGGAAAGACAGTCCTCGTGGTCGGTACCGGCCCGATCGGTGCCCTCATCGTGGCGGTCGCCGCGCGCGCGGGCGCGGCACACATCGTGGCGGCCGACCTGGCGGACTTCTCGCTCGAGGTGGCGCGTGCACTCGGGGCGCATCGAACGATCGACGCTCGCGAATCCGCAGCGATCGCCTCCGTGGAGGCGGACGTGACGTTCGAGTGCTCGGGCAACCACCGCGGCCTGGCGTCGGCGATCGACGGCACCATGCGCGGCGGGCGGGTGGTGATGGTCGGGCTTCCGCCGGCGGGAGATCAGCCGGTTTCGGTGTCGCAGGCGATCACCCGAGAGATCGACCTGGTGGGCTCGTTTCGCTTCAACGACGAAATGGACGACGTGATCGAGGCACTGGCCGACGGCTCGCTCGATGTCGGAGCCGTCATCACCGCCGAATACCCCGTCACCGACGCGCTCGCTGCTTTTGCGCTCGCCGCGGATGCACGCCGATCGAGCAAGGTCCTGCTGACGTTCTGATCGATAAGCGACGGTCAGTCGAATTCCGATCGGATCGATTGTGTCGTGAGCTGGAGCATCAGTACGAAGCCGGCCAGCGTCACCACGATCGGAGCCCACAGGACCGCCGCGACGAACGTGTCGACGTCCCGCTCCGTCACTATGTACACCGCGACGATCGACGTTCCCACCAGGCACAAAGCAATGTGAGCGGCCAATCGCCATTTGTCGAAGAAGAAGCCGGCCAGCATTCCCATCGGGATGAGAAAGGTGCATTTGCCGAGGGTGACCTCGGGCGCGAAGTTGGCGGTGATGGTGGCACCGAAGATCGCGATGTCGGCGATGACGACGAACGCGAACGCCTGCCCGAGCGTCGGCCACGGTCCGAACCACCAGAACGCACCCATGACGTAGGCGGCGATCATGCAGGTCCACTGGACGATCGACGGAAACGGCGTGGTGGCACCGTAGCCGAACGCCATCTCGAGGGTCACCACGACGGCCATGGCCAACGCTGCAGCGGACACGATTCGTTTGACAAGGGTGGTCAGGGCGAGGGACGTCATCACGCCAACGCCCCACTGGTAATGCTCGTTCGATCTCATTGCAACGCGCGTCACGTGATTCCCCTCGTTCCAACCGGCACCCGATTGAAACACAGTCCCCTGTGCGGGGGTTCGGCTTTTTAAGAGTTCACCACCGCCGCGCCGGCCGGCCGGTCGTCCGGTCAGGCGATCAATCGGTGCAGTAGCGCGGGAAGGGTCTCACCGATGTCGTGGCGGCTGGCGACTCGGTATCGGGCGGTCTCCCCAAGAGTGCGTCGTCCTCGAGCGTCGCCGAGGACTGTCGAGATTGCATCGGCCAAAGCGGTGGCATTGCCGGGCTCGACCAGAATTCCGGCACCGTCGGACAGGAATTCTCGGGTTCCTCCATGGTCGGTCCCGATCACCGGCAGTCCGTGCGACATGGCCTCGAGGACGGACAGGGGACCGGCTTCGGGCGAGACACTCGCCGAGACGAATACGTCCCACCTCCGCAGAGCCGACTCCGCGTCCGTGTGACCGAGAAACTCGACGCGGCCGAGGAGGTCGGGTCGGCCGGCCCGTTCGCGGAGTTCCGCGACGTACTCGCTGTCTCCGGGAAAGCTACCGCCTGCCAACTCGACTCGGATGTCGGGGAGCGCGGCGATCGCGTCGAGCAGAACTCTGTGGCCCTTCCATGGGGTGAGCAGGGCCAACATACCCACGACCGGCGGGCTGTGAAGCTCGCCGCCGAATCGCGGAACCGGCCAGGGGACACCGTTGTGCGACACCACGACGGGAAGGCCCGCCGCGCGCAGGGGTTCTGCGGTGGCCTCCGAGACCGAGACGGCGACGCGGACGGCGGGTCGAGCGAATCGAACCACGAGACGCTGCTTGAGGGACGTCATCGTGTCGTGGACGAGCCACGAAGCACCTCGGGTGGGGCGGGCGAATCGCGCCATCGGTAGTGCGAACAGCGAATTCACGACGGTCGCGGTGCCCGGCGCGCGGGCCACCGTGCGTATGGCGCGGGCACCGGTGACCCACCTACCGAGCATGCGTACCGCCGCGATGACGCGTGCGGCTCCCCGTTCGCCACCCAGGCCCAACTCGTCGATGCGGATGTGGCGCGTCGTACGGGGCAGGCGGTCCGCCAAAGGGCCGGCCGGGCAGGCGATCACGGTGTCGTGGCCGCTGCGCTCGGCCTCGTCGATCAAATCCAGCAGCACCTTTTCGGCACCGGAGACCTGACCGGTGTGGGCGAGAAACAGCACTGTCGATTCGTCTGTCATGGGCTGGCCCGTCTATGCGGCGAGGATGGTGGGAGCAAGTGGTCTTCGGCGTCAGAGTCGGTAGTGATCGCGCAGCAGGGCGACGGGGTCTTCGCACAGTCGCCGCAGAGCTGCGTCGATGACGTCCACCTCGATCATCTTGCTGCAGAACGACGCCGTGTAGGTGCGCCCACCAGCAATCTCGGCGATGAGCATCGTGCACCCGTCCGCACCGTCGGGCTCGAGCGATGCGGCCATCCGTGGCGGTCGCCCGTCGTCGGCCCAGTCGAAGTGGTCGAACACACGCACCCGGCCGAGGTCGCTGACGGCCAGCCGCAGTTTCTCGGAAACCTCGACGACCGAACGGTCGTCTCGCGAGGGAGCGGAAGGCCGGATTCGCGACGCCACATCGCGTAGATGGGACATACCCAGGACTGCGATGGGCCAGCCGGATTCGATCACCTCCCGCATCTCCGTCGCTATCTCGACGGGTGTCGTGTCGCGCGGGATGTGCAGCGGGATTCCGACGGCGAAGTTTCCGTGCGAACCCTGTTGCGCCGCATCGAGATAACGTCTGCTGTTGAACAACACCATGATGTGTTCGTCGACGTCGACATTCTCGGCACGCAATGCCGCCTGCCACAACGCGATGGAGACAGACGCCGCAGTCGCCTGGGAAGCGTTCTCGGCGGTCCAGCGTTTGAGTTCGTCGGCGTGCGACCGGTCCATGAATCCGACTCTGCTGACTTTGGCGTCTTCCCAGTTCTCGATGCGGCGAAGGGCACCGGCACCGGCATCGGACTGCGCGCCATGACGAGTCCGCAGTGTCCGGAAGTTGCCGAGAGCCCGCGGATTCCGAGAATAGTGACGCCACAGTGCTTTCCACGTAGCGCTCGGTGCCAACCCGGCAGCGAGACCGGGAACGAGGGTACCGTCGGCGTCGTCGGAGAAGGCGGCCAACATCATCACGCCGATCTGACCGTCGCCGATTCCGTGCGAGTAGTCGATCGCCAGGTGGTCGTCGAACACGATCACCTCGAGCGGTGCCCGTTCGCCTTCTCGATTTCGAATGTCGGTGAGCGTGCGGCCGAGATCGTCGATAGCGTCCGTGCTCGAGAAGACGTTGTCGCCCGCGATGTCACTGCGGTAGCGCCACACTCGATCGTCCGAGCGCGGTTCGAGTGCTACGTGAGGGGCTCGGCCGACATGCTCGGCGGCGGTGAGCGTTCGACGGGTTCGTTCGACATCCAAGCCACGAACGGGCCCCACAGCGGTGACTATTCGAGTGTCCGCGAATATGCGGTCCAGTGCAGTGGATCGATACGTGCGATCAGAGGACGGCATCGACGACCTCCTGCATACGATCGCGGAAGTTCGCTCGCGAGAAGCCCTCCGCCCACTGGCGAATGGCGGCACGGTCGTAATCGGCGGGGTCGAACGATCGCATGGCCTCGGCGAACCCGGCAACGACGGCCTCGTCGGAACCCGGTGCCACGTGGACTCCGGTCTTGCCCGGTACCACGGAGTCCATTGCGCCACCGTCGCCCAGTGCGATCACCGGCGTTCCGGTAGCCATGGACTCGACGGGAACGATCCCGAAATCCTCCACACCCGGCATGAGCAGGGCACGGGTCGTTCGATGAAGTTCGAGTAGCTTCTCGTGCGAAACCCGGCCCAGGAAAGTGGTTTTGGGACCTGCCAGTTCGCGGCAGGCATTCATTGCGCGTCCGTCCCCCGCCACCACGAGAGGAACGTCTGCTTCGGCGGCGGCGCGCACAGCGATGTCGGGGCGCTTGTAGGGGACCAGACGGCCCGCGAGCAGGAAGAAGTTCTCTCGCTCCGTCGACGGATCCGGCGTGAAACCCTCCGTATCCACAGGGGGGTGGACAACGAGTGCGTCGCCGCGGCCCCACCAGTCCTCGATCCGACGCGCGACTGCCGTCGAATTGGCTACCACTGTCGTCAGTTTCGGAGCCGCCGCAATTTCACACCGGCGGGCGACGGCCGACAATGCCGTCAAGATCGCGGCTCCGGCTCTACCGCCACCTTCGCCCGCACGAAGTGCCGGGTCCCAGGCCCACCGTGCAGGACTGTGTACGTACGCGATCACCGGCGAGTCCGTGGCGAACACGGCCTGCGTCGCAAACGCGTGATGGCTGACCACCACCGCACCGAATCCGTTCAGCGGCATCCGTCGAAATGCCAGCGGCATCATCGGGAGTACGGGCGCGTAGGACCGTTGCCCCAACGCGTTGTACACCCCATTCAGGCTCGACGTGTGCACCTCTCGGCTGATGCCGGCCGGAATGCCCGACTGCCTGGCTATCGGCGCGAACACCTCGGCAGCGGGCCAGTGCAGCGCAAGTTGTTCGATGACATGCTCGGATCCGGCGATCTCGGTGAATCGTTCGTGTACGACGGCAATTCTGTCAGCTGGCATGGGATTGGCCTTCCGGCGCGATCGTCTGCGAGGTCTCATCGACCCGTCGCGCAGTGTTCTTGTTCTGCAGGACCAAGTGGACGGGTATGTCGAAGTCTTCGAGCCGTCGGAGCGCGGTGGTAGCGGCTTTCTTGTCGCGTCCACCTCGGGACACCACCACCACGACGCTCTCGACGTCGCCCACATCCGTCAGCTGCCACCACTGTTCGGTCAACCCGAACTCCACCGTTGCTCCGCGATGTCCGGTTGTCGAATCCTGTCCGCGAGTCGGCTCGAACACCGCACCCTCCCCGACGAGAGCCACGATCACGCTGTCGCCCTTGGGCGCAGCGTGTCGAGCACCCATCGCTGCAGGTCGATCGCCGCGCTCGAGTGCGGCGATTCGCGAAGCGACGGCAGGCGGCACAGTGTCCCCGGCAGCCGGGTCGAAATGCGCACCGAATCTGCGCGAGACCCGACGAGCCCATGAGCGAGAGGGCTTGCGGCCGAGCCGCCCTCGGAGCAACACGATGAGTTCGGCCGCGATGATGAGCACCGCGAGTGCTGCGACGAGCGCTTCCGAGACCGGCTTGGGTGAAACCGGAGTCGTGCTCTGCTCGGGGTTCGACAACACGACCAATCGATCTCCGCCCGCGGCCGCCTGCAGCTCGCTCTGGCGAGTGCGTAGATCTGCGAGTTCGGACAGCGATGCAGGCCTACTCGGATCGTCGGCGGGGAGTGCGTCGACTCGGGCCTGCTGCGCGTCGAGGGTTGCCTGCCCCTCGTCCGTGCGCTCCTGAGAGTCCCGAATGGCGTTGGCAGTGGCCGTACTTGCCATGGTCGAGACCATCGTGCGAGCCAGGTCCGCGGCGAGTTCGGGCGATCGCGTCGTCACCGTGACGGTCAGCAGTGCAGGGGAGGTGCCGGGAGAAAGCTCGACACTCGAGGCCAGTTCTGCTGCGTCGAGATCGGAATCGACCTGCCCGAGCACCTGATCGAGTACGCCACGGTCTTTGGCCAACTCGATGAACGGGGCCCGCATCTGCTCGATGAACGCGTCGCCGGGGACAAGAGTCTGGGCCGGCTTGATCTCTGCGACGACGGAGGCGGCGTACTGCTCGTCGGTGAGTTCACTCCTGAGGTAGAACACGCCGGCCCCGACCAGTGCAGCGATGATCACAGCGGGCAGCAGGGCGCGGCCGAGCTCCCGCATGTGTCCCGCAAGGTCGATCGGCGGAGGTACGTCGCCCCGGTGGACGGCATCGTGGACGGACATCAACTGCGTTCCCTTCCGTAGTCGATGCGAGCGGATACACCGATTCGCTGTGTCTTCGAGCCGACGGGCTCGATGATAGCCGGGCCCCGCCACGGTCCCGGTAGCCGTGCCGCCTGCGAATGAATGTGCATACCAACAAGATTGACAAAACAGTCGACGTGGTGGATTGTGGCGGCGAAACCGAACCGATTCTCCGCAGCACGACCGCCGTAGCGGGCACGGTGTCCGTTGTGCGCCCTGGTGTCACTGGGAGTTGTCACGATGCTTTCCTTTCTCCGCTGATCTCGGAAGCGGAGACTCGACGAGTCCGATTGCGACCGAGACGAACACCACGGCCGCGACGAGGAGAGCCGCCGCAACGGAGACGAGAAGCCACAGGCCCGGATAGTGCTGCACCGAGAACCACCCTCCGACGGTGATTGCGGCAGTGACCGCCGAGACGACCGAAATGGACCCAACCGGAAGCAGATTGGATATGGGCATGCTCCGTGCGATCACGATCCACAGCAGCACGAGGGTCGTCCCGATGGTCACGACGGTGGAGATCGCCGCTCCGTCGTACGACATTCGTGGGATGAGCACGAGATTGAGCCCGATGTTCAGAGCCAGACCGACCAGCGCAACCAGCGGATAGTGACGCTGCATCCCGGCCGACGCGAGCAGAAAAATGCCCAGCATCACCAGGGACATCAGTGCCGCGCCTGTCACCAGCAAGCGAGCGGCATGAGCACCGTCGACGAACCTCTCGCCGTACAGGAGGCGAATCAGCGGCTCGGCGGACGGTACGAACGCAGCGACCGAGACGGCACCGAACACGCTGAACAGCAATGCAGCCGAACGCGTCCGCGCTCGGAAGGCAGCGGTGTCGTGTGGCCACGATGCGACGAGCAGGGTGCTGATCGGTGCCACCGCGGCCAGGACGAACGTGTCGATCATGTCGGAGAACTTGTAGCCGATCGAGTACAGACCCACGGCCTCGAAGGTGTCGAGCAAGCTGAGCATCAGCATGTCGATCTTGAGCATGGCGATGGTGAGTGCGAACCCGATGGCGAGGGGAACGGCCTCACGTAGGTAAGGGCCCCAGCGTCGCACTTCGATGTGCTTCGACGGCCGCAGCCCCATGGAGCGGTTGCCTATACCGAAACCCTTGGTGGCCAACTTGAACACTTCGTTGACGACTGCGGGGAGAACGAAGATCAGCAGGGTGGGGGCCAGCACGGCCGCCAACACGGTCAGGGCCAATTGAATTGCCTGGCCTGCGCTTTCGGCAACGGCCACCAGGACCAGACGGTGTCGGCTCTGGAAGAGCACGCTCAGTGCGTGGCCAGGCGTGGCGAACACGACGACCAATCCGCCGAGCGCTGTCGCGAGTACCACCTCGCTCGGATACTGCAGCAGGAGAACGTAAGTGACGGCCAGGACGTAACCCACGAGACCCAGGACGGTACGCAGGGCGAGGAACGACGATGCCGTCCGCCCGATTTCCTCTGCATCGTCGTCCATCAACTTCGCCAGTACGACGCGCCCGACCCCCAGATCGGTCACGACAGACATCAAGCCGAGCAGAGCGAAGACGAAGCTGAACTGACCCCAGTCGTCCGGACCGAGGGATCTCGCGACGACGACGCTGCCCGCCCATCCCAATGCCGCGATGATGACCCGGCTGATCAAGACGGCGATCGTCGCTTTGGCCGCGGCCTTCGGGTCGGCTGCGATCGCGCGATAGTCGGGGGGCTGCTCGGTGCCGTCGAGTGCAGGGTCCTCGGCCATCAGAGAACGCCTGCAGCGCGATACGCGTCGGCGGTCGCCTCGGCCGTACGACGCCAAGTGATCTCGAGGGAGGCATCGGCCGCGGCACCGACCAGAGCCGAGCGGACGTCCGCGTCGAAGACGATGGGCCGCATTGCTCGTACCCAATCGTCGATGTTCTCCGACTCTACGAGAACGGCACCGTCACCCACGACGTCGGGGAGCGCGCCGACCGCACTGGCGACGACTGCACCGCCGGAGGCCATGGCCTCGACGGGCGGAAGACCGTAGCCCTCGTACCGAGAGGCGTACGCGGTGACTGTCGCAGCGGAATAGAGAGCAGGTAAATCCTCGACATCGACGTATCCGAGGCCTCGTGAATTGGCCGGCGCGTTCGGTCCGGTCGAACCTGCCCCGGCCAACAGGCACGGGATCCCGAGATTCTCCGCTGCGTCGGCCACCAGTTGAACGTTCTTGCGAGGCTCGACGGTTCCGACCTGCATCACGAATCGATCCGGTAGGTCGTACTTCGCTCGAACCGCGTCGACGTGGCTGTCGGTGGGTACGGCGGCCCACGCTGCCGGTGCCAATCCGACCACGGTCGCCTCCCGGCCGCTCACTGCCTTTATTCGATCGGCGGTGAATCGTGAGACCGCGATGAGCAGATCCGCGCGGCGGAGAGTGTGTCGCACCAGTCGCTGCTCACCCAAGGCTCGAAAGCGGCTCGACGCGGACGGCATGTCGATGACGGACAGGTCGTGCACAGTCGCGACAGTGAATGCTTTGGTGAACAACGGAAGATCGACATCGAGGCCGTGTACGACGTCGCATGCCCCGACGGGAAGCGCACCGAGCAATGCCCGAGCCGCTCCACTGGTGACAGGCCGCTCGATTGCACGAACCGAGTGGGGGAGTTCGCTCACGGCGTCGCGTTGCACCGCTGCCGCGAGATCGGCCTCGGGCAGGCAGTGCGGCAGTTCGTTCAGGAGCTCGCGAATGTACGTCTGTACGCCGCTGCCTCCCGGCCGGAGGGCGAGCGCCCCGAAAACGATTCGTGTTGCGCTGCTGCGCATCCCACCACTCCTAACAAGAGCCAGAAATAAACGTCTATCGGAAATATCTCGAAGTACGTAGAGACGAGGCTGGCGAACATGGCCGCGACGACCGAGGCACCGACACCGAGTGCGAGGGCTCCGTCGTCGCCCGGCAGTGCTCTCGACAAACGCGTGCACCACAGCAACGCGGTGACGAGCAATGCGACCACCGCCCACAAACCGATCGGTCCGAGTTCCAGCAGAGCTTTGACGTAGTAGTTGTCGGGTTGGTAGTTGGTCGAGAGACCGGATTTTTGGAACGACGTGCCCTCGGCGGTCGAAATGCGGTCTGCCGCCGAACCGCTCGATCCGAGTCCCGTTCCGAGCGGATGAATCAGGATGCTCGCGAGGATGTCGGCCCACCCGTCGCCGCGTTGACCGAGGCTGTTGGAGGAGAAGAACACCGAGGTGATCTTGGGAACGAACGGAATCGTGACGGCCACGGCGGCGGCCGCCACGGCGAGGGGCGCTGCGAGGTAGCGAAAGCGCACGGCTATCAGATAGATGGCCCCGACGGCCAGCCCGAGTATTGCTCCTCGCACGATCGAGCTGGACATGGCGACCACCATCATCGGAGTCGCGCAGAGGAACAGCATGTTTCGACGACGGCGTGGATCGGCAAGCGCAACGGACCCACCCACGAGCAAGGCAAGCATGACGTACAGCCCGAACGGGAACGGCAGATTGAACGTGCTGAACGTGCGGAGCAGGCCACCCGATGTTCGGACCTGCGTGCCGTACTCGTAGCCGATCGACACCAACGCGGCCGGCCCGGCCACGAGCTGTGCGACGCCCACCGCCGACGTGAACACGCCCATGCCCATGAGAATCGAGACGAGGTGGTCGCGGTCCCTGGCATCGAACGGAGCGAGCCACATGACGGCCACCAGCAGAATGTAGAAGTAGGTCACCTTGATGCCGAACAGGCCGACAACGCCGAACGTCGCGAACGCAGACACGGCACCGAACGCGACGAAGAGGGCGGCTGCCGGCCACCAGGGCATGTGGACAGGAGGAGGCGAGCCGTGAATGTGTCGTGGTCGTCGCAACCACGCGCACAGCATCGTGAAGACCACCAGGCCTTCTTTCCAACCGGACACCACCCCGGGGAGGGGCACCAGAACCAGGAGTCCGTGCAGTGGCACCGCTGCCGCCAGCAGTAGCACTCCGCGCTGCGGCCGGCGGTAGATCGCTGCCGCTACCGCGCAACCGAGGGCGAGGACCATCGCGGCACCGAAAGCGATGGCGACATAGGTGATCACGGGATGGTCCAGGTGTGCTGCCCGTGCTCGTGTTCGGCGCCGGGCACGATCAGTCCTCGGCGCGTTTCAGGACTGCCAGAACTGTGAGGAACAGAATTTTGACATCGAGCCAGACGGACCAGTTCTCGATGTAGTAGTTGTCCCACTCGGCGCGGTCCGCGATGGAGGTCTGGCCACGGAGGCCGTGCACCTGGGCCCACCCGGTGACTCCGGCCTTGACGCGGTGGCGTTCTCCGTAACGACGAATCTGCATCTCGAACAGGTCGACGTACTCGGGCCGTTCGGGTCGAGGGCCGACCAAACTCATGTCGCCGCGAATGACGTTGAGCAACTGTGGCAGTTCGTCCATCGAGGTCTGCCGCATGATCTTGCCGATACGGGTGCGCCGATCGACGCCCTCGACACCACCGGGCGCGTCCCCGGCGTTTCTCTCGAACTCGGCATCGGACGCGCGTGGTGGCCGCATGGAGCGAAACTTCAAGCAGTCGAACGGCAATCCGTCGCGGCCGATGCGCTCCTGCTTGAAGAAAATCGGGCCGGGCGAACTCAGCCGAACGAGCAGCATCAGCAACAAGAACAGGGGAGAGAGCAGTAGCAGACCGATGGCGGTCAGTACTCGATCGATGATCCCTTTGAGGGCGAACTGCCATCCCTTGGGATTCACGTGCGGAAGCACCATCAGCGGCAGGCCACCGATGTGCTCGATGCGACTGTTCGCACCGATTGCGTCGTACAGTCGCGGTACCACCCAGACTCGAATGCCGAGTCGATGCGCAATTCTGATGGCTGCCAAAAGCTCTCGGTCTTCGGAAGGCGCAAATGCGACGATCAACTCTTCGGCGCGGGTGCGTCGCGCAACCGTCTCGAAATGGTTGGGGGTCCCGAGGTGCGCAAGCCCGGCGGGCTCGGTGTCCTCGGGGTCGAGCGAGGCAACCGGCGGATCACCGATGTAACCGATCGGAGCAAGCCCGTATTCGGGGAACTGGCGCATCCTCGAGACGAGCTGATGCGCGATGGGGTCGTTGCCCAGGACGATTGTCGGTGCGGCAGATCCGTATTTGGCTCGTACGATGCGTTGCACCACGACCCGAACGAGGCGTGCGACCGCGACGGTAACGGCGCTCAGCAACCACACTCGTAGCACGACGGCACTGGGTCGATAGTCCGTGTCGGCCAGGAACATCGCGGCCATCAGTGTCAACGCTGCGAACGCGACGGCCGTTTCGGCAGGACCGACCTCGTCGAGAAAATTGCGGCGAAGGCCGCGGCGGTACATCGACTTGCCTGCGAGGATGCCGATCACGAGTGGCAGGAACAGCCATGGAAGCCAACCGGTCTCGGTGAGACTGCCCGAGTACCACAGCAAGGCCCCGACGATCGAGACGACGGCGGCAAGAACGTCCACAGCGACGGTGATCGCGGTGTGCCAGGGATCTACTCGGAGGTGATCCACGAGTACGCGCGGGGCAAGGGGCGTCTCGGCGTCGGCAGCCCGCGGGCGAGCGTGTGGTGATTCCAGTGTGTTGGGCACAGCTACTTCCGGTGACTAGTTCGGATGGGTTGGTCCCGAATATCCCGATCAATGTATACCGGCCGGATGGCGGACATTCGGCCGAGTTCGCGAAAAAGACCTCGAGTCGGTTGCGTGTCCAGAATACGAATGGTCGACAGGAAAAGCGCCTTTTATTCGAAAACCCGCTCATGAATTATCCACGCCAAATCCTGCAGAATTTGTACGTGGCCGGTCGTCCATTGTCGAGGTCGACGATCCCACACGCACAGTGTGCCCACCGAGTGACCGTCGTTGTCGGTGAGTGGAACTCCGAGGTAGGAGACCAGCAGGTTGCCCTGCACGGCCGGGTGGTCCTTGAGCATGTCGTTGAGACGGGCGTCCTCGACCACCAGCGGCTGGCCGAGGTCGATCGCATAGCGGCAGAAGGTGCCTTCGATCGGAACTTCCTGCGCACCACCCATTTCCGGCGGCAGTCCGAGGGCACTCTTGAAGAATTGACGTCGGTCGTCGAGCACCGAGAATGCAGCCGACGGGGCGCTCAGGGCGTCGGCGACCATGGCCACCACCCGGTCGTATCCCGCATCGGATCCGGTGTCCATCAACCCGGTTCGAGCAACTGCGGCCAGGCGCTCGGGATCGTCGATCGGGGTACCGAACACTCGTGTCACCTCGCTCGGATCGACACCCTTACCGGATGCGACCTGCAGTGCTCGGAGCAAAGCGCCCACGTCGGACTCTTCGTCCTCGGACAGCTCTTGCACGAGACGATCGACCACGATCCGGCGAATGTATTCCTCGGGAGAAAGGCCGGACTTCTTCGCCTGCTGAGCGAGCAACTCGTTCAAACGGTCGTCGAAACCGGGAAATCCTGTCGTCATTGCGCATATGGTAGTACAGCCAAAAGAGACGCACCGATGCAAACCGCTGAATTCTCCCCGCTACTCGCACAAAGCATGCAACAACACTTTGCCGAATGAATCGCGTCGTTGCTTGCTAGCATCTGCAAATGAGAACGAATGCACCTCGGCGAGTGATCGCGGTTTTGACCGCTTCGTTGTTGCCGTTGGTGGCTGCGCCCGTGGTCGCAGCGGAGACCGTCGCCCGCACGCAGACGCCGCCGGCGAGTTCGGCGTCGTGTGGTCGGCAGTCCGAGTCGATGCGGATCGGTGTTTCCCCCGGCGCATCGATAGGGGGACTCTCGCCTGCCGATCTGGACCGGGAGCTCACACTCGCGAAGGACGCCGGCTCTTTCTCTGTTCGACTCGACATCGACTGGTCCGCAATCGAACCGACACGTGGTTCCTTCGACTGGAGCCGAACCGACCGGGTGATCGATGCCGTGGTCGCTCACGGGATGTGCCCCCTCGGAATAATTGCCTACACGCCGAGGTGGGCCCGGGTGGCAAGCGCTGTGAACGATTCGCACTCTCGTCCCGCCAATCCCGCCAATTTTGCGGCATTCGCCAAGACCGTGGTGCAGCGGTATCAGAACCGGATCAAGATCTGGGAGGTGTGGAACGAACCGAACATCGTCACGTTCTTCAAGCCTGCTCCGGATGTGACGGCGTACTCTGCGCTGCTCAAAGCGACCTACAACGCAATCAAGCAGGTGCAACCCGGTGCCACCGTGCTCTCCGGCGGTATGGCACCCGCCGAGGACACGAACGGCAACATCTCGGGCACGACGTTCCTGTCTCGGATGTACTCGCAGGGGTCCAACAAGTACTTCGACGCCTTCAACGTGCATCCGTACACGTGGCCGTATCTCCCCAACGACCCCAGCACGGCGTCGTGGAACTCCGCCATGAAGATGTGGCCGATGCGGGACACCATGGTCGCCGGTGGTGACAGCGCGAAGCAGATCTGGATCACGGAGTTCGGAGCTCCCACCGGGACGGCCCCGAACAGCGTCAGTGAACAGGTGCAGTCGGACAGCATCGGGATCGTGCTCGACGCAGTCCTCGGAAATGCCTGGCTCGGGCCCGCTTTCGTCTACAGCCTTCGCGACGCGGGCACCGACACGTCCGACACCGAACAGAACTTCGGGATGCTGCACCGGGACTGGACTCCGAAGCCGGCGTACGGCCGCGTCGATGCCTACGCCGCGGAGCACTCGGGTCCGTAATGGAACGATTCCGCTGCGGGTGCAGGTGGGCTATGGTCTGCACATGAATTCGCAGCCGGGGGGCGCGGTCCCTGATCGCATCGATGTCACGTTCGATTCTCGGGGGGACGCCTGCGCGGCGTGGCTCTATCTGCCGATCGGGAGCCGGCCCGCTCCGGTGATCGTGATGGCCCATGGCCTCGGCGGAACTCGGGAGATGCGGCTCGACGCCTACGCGGAGCGCTTCCGTGCCGCTGGGTATGCCTGCCTGGTGTTCGACTATCGGTACTTCGGCGCCAGTGCCGGCGTGCCGCGGCAGCTGCTCGATATCGAATCGCAGCTGCAGGACTGGGCGTCGGCCATCGCGTACGCCCGCTCGCGGCAGGACGTCGACAACTCTCGAATCGTGTTGTGGGGCTCGTCGTTCGGCGGGGGTCACGTCATCGTTGCAGCGGCCAGAGACCAGCACGTCGCGGCCGTGGTGTCGCAGTGCCCGTTCACCGACGGAATTGCATCGGGACTCGCGTCGAGTACCTGGACGTCCCTGAAGCTGTCCGGGCGTGCCCTGGGCGATCTGGCGGGATCGGTGATCGGGCGACCTCCACTCATGGTGAACACGGCCGGGCGACCTGGGACGACCGCATTGATGACTTCACCCGACAGCTACGACGGCTACCTGGCCCTCGCGCCGGAGGCCGACGAGTCGTTTCACAACCGGGTCGCGGCCAGAGTGGCGCTGCAGATCGTGCGCCATCGGCCGGGACGTCGGGCAAAGGACATCCGGTGCCCCATCCTGTTCGTCGTCTGCGAGACCGATTCGGTGGCTCCGGCGAAAGCCACTCTGCGCTACGCGCGGACCGCACCGCACGGAGAGATCAAGACCTACGACGCCGGTCATTTCGAGATCTACCTCGGCGAGGCGTTCGAGCGAGTCGTGGAGGATCAGCTCGAATTCCTGACCCGCACGGTTCCACCCGTTCAGTAGACGTCGCGTACGTAACGCTTCTCTGCCGCAAGAGCTTTGACGTAGGCCTCGGCACTGCTCGGAGCGAGCTTGCCATGTTGGGCGACTACGCCCTTCAGTGCGGCATCGACGTCCTTGGCCATTCTGGACGCGTCGCCGCAGACGTAGAAGTGAGCGCCGCGGTGAATCCAGTTCCACAGCTCCGCCCCGTGTTCGCGCATTCGATCCTGGACGTAGACCTTGTCCTTCTGATCGCGCGAGAAGGCGACGTCCAGGCGGTTCAGTGAACCGTCGCCGAGCATTGCCGTCAGCTCGTCGCGGTAGTAGAAATCGGTGTCCTCGTGTTGTTCGCCGAAGAACAACCAGTTGGGACCGGTGTGCCCGAGTGCTCGCCGCTCGTGCAGGAAGGCACGGAACGGGGCGATACCGGTACCCGGACCGACCATGATCATCGGAGTGGTGGGATCCTCCGGCGGTTTGAAGTGCGCGGACCTCTGCACGAAGATCCCCACATCGTGATTGGATGCATGGTCCGCGAGATAAGTCGAGCACACCCCTCGTCGGGCAACTCCGTGCACGTTGTAGCGCACGGCGGACACAGTCACCTGCACCTCGTTGGGGTTCTCCTTCGGGCTCGACGAAATGGAGTACAGGCGCGGCTGCAAGGGCTTGAGTACCGCCAACCAGTCGTCGATCGACGCCCGAACCGGATGAGCGGCAAGCACATCGATGGCCTGCCGTCCCCACATCCAGTCGGACAGCGCATGTTTGTTGTCGGGATGCAGCATCGACTCCAGGTCGTCGTCCGCAGTTCGGCGGTGCACGAACTTCAACAGATCCGGAGTCGCACGGGCGATCTCGAGGTGCCGGCCCAGAGCCGTGCGCAACGACATCGATCCGTGCTCGGCCAGTTCTACGTCGGCGTCGCCGTTCAGCCCCGTGGCATGCAACCAATCGTCGACGTACTCACCGCTGTTGCGTGGCCAGACGCCGAGCGCGTCGCCGGCCTCGTACTCGAGGGTTCCGTCGGGTACGTGGAATCCGAGTTGGCGAACATCTTTCATCGATCCGCGCGCAGTCAGCACTCGATTACGCACGAGGGTCGTCACCAGCGGCGACTTCTTGCCGAAGCGCGCCGGTGTCGTGTCGCTGGAGGGTATCGGAACCGCGCGTTCCGTCGACTCCGAACGCGCCTGCGCGATGGGTTCGGAGGTGTCGGTGTTCTCGCTCCTGAGTCGGTCGACCACCGAATCGAGCCACGCTGCGGCCTCGTTCTCGTAGTCCGGTTCGCAGTCGACCCGATCGACCAATCGAGTGGCACCCATTTCGGTGAGGCGCTCGTCGATCCTGCGCCCGTGCCCGCAGAAGTCCGCGTAGCTCGAATCACCGAAAGCCAGTACTGCATAACGGATTCCGGGAAGTTCGGGTGCGGAATCGGTGATCAGACTCTCCCAGAAGGTCGCGCCGTTGTCCGGTGCCTCGCCGTCGCCGGTGGTACTGCTGACGATCAGCACATCGGCCTCGGCCGGCAGGCGGTCGACCGTGAAGGAGTCCATCGAGTGTTCCGTGATCGTCAGGCCGGCTCCCCGTAGATGGGTGAGGCAGGACTGGGCGTACTCCTCGGCCGTTCCGGTTTGCGAGGCCCACAGCAGTAGCACCGGCGTGCGCGACGGATCGACGGAATCGGCTGAACGTGCCGTCGCGGCGGTGTCGGCTTCCGGCCTGCGCGAGAACAGGCCTGCGAGAACGCCGTCGAGCCACGCGTGCGTCTCGGCCGACAGGGGAGTCTGCGACGGCAGAGCAGGAATGCCTGTGGCGGCACGACCCGCCGCACTACCCAGACCGTCGAGCAGCCCTGCTATGTAGCGCTGTTCGACAGTACTGAAGGGTTCGGCCGGCCGGGCGGGGCGGCCCACTATCGCGGCCAGCGCGTCGACCGGATCGTGAGTACTACCGTCGTCCACAGGTGACGGCCTCTGGGCCGCAGCAACTTTCGTGAGCGTGACGGCGCACGCCTTGAACTCGGGTTGTTGCGAATACGGATCGATTGCGTCGTTGGTCACGGCATTGATAGCCAGGAATTCTCCGAACTCGTCGTTCCAGTGGAACGGCGTGAAGCAGTTACCCGGGCGCACGCGATCGGTGAGCACAGCAGGGAGCACGGCACGACCTCGGCGAGACGCGACCTCGACGGTGTCGCCGTCGCCCAGACCGAGCCGATCGGCGTCGATCGGGTGCACCTCGACGAACGGGCCGGAGTCGAGCTTGTTGAGCTTTGCGACCTTGCCGGTCTTGGTCATGGTGTGCCACTGGTGGGGCAGGCGGCCGGTATTGAGCAGAAACGGGTAGTCGTCGTCCGGCATCTCGGCAGGAGCCATGCTCGGCCTGGCGAAGAACTGGGCCCGACCGGTCGGGGTGGGGAAGGAGAGTGCGGGAATCGAACCGTCCTCGGACACTCGTTGCCGCTGGCTGACCCCGTCGTTGAGGTAGCGGATCGGGTGGCGGGTGGTGGTCGCGTCGGGTGGGCACGGCCACTGGATGGGGTTCTCTCGCAGGCGATCGTAGGTCACTCCGCGGATGTCGTAGCCGGTGTTCGGGTTCCAGAACTCCTTGATCTCCTCGAACACTTCTTCGGCACCGGTATAGGTGAAGGCGTCCGAATAGCCCAGTGCGCAGGCCATCTCGGCGATGATCTTCCAGTCCGGCAACGCCCCGCCCGGTGCCTCGAGCGCGGGCTGGAACAGAGTGAGGTTGCGCTCGGAATTGACCATCACTCCGTGCGCCTCCGTCCAAAATGCCGCGGGCAGCATGACGTCGGCGTAGCCGTTGGTTTCGGTGTCTGCGAACGCGTCCTGCGTGATGACCAACTCGGCGCGCTCGAGCCCGTCGATCACCGTCGTCCGGTTGGCAACCGAGGCAACCGGATTGGTGCAGATGATCCAGCAGGCCTTGATCTCACCCGCGGCGAGCTTGGCGAACATTTCGATGGTCCCTCCGCCGACATCGCTGCGCAGCGTGCCGCGGGGAATACCCCATCGATCCTCGACGAACTCGCGATCGGCCTCGTTGACCACCGACCGCTGTCCCGGCAGTCCGGGGCCCATGTAGCCCATTTCCCGTCCGCCCATGGCGTTGGGCTGGCCGGTCAGGGAGAAGGGGCCGCTTCCGGTCGAGCAGATGGCACCCGTCGCCAGATGCAGGTTGCACAGCGCGTTGGTGTTCCAGGTGCCGTGTGTCGACTGGTTGAGCCCCATGGTCCAGCAGCTCATCCAGTTGTCTGCGGTCCCGATCATCTCGGCCGCAGCGCGCAGATCCTTCTCGTCGATACCCGTTGCAGCACAGACTTTTTCGGGCGTGTAGTCGCCGAGGAACTCCGGCATCGCGTCCCACCCGTCGGTGAACTCTGCGATGAACTCCTGGTCGGTGTTGCCGTCCTCGACGATCAGTGCGAGCAACCCGTTGAGCAGGGCCAGATCCGATCCCGGCTCGAGTTGCAGATGCAAGTGGGCCTTGTCTGCGGTGGCGGTGCGACGCGGGTCGACCACGATCAGCTTTGCGCCTGCCTTGACGCGGTCCATCATCCGCAGGAATAGAATTGGGTGGCAGTCGGCCATGTTGGAGCCGATGACGAAGAATACGTCGGCGTGGTCGAAGTCCTCGTACGACCCGGGCGGGCCGTCGGCTCCGAGTGATTGCTTGTACCCGGTTCCCGCGCTGGCCATGCACAGCCGGGAGTTGGATTCGATCTGGTTGGTGCCGATGAACCCCTTGGCCAATTTGTTCGACAGGTACTGGGCTTCGATCGACATCTGCCCCGACACGTACAGCGCCACTGCATCGGGGCCGTGTTCGTCGATGATGGTTTGCAGTCGCCGGGCGGTGTCGTTGATGGCCACCGAGGTGTCCGTGCTCTCCGGTCGATCGCCGCGGTTGCGCCGAATCTGCGCTTTGTCGAGGCGACCTGGCCCGGCCAGCATGTCCGCAGTGGTCGTTCCCTTGGTGCACAAACGGCCGAAGTTGGCCGGATGAGACTTGTCGCCGACGGACTTGGTGACGACGGGCCTGGCCGATGTCGAATCCGAGGACGTGGGCAGGCCGCCGACCTCGAGCACCATGCCGCATCCCACGCCGCAGTACGCGCAGAGTGTCTTCACAGTGGTGACCATGGGTGCCACAGTGCCCGGTCCAGGGTGCGCGGCCATTACACGTCAGTTAGCCGGATATGACGTTGTCCTCACCGTGCTCGGCGAGGGGCGGTGATGTGCAGCCCGCGGAGTGCGCTGGAGCGGGACAGGAGGTAACACGAACTTTCGGCATTGCGATTGGTACTCGAACGTTATTCATCGAACGGGCTGTCGAGTGGAATGTGAGGATTCTGCGCTGGCACAATCGTCCGAGTCGGGCTCGAAGTGGGAAGTGGAGTGTTCATGAGGGTGTCTCGCGGATTCGTACTCGCGGCTGTGGGAGTTGTCGCTTCGGTGGCAGTCCTGTCGGGCTGCAGCCCGCGATCGGACATCTCCGAACCGTCCGTCCCGATCGATTCCAACCCGATGACCGAGCTCATGAAGCCGAAGCTCACGTCGAACGTCCTCGACGGAACAGTCGGATACTCGCCGGCCGACGCGGTGACCGTCACTGTTGCCGACGGCAAGTTGTCCTCGGTGACGATGCTCAACCCTGATGGGGAGCCGGTCTCGGGCGCCATCTCGCCCGACGGATTGTCGTGGACCAACACCGAACCGCTCGGCTACGACCGCGAATATCGCGTCCAGGCCGACGCGTACGGACTCGGGGGAGCGTCGAGTACCGTATCGAGCTTCACCACCAGTCAACCCGGCAACTTCACCAAGCCGTACGTACTGCCGAACCCCGGCGACATCGTCGGCATCGGCCAGCCGGTTGCGGTTCAGTTCGACGAACCGATCACCGACAAGGTGGCCGCTCAGAACGCCATCACAGTGACCACGACACCTGCCGTCGAGGGCGCGTTCTACTGGGTCAACGACAAGGAAGTTCGCTGGCGGCCGCAGAACTACTGGGCACCGGGCACCAAGGTCGACGTGGCCGTGAACGTCTACGGGCGCGATCTCGGCGACGACATCTTCGGCCAGGAGAACGCAACCACCTCGTTCACGATCGGTGACGCGGTCATCGCCACCGCCGACGACAACACCAAGCAGGTGACGTTCAACGTCAACGGCGAGGACGTGATCACCATGCCGACGTCCATGGGCAAGGACAGCACGCCCACCGACAACGGCGTCTACATCATCGGCGATCGTTTCGAGCATCTCGTGATGGATTCCTCGACCTACGGTGTGCCGGTGAACTCGTCGAGCGGATACCGCACCCCGGTCGACTGGGCGACGCGAATGTCCTACAGCGGCATCTTCTTCCACTCCGCACCGTGGTCGGTGGGGCAGCAGGGCTACTCGAACGCCTCGCACGGTTGCTTGAACCTGAGTCCCACGAACGCGAAGTGGGTCTACGACAACACCAAGCGCGGCGACATCGTCGTCGTGAAGAACACCGTCGGTGGAACGCTGTCGGGTACCGATGGACTCGGCGACTGGAACATCCCGTGGGACGAGTGGAAAGCCGGGAACGCCACCACGGTCTGACCGGTCCGGGCGTCGTCGATCAGCTTCGGTCGCGAGTCTGATACAGCGAGGGATCGATGCCGAGTGTCTTCAGGTATGCCACCGGTTCGATGCTCGAGCCGTTGTTGCGGACCTCGAAGTGCAGGTGCGGTCCGGTCGAGTTGCCGGTGCTGCCGACCGCGCCGAGGACGTCGCCCGGTGCCACTTCGTCGCCGACCGCGACCGAGATGCTGGACTGGTGACCGTAGTAGGTCTCGGTGTTGCCGCTCTTGATTCTGACGAGCTTGCCGTAGCCGTCGCCCGCATCGCCGGCCTGAACGACGGTTCCACCGGTCACCGCATGGATGGGAGTTCCGCTGTCCGCGGCCAGATCGACACCCTGGTGGTACTGCGCTCCGTTGCCCGTGGGGTTGTCGCGTCCGCCGTAGCCCGAAGTGATGCGGTACTTTCCTGCCTCGATGGGGAGCACTGCTCCGCCCAGGCCGACGGTGGGCGGCGCGGCCGGGAGTTCGATCTCGGGCAGGTCTGGCGTGGACTCGGTCTCGGGTGTCGAGAGCACATCGCTGTCGAGAACGATGGCAGCGACCTGGTTGATGAGAACGCCGGTCGCGTCGAGCACGGCGGCGAGAATCGCGGCCCGCTGCTGCGCGTCGGGCTGCGGTATCGGGATCTGCGGGAGGTCGATCGTGGGTTGAGCGGTGGCCACCGCCGGGCTGAGCAAGCCGGTTGTGCCGATGCACAGTGCTGCCGACAAGATCGAACCCGCTATGACTCTGTGCATTCTGCGACCCACGAAAAGCCTCCTCGTCTCGCCCCGCCGTGCACCCGTCGGATGGGTGCGAGCAGGACGTAAGAACATGTTCGGTGACGCTTCGGGGGGCATGCTGAACTCACGTACAGAAAACACATGAATCACATTGGTACTTTTCTTCCCCAAAAGTGCCATCTGCAACCGTACGTCACATCAACCCCACAGGAAACCCGAAAGCTGAATTACAACAACGTAATTCGAGGTCAGGGTGGGTGCGGGGTTGGCAGGAGCGGAGCCTGCGCAACGACTCGGGTTGGCAGGAGTGGGGCCTGCGCAACGACTCGGGCGCTACTGGGGCACGAGCTTCATCGGGTTGGTTTCGGCAGGAACGTCCCACTGTTCGACGCCGGGGCCGTTGCGATCCCACTTAGTGAACCGGATATAGGTCGTTCGGAAGTCTTCGCTGACTGGGCGAAGCTTCCTCGCCAGGAGAGAGGCGAAGGCATGGTCATGAGTAGTGACGATCAGCTGCCGGTGAGGAAGGATCTTGCGGAGCAAGTCGACGAGCCCGAGGAGATGCACGTCGTCTAGGTTCTGGAGCGGGTCATCGAGGATCAACGACTTCACATGTGTCGGCGCGAACCCCAGGTTGAACGAAAGGAACAAGGAAACTGCCAGAGCGTTTGCCTGTGATGTGGAGAGTGTTTCCCCGGGCTCAGGGACGTTGACCCGTAACTCATCGTCACGCAACACGGGAGTAAGCCGGTGTTTCCCTCCGAACTGACGGGTAGCGATCTCGACTGATCGAAACGTTGGATGCGGATCGATCGCTGCGTAGAACTGACGTAGGAGTGGCTCAAGCTGCGTCAACCGGCTCGCGACGAACGTCTCCGCGTCGGCCTTCACTGCCTCAAGAAGCTCGGTGGCGACCTCATTCGTGTGCCGCCGCGCCGCAATGTCTTGTTCGCTGGATGCCAGTGAGTCGCGGAGTGCCTCGGACTCGATTTCAAGTCGGTCACGCCGCGCCTTTGATGAACCTAGCGAGGCTGCTGCATCGAACTGTCGCCCAGACTCCAGTGTTTGAGTAATCTGAGACTTTCGACTAGCAATGCGGTCTAGCTCAAGATCGATTCGTTTAATTCCGTGGTCCTGTTCGCCCTCCAGATCCTGTTGATCATCTTGGTGCGTTGTCAACACTTCATTGAGTCGCCTCTCCCGATAATCCTTTGCTGCGAGTGCCGATGCGCGCTGCTCAAGGGCGGTACGGTGCCGATCGGACGCTGTCGCTAGTTGCAAGGAGAGGGTACTTAGAAGCGCCTCCAAGGATTCAAGTCGTTTTCGCTGTAAGTCAGCGACCTCTCGCAGAGTCCGGTCCTCGGTCTCGTTCGCGAGGCTTTCGAGGCGGCGACGATACACATCCTGATCTACCTCTTGGCCGCAGGCTGCGCAGTTGTCTGCGACGTGCCGGAGCAGGATTGTTGCCATATTTGCGAGATCCTCACGAATCGATCCGGCTTGCCGAAGCGCCGCATCCGCTTGTTCAACTGCGACGCGAAGGGTCAGCACCTCGCGCTCAATCGCTGTCTTCTGACTCCCGAGATTAGCGACCTGATCCTCAAGCCGATCTAAGTCCGAATCGGCCGGTCCCTCGGGAAGGGGCACGTTCAGTTCCGCGCGAGTCGCAAGTAGCGACACTTCGTCCTGCTCGACCGCGCTGCGTTCTTGATTGAGAACTGCACGCAATCTGATCAGTGACTGCTCGCTTAGTTCCCATCCTTCGACTTCGTTGGCCGCCAACAAGCCGAAGGTTGTGACTGCATCGCGCCACTTCCGCCAACGGGCAGTCACCTCAGCAGCGTTTGCTCTAGTGATCTCGGTTTCGAGTGCGGACAAGGAGGTAGAGAGGTCCTCAAGCTTCGCGCGATCGCCGTCGAGTGCCGAGTTGGCCATGTTGACCGCACGGACCCATGCGCGCTTGTGGGACTGAAGCTCATCTGCGAACTCTCGTATGCGGCCAGCGCCCACCATGCTTGCTACTGCTTCGAAGCGTTCAGTGTCCTGGCGTCCGGTCAGAAACTCTCGAAGCGACTCTTGTTTCAGGTAGATCGAGTCGACGAACGATTGTGCAAGCGTGTCGAAGTCCTCGTTGGTATCGCTTCCGGCAAGATTCCGACGAAGCCATAATTCGGCATCCCCGCCGCGGAGTGTTTCGTTCTGGATTCGCACTCGAAGGGGCGCACGCAGCTTCCTGGAGTCAGTTTCATCCGGGTTCTCCAGCGACCTGGTTATCAGAACGTCGTCGCCATCGAAATCGGTTTGCAATTCGACCGTTGTAGTTCCTGATCTGCTATACAGGTTTCGTGGTCCTTGCGTGCTGGAGCTTCTGCCAGAGATAGCCCATGAAATTGCGTTACAGATTGTCGTCTTCCCGTAGCCGTTCGCACCAACGACGATCACAACATCCGCGTTGAGGTCGATGTTGACCTCGCCCGAAACGCCGCCAAACCCTGCAATGGTGATCCCGGTAATTTTCATGGCGCGTCCGTTTCTGTCGGATGTGTCTCGGTCAATCGCCTATGAAGTGCTTCCAGGGGGGACTCCCCTGCCTCATATGCGGCGATTAGCACATCGAGATGGGCGCTGTGGTTATGCGTGCCCGCGAGGCGGCCACGAAGAGACAACAAGGGGTCAGTCCTCCCCGGAGTTGTGTCGAGGTCGAGGTCGAGGATCGGTGCCAGCGTTCTCCGCACCGCCGGTGCCAGTTCTAGTGGGTCCGAGACGCGAGTGGGAAGATCGTCTGCTGTTAGCACCAATTTACGGACGCGTCGAGTATCGGATCGCACGTTGTTCAGTTCTGCGACTAATGTCGCTGGAACGCCATCCATCGCCACAAGAATGAGGTACCCATCCCATGATTTCGGGTCGGTCGCGATCACATTCGCGCCCAGGAAATCGACAACATGATCTTGTGCCGCACCCCACCCGGCGACGAGGTCTTCGACTGACCCGAACGTCCAGACGGCGATCACCGAGTACTCGTCCTCGAATGCCATCGAGTCGATCGGCCAGGACGGGTGCCGACGCCTGTCGACTCGGATAATATTTGACTCCGCGAGCAGCCGGATAACCTCAGCGAGCACTAGATCATTCGTCACGACCTCGTCAGTCATCGTCTTAGCTCCTCAACCGCGGATCTCATATCCGCCTCGGGCCGCCCAAAGTAGTCGTCTGCGAAAATCGGCTTAATACTGTCTGCGCCTCGGATGAGGTCCTCCGAGATGTCATCTCTAACCAAATCGTCGACTTTGGGTTGGTGCGTATTTCTTGCCCCGGCCACGACGACCAGAGTTGTTCGCTGCTGGGGCGCAAGCTTCTCGTTTCGTTCGCGAATCTTGGCGCTGATGGCGCTCCATGCGCTAGTGCCTCCGCCGTGAGCGACACCAAAGACCAGGTTTGAACCACTTCCGCCTGTGAGGGTGAGTCGACCATATTCATCCAAGTCAAAGGAGCTTGCGGAGAACGCAATAGACATTCGAGCCGTGGCCAGCAGCAGATGTGCAATCTGTCTTTGGCGAGAGGCATCGCCCTCTGCTGCATATGGGTGACTGCCCAACAGCCATGTTGCCCGAGCGCGACCGAGGCTCAACAGCGAAATCTCTTGGATTGGCGTTGCAATGTCCTCCAATCCGGGAAGCCTCATCTCTGGGTCTTCCCGAACCATCTGCTCATATGCGTCGCGAAGCCTCTGCAGTTGCTCGACAGCTACGCGTTGTGCGAGCTTCGTCATGAACTCGCCCCAGTAAAGGTCGACGGTGCCGGTGAGATCCGAGCTCAGGGCATCGCGGAACTTGGACTCTGGGTTGCGGTCGACCAAGTAGTAGGAAGATTGAGCCTTGGCCGCGAGGTTGCTTACGCTCTCAGTGAGAACGCTGGCCGGGCTGCCTAAACCAACGAACACGACAACAGGCGCAGATAAATTCGCGGCCGCAATCACGCTCTCCCACGCCGAGGCCCAATCTGTGTCGAGCGCAGTCTTCCTGAGAACCCAAGTGTCTTCAGGCTTATTGACACTTCTGTGAAGATGCACAACAGAGTGGGATGAAAGATCAGAGTGTTCGTCCGGACCCTCCACGAATGTGATGTTTGTGCTGTTGCCCAGTGCAGTCACCGCATGTTGGAATGCCAAGTCATAGTTCAGTGTGATCACGTGTCGGAGTGCCCCTTCGATGAGCAGGGCGGCGGCGATTAGGTGACCGGAATTTGGTGCCGCGGTTCGCCATCCTTCTTTCGGTAAGCGGCTGGTCAGCGCGGTCTGCGATTCGTACTTGTCGTATAGAACGTCAGCAAGCACGGAAAGGTCGTCGGGGTCTGCACACTCGCCGTCGACCAGGACGCCATCTGCAACAAGTCGTCGATGGGCCTCGCGCGAGTAGTACGCGCCACTCTTAAAACCGGTCGGCTGCTCCATGGACACCCCTGCACCCACTACGAGAACAACGCGGCTGCCGGCTCCGTCAGTAATGCGCTGCAAAATCTCCGAGGGGAAGATTGGCGCGTCGGTCGACTGGCTCCGACCAGCTGATGTCAACCTGTTCTCCTCATCGGTCCTAGCCTCACGCCTACAGAAATGTCAGCCGTCGTTATCACCTAGAGCCATCGTACGATCTCACACTCATGAAGTCGTTGGGTCGTGCCGAAGGTGGCCCGGCGACCGAACACGCAGCCCATGCGACGACCGCAGCATTCACGTCTTGTCTCCAGCAGCAGACCGTTCAACTACTCCCACAAGATGCAAAGCCCGTACAACACCCTGAAAGTCATCGGGGCGAAGCGCTTCCTGGTCAGGGTTTGTTCATTCGTGAGCCTCCAGGGAGCAACAGGTGGCCGGGATGTGCGGCCCGAGGGTTCGCCAAACCTACTTGGTACCGAACGCAGGTGTGTTCCACGCATCTCTCGGGGCTAGGAATTCACACCGAGTGGTGTGAACCGGACCAGAATCATGAACCCATTGATCGGAGCTGGGTGGCTCGACAGAGTGACACCGACGCGGCTCGGACAGCTGTGCACCGACCTGCAACGACCCGACCCTTCGCTCATGCGGACACCGGGTGGGTTGAGCTAGAGACGCCACGCACAAAGTGCACTGAGCACGCTCGACGATGTTCGAGGACGGGCGCGATGACAATCTGATCGCCGTCAACCCGGCGCGCAAACGCAGCCTGGTCAAGGCGTCGACGGCCAAGGCGGTCAAACGGGATCAGACTGAGTTGGTCTCCTGGTCGGTTGCGCAACTGGGAGATTCTTGACATGGAACAGGGACACGTTCTATCACGAGGTGTACGTGATGTGGCTGGTCGTCGCACACGGGTGTCCGCCGCTCGGAACTGCTCGTGCTGCGGTGGAATGGCATCGGATTCGACACGCACCGAATCAAGGTCCGAAGGGCTCCAGACCCTGCGGGCCGGGCGAGGTAAAAAGTACCAAGTCGAACCGCGCGCGTCGTCGACATCGACACGGAGACCGTTTCGTTGCTGAGCGGTGGCGAGCTGCAAAGAGAGCGGTGGCGCTGGAGTTCGTGCGACCAAGTGCCTACGTGTTCGGCATCCTCGACGGATCGGCGCGTAATCCGATCTCGGTATCGCAGATGTTCGGCCGTCGAGTCGTCAAGGGGCGGGCAGCCCTCGGATCCGACGAACTGCCGATCATGACTCTGCACGGCCGGTACCACAGCCATGCGACGATCTTGCTGATGGTGGGGGGAGAACCCGAATGTGGTGCAAGAGCGCCTCGGCCACACGACGATCACTACGACGATGGACGTCTACTTGCACGTGAACCCGACGATGCAACGCTCGGCGGTTGATCGATTCTCGGCGGCGGCAAGTGGGTCCGACTAGTCCTTTAACCAGGGTGATCCGTCGTGTGTGACGGCTTCTTTCCCACCCTTGTTGTTCTTGTGAACTGACCAGGTCTCGCCTTCCAAGAGCGTGGGGTCGAGAGACATCTTCTCGGTGTAAGAGTTCGCATCGTCATCTTCGTACACGAACACGATTGTCGTCTCTCTCGGAATCCCGTCGACGTTGAGAAGTTGACCCTCGTCGTCGCGAGTGCCATCTGAGATAAGGAGCTCACTATGGACCGTATGACCTGGTGCCCACGCGCCGATCGATTTAGCGAATCTGCGGCGCAACAGCGGGATGATGCTGTTCTCCCCGTCCGACGAGCGCTCGTGCGTGGGCAGCGGAGGGTCGAACGTGACAGCAACATTGCGGGCGATCGATTGGCCCGCATTAGTGATCGAGATCCCCGCCGTCATCTTGCCGGTCGGCTTCAGTGTTGCGACCATCATCGGTCGAGTGGTGCGTCGAGTTGCCTGTCGATTGTGCTTGAGCGTGCGAACCGCAGTGGTGCCGGTAACCACGGCGACCAACGCACCGATTGCCGCGGAGGTCGCTGCGACGCGAGCAGTAGTCCACCAATGCCAGCAGTCAACAATCCATCCCACCCGCGCGATCCCGCTTTCCTGTTGCATGGTTCGTTGCATGACGCAAAACGAGAAACGCCCCCGACCCGGGATATACCGGGTCAGAGGCGTTTCTCTATGGGGTGAGCGACGGGACTCGAACCCGCGACATCCAGGATCACAACCTGGTGCTCTACCAGCTGAACTACGCCCACCATTGCACGCATCCGCAGAACCTTTTCTCAGCTCTGCATCAGCAGCGTCGACAATACTAGCGGGTTGAATCCCGGGTTGCTAATCCGCCCCTGATTGCGTGTCGAGATCTTGAACGACGGCCGCGATGTCGCTGGTCGAGGGCCCCGGAGGGGCAACGAAGACCGTACGGCGGTAGTACTGCAACTCCTTGATGGATTCTTTGATGTCCGCCAGAGCGCGGTGCGCCAACCCCTTGGCGGGCTGCCCGAAGTAGATCCGCGGGTACCACCGCCGAGAGAGCTCCTTGATGGAACTGACGTCGATCATGCGGTAGTGGAGATAGGTGTCGAGCGCGGTCATGTCCCGGGTGATGAATCCGCGGTCGGTCGCGATCGAGTTTCCGGCCAGCGGAACGGTCCCGGCCACCGGGACGTGCTCCTTTATGTATGCCAGCACGCGTTGCTCGGCTTCCTCGAGCGTCACCGTCGATGCGCGCACCTCGTCGGTCAAACCGGACTTGGCGTGCATGTCGGTGACGACGGCAGGCATGTTCGCCAATGCGTCGTCGTCGGCGTGGATGACGATGTCGACACCATCCCCGAGGATGTTGAGCTCACTGTCCGTCACCAACGCCGCGATTTCGATCAGCTTGTCCTTGTTCAGGTCCAAGCCGGTCATTTCACAATCGATCCATACGAGTTTGTCCTGCACTCGCTCCACACTAGTGCGAGCTGCGATGCCGCTAGGGTTTGCGGTGGCGATCGAACCCGTTCGGCACCAGCACACGTTCATGGAGGATGCGGACATGACAGTCGACCCGACGCAGCCGGCACCCACGCTCAGCCCAGCAGAGAAGGCCAAGGCCGCCAAGGCTGCCGCTGTCGAAGCTGCACGGGTGGCTGCCGAGGCACTGGCTGCAGCCGACGCGGCCGAAGCCGAGGCGCTCGCTGCAGAACAGGGGCAGCGTCCGGCCTCGAGTGGTAAGGCCGCCGAGATCGCCGCCGGATACGCGTCGGAGGGGGCGGCATTGGAGTTGGGAACCGTGGTGCTGGACGGCGTCACCGACCCGGCTGCCCGCATTCGAATTCCGTTGGCCACGTTGAACAGACACGGTCTCGTGGCCGGGGCCACCGGAACCGGAAAGACAAAGACTCTGCAGGGTATTGCCGAACAGCTCTGCGCCGCAGGCGTTCCCGTCGTCATGGCCGACGTCAAAGGCGATCTGTCGGGCTTGTCGCAGCCGGGTGAGGACAACGAGAAAATCCGCAGCCGAGCGGCCGATACCGGCATTCCCGACTGGGCTCCCGCTGGCCATCCGGTCGAGTTTCTCTCCCTCGGCACCGGAGGAATCGGGGTCCCCGTCCGTGCCACCATCACCGCCTTCGGACCAATTCTGCTCAGTAAGGTGTTGGGGCTGAACAACACTCAGGAGTCCACCCTCGGTCTGATCTTCCACTGGGCCGACTCCCAGGGGCTCGCTCTGCTCGATCTCAAAGACCTCCGGTCGGTGATCATGCATCTCACCAGTGACGAGGGCAAGGCCGACTTGAAAGGCATCGGGGGAGTCTCCTCGGCAACCGCGGGCGTCATTCTGCGCGCACTCGTCAACCTCGAAGCCGATGGCGGCGACACGTTCTTCGGCGAGCCGGAACTCGAGACCGAGGACCTGTTGCGCGTCGGGCCGGACGGCAGAGGCGTCATCACGCTGTTCGAACTCGGGGCGCAGGCTTCGCGTCCGGTGATGTTCTCCACGTTTCTGATGTGGGTGCTCGCCGATCTGTTCCAGACGCTGCCCGAGGTGGGTGATGTCGACAAGCCCAAGCTCGTCTTCATCTTCGACGAGGCGCACCTGCTGTTCGCCGACGCGTCGAAGGCATTTCTGCAGCAGGTGGAGCAGACCGTCAAGCTCATTCGCTCCAAGGGCGTCGGCGTCTTCTTCTGCACGCAGCTGCCCACCGACGTTCCCAACGACGTTCTCTCGCAACTGGGTGCACGAATTCAGCACGCCCTGCGCGCGTTCACGCCCGATGATCAGAAGGCACTGAACAAGACGGTGCGCACGTACCCCAAGACGGACGCATACGACCTCGAGAAAGCGCTGACATCCCTGGGTACCGGTGAGGCCATCGTGACGGTGCTCTCGGAGAAGGGGGCCCCGACGCCGGTGGCGTGGACCAAGATTCGCCCACCCCGCTCTCTGATGGACACCATCGGCAACGACGCCATCGCAGCGGCCGCGTCCTCGAGCACACTGTCCGCCAAGTACCGAGAGACGGTCGATCGCGAGTCGGCCTACGAGCGCATGAACGCGCGAGTCGCGAACGTACCGGCTCCGGCCGAGAAATTCGACATCCCGCCCCTGCCTGCGGATATGCCCGATCTACCCCCGAGCGAGCCGGACGGGCCGTCCGCTGCCGAGCGGATCATGGGCAACCCGGCCGTGAAGAGTTTTCTCCGATCGGCGGCCTCGGCAGCCGGACGGGAAATCTCGCGCAGCATCTTCGGAACCGGACGCCGTCGTCGACGCTGAGATCAGTTGCCCAGCTTCTTGTAGAAGCTGCCGATGATGGGTGCGGAGATGCTGCGCGGGCTGTACTGCCCGGCCACCGACATGCCCTTGCTGAGCAGACCCGGAACCACGCGCATCTTGTTCTTCTCGAGGCCGTCGAGTGACAGTTTCGCGGTGTAGGCGCTGTCGATCCACAGGAAGTCGGGAACCATCTTGTCGACGATCGATGCCTCGGCCGGATCGGGTGTCTCGGTCCTGACCGGGCCAGGAGCGAGCAGGGTGACGTTGACGCCGGTGCCTGCGAGCTCGCCGCGCAGCGACTCGGAGAACGTGTTCACGAAGGCCTTGGTGGCGGCATAGGTCGCGTTGTTGGGGATGGCCATGTTGCCTGCCGCCGAACCGGTGATGAGGATGCCGCCTGCTCCGCGTCCGATCATGCCGGGCATGACGGCCAACGTGAGGTCGTGCACCGCAACGGCATTGAGCTCGACCTGGTCGCGTTCGTACGCGGGATCGAGACCGGCCAGCGGTCCGAACGTCGCGATGCCCGCGTTGTTGCACAGGATCGAGATCTCGCGCTCGGACAGCTCGGTCACCAGTTCCTGTCGCTGCTGGCGATTCGACAGATCCGACTGACGCACCTCGACGGCAACGCCGTGCTCGGCGGTGAGCTTGGCGGCCAACGCCTCGAGCAGCTCGCCGCGTCGGGCCACCACGATCAGTGAATGTCCACGGGCAGCGAGTTCGGTGGCCAGGGCTTCACCGATTCCGGAGGAGGCTCCGGTAACGACGGCGCGGGCAGCTGGGCTGGGCTTCGGCAGGCTCACGGTGAGACAGGCTAGCGGACAGATCAGATCGTTGCCGCGAGCCGGGTGCCTTGCTCGATGGCCCGTTTGGCGTCGAGCTCCGCAGCGACGTCGGCACCGCCGATGATGTGCGTGGTGGTGCCCGCAGCTTTCAGTTCGTCGACAAGATCGCGAACCGACTCCTGGCCCGCGCAGATCACGATGGTGTCGACCTCGAGCACACGTGACCGCTCGTGCTTCTCACCGAACGAGATGTGCAGTCCCGCGTCGTCGATCTTCTCGTAGTTGACGCCCGAAAGCTGATGCACACCTTTGGCTTTCAGTGCAGCGCGATGAACCCAGCCGGTCGTCTTCGCCAGCCCGGCACCGATGCGGCCCGGTTTGCGTTGCAGCAGATACACCTCACGCGGAGAGGGCGCGGGCACCGGAGTCGTCAACGCACCTGCCGCAGCCTCCGGCTCGGTGACGCCCCACTCCTGCTTCCACTCCTTCAGATCCAGCGTGGGGGACGCGTCGGTGGTGAGGAATTCGGAGATGTCGATACCGATGCCACCGGCACCGATGACGGCGACCCGATCGCCGACGGGCTTGCCGTCGCGCACCAGCTCCGCGTACGACAGCACCGACGGGTGTTCGATGCCGGGGATTCGCGGAATTCGAGGAGTGACGCCGGTGGCGAGCACCACCTCGTCGAACTCGCCCGCGAGAAGTTCGGCGGCGGTCACTCGGGTGTCGAGGTGCACGGCGACGTCTGCGGTGCGCAGCGCGCTCGAGAAGTACCGGATGGTCTCGGCGAATTCTTCCTTGCCGGGGATGAGCCGCGCGATACCGAACTGCCCGCCGATCTCACCTCTGGCCTCGAACAGGCTGACGGCGTGGCCGCGCTGCGCGAGATTGAGCGCGGCAGCCAGGCCTGCGGGCCCGGCTCCCACGACCGCGACCTTCTTGGTCTTCTTCGTCGGCAGCAGCTGCAGGTCGATCTCACGTCCGGCCCGCGGGTTGACCAGGCACGAGACCTTCTTGTGTACGAAGGCGTGGTCCAGGCAGGCCTGATTGCATGCGATGCAGGTGTTGATCCGATCGGCCGAGTCGGTGGCGGCCTTCTCGACCCAGAACGGGTCGGCCAGCATCGGCCTGGCCATCGCTATCAGTTGCGCGTCGCCACGGGCGAGGATGTTCTCGGCGATTTCGGGCATGTTGATGCGATTGGACGCGGCGACGGGAATGGCCACGTGCTTCTCGAGCTTGCCGGTGATGTCCGCGAACGCAGCTCGCGGAACCGAGGTGACAATGGTCGGGACTCGAGATTCGTGCCACCCGATATCGGTGTTGATGATGTTCGCGCCCGCGGCCTCGACGTCCTCGGCCAGCGCGACGATGTCGTTCCAGCTCTGGCCCTGTTCCACGAGGTCGGCCATCGACAGCCTGAACACGATGAGGAAGTCCGGTCCGACCGTTGCCCTCGTCTGCCGCACGATCTCCACGGCCATCCGCCGACGATTCTCCGCCGAACCGCCCCACTCGTCGCGCCGCTTGTTGGTGCGCTCGGAAAGAAACTGGTTGATGAAATAGCCCTCGCCGCCCATGATCTCGACGCCGTCGTACCCGGCGCTCTGGGCCAACCGGGCGCAACGCACGAAGTTGCGAATCTGCCAGCGGACACCCCTCGACGTGAGTCGTCGGGGCCGAAAAGGGTTGATAGGAGCCTTGATCGACGACGCCGACACACTCAGTGGCTGATACGAGTATCGGCCTGCGTGCAGGATCTGCAACGCGATCTTGCCGCCCTCGCGATGCACGGCCGCAGTGATTCGGCGGTGCCGACGGGCTTCGATGCGATTGGTCAGCTTTGCTCCGAACGGCAACAGCCAACCGGTGCGATTGGGGGCGTAACCCCCGGTGATGATGAGTGCGACGCCGCCGCGGGCACGCTCGGCGAAATAGGCCGCCAGGCGGCCGGTGTCGCGGGCGCGATCTTCGAGGCCGGTGTGAATCGATCCCATGATCACGCGGTTCTTCAGCGTGGTCGCGCCGACATTCAACGGCGACAACAGGATCGGATACGGGCCAGCGGTCTGCTCGGTCTTCACAGTTTCTCCAATACCTCGGTGCACCACTCGGTGAATCCTTCTTCGACGCGAATTCCGCCGCGCAGCACCAGGTATTGATGCAACGCGGTGCCGGTGAGGGCAGCGGGGGCCGGAAAGTCCTGCTTCTCGATCAGTCGATAGACATCGAGGCGGGTGGCATGAACATCGCGATGGCGGGCGACCTCGACCTTCAGAGATTCGACGTCACCGTTGGCGGCACCGCGGATCTTGACGGCGAGTTCCTCGCGAAGCTGCGAGGGATCGGTCGGAGCGGCGATCCAGCGATCGAGCTCGGCACGACCCGCAGCGCTGACGGAGTACACCTTCTTGTCCGGCCGGCCGTCCTGCGCGACTGCCTCACCGGTGATCCACCCGGCCCCGTCCATCCGCGTAAGCGTCCGGTAGATCTGCTGATGGGTTGCGCTCCAGAAGAATCCGATGGACTTGTCGAAGCGGCGGGCGAGCTCGTACCCCGAGCCACTGAGCTCGGAGAGGGAAACCAGAATCGCGTGTTCCAAAGCCACCCAGAGAGTATGTATGCAACGCGATGACTATGCAACTAGGTGCACCTCGAAACGGATTCACCGCGGTCTACAGTTGGCAACCATGGGAACCCAGCCGGAGACCGCTGTCGTCGGAGTCGCCACAACGCGTAAGCAGGTCACCGCCTGGGGGTTCTGGGACTGGGGCTCGGCCGCATTCAACGCCGTGATTCTCACGTTCGTGTTCTCCGTGTATCTCACCGACGCCGTCGGCGACGACCTGCCCGGTTCGATCTCGGCCACCACCTGGTTCAGTTGGTCGATCGCGCTGTCGAGCGTCGTCATCGCGCTTCTCGCGCCGGTGTGTGGGCAGTACTTCGATGCGCGGGGCAAACGCAAGTGGCTGCTGGGGGTGCTGACCACGCTGACGGTAGTGGCCATGGCAGGCCTGTCCTTCGTTCGCGACGACTACCACTACCTGTGGCTCGGCCTGGTGTTGCTCGGTCTCGGATCCATCATGTTCGAGCTGGCCAGCATCCCGTACAACTCGATGCTGCGGCAGGTCTCCACCCCCGCGAACATCGGCCGGGTCTCCGGATTCGGTTGGTCCATGGGCTATTTCGGCGGGATCGTGCTGCTGCTCCTGTGTTACGTCGGATTCATCGTCGGCGACGGTGACACCCGTGGCGTGTTGGGATTGAGCACCGAGGGTGGACTGAACATCAGGCTCGTAGCCCTGCTCGCGGCCGTGTGGTTCGCCGTATCGGCCATCCCGGTGATGTTCGCGGTACCCGAGGTACCCCGAGCAATTGCCGATCCGAAGGCCGCAGAGGCGGGCTTCGCGGCGTCGTACAAGGTGCTCGTTCGCGATGTCCGCGAGCTGTGGAGCGCAGACCGCCGCGCCGTCCACTACCTGATTGCCAGCGCATTGTTCCGCGACGGACTGGCAGGCGTGTTCACTTTCGGGGCCGTGCTCGCCGTGAGCGTGTACGACATCGGTGCAGGCGATGTGCTGTTGTTCGGCGTTGCCGCCAATGTCATCGCCGGACTCGGAGCCATCGTCGCAGGACGGTTCGACGACAGAATCGGCCCGAAGAAGGTCATCGTCTTCTCCCTCACCTGCATGATCACCGCCGGGACCATTCTGCTGTTCGTCTCGGGACCGACGATGTTCTGGATCTTCGGTCTGATCCTGTGCCTGTTCGTCGGGCCGTCGCAGTCGTCCGCGCGTACCTTCATGGCCCGGCTCGCTCCACCCGGGCGCGAAGGTCAGTTCTTCGGACTGTTCGCAACGACGGGTCGCGCCGCGTCGTTCCTTGCGCCGTCGCTGTTCGGCTTGTTCGTATGGCTGTTCGACGCCGATCGCGCTGGTATCGCAGGGCTGATAGTCGTCCTGGCGGCCGGCCTGCTGGCGCTGTTGAAAGTGCGGGCTCCGGAGCAGGTCTAGACGGAGTCGATTCGGGCCAGGATCTCGGCCGTCAGTTCCGCGGGTGCTTCTTCCGGGATCCAGTGCGAGATTCCGTCCAGTTCGACGAATCGATACGGCGCATCGACGAATTCGCCGCAGCGCTCCGCTCCGGCTCGACCGATGGCGGTGTCGCCGTTGCTCCAGAGGTAGGTGGTGGGCACGGTGACCGGCGCGAGGTTCGCGAACTCCCGGGTCATTGCGGCGTACCAACTCGATGCAGCCGTCAGAGCCCCGGGGACGGTGAGATGCCGTACGTATTCGTCGTCGAGACTGTCCGCCCCGAACATGGCCCGGAGCCGTTGTGCGTCGTTCTCCACCAGTACTCGTTCGGCTTTCTCGGGGTCTCGAAGCAGGCCGAAGTACTGCGACCGCTCCTGCTGATCCGGGTCCTCGCGGATGGCCCAGTTGAACGCCGCCGAATGCGGGACCGACACCGTGGTGAGGGTGCGCACGCGCTTGGGGTGCTCGGCGGCGACATGCCAGGCGACCACCGCACCCCAGTCGTGTCCGACCAGATGCGCCGATGGGAGATCGAGTGCATCGAGCAAACCGAGGATGTCGCCCGTGAGAAGTTCGATGCGATAGTGCTCGACGCCGATCGGGCGGGCACCGGGGGAGTAGCCCCGCTGATTGGGCGCGATCACCCGGCAACCTGCGGCGACCAGGCCGGGAGTGACCGCGGTCCACGACACATTGGTCTGTGGAAAGCCGTGCAGGGCAACCACCGGCACACCGTCCGACGGTCCCGATATCGAGACTTCGAACATGTACTCGCCGACACGTACCTCGGTCATGAACATCCCTTCGCGGCCGTTGTGCCTTCAACGGTCAAGCTCGTCGTGGTTCCCATCGGCTCATCCCGAGCATGATCATGCGGATCTGCTTCTCGGTCCGCTCGATCAGGTCCCTCTCGTTCGCACTACCCGGTCTGTCGATTTCCAACAGGCCGACCACAGCGGTGAGCATCGTCGAGACGAGAAGATCTGCGGTCATCTCCAGATCGGCGACGTCCCATTGTTCGAGGCCGGGCATGCGGGAGAGGTCGATCGTCAGCTCGCTGACGAACAGGCGTAGCTCGGTGGCGAAGGCTCGACGTACCTCGGTGACGCCGCCGTATCGCTCGCGGCTGAGGAAGCGGAACTGTTCCTCGTGACTGCGTACCTGACGGACCAGGATGCCGAAGGACTCGGTGGCGGTCTTGGTGCTCGGGTTGCGTCGGGCATCGCGCAGCATCTGGCGCAGCATGCGCATGCTGTCCTCGACGAGGGCGACGCCGAGGTCTTCCATCGAGGCGAAGTGTCGGTAGAACGCGGTGGGGACGATTCCGGCGGATCGAGCGACCTCGCGCAGGCTGACGCTGGCGAACGAACGTTCGCGCAGCAGGTCGAGGGTGCCCTCGATCAGTGCCTGGCGCGTGCGCTCCTTCCGCTCGGCGCGGGTCCCCGGTTCTGTCACAACGTCCAGTTTATGGGCGCGCACTCTGTGATCTCCCTTCCGGTTCCTCCCCAACGCCGGTGAACCGTCGATCCGCTCTGTAATGGCCGTCACATAAACGTTGACAGGTACCGGTGTTGCTCTGTCACACTCATGTTAGTGCACAATCGTTCACTGAATGGGTCGTAGGTTTCGATCCGGTTAGGGAGGATGGAATGACGCTTCAAGAACGTCCGTCGCGAACCTCGGGTTCGCGCAAGTTCTCGCTTCTTTCCCTGTTCGAGGCCATGGCTACGCCCCACGCGCTCGATCGGTACCTCGAACTCGTCGATCCCATGACGACCGTTCGTGACCTACGCGGCGAAGTGACCGAGATACACCGGTCCACCGAAGACTCGTTGACTCTCACCATCCGTCCCACTCGTCAGTGGAAGGGATTCAAGGCCGGCCAGTTCGTTCAGGTCGGAGTCGTCATCGACGGCGTACGCCACACCCGCTGCTACTCGCCAGCGTGCTCGCAGTACCGCAAGGACGGCCGCATCGAACTGACGATCAAGGCGCACCCCGAGGGCCTGGTGTCGCAGTACCTGCACAAGAACGCGCACGTCGGCCTGGTGGTCAGCCTGTCGCAGGCGGACGGCACGTTCGAGCTTCCCCAACCACGCCCGGCAAAGACGTTGCTGATCAGCGGTGGCAGCGGCATCACGCCGGTGCTGTCCATGCTCAGGTCGCTGCTGGACGAGGGGTACAGCAGCGACCTGACCTTCTTGCACTACGCGTACACCGAGAACGATGTCGCGTACAAGGAGGATCTGGAAAAGATCGCCGCCGAGCACGAGAACGTGAACATCGTCTTCGCGTACACCGAGCAGAAGACCGGCGGCGACCTGTACGGGTTCTTCGGTCAAGAACACCTCGATGCAGTGGCTCCCTGGTTCGCCGACGCCGACACATTCCTGTGCGGACCTCCCGGACTCATGAAGGGGGTGACGTCGTTCTTCGACCACGCAGGCCTCGGTGAGCGACTGCACCTGGAGGAGTTCACGCCCTCGTTCGCCACCGTCAGCGACGACGTCACCGGAACCACCACGTTCTCCGGTAGCGACGTGTCCTCGGAGAACGACGGCGAGACGCTGCTCGAACAGGCCGAAGCTGCGGGGCTCTCACCGGCCAACGGGTGCCGGATGGGCATCTGCTTCACCTGCACCTCGGTGAAGAAGTCCGGTTGCACCAAGAACATCAAGACCGGTGAGACCGACACCGAATCCGACAAGAAGATCCAGCTCTGCGTGTCCGTTGCCGTCGGTGACGTCGACATCGACATCTAGATCCACCTCAGACGCACACCACAGACTCATCTCGACCCCGATCGAATTGGAGATCATCAGATGCTCGGAACGATTCTCTCGATCCTGCCCACCACCGTGCTGCCTTTCCGTCGCAGCGAGACCCTGCCCGACGAGCCCACCGTGCTGACGTACGAACAGGTCGAAGAGCTCGGTCGCGAACTCGACGATCTGCGCGCCCGCACCGTCGCCAAGCTCGGCGACGAGGACCGTGAATACATCTACAAGATCATCAAGGCACAGCGAGGCCTCGAAGTCACCGGCCGCGCGCTGATGTACCTGCCCTTCCTCCCGCCGGCGTGGCTGGCCGGTGTCGGTGCCCTCGGTGTGGCCAAGATCCTCGACAACATGGAGATCGGGCACAACGTCATGCACGGCCAGTACGACTGGATGCGTGAACCCGGCCTGAACTCCGAGGTGTTCGAATGGGACACCGTCTGCCCGGCAGATCAGTGGAAGCACTCGCACAACTACATGCACCACACGTTCACCAACATCGTCGGTATGGACCGCGACATCGGCTACGGCATCCTGCGGATGGACCAGGACCAGAAGTGGAACCCGTACTACCTCGGCAACCCGGTCTACGCATTCCTGCTGATGACGTTCTTCGAGTGGGGCGTCATGCTGCACGATCTCGAGACCGAGAACATCGTGCAGGGCAAGCGCAAGTGGCACGACGTCAAGCCGCTGCTGCAGGGCATGTGGCGCAAGGCAGGCAAGCAGGCCCTCAAGGACTACGTGATCTTCCCTGCCCTGACGGGTCCGTTCTTCGCCTCCACGGTCGTCGGCAACGTCGCCGCCAACCTCATCCGCAACGTGTGGACCTACTCGATCATCTTCTGTGGCCACTTCCCGACCGGAGTCCAGACCTTCAGCAAGGAAGAGACCGCCGACGAGAGCCGCGGCGAGTGGTACGTGCGTCAGATGCTGGGATCGGCCAACATCGAGGGATCTCCGCTGTTCCACATCATGTCGGGCAACCTCTCGCACCAGATCGAGCACCACCTGTTCCCCGACCTGCCCGCGCACCGCTACCCGCAGATCGCGCCCGAGGTCAAGGCACTGTGCGAGAAGTACGACCTGCCGTACAACACCGGTGGCTTCTTCCACCAGATCGGCACCGTGTGGGGCAAGATCTTCAAGCTCGCCCTGCCCAACTCACTCACGGGATCGGCGGCTCCGGCCGGTGTTATCGTCGAGCGTAAGAAGACCAGCGCAGCGTGACGACTTCGAAGGGGGCGGTCCTGTTGGTAGGAAAGTTCGAGCGCAACAAGGACACCGTGCAGGAGTTCACCGAATCGGCTGCTGAGCACGTCGGTCGGATCGTGGTGATCATCGCCGGAGCCGTCCGTGACGTCACTCGTGAAATCGGTGATCTGATCACCGACGGCATCGAGATGCGTGAGGCGGCGAAGAAGGCGGAGCGAGACGCTCCACTCGGCACCGTGATCAACGGAGAGTTCGAGACCCGCGACCGACACTGATTCACCGAACGACAAGAGCGCCGCCCGAGCAATGCTCGGGCGGCGCTCTCGTACGTGGATCGGCTGTCAGCGTGCGCGTAACCGCCACAACGACGTGGTTTCGCGCGAGCGTGCCTCGTGCAACACATCGGAGGAGTCGGTGACGCGTGAATGCGTCGGGGTGGTGTCGGCGCGGCCGACGACAGCAAGGTCGGCGTTGTCGATGGCGAGGAGAAGGTCTGCGCGAGTTGCCAATCCGAGCAGTTCGGCGAGGTCGGACAATACCAACCACGCTTCACCGTTCGGTGCCAGATGCCCACGGAGTCGGCTCAGGAAGGACTTGAGCATCCGGGACCCCGGGTCGTAGACCGCATGTTCGATGCCCGATGTCGGCTTCGTGGGAATCCATGGTGGATTGCACACGATCAGTCCCGCGCGGCCGGACGGGAAGATGTCGGTCTGCACAACCTCGACCCGGTCCGTGTATCCGAGAGCATCGATGTTGGCCCGCGCACAGGCAATGGACCGCGGGTCCTTGTCGGTGGCGACCACCGAGGTCACGCCCCGACGGGCGAGAACTGCGGCCAGGACGCCCGATCCGGTGCCGATGTCGAACGCTCGGTCCGTGACCGGCAGGGGTGCCTCGGCGACGAGCTGAATGTATTCGCCGCGGACGGGGGAGAAGACTCCGTAATGCGGGTGGATCGACGCGTCGAGTGCCGGCACGAAGACGCCCTTTCGACGCCACTCGTGCGCACCGACCATGCCGAGCAGTTCGCGCAACGACAGCACGCACGGTGCCGCGTCCGTGCCGAGTGCCTCCGTCACGGCCGCACGCACATCCGGCGCCCGACCGAGTCCGAGCTGGAAGTCCGAATCGAGTTCCACCAGAAGCATTCCCAGCACTCGGGCCCGTCGCGCTTGGTACTGGCGATGCAGATGGAACCGTTCGGCGGGGGACGCGTCCGACAACTGCTTGGCAGGCGGCACCCGACGGGTCATCGCCGACAACAACTGCCGAGCATTGTTGTAATCACCGCGCCACAGCAGGGCCTCACCGATGGTGGCCATCTTGTACGCCACGTCCGCGGTCGTCGAATCGTTCACGATCCGCACCACTCGAGGCGGGGGAGCGCCGTTCTCCGACTGCCAGCGAGACGTCCGATCGCTGTCGTCCTCGGTCCACGTGATGCTCATGCTGCGGTAGTCGCAGGACGGTGTCGGACGGGGATGACAGTGAGGTTCACAGTGACGCCGTTCCTGGTCTCGATGAGTGGCCGTCGAGCGTTCGCGCTGGTCACAGGGTGCCCCCGGCAGGATTCGAACCTGCGACCAAGGGATTAGAAGGCCCTTGCTCTATCCCCTGAGCTACGGAGGCTGGCGCGTGCGGGCGGACCCGCTCGAGCACGGTTGACGAGTGTACCTTTCCGTTTACGCCGACTGCGCAGGCATGGGTTGGGGGACGATTGCTGCGGGAAGTCTGTGGTCGGAATCAATGCGATCGGTGCCGAAGGAGGTTCGATGCACGACATCCTGGACGACGTACTGCTCCTCTGGCAGTCCGGCGACGTGGCAGCGGTCGCGACAGTGGTTCGCACCTTCGATTCGGCACCGCGTCCGGTCGGTGCGTCGATGGTCGTCGGTCCGGACGGCACCGTCGCGGGCTCGGTCTCGGGTGGCTGCGTCGAGGGCTCTGTGTACGAACTCGCGCAGGACGTGATGGACACGGGCGCTTCGGTCCTCACCCGGTACGGGGTATCCGAGGACGACGCCTTCGCGGTCGGGCTCACCTGCGGCGGAACGCTCGACGTGTTCGTGCAGGGGGTCTCGCAGCGCACCTTTCCGGAATTCGAGTCTTTCGTCACGGACGTTCGTAGCAACGTGCCCGTTGCGGTGGCAACAGTCGTCGCGCATGTCGATTCGGAACGGCTCGGCCGCAGGATCGTCGTCGGAGAATCTGGTACTCGGGGCTCGCTCGGCAGCGCGCGCGCCGACGCTGCCGTCGGCGACGACGCGAAAGGTCTTCTCGCAGCCGGTCGTTCGGCCGTCCTGACCTATGGGCCCGACGGTCAGCGTCGGGGCGAAGGGATGGACGTGTTCGTCTCCAGCCACGCTCCGCCGCCGCGGATGCTCGTATTCGGTGCCATCGATTTCGCGGCCGCGGTGGCGCAGCAGGGTGCATTTCTCGGCTACCGCGTCACCGTCTGTGACGCGCGGGCGGTCTTCGCGATTCCGCAGCGGTTTCCTGCCGCCGAGCAGGTCGTGGTCGCCTGGCCGCACGATTACCTGTCCGAGCAGTCTGCGGCGGGGGAGTTGGACGAACGCACCGTGGTCTGTGTGCTCACCCACGACCCCAAGTTCGATGTACCACTGCTCGAGGTGGCGTTGCGGATCCCGAGTCTGGCGTTCGTCGGTGCGATGGGATCACGCCGAACTCACGACGATCGCACAGCTCGGTTGCGGGAAGCGGGGCTGACCGACATCGAACTGTCTCGGTTGGCGAGTCCGATCGGGCTGGACCTCGGCGCTCGAACACCTCAGGAGACTGCAGTGTCGATCGCCGCGGAGATCATTGCCCACCGGTGGGGCGGCACCGGTGAACCACTCCGCGCCCGACACGGTCGAATCCACCACGACTCCACCGAAGCCGTGAGTACAGGAAAGTACGACGCTGTGTAGGACTCGCGTTTCGACTACCGCCGATCACCTCTTACTCTGGTGGTATGGCAACACCGCATCTCGACAAGACCGAACCCTCGACCGCTGGTAACTCCGCGGCCGATGTCGGGGTGGACACGGTCCCGGCAGGCGCAGATCCGCGTTCGGCCACGACGACGGTGTTCGTCACCGCGGGGGTCATCGCGGGTGTGGTTGCTGCTCTCATCGTGACGCTGTCCGCCTCCGACGCGTTGGTGTTGTTGGGCATTCCTGATCCGGGCGCGGCCACGACCTACGGTCTGCCTGCGTTGCGGGCGATCGGTGAGATCGCCGCCGTCATTGCCATCGGATCGTTTCTGCTGGCCGCGTTCCTCGTACCGCCGCAGAAGAACGGCGTACTGGACGTCGACGGGTACCGGGCTGTGCGTACCGGATCGGTCGCCTCCATCGTCTGGGCCGTCTGCTCGCTGCTCCTCGTTCCGCTGACCCTGTCCGACACGTCCGGGCAGCCGTTCGCCGAGGCCATCAAGCCCGCGAATCTCTGGATTGCGCTCGATCAGGTCGAGATCGCCAGTGCGTGGCGGTGGACCGCCATCATGGCCGTTGTACTGGCGATCTTCTCGCGCACCGTCCTGCGATGGTCCTGGACGCCCGCACTGCTCGGGTTCTCCCTGGCGACGTTGCTCCCCATCGCGCTCAGCGGTCACTCCTCTGCCGGTGGCTCGCACGACATCGCCACCAACAGCCTGATCCTGCACCTCGGCGCGGCGTCGCTGTGGGCGGGCGGACTGTTCGCGCTGCTCGCGCACGTCCGCAGGCGCGGCGCACATGCCGATGTCGCAGCTCGCCGGTTCTCCACCATCGCCGGCATCTGTTTCGTCGTGATGGGCATCAGCGGCGTCATCAACGCCCTGGTCCGCGTCTCGATCGCCGACCTGTTCACCACCACCTACGGCTTACTGATCGTCGCGAAGATCGTCGCGCTGATCGTGCTCGGCGGATTCGGCTGGATGCAGCGCCGTAGCGCACTACCGGCATTGATCGCAGATCCGTCGGCCCGTGGGCCGTTGCTCCGTTTCGCCGGTGCCGAGGTGCTCGTCCTCGCGGCGACCATCGGACTGGCTGTCGGGCTCGGACGCACACCGCCTCCCGCCGAGATCGACCCGAATCTGACGCCCACCGAGGCAGCACTCGGATACGACCTCAGTGGCCCGCCCACGTTCGCTCGAATGGCACTGGACTGGCGCTTCGATCTCATCTTCGGTACCGCCGCGATCGTCATGGCCGTGGTGTACCTGATCGGCGTTCGTCGTCTTCGGCTGCGCGGCGACGCATGGCCGGTGGGCCGCACCGTCGCCTGGGTCCTGGGCTGCCTCACACTCTTGATCAGCACGTCGTCGGGCATCGGACGCTACTCGACGGCCGTGTTCAGCGTGCACATGACCGGGCACATGATGCTCTCGATGCTGGCACCCGTTCTGCTCGCGCTCGGCGGGGCATTGACGCTGGCACTGCGCGTACTGCCCGCGGCGGGCAAGGACGGCGTACCCGGCATGCGCGAATGGCTGTTGATCGGCCTGCACAGCCGGATCTCGCAGTTCGTGACGCATCCGCTCGTGGCCTCGGTGATCTTCGTGGGCGGTTTCTACGTGCTTTACCTCGGCGGCATCTTCGGAGCCGTACTGGACAGCCACGGCGCGCACCTGCTGATGAACTTGCACTTCGTGCTCAGCGGCTACCTGTTCTACTGGACCGTCATCGGCGTCGATCCGTCACCGCGCAAGATCGCACCGGTCACCAAACTGGCGGTTGTGTTCGGGTCGTTGCCGTTCCATGCGTTCTTCGGGGTGGCACTGATGAGCATGAACACCGTCATGGGTGCCTGGTTCTACCGGACGCTGGGGCTCGACTGGAACTCCGATCTCCTCGGCGATCAGAAGCTCGGCGGCGGTATCGCCTGGGCCACCGGCGAGGTTCCGTTGGTGCTCGTCATGCTCGCGCTGCTGATCCAGTGGTCCCGCAGCGACGATCGGGACGCCAGGCGTGGTGACCGCGCCGCAGAACGCGATCACGACGCCGACCTGGCCGCGCACAACGCCATGTTCGCCGAGCTTGCTCGACGCGATCGGACCAGCGAGCAGTAATCGTCGATGGGTTCAGTCGGTCGCGGCGATCTTGCTCAACAGTCGATTCAACTCGACGCGTTCGGAGGGCTCGAGGCAGTCGAACATTTCCGACGACACCTGACGCCGCGCGTCGTCGATTCGGTCCAGCAGTGCGCGGCCGGTCTCGGTGAGCTCCACCAGGACGGCTCTCCGGTCGCTCGGATCCTGTTGCCGCGTCACCAGATTCGCTGACTCGAGCGAGTCGACGATGTCGGTGGCCGAACGCGCGACGATGCGCAGATGCTCGGCGAGATCGCGCAGTCGCACCGACTCGGGCTCGCGGGCCAACACGTGCAGTGCTCGGCTCTGTGACGGATTGAGCCCGAACGGTTCCAACGCAGTCATGTGGCTACGCCGAATTCGCCGCGCAACGGCCATGAACGAATCGCTCAGGTTGGGCGAGGGTCCGGTGTCCATGGAACGGATCATAGCGAGGGTTGCCCGTTACCTCATAGTGAGGTAGCCTCTGCATATCACTTCGACTACCACGGAGGTCTACTTGGAAAGCCGACCCGAACGTTCTCTCCCCGCGTCCGATGCAGCACCCGTCCGCCGAGTCCTGGCGCTGTTCACGCCGTACCGGCGCAAGATCGCAGTCGTCAGCGCGATCATCGTTACCAGCGCCATCATCGCGCTCGCGTCCCCCTTACTTCTCCGCGAACTCCTCGATCATGCAATTCCCGACCGTGACGTCACCCTCGTCAGCCTCATCGCGCTCGGCATGATCGCAGTTGCAGTCGCCACCAATACTCTCGGTGTCGTTCAGACCTGGATGTCCAACGGCGTCGGCCAACGACTCATGCACGACCTGCGCGTTCAGGTCTACTCGCACCTGCAGCGCCAATCCCTCGGGTTCTTCGCTCGCACCCGCACCGGGGAAGTTCAATCCCGCATCGCCAACGACATCGGCGGCATGCAATCCGTCGTCACGAACACCGCGACGTCCATCGCGCAGAACGCGACGACCGTGGCCGCGACGGTGGTCGCACTCTTCCTGCTCGACTGGAAGCTCGCCACGTTCTCGTTGATCATCCTGCCCGTCTTCGTGCGCGTCGCCCGCCGGATCGGCGACGAGCGCCGAAAGATCTCCACCAAGCGCCAGAAGTTGCTCAGCGACCTGTCGGTGCAGATCGAGGAATCCCTGTCCGTCAGTGGCATTCTGCTGGGTAAGACCACCGGTTCGGCCCAGGCGTTGACCGACAAGTTCGCCGACCGATCCCACGAGGTCGCCGGCGTTGAACTCGCGGCAATGATGGCCGGGAAGTGGCGCATGGCCACGATCCAGATCAGCTTCGCCGTCATGCCCGCCCTGGTGTACTGGTTTGCCGGCATCACCATCGGCCAGGGGAGTGCTCTGACGATCGGAACCTTGGTCGCCTTCACCGCTCTGCAGACCCAATTGTTCCGGCCCACCATGCAATTGCTCAATACCGGCGTCGAGGTGCAGGCCTCGCTCGCCCTGTTCGGTCGCGTTTTCGAGTACCTCGATCTGCCCATCGATGTGGCCGAGCCCGCCGACCCGGTGGCGATGCCCCGCGACGCCGTGCACGGCGACGTTGCCTTCCGCGGCGTCGACTTCACCTATGCCGCAGCCACTGTCCCGACCTTGTGCAACATCGACCTGGAAGTCCCGGCGGGAAGCACTCTCGCACTCGTGGGAGCGACCGGCTCGGGTAAAACGACGCTGGGCTATCTCGTTGCGCGGCTTCATGATCCGACCGCCGGATCGGTGACCATCGACGGAATCGACCTGCGGCAGATGTCATCGGAGAACATCGCCGACCTGGTCGGCGTCGTCTCTCAGGAGACGTATTTGTTCCATGCCACCATTCGAGAGAACCTGCGATTCGCCAAACCCGACGCCACCGACGACGAGATTGTCGCCGCGGCTCGGACGGCGCAGATCCACGACTTCATCGACGGCCTGGACGAGGGCTACGACACGATGGTCGGCGAACGTGGATACCGCTTCTCGGGTGGCGAGAAGCAGCGCATCGCCATCGCTCGAACCGTGTTGCGCAACCCACCGATCCTGGTGCTCGACGAAGCGACCAGTGCCCTCGACAATCGCACCGAACGCGCAGTGCAAACCGCGCTCGACGGTTTGATGGACGGCCGAACGACGATCCTGATCGCGCATCGACTCTCCACGGTGCGCTCGGCGGACCGCATCGCAGTGCTCGACCACGGCGTCGTGCGCGAGGTCGGAAGCCATGAGTCCCTGTTGGAAAGCGATGGAATGTACGCCCGATTGGTCCGGGCCGCAGACGATGTGGTGGACAGCGTGGCTGCATGAGCGTGATCGTGTGACCGTACTGCGCACCATCGCGAGCCGCGTGGAGGGCGAGACCGAGGTCAAGAAGTCCAGGTTCGTCGCAGTCGTCGAGCGGGCGGCCACCGAAGCCGAGGCGCGAGCCGTGATCGCCGCGGCCCGGAAGGCCGATCCTGCTGCCGGACATCACTGTTCGGCGTTCATGGTCGAGGCATCGTCCGCCGATCCGCACATCGACACTGCCGGCGAGGGACAGGAGTGGAGCCTGCGAAACGACCGGACGGAGCACATCATCGAGCGATCCAACGACGACGGGGAACCGGGCGGCACGGCAGGCACGCCGATGCTCGAGGTGCTGCGCGGGCATCACCTGACCAACGTCGTTGCTGTCGTCAGCAGATATTTCGGTGGAACCAAGCTGGGCACCGGAGGCCTGGCCCGTGCCTACGGCGGCGCGGTGTCCGAGGCATTGTCCGGAGCGACGTTCCTCACCAGGGAGCGACGAGAGATCATGACTCTCGAACTCGACCACGCGGAGGTGGGTCGGGTGGAATCGGAGTTGCGTGGGCACGGTGTTCTCGTATTGGGTACCTCCTACCAGGCGCGTGCGGTACTGACCGTCGCGGTTGCCGATGCCGATTCGACTGTGGCACTTGTTGCTTCGCTCACCGCCGGTCGCGTGGTTCCGATGCCGGCCGGCCACATGTTCGCCGAGAATCCCGTCTAGCACACCCGGCCGACATTCTCGGGTGCCACCGGCACCGATTCGGGTCGTTCATCCACAGGCCGCGCGCTTGTCCACATTTTGCGAACTCGTTCACCACGACCGTTCGACCCGTAGCAGTGTCGATCTCGATCGCAATCACGCGACACGTATCGAGGGGAACACACCATGTACGAAGCACAGTGCGCAGTTGTCGGCACCGTCATCACCAATCCGGTCAAGCGCTCCACACCCACCGGTGACGAGGTGCTCAGTTTCCGGATGGCCAGCAACGCCCGACGTCAGGATCGCAACACCGGCGAATGGACCGACGGCGGAACGCTGTATCTGACGGTCACGTGCTGGCGTCGTCTGGTGCGCGGTGTGGGGGCATCGTTGATGAAGGGCGACCCGATCATCGCTTACGGTCAGCTGCGCACCAACGAATACACCAATCGCGACGGAATCGAGCGCGCCGACCTCGAGATGCGGGCCAGTGCCGTCGGACCGGATCTCGCGCGCTGCAACGTCTCGATCCACCGAACGAAGGCGGTGGCACCCGAATCCGCGACGGACGGCGATCCGGGTGCCGCCGAACCCATGGACGCAGAGCAGGATCACGACCGCGTCGACGACGAGGTTCGCGAATCGGTCCCGGCCTGACGGACGCTCGACATCCGCTGCCCTCGCGGTCTCGAAAGCTGCGATCGAGGGTGGGCGGCGGATGTGGGCTCGGCCCTTCGCGGGCGGTGGTGCCGGAGACCCGCTCGCACCGATAAGCTGGGCAGCATGGCTGAATTCATTTACACCATGAAGAAGGTGCGCAAGGCGCACGGCGACAAAGTCATCCTCGACGACGTGACGATGAGCTTCTACCCGGGAGCGAAGATCGGCGTCGTCGGCCCCAACGGCGCCGGTAAGTCCAGCATCCTCAAGATCATGGCGGGAATCGATCAGCCCGGAAACGGTGAGGCGTTCCTCGCTCCCGGTGCCACGGTCGGCATCCTCATGCAGGAACCGGTTCTCGACGACACCAAGACCGTTCGTGAGAACGTCGAGGACGGTCTCGGCGAGACGATGGTCCAGCTCAAGCGCTACAACGAGATCGCCGAGCTGATGGCCACGGACTACTCCGATGCGCTGATGGAAGAGATGGGCGAGCTGCAGGAAAAGCTTGACCATGCCGACGCCTGGGAGATCGACTCCCAGCTCGAACAGGCCATGGACGCGTTGCGCTGCCCGCCGCCCGAGTCGCCCGTCACCAACCTCTCCGGTGGTGAGAAGCGTCGCGTTGCGCTGTGCAAGTTGCTGCTGAGCAAGCCGGACCTGCTGCTCCTCGACGAACCGACCAACCACCTCGACGCCGAGAGCGTGCTGTGGCTCGAGCAGCACCTGGCCGCGTACTCCGGTGCGATTCTCGCCGTGACCCACGACCGGTACTTTCTCGACCATGTCGCGCAGTGGATTGCCGAGGTCGACCGCGGACACCTGTACCCGTACGAGGGCAACTACTCCACATATTTGGAGAAGAAAGCCGAGCGCCTCGAGGTCTCGGGCAAGAAGGACCAGAAGCTGCAGAAGCGCCTCAAGGACGAACTCGCCTGGGTTCGGTCGGGTGCCAAGGCACGTCAGGCCAAGAGCAAGTCTCGTCTTGCTCGCTACGACGAGATGGTGGCCGAGGCCGAGAAGACCAGGAAGCTCGACTTCGACGAGATTCAAATCCCCAACCCGCCGCGCCTCGGCGACGTCGTGGTCGAGGTCAAGAGCCTGGACAAGGGCTTCGACGGCCGCGTGCTGATCAAAGACCTCTCGTTCACATTGCCCCGCAACGGCATCGTCGGTGTCATCGGCCCCAACGGTGTCGGTAAGACGACGCTGTTCAAGACCATCGTCGGTCTCGAGGAGCCGGACGGCGGTGAGGTCAAGATCGGTCAGACCGTCAAGCTGAGCTATGTCGACCAAAATCGCTCGGGCATCGACTCGAAGAAGACGGTGTGGGAAACGGTCTCCGACGGCCTCGATTTCATCACCGTCGGCAGTTCCGAATTCCCGTCCCGCGCGTACATCAGCTCGTTCGGCTTCAAGGGTCACGATCAGCAGAAACCTGCCGGAGTGCTCTCCGGTGGTGAGCGGAACCGTCTGAACCTGGCGATGACGCTCAAGCAGGGCGGCAACCTGATCCTGCTCGACGAACCGACCAACGACCTCGACGTCGAGACGCTGGGATCGCTCGAGAACGCGCTCGAAGAGTTCCCCGGTTGCGCCGTGGTCATCTCGCACGACCGGTGGTTCCTGGACCGCACCTGCACGCACATCCTGGCGTGGGAAGGTGGCTTCGGCGACAACGAGGCCGCCTGGTACTGGTACGAGGGCAACTTCGAGGGCTACGAGGCCAACAAGGTCGAACGCCTCGGACCCGACGCGGCCCGGCCGCATCGCGTCACCCACCGAAAGCTCACCAGGGACTGATATGCCGACGAAGACCTTCACTTGCACGCTCCAGGTGCGGTGGGGTGATTCCGATCGTCTCGGCCACGTCAACAACACTCGCTTCGTCGAATACCTCCAGGAAGGCCGCGTTCAATTTCTGAACGCGGTTCTGGGGGGTTCGAAGCAACGGGGTGCGGCCGTGGTCCGAAAATTGACAACCGATTTTCTGCATCCGATCCTCGACGATTCGGGTCCGCTGACGATCGAGCTGTGGATCACCCGCATCGGGACCACCTCGTACGGCGTCCGGCATGTGGTGACCGACCGTGACGGAACGGTCTGCGCGGATGCCGAGGCGTTGATGGTGGCGTTCGATCTCGAGACCTCCGCTTCTCGTCCCCTGGACGAGCGCGAGCGCGGTCTCCTCGCCGAGTACCTCGTCACCGAGTAGGTCCGACGCGCTGCGTCCGCGAGGTCACTGCGGTAACAGGGTGTTCGACATTAAGGTCGAGGAGTCATCGACGACCGGCGATCGGCGGGCGTCAGGGAAAATCCTCACGAGGGAGTACTCGAACACCATGCCACGCTCGCTGGACTCGACCGACGACAACGACTGGGCCGAGGGGCTCGACGCCCGACTTCCGGCCGAGCTGGCGACACTGCAATCCGAGTACTTCGAGCATGTGGACCCCGCTGCCGTCGGAGCGTCCGCGCAGGCTCCCGACATCGCGTCCTTTCATCGGCACGTTCGGCTCGCTGCGCAGCGTCGGCCCGAGTTTGCGAACGTCGCCGTGCACCGTCCGAGCGACTCGGGTTCGGCGGCCGATCGAGCTGCCGGAAGCTACCTGCAGATCGTCACCGACGATATGCCGCTCCTCGTCGAGTCGGTCATTTCGTTGCTGTCTCGGCTGGGCATCGAGTACACCGATGTCGTTCACCCCATCCTGTCGGTCGTCCGCGACGCCGACGGGACGCTGACAGGCCTGGGCACAGACGTATCACCCGAGTCCTGGATCCACGTTCAGCTGCATCCCTCCACCTCCGAGGACGTCGTCGAGCGCCTGCAGTCGGAAGCGAGTCGAGTACTGGCCGATGTGCGTCAGGTCGTGGACGACACCGATCGAATGCGTGCAGTGCAGGCAGAGGTAGCCGATCGCCTCGACGAGGCGGCAGAGCGGGCGGCAGACGCGGAATCCGACACCGCCGTCGAGCATCGAGACGCCGCCGCGTTGCTGCGCTGGCTCGGGGACGGCCACTACACCCTGCTGGGCTACCGCCGTTACGCCGTCGACGGTGTGGACGGAACGCGGACGGCGACCAGCGAGGAATCCACCAGCCTCGGGGTGCTGCGTAAATCCGCGCACGATGTGGACGGTGCGCAACCGGTCGGTGAGCGAGATCTCGTCGCGCTGACGCAGGGAGCCAGTCCGGCCACGGTCCACCGGGCCGTCTACCCGTACTTCGTCAGCGTGCTCGACGCCGAGAACTCTGCCGAACACCGATTCGTCGGCGTCTTCACCGTCACTGCGTTGCACGAGAACGTGCTCGACATTCCGGTGATCGAGCGGCGAGTGCGCTCGGTGATCACTCGGGCCGGCCACGATCTGGGGTCGTTCTCGGGCCAGGCCATGCTCGAAGTACTGCAATCGATGCCGCGCTCGGAACTTTTCGCCACCTCCGCATCCTGGCTGTTCGAGACCGCGAGTGCCGTTCTGGCCCTGGGCCGTCGGCGGAAGGTGAAGCTGTTCGTTCGGCCCGATGCCAGCGGATCGTTCGTCTCTGCACTGGTGTACCTGCCACGAGATCGGTACACCACTCGTGTTCGCCTCGCCATTCAGGAGCGTTTGCTTCGTGAACTCGGCGGTACCTCCCTCGACTACACCGCACGGGTCACCGAATCCGACCTGGCGCTGCTGCACGTCACCGTCCGTCGTGCGCCCGGTACCGCGTCGACGGAACTGTCGGGGGACGACATCGCTCGGATCGAGACGGCTCTGACCGAGACCACTCGAACCTGGGAGGATTCGCTCGGCGACGCCGTTTCCCTCGACCGCCGCGTCGATCCGCTGCGGATACAGCGCTACACCGAGGCGTTTCCCGAGGCCTACAAACAAGACTTCAGTCCGGCTCGGGCCGTCACCGACATCGCCCGCCTCGAAGCGCTCGGCGACGAGTCGATCGACATGCAGCTCTACCGCAACGAGCAGTCCGCCGTGGGTAGTTGGCGGTTCTCGCTGTACATCGGCGGCGCGGGCGTCTCGCTGTCGCAGGTACTGCCCATCCTGCAGAGCCTCGGCGTGGAGGTCGACGACGAGCGGCCGTACCCGGTGGTGCGCCCGGACGGAATGTCCTGCTGGATCTACGATTTCGGACTCTCCGCCTCGCGCGAGATGCTGCGCTCGGCAATCGACGGTGATATCGATGCGGAGTTGTCCGAGGCGGGCACCGCCGATCGTGAGAGCCGCGTGCAGCACCGGTTCACCGACGCATTCGCGGCCGTGTGGAGCGGCGAGGCCGAGGCAGACCGGTTCAACGAGCTCGTCATGCGCGCCGGACTGCACTGGCGGCAGGCCGTGGTGTTGCGCGCGTACGCAAAGTACTTGCGCCAGGCCGGTTTTCCCTACAGTCAGTTCAACATCGAGGGCGTACTGCTGGCACATCCGCGCACTGCGCGTCTGCTCGTCGGTCTGTTCGAGGCGCAGTTCGATCCCGAGGCGAGTTCGGAAGAGAACGCTCGGTCGATCGGCACCCAGCTGGGCGAACTGATCGATCAGGTCGTCAGCCTCGACGCCGACCGGATTCTGCGCAGCATGTTCGAGCTGATCCGCGCGACGCTGCGCACCAACTATTTCGTGGTGGGGACGGGCGGTGAGCATCGGCCGTACCTCTCGCTCAAGTTCGATCCACAGTCGATCGCCGAATTGCCCAAGCCGAAGCCGAAATTCGAGATATTCGTGTATTCGCCCCGCGTCGAGGGCGTGCATCTGCGGTTCGGAGCCGTGGCCCGCGGCGGACTGCGCTGGTCGGATCGACGTGAGGACTTCCGGACCGAGATCCTCGGTCTCGCCAAAGCCCAGATGGTCAAGAATGCGGTCATCGTGCCGGTCGGGGCCAAGGGTGGATTCGTCGTCAAGCGGCCCCCTGTCGTCACCGGCGACGCGGACACAGATCGTCAGGCCCACGCCGAGGAAGGCAAGGCCTGCTATCGGCTGTTCATCGCCGGACTGCTCGACATCACCGACAACCTCGACCGCGCTACCGGCACGGTGTCGGTACCCTCCGGCGTCGTGCGCCGCGACGGAGACGACACCTACCTGGTCGTGGCTGCCGACAAGGGCACCGCGACGTTCTCCGACATGGCCAACGACGTTGCCGCGCAGTACAACTTCTGGCTCGGCGACGCCTTTGCCTCCGGTGGATCGGCGGGCTACGACCACAAAGCGATGGGTATCACCGCCAAGGGTGCGTGGGAAAGCGTCAAGCGCCACTTCCGCGAGCTCGGGATCGACACGCAGAGCCAAGATTTCACCGTTGTGGGCGTCGGAGACATGAGCGGGGACGTCTTCGGTAACGGCATGCTGCTCAGTCGGCACATTCGACTGCTCGCTGCGTTCGATCACCGGCACATCTTTCTCGATCCCGATCCGGAGCGTGAGTCCTCGTTCGCCGAGCGGGAGCGATTGTTCGCACTGCCGCGGTCGTCGTGGGCGGATTACGACACCTCGCTCATCAGCGCAGGCGGTGGCGTGTGGGAGCGCACGCGCAAGTCTGTCCCCATCAGCGCGGCCGCCCGTGCCGCTCTCGGTCTCGGCGATTCCGTCGAGTCGTTGTCTCCTCCCGAGCTGGTGAACGCGATCCTGAAGGCTCCGGCCGATCTGTTGTGGAACGGCGGAATCGGCACCTACATCAAGGCCTCGACCGAGACCAACGCCGAGGTGGGCGACAAGGCCAACGACGCGGTTCGGGTCGACGGCGTCGACATCCGCGCCGCAGTCGTGGGGGAGGGCGGCAACCTCGGTGCCACGGCGCTCGGCCGCATCGAATACGCCGCGGCCGGAGGCAAGATCAACACCGACGCCGTCGACAATTCTGCCGGCGTCGACTGCTCCGATCACGAAGTGAACATCAAGATCCTGCTCGAAACGGCCATCACCAACGGCAACCTGGCGCGCGAGGATCGAGACGAGCTGCTCGCGTCCATGACCGACGAGGTGGGCCGACTGGTGTTGTGGGACAACATCATGCAGAACGAGCTACTCGGCACGTCCAGGTTCGACGCACCCAATCTCGTCACCGTGCACAGCCGGGTGATCGAGGATCTCGAGGTGCGACGTGGCCTCGACCGCGAGCTCGAGGCGCTACCGACCGAGGCGGATCTGCGACGCCGGAAGCAGGACGGCCGAGGGCTGACCTCGCCGGAACTCGCCACGCTGATGGCTCACGTGAAGCTGGCGTTGGAAGCGGAGCTGCTGAGCAGTGAGCTTCCCGACAGCGACGTCTTCGCCCCGCGACTGCCCAAGTACTTCCCCGAGCCGCTACGGGAGCCCTATGCAGATGCGATCACCGCGCATCCGCTCCGTCGGCAGTTGGTGGCCACTACCCTGGCCAACGAGGCGATCGACTGCGGCGGAATCACCTTTCCCTACCGACTGACCGAGGATTCCGGTGCCGAGGGCACCGATGCCATCAGGGCTTTCGCTGCGGCCACCGAGATCTTCGGACTCGACGAGGTCTGGAATTCGATCAGGGCTGCGGATGTGCCCACTGCGGTGTCGGCAGAGTTGCTGCTCGAGTCGCGTCGCATGCTCGACCGCGTTTCACGGTGGTTGCTCGCCAACCGGCCGCAGCCTTTGGCCGTCGGCGCGGAGATCAGCCGATATGCCGGGCAGGTTCGCGCATTGCAACCGTCGGTGTCGACGTGGATCGCCGGTCATCAGGCCAGCGATCTGGATTCGCGATCGGCTGCCGCGATCGAACGCGGTGCTCCGGCCGATCTGGCCCGACGGATCTACGGACTGCTCGATGTGTACTGCCTGCTCGACATCATCGACATCGCAGACATAGTCGACCGGGACGGAGCCGAGGTCGCCGAGCTCTACTTCGCCCTGGACGCGCACATCGGCATCGACTGGCTGCTCACCGCGGTGTCCAAGCTGGCTCGCGGAGATCGCTGGCACTCGTTGGCGCGCTTGGCCCTTCGTGATGACCTGTACTCTTCGCTGCGAGGAATCACGCAGGCCGTGTTGGCCGGCGGCGAACCGGACGAGTCGGTGGCGGAGAAGATCGCGGAATGGGAGTCCACCAATTCGTCCCGTCTGGCGCGCTCTCGTGCGGCGTTGACCGAGATCGCCGAGTCGGGAACCCTCGATCTGGCCACTCTGTCGGTCGCGGCTCGCCAGGTCCGCAACATGGTGCCCTGACCACCCGCTGCACATCGTCATTGCCCGAACCGACGTAAGTTCGACCGAGAAGAGGAAACGACCACGTGAGTGTGCCCGACGCCCATCTGTCCGACAAGCGACCTGCAACCCAGCGAGTGGGCTTTCATGCCACCGTGGACGTGCGGTGGTCGGATATGGATGTGTATCAACACATCAACCACGCCCGCATGGTCACCCTCCTCGAAGAGGCACGCATTCCCTGGCTCTTGGTGGACGGGAGACCGACGGCAAACCTGCGCCACGGAGCGGTGATCGCGGATCTGCACGTGAAGTATCGCGGCCAGCTGCGACACGAGGACGGCCCGCTCGATGTCTTCATGTGGATCGACGCGGTGCGGGCGGTGGACTTCGTCGTCGGATACGAGGTGCGGGCCAGAGGTGCATCACTGGATACGCCTGCGGCCGTGGTGGCCTCGACGCAGATCGCGGCGTTCGACATCGATGCGCAGCGGTTGCGTCGGCTCACCCCGACCGAGCGTGAGTTTCTCGTGAGCTGGCAGCGTGTATGAGCGCGTACTGACCGTTCCCGACGCAGTCGAGCGGGAGAACCTGGCCACGTTCTGTACCAGGGCGCTGCGCTTGGACGAAGCTGCGGTGATTCGCATGCGGACCCGATCCGGCGGCGGTGTGTCCTGCTGGGCTGCAACGGGTTTCGATGCGTTGGCGGCGCGGGTGATCGCCGGAACCATAGTGCCCGACGACACCAGCGCCGGTGCCGATATGTTGGCGGCTGCACTGCGCAGCGCGGACGACGGTGCGATCGATCCAGGATTTTCGATGGATTCGGCGTGGCGTGGCGCACTGCCGCCGGACGGCGGATTCGTCCATCTCGACGATGTGCCGGCCAGGGTGCTCGTGGGGCTTGCGCAGCGCGGTGCGGCGCTGGCGAAGGAACACGGCAGCAGTCACGGTCCGCCGAGTTCGTTGCTCGAGCAAGAAGTTCTGCACGTCGCAGGCGACGCCGACGATGTATCGATTTCCATGCGGACGGTATTCGCCCTCACCGCAATGGGTTTCGTGCCGCACAGCGGAGCCGACCCGCTGACGATCGACGTCGACCCCGATCGGATCTCGGCCGACGAGGTGGTCCGCGTGCGGGTGTCGAGGGTGTGGCTTCGCCTCGATGCCCGCTACGGCTCGGTCTTCGCTCGCCGCGCGGGACAGCAGTTGTCGCTCACCGTGGAGCGTTAGACGAGCCAGGCCGCAGCGTTCGCCGGAAGCCTGCCGTTCACCAGGGGCGCGCTGGAAAGCAACAACTCGCCGGGTGGCAGCGGGATCGACTCGTTCGACGCGTTCAGGGCGCAGATCAGGCCACCGCGTCGACGAAATGCAAGGCAGCCGGGAGGCGATCCGTACCAATCGATTCCTGTGCCGGTGAATTCCGGACGCAGAGCCCGCAACTCGAAGGCAGTCCGGTACAGGCTCAGCATCGAATCGACGTCCTCGAGTTGTGCCTCGGCGGTGTACCCGTCCCATTCCGGCGGCATGGGCAGCCAGGTTCGATCGGTGGACGAGAAACCGAACGGCGGGGTGTTGCCCTCCCACGGCATCGGCACGCGGCAGCCGTCGCGGCCCCGCTCGGCGTGGCCGGATCGCTCCCACACCGGATCCTGCAACGCACTGTCCGGCAGTTGCACGTTGGGCAACCCGAGCTCGGCACCGTTGTACACGAAAACCGTTCCGGGAAGGGCCAATTCGACGAGAATCATGGCGCGGGAACGCGCCCGGCCGAGGTCCCCGCCGCCGTACCGGGTGACCTCGCGCTCGACGTCGTGGTTCGACAGCGTCCATGTCGGAGTGCCGGCGACGAGTTCGACGGCGGCAAGTGAATTGGAGATGGCGTCGCGAATGGTGTCGGCGTCGAAATCGACACTGGCCAAACGGAAGTTGAAGCCCAGGTGCAGCTCGTCGGGTCTGATGTACTCGGAGAAGCGAACGTTGTCCTGCACCCAGATCTCGCCGACCGTCACGGCGTTGGGGTACTCGTTCATCACGGCTCTGATACGTCGATGCAGGTCGTGGACGTGAGGGTTGTTGAACCGGGGATCGTCGTCGTCGTTCTTCATCAGCGCGTTGAGTTCGAGGCTCATGTCGGCGAGGTCGGCCGGCTTGGCCATGCCGTGCGCCACGTCGAGCCGGAAGCCGTCGACGCCGCGGGCGAGCCAAAACCTCAGTGTGCGCGCGAAGTCGTCGAACACATCGGGATTGTTCCAGTTCAGATCCGGTTGCTCCGGCGCGAAGATGTGCAGGTACCACTGGCCGGGGGAACCGTCGGCCTCGGTGACACGGGTCCAGGCCGGGCCACCGAAAATGCTGGGCCAGTTGTTCGGCGGCTGCGCACCGTCGTCTCCGCGTCCGTCTCGAAAGATGTAGCGGGCTCGCTCGACGCTGCCGCGCGGTGCCGTCAACGCCGACCGGAACCACGGGTGCTCGTTGCTGGTGTGGTTGGGCACCAGATCCATCGTGACCTTGATGTCGCGCGCATGAGCCTCGTCGATGAGCGCGTCGAAGATCTCGAGGTTTCCGAACAGGGGGTCGATGTCGCGGGGATTCGACACGTCGTACCCGTGATCGGCCATGGGCGACCGGGTGATGGGTCCGATCCATACTGCGTCGATACCCAGCAGTTCGAGGTAGCCGAGCTTGTCCCGAATCCCGTCGAGGTCACCCACACCGTCGCCGTTGGAGTCCGCGAACGACCGGGGATAGATCTGGTAGAAGACGGCGTCCTGCCACCACAACAGCTCGGAGCTTTCGATCGGATCGGTCACAAGGGGCAATAGTGCCAAACGAACGGCCGCAGAACGATTCAGGGGCGTTGCAGTTCACACCACTGCCGATTCGGTGTTCAACACCGAGTAAAGGATTGTGTTGATTCACATGACCGACACGTGCCTCTCCGTTTGGAAAGTGTTGTATGTTCTGCAGTTGTTACCAGCAGCGGTGGAAGCCGCGCCCAACCGTGAGGACGCGACGGAAACCATGACCACTTCGACCATCGAAGCCGTCCGACTCGGCGACATCGCGCTCGAGGCCAGCCCCATCGAGCCCACCTGGATTCTCGAAGGAAGCCCGCAGGCGCGCGTCGCACAATGGTCCGAGAGCATCGACGGCACCACCACCACCAACGTGTGGGACTGCACGGCCGGGCGCTTTCGCTGGTACTTCTCCGTGGATGAAATCGTGCACATCATGGACGGGTCGGTGACCGTCTCGAGCGAAGAACACGCGCCTCGCACGCTCGTCGCAGGCGACGCCGCACTGTTCCGAGCGGGCACGTGGTCGGAGTGGCACGTGGAGAGCTACGTGCGCAAGCACGCCATCCTGCGCCAGCATCTGCCCGCGCCTGTGAGCTTCGCGCTCAAAGTGGCCGGCGTCGCGCGCGCCCGGATGGGCAAGTTCAAGACCGCGGTCGGTGGAAAGCGCCCGCAGCGCGTCGGATCGCTCTGACTCGCTGCGTTCGCAAAATCAGATCGCCGAGTTCACCATCGAGTTGGCCGCCATCTCCATGTAGTCGGTCAACTGGGCACGGTGTGCGGAATCCATGACCTGTGGGTCGATCGACGCAATCGCGATGTGCATGCAGCGAAGCCATGCGTCACGTTCCATCGGGCCGATGCGAAACGGGTTGTGCCGCATCCGTAGTCGCGGATGACCGCGTTCGTCGGAGTACGTCCGCGGACCGCCCCAGTACTGCTCGAGAAACATCCGCATCCGCCGCTCGGCCGGGGCGAGATCCTCCTCGGGGTACAGCGGTCGCACGATCTCGTCCTTGGCAACTTCCTCGTAGAACTTCGCCGTGAGTGACCGGAACGTCTCGGCACCGCCTACCGCGTCATAGAACGTCTGCTGCGGGTCGGTCATCACACTCTCTCTTGTTCTCTGGTCGTTGCTGCGGGCTCTTCATCGGCGTCGCTACCGATCATTGTCTCTCAGCTGCCGCGCTCGGCCACGACCCCACCCGGGCGTCCCAACGCATACGGCGCCTTGATGTCGGCGTCGTCGAAAGCTTGCAGTATGTCCTGATGGAGTCGGCGCTGCACTGCCCACTGACGTCCGGGACGCGTCTTGATCGTGATGCGGATGGTGACCGTATCGGCGCTGACCGCGTTGACTCCGAGCATCTCGGGCGGTTCGAGGATGTCGCCGACGAAGTCGCCCGACTCCACCACGGCCAGGGTCGTACGTTCGGCCACTGCGCGGGCCTCGTCGATATTGGCGGTGTGCGAGACGGGTAGATCGAGGACAGCCACCGCGAAGCCCTGACTCATGTTGCCCACACGCAGTACCTCTCCGTTGCGGCAGTACCACACCGTGCCGTTGACGTCTCTGATCGTCGTGACGCGCAAGCCCACGCTCTCGACCGTGCCTGTCGCCTCACCGAGGTCGACGACGTCGCCTACGCCGTACTGGTCCTCGAGCAGCATGAAGATGCCGGACAGAAAATCTCGGACCAAATTCTGGGCACCGAATCCGAGCGCGACACCGACGATTCCCGCCGATGCGATGAAGGGAGCGACATTGACGCCCACCACATCGAGGACCGACAGGACGAACCAGGTGAGAATGACGACCGAGACGGCCGACTTCAGAACCGATCCGATCGTGTTGGCCCGCTGTTTGCGTCGCTCGTTGAGGATGGCTCCCTTGACCGTGCTCGACGATCTGTCGCGTAGTGGACGGAGCAGCATCGGAGACCTGCCGGTGTCGTTGCGAGTGAAGCGGTCGATCATTCGATGCAGGACGAGACGCAACACGATGGCGAGGGCGAGATAGCCGAGGGCTTGCAGAGGACGGTCTACCAACCAGTCGCGTCCGGTCTCCGTCAGCTCGAAAGCTCGGGTGTCGAGATCTCGCAAGAGGGACGGTTCGGAAAGGGACGATGCGGACGGAAAGGTTGATACAGACACCCGAAAAGTCTACGGAGACGCAGAAATCTCGCCAGTCACGCAGCGCATGGAGTCGTCGTACGTCGATCGTGAACGTCGAGATGCGAAATGTTCACCGATCGGCAACAGAAAATGCCGGGAAAAAGCCTGTGCGGGGACGGTGCATTCGTGTTCCACTGTGACTCGTGTTCCACGCAAGCCATGCGCGGGCGCCGACCGTTTCTGGAGTAACGCATGAAGAACTCTCAACACCGCCATCGACAACTCCCGCCCACTGAGGGCCGCACCGCGCACGACCAGCGTGAGACGGCCTCGGGGGCTTCTCCGCTGCGTGTGGTGCCGACGGCCCACAGTGCCACGGGCGACGACGCCGTACCGGCGTGGGTCAAGCGCCGTGTACTGCTCCTCAACGCAACATTCGAACCACTGACCGCGCTTCCGATGCGCCGGGCGGTGGTTCTTCTCGTTTGCGGGAAAGCCGACGTGGTGCACGACGATCCGGAAGGTCCGTTCATCAGGTCCGCGGACTACTCGGTCCAGGTGCCGTCGGTGATCAGACTCCGGACGTTCGTCCGTGTTCCGTATCGAGCGCGAGTACCGATGACCCGCGCTGCCCTCATGCACCGTGACCGGTTCCGCTGCGCGTACTGCGGGAGCAAGGCCGAGACGGTCGACCACGTGGTCCCGCGCAGCCGTGGCGGTGGCCACTCGTGGGAGAACTGCGTCGCCTGCTGCGCCTCGTGCAACCATCGCAAGGCGGACAAACTGCTCAGCGAGATCGGCTGGACGCTGCGCGCCCAGCTGGTGCCACCGAAGGGCCCGCACTGGCGGCTGTTGGCGACGACCAAGGAATTGGACCCGAGTTGGCTGGCGTATCTCGGCGAAGGTGCTGCCTGACGAAATCGCCGGCGCACATTTCGGTCACAACACCGGCCCCGACGTGGTCCGACGCGCAATTGTCGACTACCGTCACACCCTGTGAGCATTTTGGAGACCACGCTGATATTCGGGGTGATTCCGGTTGCGGTGATCGGACTCATCGGCGCGTTGTCCTACTTGACCGACAAGCAGCCCGGTATGGATGTTCCTCCCTACCGACTGACGGACGAGTGGACGCGCGAGCCATTGCTGTGGAGCGCGACGGACGAGGTGACTCCCTTCGGAGGCCACAGTTCGCACGACGCCGATGCAGCCGACTCGATCGGAGGTGCTGCAAGTGGCAAGTGGTGAACTCGTCCGCAGCAACATCGGAGAAGAAGACCTGCCCTACGGTGCTGCGCTGACCGCGAGCGGCCGAGTCTCGGTCGCTCACGAATTCGGGACGGTCAGTCCCGAACACCTCCCGTTCGCCACACAGGACCTGGTGGCGCTCGACGGCGCACTGACCGAAGCAACTCGGCAGACCAAGATCCGGTTCAACATCTACATCGGTGATCTCGGAGTCGATCCGGCCGCGGGAGCCGATTCGGTGTTCCCCAGCACCCCCGATGCCGTTCGCTCGGTCCTGATCGCGGTCGACCCCAATCGACACGCCCTCGAGATCCGCAGTGGCAAGCGAGTGTCCAACCGAGCCACCGACCGGGTTTCACAGCTGGGTGTCACCGCCGCGCTCGGCCCGTTCCGCGACGGCAATCTCATCGACGGCCTCGTCGCCTCGGTGCGGGTGATGGCTGCATCCATCCTCAGTCCGTAGCTCCACCGGATCGCACAGAGCCACGAGGGCCGGTTGCTCACCCGCAAGGTGAGCAACCGGCCCTTGTCGTAGGTGCCGCGAAAGATCAGCTCGCGTCGAACTCCCGGGCAGCGAGAGCCCGGACGATTCCGGCTCGGCCCTCGATCACCAGACGGCGCAGTGCGGGCGGGAGGTCTCCCTCGAGGAACCTGTCCGCGGCGGCCAAGGACTGCTCACTGATCGACCAGGACGGGTACAGGCCCACCACGACGGTCTGCGCGACCTCGCTGGAACGGCGCGCCCAGACACCTTCGATGGCGTCGAAGTAGCGGGCGACGTAGGGCTCGAGCAGCTCGCCCTGGCCGGGGCCCGCGAAGCCGCCGATGATCGAACGCGCCGTGATGTTCGGCACCGCGTCGTCGTCGACCACCGTGGTCCAAGCCTGTTCCTTGACCTCCGAGCTCGGGCGAGCGGCGCGTGCCGCCGCTGCCGATCGCGCTCCGGCTGCAGTGTTGTCCCTGCCCGCCTCGGCGTCGATGACCGGTGAATCCAGTCCGTCGGCGTCGATGGCTCCGGCTGCGGCCAGTGCCGTGACGATGCGCCACCGTAGGTCGGTATCGACGCCGAGTCCGGTCAGCGACTGCCCGTCGACGTCACCGTCGAGCAGGGCACGCAACACCTCGACATGGCGGTCACCGAGTTCGGTACCGGTGAGGGCGTTGACGAACGCCAACTGGTGATCCGAGCCTGCCTCCGCGCCACGGGCCAGGTCGAGCAGCGTGTCTGCGAACTCGGGGGTGCCGTGGGCGGACGCCCATTCGGGATCGGCGTAACTGCTGACGGCCGTCTGAGCCTGCAGCAGAAGTCGCTGCACCACACCCACTTCGGTCTCCCCGCCGATCCCGCGCTGAACGAGCGCCACGAAATCTCGCGCCTTCATCTCGGCGGATCGGGTCATCTCCCAGGCGGCCGACCATGCCAGGGTGCGGGGGAGTGGCTCGGCGATGTCGCCGATGCGGCTCAGCAGAGTGTCGAGCGAATCCGGGTCGAGTCGCACCGCGCAATACGTCAGGTCGTCGTCGTTGACCAGCACGAGCTGTCCTCGTGAGACACCGACCAGCGCATCGACATTCGTCGATTCGGCAGCATCGAGATCGAGTTCGACGCGGTCCGTGCGCACCAGCTTGCCGTCGACGTCGTCGTAGATGCCGACTGCAATTCGGTGGACCCGGTGCTCGCCTGCACCCGGTGCCGCGCCGGTCTGCCGGACCGCGAATCGGGTGAACTTACCGTCGGCGTCGACTTCGAAATCCGGGCTCAGCGTGTTCAGGCCGGTGGTGCGCAGCCACTGAGCGCCCCAGTCGGATAGATCGCGACCCGACGACTTCTCCAGAGCAGCAAGCAGATCCGAGAAGGTGGCGTTGGCGAAGGCATGATCGACGAAGTATGCCCGCAACCCGGCAAGGAAGTCCTCCTTGCCGACGTACGCCACCAACTGCTTGAGCACGCTCGCGCCCTTGGCGTAGGTGATGCCGTCGAAATTGACCTCCACCGCAGCGAGATCGGGGATGTCGGCGGCGATGGGGTGCGTCGACGGCAATTGGTCCTGGCGGTACGCCCAGGCCTTCTCCACGTTGGCGAACGTGGTCCACGCGTTGGTGTACTCGGTGGCCTCGGACTGGCACAGAACCGAGGCGAACGTGGCGAACGACTCGTTGAGCCACAGGTCGTCCCACCACGTCATCGTCACGAGATCGCCGAACCACATGTGCGCCATCTCGTGCAGCACGGTCTCGGCGCGGCGCTCGTAGGAGTAGCGCGTCACCTTGGACCGGAACACGTAGTCCTCGAGGAACGTGACGGCACCGGCATTCTCCATGGCACCGGCGTTGAACTCGGGCACGAAGAGCTGGTCGTACTTGCCGAACGCGTACGGAGTGCCGAAGTTCTCGTGGTAGAAACCGAAGCCCTGCTTGGTCTCGGTGAACAGGCGCTCGGCGTCCATGTGCTCGGCAAGTGATGCGCGGCAATAGATTCCGAGAGGAATGGTGCCGTGGTCGTCGGTGTACGAGTCGGTCCACTCCGCGTACGGTCCGGCGATCAACGCGACGAGGTAGGTGCTCATCAACGGCGTCGTGTCGAACACGTGCTCGCCCGCGGCGGGCTCGGCGGCGTGCGCAGCGTTGGAGATGATGGTCCAGCTCTCCGGAGCGGTGACCTTCACATCGAACGTGGCCTTCAGGTCGGGCTGATCGAAGCAGGCGAACATGCGCTTGGCATCGGCAGTCTCGAACTGCGAGTACAGGTAGACGGAATCGTCCGACGGGTCGACGAAACGGTGCAAGCCCTCGCCGGTGTGGGAGTAGCTGCAGTCCGCATCGACGACGAGTTCGTTGTGCTCGGACAGATTCTCGAGCGCGAGGCCCGTCGACTCGTCGTAGCTCGAGGTATCGAGATCGGTGCCGTTGAGCGTTGCGGAGCGGATCGAGCTCGCGATGATGTCCACGAACGTCGACGCCCCGGCGGTGGCCGCGAACGTGATGGTGGTGAGCGAGCGGAACGTCTTCTCGCCGGGATTGCCCTCGCCGTCGGTGAGATCGAGAACGATCGCGTACTTCGTTTCCCCGATGATCGCCGAACGCTCGGAGGCTTGGTCACGCGTCAGGTTGGGAGCAACCACTTCAGTCGACACCTCTTCGTGTAGTTATGGGTAGTGCCTTCCATCCCATCACGTCACGCGTATCCCGCGCTGAACGACGGGCAGTGTGGAATGTCTGCGCGGTGGGCCGTTGTTACGCAATGAAGAAACGTCGACCTCGACTTCCAAGGAGTAGGACAGTGGCCGGTTCAGGACAGAAAGACACCGCGGATTTTTGGTTCGACCCACTGTGCCCGTGGTGCTGGATCACCTCGCGGTGGATTCTCGAGGTGGAGAAGGTGCGAGACATCGACGTGAACTTCCACGTCATGAGCCTCGCCGTACTCAACGAAGGGCGTGATCTGCCCGAGGAGTACGCCGCGATGATGAAGAAGGCCTGGGGGCCGGTGCGTGTGGCGATCGCGGCAGCGAAACTGAAGGGCGACGAGATTCTCGCCCCGCTGTACGCGGCCATGGGAACGCGAATTCACAACGAGGGCAACAAAGACTTCGGCGTCGTCATCGCGGAGTCGTTGGCAGAACTCGATCTGCCCGCCGACCTCGCCTCGGCAGCCGAGAGCACCGACTACGACGAGGACCTACGAACCAGTCATCACGCAGGCATGGACAAGGTCGGACCCGACGTGGGCACCCCGACCATCCACGTCAACGGCGTGGCGTTCTTCGGCCCGGTGCTCTCCCGAATCCCACGCGGCGAGGAGGCAGGCAAGCTGTGGGACGCATCGGTGATCTTCGCGTCGTACCCGCACTTCTTCGAGCTCAAGCGCAGCCGCAACGAGGATCCGCAGTTCGACTGACAGCGCTGCCCCTCGTGCGTGGAAATTCGTGGCAGGAGTCGAACTTTCACGCACGAGGGGCGCTACGCCACGATCCGATCCGAGCCGTCCGCGGTACCGAACACCCGGTGCTCACCGACGTGGAAACGTCTCGCCGACCACGCCCCAGCGGCCGCGTCGAGGAAGTCGTCGACGGCGGGTCCATGCGGTAGATCGGCCAGGTCGATGTGTTCGCTCCACCGCTGCAGGGCTGCCAGTCGCTGTCCGACGCCGCGACCGGTCTTCTTCGACGAGAAGACCGTCGCCGGTGACATCGTCCGGAACGAGCACTCGGGATGCACCTCGACGTACCTTTCCGTATCGAAGTCCGCATCCCGCCAGGCCTGCACGGCAGGCAGGATGTGCCAGGTCTGCTTGCTGATCGCCTTGCCGGTGACGTCTCGTGAGATCGCGCACGCCTGTTCGTACGATCCGGCAACGAGCACGTCGACGACGGGGGTGTGAAAAATCGAGCTGCGCGCTGCGCCGAGAAACGCCTTCGCCTCGAGTTCGCTGATGCGATAGCCGCGGACGGGTAACGACAACGGCATGTCGACGCCCACCCGTGCGCAGTCCCGCGTCACCTCGAGCACCTCCGCCACCGACGCACAGGCCGTCCACGTCAGCGTCGCACCGCCGAACACGGCGACCACCCACGCGCCCTTCGCACCGTCGACGCCCGCGAATTTCTCCGCTCCCGAGTTCACCTGTCAGACTCTAGGCATGCGCGTATACCTGGGTGCCGACCACGCCGGCCTCGAGTTCAAGAATCAGATCATCGAACACCTGACGGCGACCGGGCACGAGCCTGTCGACTGCGGGGCCTTCGACTACGACCCCGTCGACGATTACCCGGCATTCTGCATCGATGCGGCACGCCGCGTCGTCGCCGATCCGGGTAGCCGCGGCCTGGTGCTCGGCGGTTCCGGAAACGGCGAGCAGATCGCCGCCAACAAGGTGCCGGGCGCTCGCTGCGCGCTGGCGTGGAGCGTCGAGACCGCCAAGCTCGCACGTGAGCACAACGACGCGCAGCTCATCGGCATCGGTGGCCGCATGCACACCCTCCCGGAAGCGCTCGCTATCGTCGACGCCTTCCTGGGCACTCCGTTCTCGGGCGAGGAGCGCCACCAGCGCCGCATCGACATCCTGTCCGAGTACGAGCGCAGCGGCGAGGCACCCGTTGTGCCGGGAAAGCCCGAGTAGGTGCCCGAAGGGCACACACTGCACCGACTCGCTCGGTTGCATCAACGGAGGTTCGGCGGGGCACCGGTCGAGGCGAGCAGCCCGCAGGGGCGGTTCACCTCCGGTGCCGCGCTGATCGACGGCCTCGTCCTGGAGAAGGCCGAGGCCTGGGGCAAGCATCTGCTGCACCGGTACGAGACCGACCTGATAGTGCACATCCACCTCGGTCTCTACGGAAAGTTCACCGAACAGTCTGTGCCGCTGAACGACCCGGTGGGTGCCGTGCGGTTGAGGCTGGTGGGGGAGAAGTACGGAACCGACCTGCGTGGCCCCACGGCGTGCGAGATCTACACCGAGGAGCAGGTGGACGCCCTGGTGGCGCGTCTCGGTCCGGACCCGCTACGCAAGGACGCCGACCCGGACGGGGCCTGGGCGCGAATCTCCAAGTCGCGCACGGCAATAGGCACCCTCCTGATGGATCAGAAGGTGCTCGCCGGTGTCGGAAACGTCTACCGAGCCGAGATTCTGTTTCGCCACGAGATCAACCCGATGCGACCGGGCAAAGACCTCGACCGATCCGAATGGGACGCACTCTGGTTCGACCTCGTCGAACTGATGAAAATCGGTGTTCGACGCGGCCGCATCATCACCATCCGGCCCGAGGACGACCACGGCGACACCTACGGTGCCCGGCGACCGCGTTCGTACGTCTACCGCAGGCAGGGCTATCCCTGCCGGGTGTGCGGGGCCGAAGTCCTGCATTCGGTGATGCAGGCGCGAAACCTGTTCTGGTGCCCGGTCTGTCAGGCGACCTAGAAGTCGAGTCCACCCATGTCCATGTCACCCATGCCGCCGTCGTCGATGCCGCCGTCGAAGGCACCGTATTCGATGTCGCCGCCACTGGAATCATCGCCGCTGTAGTCGTCTTCGGAGCCGACGTCGCCTGAGCCTTCTGCTCCCGTGTCGCCGCCCGCTGCGGTCTCTTCCGGAACTCCGGCCATGCCGGAGAACATCGCGGAGAACAGGAACATCGACCCCATTCCCCACGCCCCTGCGAGGAGGGCTGGACGCCACCACGGCTCGGAGTACCAACCCGCAGGTACCGGCCGGCCACCCGGCCACCGGGGTAGTAGTTCGGAGTGCGGTCGGACGGATCCGGTGACGCCTTGATCTCACGTCCCTCGAAGTCGACCTTGCGTTCCTCGGTGACGCGTCCCGCCTGGTGCTGGCCGTCGATGCCCGCGATCTCCGGCCCCGGGTCCATGCCCATGGCTACGCGAGCAGCGCGGATGTAATAGAGCCCTTCGAGCGCTGTCTGTTTGGCCAGCCGCGCCTGTTCCGGCGTGGTGGCCTGGTCGATCTGCGAGCCGGCGGCGATGTTGCGCTCGGATGCGTCGGCCAGGGCCTGCTTGGAGGCGGTGTCGGTACCGATCAGGTTGTAGACCTGACCGCCGAGGCGTTCGATCGACTGGCGAGCGTCTGCCTTGGCGTCCGCGAGGGCTGTGGCGGCCGCGGCGGCGGAGTTCTTCCTACTGCGCAACACCAGCAGAGCCACTGCCGCGACAACGATGACGATCAGAACGATTTCCATTCCGCAGCCTTCCATCGACCGTGCATCCTGCACGTCACTGGGCGAACAGGGCATGTTCCAGGGTACGCGGACACGAAAAAGCCCCGCACGTGAAGTGCGGGGCTTTTCGGTGGAGCCGATGACGAGAATCGAACTCGCGTAGCCTGTTTGGAAGACAGGGGCTCTACCATTGAGCTACATCGGCATGCAAACAACAGTCGTGGGATCGCCAGTTCCGTCGCCTGCGTTTCAAGACTGTACCCAACGCCGCCGCCGGATTCCAAACCGGCCTTTCGTGCCTGCTTTTCGTGAGCGATCGACACCCCACCGACAACCTCGTGGGTGGGGTATCGACAACCTCATAGGTGGGGCGCCCATGGGGGGCTACTATCGGTTGCTGTTCAATGGTGTCCGTACGACGGGGTGTGGCGCAGCTTGGTAGCGCATCCGCTTTGGGAGCGGAGGGTCGCAGGTTCAATTCCTGTCACCCCGACAAATGAGAGCCGCAGGCATGGCTCACCGTGCTCGTGGTCAGCGAGAGATGACAGCAAGCCAGAACCACCAGCAAGCAAGAACGACCTCTAAGGAGCATGTCCCGTGAAGAGCACCGTCGAGCAGCTGAGCCCGACGCGAGTCCGTATCAACGTTGAGGTGCCCTTCGAGGAGCTCAAGCCTGATTTCGACCGCGCGTACAAGGCTTTGGCTCAGCAGATCCGCCTCCCCGGATTCCGTCCCGGCAAGGCTCCGGCCAAGCTGCTCGAGGCGCGAGTCGGCCGGGGTGCCGTACTCGAGCAGGTCGTCAACGACGCTCTTCCGTCCCGCTACTCCGAGGCCGTGACCAACGAGAAGGTCAAGGTCATCGGCCAGCCCGAGATCGAGATCACCAAGATCGAAGACGGCACGGAACTCACGTTCACCGCCGAGGTCGACGTCCGTCCCGAGATCGACCTGCCCGACTACTCGACCATCAGTGTCGTCGTCGATCCGCTGGAGATCTCCGAAGAAGCAGTCGACGAGCAGCTGCAGTCGCTACGTCAGCGTTTCGGCACCCTGACCGGTGTCGATCGTCCGGTTCAGTCGGGCGACTTCGTCTCCATCGACCTCTCGGCCACCGTCGACGGCGAGAACGTGGAAGAAGCCACCGCGAGCGGGCTGTCCCACGAGGTCGGTTCCGGCCAGCTCATCGAGGGCCTGGACGACGCGATCATCGGCGTATCGGCGGACGAGTCGAAGGAGTTCACCTCGACGCTGGTCGCCGGCGAGCACGCAGGCAAGGAAGCCGTCGTCACCGTCAAGGTCGTCTCCGTCAAGGAGCGCGAGCTGCCCGAGGCCGACGACGAGTTCGCTCAGCTGGCCAGCGAGTTCGACACGTTCGACGAGCTGCTCGCCGACCTGAAGACGCGCGTCGAGCGAGTCGCGAAGGTCGAGCAGGCCGGTCAGATTCGCGACAAGGTGCTCGAGACGCTGCTCGAGACAATCGAGATCCCGGCCCCCGAGGCCGTCGTCAAGGCCGAGGTCGATTCCCAGGTGCACGAGGCCATCCACGGTCTCGATCACAACGAGGAAGCCCTCGCCGAGCTGCTCGAATCGCAGGGTTCGAGCCGCGAGGAGTTCGACAAGGACGTCAAGGAAGGTGCCGAGAAGTCGGTACGCACCCAGCTCCTTCTCGATGCGATCGCCGAGGCCGAGAACACTCAGGTCGGCCAGGAAGAGCTCACCGAACGGATCATCTTCCAGGCGCAGCGCTACGGCATGCCGCCCGAGCAGTTCATCCAGCAGGTGCAGCAGGCCAACCAGCTCGGTGCAGTGTTCGCCGATGTCAAGCGCGGTAAGGCGCTGGCCTCTGTGGTCGAGCGCGTCACCGTGACCGACACCACCGGTGCGAGTGTCGACACCGCAGAGCTGTTCGGCAGCCCTGCCGATGCTCCCGACGAGGTCGAAGCAGCGGATTCTTCCGAGGGCGAACAAGAGAAGTAACGCTCACAGCGAACGACGGCGGTTCCGGGACTCCGGGGCCGCCGTCTTTCGTTAGTGTCTGTGTCAGGAACCAACGATTTGTTATGGAAAAGGCAGGTACCGTGACTGTTCAGAATCCGGCGGCTTCGCACCAGCAGAGTCCCGTCATGACTTCGGCCGCAGCAGGGCTGAATCTCAGCGACTCCGTGTACGAGCGTCTGCTTCAAAACCGCATCATCTTCCTCGGTACCCAGGTCGACGACGACATCGCCAACAAGTTGTGCGCTCAGATCCTGCTGCTCTCGGCCGAGGATGCCACTCGCGACATCGCGCTGTACATCAACTCGCCCGGTGGCTCGGTCACCGCGGGTATGGCCATTTTCGACACGATGGAATTCGCCGAGTGCGACATCGCGACCTACGGAATGGGTCTGGCTGCCTCCATGGGTCAGTTCCTGCTCTCGGCCGGTGCCAAGGGCAAGCGCTACGCCCTGCCGCACGCGCGCATCATGATGCACCAGCCTTCGGCCGGAATCGGCGGCAGCGCCTCCGATATCGCCATCATGGCCGAGCAGTTCGCGCACACCAAGCGCGAGATGGCAGAGCTGATCGCCCTGCACACGGGTCAGACCGTCGAGCAGATCACCGAAGACTCCGATCGCGACCGCTGGTTCACGGCGCAGGCCGCCAAGGAATACGGGTTCGTGGATCACGTGGTCAGCCGTGCGCGACAGGCCGGCGGAATCGGCGAGTAGTTCGGCCGCTACCGGCGACCCTCGATCACTTACATCTTGGAGAAACGATGACAAACCTGTTCGACCCCAATCAGCTGCCGTCCTCCCGCTACATCCTGCCGTCCTTCGTCGAGCACTCCAGCTACGGCGTGAAGGAATCGAACCCGTACAACAAGCTGTTCGAGGAGCGCATCATCTTCCTCGGCGTCCAGGTGGACGACGCGTCCGCCAACGACGTCATGGCTCAGTTGCTGGTGCTCGAGGGACTCGATCCCGACCGGGACATCACGATGTACATCAACTCGCCCGGTGGCTCGTTCACGTCACTGATGGCGATCTACGACACGATGCAGTACGTCCGCGCCGATGTCGCGACCGTCTGCCTCGGTCAGGCCGCTTCGGCCGCAGCCGTTCTGCTCGCCGCCGGTACTCCCGGTAAGCGTGCAGCACTGCCCAACGCCCGCGTGCTGATTCATCAGCCCTCGAGCGGTGGTATTCAGGGCCAGGTGTCCGACCTCGAAATCCAGGCCGCCGAGATCGAGCGCATGCGTCGACTCATGGAGACCACCCTCGGCCGCCACACCGGCAAGGATCCCGACGTCATCCGCAAGGACACCGATCGCGACAAGATTCTCACCGCGGAGCAGGCCAAGGACTACGGAATCATCGACACCGTGTTCGAGTACCGCAAGCTCTCTGCTCAGAAGTAGCAGAGCGGGTACTGCAGGTCGAACCGCAACGGACGGGTAGAGATCGAACGCCGGGTGCGAGTGTGGAACTCCGCCCGGCGGTCGTGATTCGCCAGCCGAATGGTGCCTTCGATGAATTCGGGTGGCGAATCACCGGAAACAACCCGCCCATGTTCGGCGAACACGGGTACCGTCGCATCCAAGAACTCGGTCGACCGAAGTCGGATGTCGACAGACCGAGAATCAGCCCACGAAGGTTTCGGTCGTACCCGGCCGGCGTGGGTCGTACGCGGACAAGGAAGTAGGAACCTCGACAATGGCACGCATCGGTGACGGTGGCGATCTGCTGAAGTGCTCCTTCTGCGGTAAGAGCCAGAAGCAGGTCAAGAAGCTCATCGCTGGACCAGGGGTGTACATCTGCGATGAGTGCATCGACCTGTGCAACGAGATCATCGAAGAGGAACTGGCCGAAGCGAGCGAAGTCAAGCTCGACGACCTTCCCAAACCCTCCGAGATCAAGGACTTTCTCGAGAACTACGTGATCGGTCAGGACGCTGCCAAGCGCACGTTGGCCGTCGCGGTCTACAACCACTACAAGCGCATTCAGGCCGGCGACAAGGCGCGCGACGTCCGTGGCGAATCCGTCGAACTGGCGAAGTCGAACATCCTGATGCTCGGACCGACGGGTTGCGGAAAGACGTACCTCGCGCAGACTCTGGCCAAAATGCTCAACGTGCCCTTCGCCATCGCCGACGCCACCGCACTGACCGAGGCCGGCTACGTGGGCGAGGATGTCGAGAACATCCTGCTCAAGCTGATCCAGGCTGCGGACTACGACGTCAAGCGCGCCGAGACCGGCATCATTTACATCGACGAGGTCGACAAGATCGCCCGCAAGAGCGAGAATCCGTCCATCACTCGCGACGTGTCCGGTGAAGGTGTCCAGCAGGCGCTGCTGAAGATTCTGGAAGGGACCCAGGCCAGCGTGCCGCCGCAGGGTGGTCGCAAGCATCCGCACCAGGAGTTCATCCAGATCGACACCACGAACGTGCTGTTCATCGTGGCCGGAGCATTTGCCGGCCTCGAGAAGATCGTCTCCGATCGTGTCGGGAAGCGCGGGCTCGGCTTCGGAGCCGAAGTTCGTTCCAAGGCCGAGATCGACACCCAGGATCATTTCGCCGAGGTGATGCCCGAGGATCTGATCAAGTTCGGTCTGATCCCCGAGTTCATCGGCCGACTGCCGATGATCGCTTCGGTGACGAACCTGGACAAGGAATCGCTCGTGACGATTCTGTCCGAGCCCAAGAATGCGCTCGTCAAGCAGTACCGTCGCCTGTTCGACATGGACGGTGTCGAGCTCGAATTCACCACCGAGGCTCTGGACGCGATCGCCGATCAAGCGATTCTTCGCGGAACCGGTGCTCGTGGACTGCGTGCCATCATGGAAGAAGTTCTGCTCCCGGTGATGTACGACATCCCGAGCCGCGACGACGTCGAGAAGGTCGTGGTGACGGCCGAGACCGTGAACGACAACGTGTTGCCGACCATCGTGCCGCGCAAGCCCGAGCGTCCTGAGCGTCGCGACAAGTCCGCCTGACGAACTGTTCGGAACAGTGAGCCCCGATCATCGCAACGATGATCGGGGCTCACTTCTGTGTTCGCCTGCCGTCAGCCGAACTATCGGTCGACGCCGCCCTCTGAGATGTGGACGCGGTCGGCGTGGGAGTAGATGTTCATCGACCGACCGCGGAGGAAGCCGATGACCGTCAGACCGGATTCGGCCGCGAGGTCGACCGCCAGCGAGGACGGGGCCGAGACCGCTGCGAGAATCGGTATTCCCGACATCACCGCCTTCTGTGCCAACTCGAACGAGGCGCGGCCGCTGACCATCAGCACCATGCCCCGCAGGGGAATTCGATCGTTCGTCACCGCCCAGCCGACCACCTTGTCGACGGCGTTGTGGCGTCCGACATCCTCACGGAGAACGAGCATCTCGCCCTCTGCGGTGAACAGGGCGGCGGCATGCAGTCCGCCGGTTGCATCGAAGACCTTCTGCGCAGCCCGCAACGTGTCGGGTAGCCCGGCGAGAGTCTCGGACGTCACCCGCGCCGAATCCGCCGCCGGTGAATGCTTGGTGCGCAATCGAATTGCGTCCAACGATCCCTTGCCGCACACCCCGCACGAGGATGTCGTGTAGAAGTTTCGTTCGACTCCGGTCTCCGGTGGAGCAACGCCCTCGGCCAGGGTGATGTCGAGGACGTTGTAGGTGTTCGCGCCCTCGTCGTCGACTCCGTCGCAGTAACGCGCCGCGGAGATGTCCGCTCCTGAGGCAATCACGCCTTCGGTGAGCAGGAAGCCGTGGGCGAGCTCGACGTCGTGGCCGGGAGTTCTCATGGTGACGGCCAGCGCCGCTCCGTCGACCCGTAACTCGAGCGGCTCCTCGACCACGAGGGTGTCCGGACGTTCGACGCGGTGCTCGCCACGAAGCCGGACCACGGGCCTGCGGGTGGTGATGCGGCCCATCAGTGCCGGATGAATTCGGGGCGACGTCGGTGACTCATTCTTCGATTGTGGACCCTGCCGTTGCGCGCCCGTCGACTCGGTGGGTCATCGCGTGCACCAGCGAGACAATTCGGGGGTGATCCACGAGGTCCTCGACCAGGACTCGTCTGCCCTCGGCGTCGGCCAACGGGATCTTCCAATTCTCGTACTGTGTTTCGTCGGTTCCGGGCTGATTCTGGATGCGGTGTTCTCCGACAGCATCGACCAGAGCGACTCCGATCAGCAAGGACGGACTGCGCTGGACGAGGCGATGCAAGGCTTCCACCGTCTCGTGGTTGTCGGCGTCGGAGTCGAGCAACCCGCGTTCGCGCGCCAGATCGAGAACGGCCTCGCGTGAGCGAGCGTCGACCTCTTTCTCGGAGTCGATATCGCGTTCGAGCAGGCCGAGACGTGACCGCAGGTCGATGTGTTCGCCGTCGAGGTATCCGGCCGTGGGCGGCAGATCGTGCGTGGTCACCGACGTCAGACACAGCCTGCGGTAGTTCTCCGGCGGGATCGGGCCCGATTCGTCGGCTTCGAACCACAGGATCGAGGTACCGAAGATGCCGCGTTCGGTCAGGTACTCCTGCACCATCGGCTCGAAGACGCCGAGATCCTCACCGACCACCACCGCACCGGCGCGCTCGGCCTCGAGGGCGAGGATGCCGATCAGCGCCTCGTGGTCGTACTCGACATACGTACCGCCACCGGCATTCTCGGCCTCCTGGGGAATCCACCACAGCCGGAACAGGCCCAGGATGTGGTCGACTCGGATGCCCCCGGCATGACGCAGAATCGTGCGCAGCATGTCGCGGTACGGGATGTAGGCCATCTCCCGGAGACGATCTGGATCCCAGGGTGGCTGGTTCCAGTTCTGGCCCTGCTGGTTGAAGTTGTCCGGCGGCGCGCCCACTGTCACGCCCGAGGCGAGCACGTCACCGAGAGCCCAGGCGTCGGCTCCACCGCGCGCCACGCCCACGGCGAGGTCGTGCATGATGCCGATGTCCATTCCCGCGTCGAGCGCGGAACGCTGCGCGGCGGCCAATTGCTCGTCGCAGATCCACTGCAGCCACATGTGGAAGTCGACGCGCTCGGCGAGCTTGGTGCGCTGCTCCAGCACGAAGTCGGTACGCGGGTGCGCGGCTCTGTCGGTCCACACCGAATCCTCGCGTCCGAACTTCTCCGCCAGGGCGCTCCACACCGCGAAATCGCGGAGTCCGGAACCCTCACGTTCGACGAAAGCACGGAATGCGGACTCGCGAGCCGGGCTGCGTTCCACTTTGTACACACGTTCCAGGGCACGCAGTTTCGCCTTGAACGTCGAGTCTCGATCCAGCTTTCTGGTTCGCTTGTTGGCCTTGTCGAACCGCTTCGCAGCGTCGCGGACCTTGCCGAACTGTTCCCGCGACAGCAGCGCGGTCTCGCGGATGTTCTCCACTCGAATGTAGAGCGAATTGAAGAAGCGGCGGGTGGTCGGTAGATACGGCGATGCCTCCACCGGTGTGGTCGGTCGGTCGGCGTGCAACGGATTGACCAGGAGGTAGTCGAATCCGTGCTCGCGACCGGCGATGTCGGCCATGTCCGCGAGGTCACCGAGATCACCGATTCCCCACGATCGTTTCGATCGCACCGAGTACAACTGGGTCAGCAAACCTGTCCGCTGGCGATCTGCCAGTTCTGCGTTGGGGGACAACGATTTCGGGGTGACAACCACGACAGTGTCCGACGTTCGGACCGTGTTGTCCTCGCTGATCGTCGTCGCGGTCAGACTGTGCCAGCCGAGTGGAGCGCTGCCGGGGATCACGAACGTGGCGCGACCGATCAGGCGGCCGTCGACCTCACGGGGATCGACCCATACGTCCGCCTGGTCCACCGCGATGGTCTCGCCGTCTTCGGAGACCATCGTGACCTCGACCGGATTACCGTGTGGCACATGCACCCACACCACGGCGTCGGTGCCCTGCGTGGCCACCACCACCGGCGGTAGCAGTCGACGCCACGGCGCGTCGTCGATATCGGCCAGTGCTCGGTCGACGTCCTCGCTCGACTCGGTCTCGTAACCGCGGGCAGCGAGCACCTGCCGTAGGGTGTCGTCGCTCACTTCGTGTTCGGTGTCGTCCCAGCCTCGGTACGAGGTCGAAGTGCCGAGTCGTCGGGCGAGAGAGCGAAGTGCCTGCGAGTAGTCCACACCGATGATCGTGCCAGCATCGACGGCCCGCGTCACCCGGGCCGGGCAGTTTCGGGCCGGCAGGGGTGGGGTAGGCGAGCCCGGATGAGGTGGACACGACAGTCGGTTTCGCTCGGTCCGGCAGTGGACGCTCTCGTGGTGTCGGCGAAGATGGCAGGCGCGGCCGCGGTTGCGTGGATCCTGGCGACCGAGGTGCTCTCGATGACGCAACCGTTTCTCGCACCGTACGCGGCGGTGTTCCTGATAGACGTGACGATCAGTCGAAGCCTGCGATCGGCGGCGGAGCAGATCGCGTCGGTGAGTGTGGGAGTACTTGTCGCCGGACTCGTCGTGGTCGTCGTCGACGACGTGAGCGTCGCCCTCGGTATCTGTGTGTTCGTCGGAGCTCTCGTCGGCCGATGGTCGAAATTCGGTACGAGCGGAATCTGGATACCGGTGACCGCGCTGCTGATGATCACCTATGGTTCGGCATCCGATCCGATCGCGTTGCTGGACAGGATCATCGAGCTCACTATCGGCGCCGCGGTGGGCTTGGCGGTCAATGCACTCGCCGCTCCGCCGCTGTACTGGAGGACATCGCAACGCGCCGTCGAATCGGTGTCGTCGACGGCGGCGACACTGTTGCGTGACGTCGCGATCGGACTGGACCCCGAGCCGGACCGATCCAGCGCGGGCGATCGGTCATCGGACTGGCGTGCGCGCAGCAATGCGGTTCGCGCCGAGGTGCAGCACGCGCAGGCCGCGTTGACGTGGACCGAGGAGAGCACCCGCGCAAACCTGCGTCGGTCGGCCGCGTCCACCCGGGTCAGCCACCGGTGGTGGACCGCGACGGTCGGTGCGATCGACTCGAGCTGGAACCACTGCAGCGAATTGGTCGACGCCGCAGCGGTCGGGCTCGACCCGGTCCCTCCGTTTCGAGCGCTCGACGACGACGTCCGGGTTGCCGGTGCCGACTTCGTTCGCGCGCTGGCCGACATCGTCGAGTGCCGGGGCGATGGGGAACGATCCCAGGCGGACGTGGCCGACAGCGCAGCGGCCGCCGAAGACGCGTTGGACGCATTCGTCGATGCCGTGGAGACGTCCGAGCAAGGATCCACGGGGGCGACGATGAGCGCAGGCAGGCTCGTGGGGCCGGCAACGGCTGCGTTGCGAGCTCTCACCTGAAGCCGTCCTCCCTCCGGCTGCGACGGTTGAAACCTGGTGCGCTGGGTAGTCTGGGTCGGCGAACGGTAAAACGACTGCTCGGCGACGATGGGAAGTGCGGATGGTTGGGGTCAGCAAGATCGAAGAACTGGAGCGAGGTTCCGGTGCACCGGTCGAGCTGAGGGTGCGCGCCGAGGCCGACCAGCTACCAGTGGTTCGTGCCGTTGCCGAAACTCTCGCGGTGCTCAGCGACTTCACGCTCGACGACATCGCCGACGTCAAGTTGGTCGTCGACGAGGTGTGTTCGCAGTTGATCAAGGGTTCGATCGCCGACGCGGAATTGTCCTGCACGTTCTCCGTGAGCGACTCCGGAATCCGAATCTTCGTCACCTCCACGCTGGCTCCGACGTCCGTGCCGAAGAAGGACAGCTTCGGCTGGCACGTGCTGCAGACCCTCACCGACACCATCGAGCTGCGCGCCGATGATGCGCTCGAGGGTGCGACTGGTCGCACGGTCGCGATCGACGTGGTCAAGCGGAGGAACACGGTCTAGTGCCTGTGCCGCACGAACGAAGCACACGGCGAGAGTCCGACGATTACAGCGACGTTGTCGCCCTCATTCAGCAGATGCAAGCGCTCGACGAGAATTCACCGCAGCGACGAGTTCTGCGCGATCGAATCATCACTCGCTGCCTTCCGCTCGCCGAACACATCGCCCGGCGCTTCGGTGGCCGCGGTGAGGCCCATGAGGACCTGCTGCAGGTCTCCCGCCTCGGGTTGGTGAACGCCGTCGACAGGTTCGACATCGAACGCGGGTCGGATTTCGTCTCGTTCGCCGTCCCCACGATCATGGGCGAGGCACGACGCTACTTCCGCGACGCAGGCTGGTCGGTTCGAGTGCCACGGCGCATGAAGGAACTGAACTCGATGATCTCGCAGGCCGTTGGCTCGTTGTCGCAGAAGCTCGGTCGAGCTCCGACCGCCAGCGAGATCGCCGCCGAACTCGGGATCGACGTCAAGGAAGCCTCCCAGGCGCTGCTGGCGCGCAGTGCGTACCAGACCGTCTCGGTCGACTCCGTGGTCAGCGAGGATCGGCTGCCGCTGATGGACACCCTCGGTGCCGACGATCCGGAACTCGAGAAGATGGAGAGCTACCTCGCGGTGCGCCCAGCACTCGAGAAGCTGCCCGAACGCGAGCGTCGAATTGTCGTTCTCCGATTCTTCGGGTCCATGACTCAGACTCAGATCGCGGAGAAGGTGGGAATTTCGCAGATGCACGTTTCGCGAATCCTGGCTCGTACGCTCGCGCAGCTGCGTGCGGATCTCGGCGAGGACTGAGGGCAGGAGTGGAGCCTACGGAATGACTCCGAGGGCAGGAGTGGAGCCTGCGGAATGACTCCGAGGGCAGGAGTGGAGCCTGCGGAATGACTCCGAGGGCCGGAGTGGAGCCTGCGGAATGACTCTGTGGGCAATGGTGGGGCCTGCGGAATGATTCGGGTGGTCTGTCGGTGAAGCTAGGCTCGGTCGATGAGCATGTACGAGAACGTCGACGAATACATCGGAGCCCGTCGGGTCACGGGTCTGGCGGTAGCGCACGATTTCTCGCGTGCGGTGATCGTGATTGCCGCACTGGATGATTCGCGAACCGAGTATCGGACTTCGTTGTGGGAGATCGATGTCGACGGCAGTTCGCCTGCCCGACGCCTCACACACGGCGAGTGGGGTGAGAGCGATCCGGTGTTCACCGCCGCAGGCGATCTGTTGTTCTCGCGTCGATCCGACAAGGACGATCCCGCGCGGCTGTGGATTCTGCCCGCCGAAGGCGGCGAGGCACGAGTGCTCGAGACTCGCTCGGCCGGGCTGACGAACATCGGAACAGCCAGCGCCGGCACCGGATTCGTCGGAGTCTCACCGGTGTTCGGCTCGTCGAGCACCGACGAGGACGACGACGCTCTGCGCACCGAACGCACAGCGAACAAGGTGGATGCGATACTGCACACCGGGGTGCCGGTTCGGTTCTGGGACCACGATCTCGGTCCCGCGACACCACACCTGTTCGTCGGGTCGGTGGATTCACCGGGGCTGCGTGATATCACCCGCGACGCAGCGGGTGGCCTGCACGAGGCGTCGTTCGATGTCAGTGCCGACGGTTCGTTCGTCGTGTCCACCTGGGCGGTGCCCGGCTCTCTGGCGACCGTGAGGACCGTGCTGGTGCGCGTCGACACGACGACGGGGGAGCGCACCACCATCGTCGACGACGCCGATGCAGATCTGGGAGCGCCGGCAGTGTCGCCCGACGGAAAGTCCGTCGTGTTCGTCCGTGAATCACTCTCCACTCCGGAGAACGCACCTCGAATGACGTTGCAGCAGTACGATTTCGGCACTTCTTCGGTCTCCGATCTCGCGCCCGACTGGGATCGGTGGCCGATCGACCCCGTGTGGCTGCCGGATGGATCGGGGGTGCTGGTCACTGCGGACGACGACGGCTGCTCACCGATCTTCGTCGTCCGCGAGGGTGAGCCGCCGCGTCGACTGACGAACACGAACGACGCGTACACCCACGTTCACATGTCCTCGGACGGAACCAGGGTGGTGGCACTGGCCGCGTCGTACCTGGCCGCCCCGCATCCGGTCTCCGTCGACCTGGCCGACGGTACCGTCGTCGATCTCGACACCGCGATCGAACCGAGCCCCTTGCCGGGAACGCTGACCGAGGTCGACACCATCGTCGACGACGGTGCTCGGGTACGCGGCTGGCTGGCTCTGCCCGCCGACGCTTCGGAGGCTGCACCCGCACCGCTGCTGCTCTGGGTGCACGGCGGCCCGCTCAGCTCGTGGAACACGTGGTCGTGGCGGTGGAATCCGTGGCTGATGGTCGCGCAGGGGTACGCGGTACTGCTGCCGGATCCAGCCCTGTCCACCGGCTACGGCCAGGAGTTCGTGCAGCGCGGTTGGGGAGCGTGGGGCAAGGCCCCGTTCACCGATCTGATGGCGTTGACCGACGTCGCCGCCGAGCGAGCCGACATCGACGACACCCGCACCGCGGCGATGGGCGGATCCTTCGGCGGCTACATGGCCAACTGGATCGCCGGCCACACCGACCGGTTCGACGCCATCGTCACCCACGCGAGCCTGTGGGCAATGGATCAGTTCGGGCCCACCACCGATGCGCCGTACTACTGGGTGCGAGAGATGTCTCCGGAGATGGCCGTGGAGAACTCTCCGCACCTGTTCGTCGCGGACATCGCGACGCCGATGCTGGTCATCCACGGCGACAAGGACTATCGCGTGCCGATCGGCGAGGGCCTGAGGCTGTGGTACGAGTTGCTCAGCGAATCGGGCCTGCCCGCCGACGACGAGGGCAGGACCGACCATCGTTTCCTCTATTTCCCGGCGGAGAACCACTGGATTCTGAGTCCCCAGCACGCCAAGGTCTGGTACGAGGTGGTGCTCGCATTCCTGGCCGAGCACGTGCTGGGCGAGAGGGTGTCGATGCCGCGAATCCTCGGCCACTAGAATCGACCGGTGACCAGTTCAGCGCCAGAGACCCCCGACAACCCAGCAGACCGTTTGCCCAAGAACTGGGACCCGAGCGAGGTAGAGGCCGAGCTGTATCGGGGTTGGGTCGACGCCGGCTACTTCGAGGCCGACGCCACCAGCGGCAAGCCGCCCTACTCCATCGTGCTGCCCCCGCCCAACGTCACGGGCAGCCTGCACATGGGCCACGCCCTCGACCACACGTTGATGGACGCGCTGAGCCGTCGCAAGCGGATGCTCGGGTACGAGGTGCTGTGGTTGCCGGGCATGGACCATGCGGGCATCGCCACGCAATCCGTCGTGGAGAAGCAACTCGCCGCCGACGGAAAGACCAAGGAAGAGTTCGGCCGCGAGCTGTTCATCGACAAGGTCTGGGACTGGAAGCGCGAATCCGGCGGAACCATCGGTGGGCAGATGCGGCGCATCGGCGACGGTGTCGACTGGAGCCGAGAGCGATTCACCATGGACGACGGCTTGTCCGAGGCCGTGCAGACCATGTTCAAGCGGATGTTCGACGACGGCCTGATCTACCGCGCCGAGCGACTGGTGAACTGGTCGCCGGTGCTGCAGACCGCCATCTCCGACATCGAGGTCAAGTTCGAGGATGTCGAGGGCGAACTCGTGTCGCTGCGATACGGTTCGCTCGACGATTCCGAGCCGCACGTGATCGTTGCGACCACTCGGGTGGAAACGATGCTCGGCGACACCGCAGTTGCGGTTCACCCGGACGACGAGCGGTACAGAGCTCTCGTCGGCACCACTCTGGAGCACCCGTTCACCGGCCGGCAGATCCCGATCATCGCCGACGATTACGTCGACCCCGAATTCGGTACCGGCGCGGTGAAGATCACCCCGGCTCACGACCCCAACGACTTCGAGATGGGCGTGCGGCACTCGTTGCCGATGCCCTCGATCATGGACAAGGCCGGCCGAATCGCCGATACCGGAACTCAATTCGACGGTATGGACCGGTTCGAGGCACGAGTGAAGGTGCGTGAAGCGCTGGCCGAACAGGGCCGCGTCGTCGCCGAGAAGCGTCCCTACCTACACAGCGTGGGTCACTCCGAGCGCAGCGGTGAGCCGATCGAACCGCGTCTGTCGCTGCAGTGGTGGGTCAAGGTCGACACCCTCGCGAAGGCGGCCGGTGACGCAGTGCGCAACGGCGACACAGTGATTCACCCCAAGAGTCAAGAACCGCGCTGGTTCGCCTGGGTCGACAACATGCACGACTGGTGCATCTCGCGTCAGCTCTGGTGGGGTCACCGAATCCCGATCTGGTACGGACCCGAGGGGGAGACCGTCTGCCTCGGGCCGGGGGAGAGCGCGCCCGAGGGCTGGGAGCAGGATCCCGACGTCCTCGACACCTGGTTCTCGTCCGGGCTGTGGCCCTTCTCGACGATGGGGTGGCCCGACGCCACGGCCGATCTCGAGAAGTTCTATCCCACCGGCGTTCTCGTCACCGGGTACGACATCCTGTTCTTCTGGGTCGCCCGCATGATGATGTTCGGCACCTATGTCGGGGCCGACGACGCGATCACCGCAGGCAAGCAGGGGCCGCAGGTTCCGTTCCGAGACGTGTTCCTGCACGGCTTGATTCGCGACCAGTTCGGCAAGAAGATGTCGAAGTCTCGGGGCAACGGAATCGACCCGCTCGACTGGGTCGATCGGTTCGGAGCCGATGCGCTGCGCTTCACGCTCGCGCGGGGGGCGAACCCCGGCGTCGACATGTCCGTCGGCGAGGATCACGCGCAGTCGTCGCGCAACTTCGCCAACAAGTTGTTCAACGCCACCAAGTTCGCGCTGATGAACGGCGCGGCCCCGGCCGATCTGCCCGCGCGCGCCGAGTTGACCGACGCCGACCGCTGGATCCTGGACCGGCTCGAACAGGTTCGGGCAGAAGTGGATTCGGCGTTCGATCGCTACGAGTTCAGCAAGGCCTGCGAAGCGCTCTACCACTTCGCCTGGGACGAGGTCTGTGACTGGTACCTCGAGATCGCCAAGGTGCAGTTCGCCGACGACGCCATCGCGGCTACCACGCGCGGAGTTCTCGGAAACGTCCTCGACGCTCTGCTGCGCCTGCTGCATCCGGTGATTCCGTTCGTCACCGAGACGCTGTGGAAGGTGCTCACCGGCGGCGAGTCGCTGGTGATCGCGGCGTGGCCCACCCCCGCCGCCGAGCCACTCGATCCTGTTGCGGCGCAACGGATCGAGGATATGCAGCGGCTCATCACCGAGATTCGCCGGTTCCGCAGCGACCAGGGTCTCAAGCCCTCGCAGAAGGTTGCTGCTCGCATCGTCGGAGTATCCGAATCCGATCTGGACGGGCAGATCTCGGCGGTCACCTCGCTGGCTCGACTGACCGAGCCCGCCGAGGACTTCGCCGCCACGGCCTCGGTCGAGGTGCGCCTGAGCAAGGCCACCGTGGTCGTCGAACTCGATACCTCGGGCACCGTGGACCTCGTCGCCGAACGCGCTCGGCTGGTCAAGGATCTGGCCGCCGCCGAGAAGGAATTGGCGCAGACGACCGGCAAGCTCGGCAACGAGGCATTCCTTGCCAAGGCGCCGGATGCGGTGGTGGACAAGATCAGAACCCGCCAGACGATCGCAGGCGAAGAGATCGCACGCATCTCGGCGCGGCTCGAATCGATGGGAACCTAAGTGACCGAACCCGACGACGCCCTGCCGGTCGCGCCACCGAGTCCGGTCGATCTGGCCGAACTCGCGCTCGTGGAGGCCGAGCTCGACAAGCGTTGGCCCGAAACGAAGATCGAGCCGTCCACGGCTCGGATTTCGGCGCTGATGGACTTGCTCGGCTCGCCGCAGAAGGCATATCCGTCGATCCACGTCGCAGGCACCAACGGCAAGACCTCGGTGACCCGAATGATCGACGCATTGCTCACCGCATTCCATCGACGCACGGGCCGCACCACCAGCCCACACCTGCAGCTGGCTACCGAGCGGATCAGCATCGACGGCCGTCCGATTTCGCCACGTCTCTACGTCGACACCTACAACGAGATCGCACCCTTCGTGGACATGATCGACGCGCAGTCCGAGGCGGCAGGCGGTCCTCGAATGAGCAAGTTCGAGGTGGTGACCGCCATGGCGTTCGCGGCGTTCGCCGAGGCCCCGGTGGAGGTTGCCGTCATCGAGGTCGGACTCGGCGGCCGTTGGGACGCCACCAACGTCGTCGACGGTGAGGTTGCCGTCGTCACCCCGATAGGCCTCGATCACGTCGAGTTCCTCGGTGACGACCTCGCGGGAATCGCGAAGGAGAAGGCCGGAATCATCAAGAAGGCACCGGAATCGCTGGTGCCGCGCGACACCGTCGCAATCCTGGCGAAGCAGGAGCCCGAGGTGTCCGAGGTTCTGCTGCGGGCGGCTGTGCAGGCGGACGCTGCGGTGGCGCGGGCCGGATCGGAATTCACCGTGCTCGGCAGGCAGATCGCCGTGGGCGGCCAGCAGCTGGAGCTGCAGGGGCTCGGCGGGGTCTACACCGACGTCTTCCTCCCACTGCACGGCGAACATCAGGCGCACAATGCCTCGCTCGCACTCGCGGCAGTCGAGGCGTTCTTCGGTGCCGGGCCGGATCGCCAACTCGATCAGGACACCGTGCGCGCTGCCTTCGCAACGATCGTCAATCCGGGTCGGCTCGAGCGCGTACGCAACGCTCCTACCGTTTTTCTGGACGCCGCGCACAATCCGCACGGGGCAGCTGCCCTCGCAGCAGCCCTCACCGACGAGTTCGACTTCCGCAAACTCGTCGGAGTGGTGAGCGTCATGGCGGACAAGGACGTCGGAGCCATCCTCGACGCATTGGAACCGGTGTTCGACGACATCGTCGTCACCCACAACGGGTCGGCGCGCGCCATGGACGTCGATGCGCTGGCCGATATCGCGGTGGCCAAATTCGGCGACGAACGCGTCGTGGTGGCGTCGACCCTGCCCGACGCGTTGGAGACGGCGATCGGTTTGGCCGAGGAAGTCGCCGAGCCGGGGGAGGCTGTCTCCGGTGCCGGAGTGGTCGTCACCGGCTCCGTGGTGACAGTCGGCGCCGCTCGTACCCTGTTCGGAAAGGACCCCGCGTGAGCGAGGCAGAGTTCAGACCACCCACGACCGACCCGTGGAAGGGTTTCCGCGGCGTCGTGGCCGGGACGCTCGTGCTCGAGGCCATCGTGACATTGCTCGCGCTACCCGTGGTGGCGACCCTCGGCGGCGGTGCGACCTGGTTCTCGACGACCTACATCGTGGCGCTGGCCGTGGTGATGATTCTCGCTGCAGGCAAGCAGGGGGAACCGTGGGCGATGAAGCTCAATCTCGGTCTTCAGCTGTTCGTGCTGGCCGGGGCGGTGTTCCACCTCTCCATCGGTGCGGTCGGGTTGATCTTCATCGCGGTCTGGCTGTATCTGCTGTACCTGCGCCGGGACATCACCGAGCGGATTCGACGCGGGATGCTGCCGGGCCAGCGCGACTGAGGAGGGAACCCGTCGATTTCGGCGATGCGACGCGCGGCACCGTGCCTTGTTCCATTACTGTCGTCTTTCGTGACCGACCGCACCCTTGTACTGATCAAGCCCGACGGAGTTGCCCGACGTTACGTAGGAGAGATCCTCGGCCGCGTGGAGAAGAAGGGTCTGAGCATCGTCGCACTCGAGCTCAAGACCGTCTCCCGTGAATTGGCCTCGGCTCACTATGCGGAGCACGAGAGCAAGCCGTTCTTCCCCGAACTCCTCGAGTTCATCACTTCCGGTCCGGTGGTGGCCGCAGTTCTCGAAGGACCTCGCGCCATCGCGGCCTTCCGCCAGATCGCAGGCGGCACCGACCCGGTGGCCAAGGCGGTTCCCGGCACCATCCGTGGCGACCTCGCGCTCGACGGTCAGCAGAACCTGGTGCACGGATCGGATTCCGTGGAATCGGCCGAGCGCGAGATCGCACTCTGGTTCCCCGGCCTGGCCTGACTGCTCCACCCGAGAACGAAAGCAACGCGTCCGCGCAGCCACGCCGCATCCGCTCGGTACCCGATCGGAGCGGCGTGGCAAGTACGCATCACCGCGTGTGGGATACTCGACTACAGATCGACTCCATTGCGCCAACACGCACAGGTTTCATGCTCCACCGAAGTCACGGCTTCACCGAAGTTCGCACGACCGGTGTGGTGGATTCGATCGGATGACTTGTCGTCTATCCGCTGCCCGTCATCGCAGATGCTCGAACGAGAGACAGGCTCGTTCGCGTTCTTGCTTGATGATCAGGCGCTCGGATCGCCGGTACACCACCATCCAGCCAGGCACTGCACACGCTGTCGTCGACCACCGAGAACTACGAGGTGGTCATCGGCTCGGGTGCGGAGCGAGACCGAACAGCTGACGTCCAAACGACGTGAGTACACAAGGATTGCCCTCGCGTGGCCGCGTCACACCCGAATTCGGATGGACGCGCCCGGGGGCCCGAGGAGACTACGTGGCCGATCAAAGCCCGCCCGAAGATGTACAGAACGCAAACGCTGGAGGATCGGAGACCGACGACGCGGTGTCGTCGGCGCAACCCGACACCATCGAGTTGCCGACCCGACTGCGTGTTCACGCCCTGGCCAAGATTCTGGGTGTCACCAGCAAGCAGTTGCTGGTCACTCTCGGTGAACTCGGCATCGAAGCGCGCAGCGCGCAGTCGAGCCTGAGCCGTGACGTCGCGGAGTCCGTGCGCGATTCGGTCAACGCGCCCGCAGCGCTGACTATCGATCCGTCGGCTGCGGAGCAGTCGGAGCCCGTTGAGGTGCCGCCCGCCGAGGTGCCCGTGGCCGAGACCCCGTGGTCCGAGCCGCAGCTCTTCACCAGCGCGCCTGCTCCTGAGCTGGACGCTCCCCAGCCCGCGGCCGTGACCGACGAACCCGTGGCAACGACAGACCAGCCCACAGCGACGACGTTCACGACCCCGCTGTTTCTGCAGCCCGCCGCCGTCGATGCCGGCGCACCGGACACTGCGGAGTCACCGGCCGAGCCCCCGGCTCGCCGTCGCCGCAGTCGCAAGGCCGCGCCCAAGGACGAGGTGGCAAACACCGGCAGCGACGCCGACGCCGGTGAATCCACGTCCGTAACGTCGTCGAAAACCACCGAGGCCGAGCTCCCGGCATCGCCGGGCGGCCAGTTCGCGTTCTCGGATTCCGAAGAGTCGGCTGCCTCGGACAGCGCAGAGAACTCGGACAGTGCGGACAACCCGAGCGACGGTGACAGCGACGACGATCAGTCCCAGCCTCGACGCCGTCGTCGCGGACGCCGTGGCCGCGGCCGTGGCCGTGGCGAGCAGTCCTCGGACGAGTCGACCGACGACTCGGACGACGATTCCGAGGGCGACGACAACGCCGAGGCGACCGATTCCACCGATACCGAGACGTCCGACAACGCCGAGGCCGAGTCGGACGAATCCTCGGCAAACGACGAGCGGCAGTCGAGTTCGGGGCGACGTTCGCGTCGATCACGCACTCGCAACCGCACCTCCGACCGGCAGAACTCGGACTCGAACGAATCATCGGACGACACGGCCGCCGCGGATTCCTCGGCAGAGGACAGCGAAGACGACTCCGATTCCGGTGTCCAGGACAATTACGACGACTCGGACGGTGGTTCGGACGGAGACGGCTCGAGTCGTCGCCGCCGTCGCCGTCGACGCCGCAAGACCGGAGCCGAGGCAGCCGCCGAGGGGGCGTCGTCCGAGGACGATCCGCCCAACACGGTGGTGCACGAGCGGGAGCCGCGCAACAAGAGCCGTGCTCCGCGGGACGAGGTCCAGGGCATCTCCGGTTCGACGCGACTCGAAGCGAAGCGTCAACGTCGCCGCGACGGGCGTGACGCAGGTCGTCGTCGTCCGCCGATCCTGACCGAGTCCGAATTCTTGGCGCGTCGCGAGTCGGTCGACCGTGTGATGGTCGTGCGCGAGAAGGCGACGCCGGATCACCCGCTGACCACACAGGTCGCCGTCCTCGAAGACGGTGTGCTCGTCGAGCACTTCGTGACCAGCAGTGCCACCGCCTCGATGGTCGGCAACGTCTACCTGGGCCGCGTACAGAACGTGCTGCCCAGCATGGAAGCCGCGTTCATCGACATCGGCCGTGGCCGCAACGGTGTGCTGTACGCGGGTGAGGTCAACTGGGACGCAGCCGGACTGGGCGGAAGCGCGCGCAAGATCGAGCAGGCCCTCAAGCCGGGCGATCAGGTTCTGGTGCAGGTCAGCAAGGACCCGGTGGGTCACAAGGGTGCTCGCCTGACAACACAGCTGTCGTTGGCCGGACGATTCCTCGTCTACGTTCCCGGTGGCAGCTCCACCGGCATCAGCCGCAAGTTGCCCGACACCGAGCGCAAGCGTCTCAAGGAGATTCTCCGAGACATCGTGCCTCCCGAGGCGGGCGTCATCATTCGCACCGCGGCCGAGGGCGTCAGCGAAGAAGAACTCGCACGCGACGTCACTCGACTGCAGGCACAGTGGGCGAGCATCGAAGAGCGCTCGGCCAACGCCGAAACCGGCAAGGGCGTCCAGCCGCAGACGCTGTACGAAGAGCCCGACATGCTGGTCAAGGTCATCCGTGACCTGTTCAACGAGGACTTCTCCAAGCTGGTCATCGAGGGCGACAAGGCATGGGCGACGACGTCCAACTACGTCGAGACCGTGGCACCGGACATGATGGAGCGGCTGCACAGGTACGAGTCGGACGGCAGTTCCGTCGACGTCTTCGCTGCACACCGCATCGACGAGCAGTTGGCCAAGGCCCTCGATCGCAAGGTCTGGCTGCCCTCGGGCGGCACCCTGGTGATCGACCGCACCGAGGCAATGACCGTCGTCGACGTCAACACCGGCAAGTTCACCGGTTCGGGCGGCAACCTCGAAGAGACGGTCACCCGTAACAACATCGAGGCCGCGGAGGAAGTCGTCCGGCAGATGCGTCTGCGCGACATCGGCGGCATGATCGTCGTCGACTTCATCGACATGGTGCTCGAGTCCAACCGCGATCTTGTGCTGCGGCGTCTCACCGAGTCGCTGGGCCGTGACCGGACCCGTCACCAGGTTTCCGAGGTGACCTCGCTCGGACTGGTGCAGATGACGCGCAAGAAGCTCGGCACCGGTCTGGTCGAGGCGTTCTCCACCACGTGTGAGCACTGCCAGGGTCGCGGGATCATCGTGCATCCGTTCCCCATCGACGCCAAGCCGGACAACGACGGCGGCGGTAGGTCCAACCCGGCGCGCTCGGAGTCGAGCGCTCCGGGCAGCAGCAGGCGTCGACGCGGCAAGGACAACAAGGCCGACGGCAACGACAGGTCCGAAGGCAACGAGCGGAACGCATCGAACTCTCAGTCCGGTTCGTCGGACGGACACGACCATCCTGTGGTCGATCCGTCGATCAAGCGGGCGCATCCTGTGGCCCTGGCCATGGCTGCGCACCACGACGATGTGGTGGCCGACGTGAGCCCGGCCGACGTCGAAACTGCGCCTGCGGCCGCAACGGCCGACGGCGAACCCACGGTCACCGTGGTGTCAGCCGAAGACGTGGACGTTGCGGCATCCACGGTCGTCGACGCAGAGACGAACGTCACTGCAGCCGACGAGGTCACCGAGACTCCGGCAGACCGGCCCTCTGTGGACACGTCCGTTTCCTCGGAACCGGTGGCACCCAAGGCTCGGCGCGGTCGCCGGGTTGCCCGCAAGGCTGCCGCGCCTACCGGCACGAGTCCCGACGCAGGCATGGTCATCGTGGTTCCTGCCGTGGACAACTCGGCGGAGGCCGCATCGCCCGACCAGGCAGGGGCGGCTTCCGACGAGGTGGCGGCACCGCTCACCTCGGCGGCCGAGCAGTCCGTCGAGCCGGTCGAGGTACCTGCGGCACGGCCTCGAAGGCGGCGCGCAGCTGCGCGGCCTGCAGGTCCGCCGGTGGACATCGATGCCTAGCGATCGAGGCAGTTTGACCCTGGCCGTCTCTCTGCCGTAACCTTGATAAGTCGCTCCCGGTGACACCGTTCTGTTGTGCCGTAGTGGCCCGTCAGGAAACAACGGTTCTCGAGCGGGCCGAGATGAACATCATCGCGGCCGGCCGATAGGGAGCAAGCAAACACGTTTTACCAGACCAGTCGTGTTGCCATGCGCAACGCGAGCAAGTTCGAAGAAGCAAGGGGTAGCCCTCCGATGGCAACGTACGCGATCGTCAAGACCGGCGGAAAGCAGTACAAGGTCGCTGTTGGTGACCTCGTCAAGGTCGAGAAGATCGAGGGAGCGCCCGGCACTGCTGTCTCGCTTGCTCCGGTCCTCGTCGTAGACGGATCCGACCTGACCACAGATGCAGACAAGCTGGCGAAGATCTCGGTCGCCGGTGAGATCGTCGAGCACACCAAGGGCCCGAAGATCCGCATCCACAAGTTCAAGAACAAGACCGGATACCACAAGCGTCAGGGACACAGGCAGAAGCTCACTGTCCTCAAGGTCACCGGCATCAAGTAACCAGGTCTCACCGGACCTGCGTTCTCCCAAGCTGATTCACCCCGAGGAGGGTATGCAACATGGCACATAAGAAGGGTGCATCAAGCTCCCGTAACGGTCGCGACTCGAATGCTCAGCGCCTCGGCGTCAAGCGTTTCGGCGGCCAGACCGTAGGCGCAGGCGAGATCCTGGTTCGTCAGCGCGGCACGCACTTCCACCCCGGCGTCAACGTCGGCCGTGGCGGCGACGACACCCTGTTCGCACTCGCCCCCGGCGCAGTCGAATTCGGTGCCAAGCGCGGTCGCAAGACCGTCAATATCGTTCCGGTCGCTGTAGAGGCCTAGTCCTTCTGCAGCGCTCGCGCTGAGGACAGCCGGCATCGGGCAATCGCTCGATTCGACTGTCCACGGCGTACGTTCACAGCTCCCGATAGGGGCGGACCAGGGTCACGAGACCGGTCCGCCCCTATCGCTTTTTTCTCCCGCTTTTTCTTTCACGAAAGGATCGAAGACAGCTATGTCACGATTCATCGACCGCGTGGTGCTGCACGTCAGCGCCGGCAAAGGTGGCAACGGCTGCTCTTCGGTTCACCGCGAAAAGTTCAAGCCTCTCGGTGGCCCGGACGGTGGCAACGGAGGACAGGGTGGCGGCGTCATTTTCGTCGTCGACAGCAACGTCCACACGCTGCTCGACTTCCACTTCTCCAGCCATGCCAAGGCGGGCAACGGAACTCAGGGCATGGGTGGCAACCGGGAGGGTGCCAACGGTGAGGATCTGATTCTCAAGGTTCCCGACGGCACCGTCGTGCTCGACAAGAAGGGCAACGTACTCGCCGACATGATCGGCGAGGGAACACGTTTCGACGCCGCTCCAGGCGGACGCGGTGGCCTCGGTAACGCAGCGCTGGCATCGAAAGCGCGTCGTGCACCCGGTTTCGCCCTGCTCGGCGAAGAGGGCATCGAGCGCGAACTCGTCCTCGAACTCAAGTCCGTCGCCGATGTGGGCCTTGTCGGTTTTCCGTCGGCCGGTAAGTCGTCGCTGGTCTCGGTGCTGTCCGCAGCCAAGCCGAAGATCGCCGATTACCCCTTCACCACTCTGGTTCCGAACCTCGGAGTCGTCTCCAGCGGCGACACCACGTTCACCGTCGCCGACGTACCCGGGTTGATCCCCGGAGCGAGTCAGGGTCGAGGTCTCGGTCTCGACTTCCTGCGTCACCTCGAACGATGCGCAGTCCTTGCACACGTGGTCGACTGCGCCACATTGGATCCTGGACGCGATCCCATCTCCGACGTCGACGCCCTCGAATCCGAGTTGGCCGCATACAAGCCTGCTCTGTCCGGAGACGCCAGCCTCGGCGATCTCGCCGATCGGCCCCGCATCGTCGTGTTGAACAAGGCCGACATTCCAGAGGGCGCCGAGCTCGCCGAGATGGTCACCGCCGAGTTCGAGTCCCGCGGCTGGCCGGTTTTCACCATCTCGGCGGTGACGCGCGCCGGTCTCAAGCCGTTGACCTTTGCACTGGCGAAGCTCGTCGAGGACTATCGCACCGCGCATCCGGCCGCCGAGCCGAAGCGCCAGGTGCTGCGCCCGGTCGCCAAGAACGACGACAGCTTCAAGGTCGTCAAGGACCCGGATGTCCCGGACGGCTTCATCGTTCGCGGTACCCGACCGGAGCGGTGGGTGCGCCAGACGCAGTTCACCAACGACGAGGCCGTCGGTTATCTCGCGGACCGGCTCGCACGGCTCGGCGTCGAGGACGCGCTCATCAAGGCCGGCGCTCAGCCCGGTGCGTCGGTCACCATCGGTGAGGTGTCGTTCGACTGGGAGCCGCAGACTCCGGCCGGTGTCGAGATCACGATGACCGGCCGTGGCACCGATGCTCGTCTGGATCAAGTCGAACGCATCGGTGCATCCGAACGTAAGCATGCCCGCCAGGTACGTCGCGGGCTCGATACCGAACAGGAGTAGACGTGGTGTCGGTGCGTGAATCCGATTCGCCCGTAACGGCTCTCACCGATACCCGTCGTACGATCGCCGATGCCAAGCGCATCGTGGTCAAGATCGGTTCGTCGGCGCTCACCAGCCTCGACACCGGCCTGGATCTGAGTCGACTCGATCTGCTCGCGGACGCCATCGAGTCGCGAATGCGCAGCGGAACCGACGTAGTGGTCGTATCGTCCGGCGCGATCGGGGCGGGGATGGCTCCTCTCGGCCTGACCAAACGGCCCCGAGACCTCGCGACAAAGCAGGCTGCCGCGAGCGTCGGCCAGCTCGCATTGGTGCACGCGTGGAGTTCGTCGTTCCACCGGTACGGGCGAACGGTGGGGCAGGTGCTGTTGACCGCAGAGGACATCGCCCGTCGTACCAACCATCGCAACGCGCAGCGCACCCTCGATCGGCTTCGTTCGCTCGGTGCCGTTGCCATCGTCAACGAGAACGACACGGTCGCCACGGCGGAGATCCGGTTCGGCGACAACGATCGCCTGGCCGCTCTGGTGGCACACCTCGTCGGCGCGGACGCACTCTTCCTGCTCTCGGACGTGGACGGGTTGTACGACGGTGATCCCCGTAAGGGCAAGGCGACTCTGATCCCCGAGGTGACCAGCCCCGAGGATCTCGACGGTGTCGTCGCCGGGTCGGGGGGAGCGCTCGGTACCGGCGGAATGGCGTCCAAACTGTCCGCTGCCCGTCTCGCGGCCGATGCCGGTGTCCCGGTGTTGCTGGCCGCGGCATCCGACGCGGCACACGCGCTGACGACGTCCGAGGTCGGCACTGCGTTCGCTGCCCGCCCGACGCGACTGTCGGCTCGCAAGTTCTGGGTTCGTCACGCCGCCGATGCCGCGGGGGAACTGCACCTCGACGCCGGAGCCGTGCGAGCGGTGGTGGAGCGACGACGTTCGTTGTTGTCCGCTGGCATCACGTCGGTGACGGGGTCTTTCCACGGCGGCGACGTGGTCTCACTCGTCGACCACGACGGTGTGTTGGTGGCTCGCGGAGTCGTTGCATACGACTCGGTAGAGCTGGCCGGCATGCTCGGGCGGTCGACGGGGGAGCTGGCTGCAGAGCTACAGCGTCCGGTGGTTCACGCAGACGATCTGGTTCCTGCCTGATCTGCGGCGTCGGCAAGCGCGGTCGCTGTCTCCGAGCAACCCGCATGCACTGTGAGAGAAGCGAATTCATCGCCGCGCGTGGTTCCTCGATTGACGATCACAATGGGTTTTGCGGTCTTGAACGCGTGTCTGACGAAGCGCAGTCCGGACATCACGGTCAACGAGGATCCGAGTACCAGCAGCGCGTCGCTTCGGTCGACGAGGTCGTACGCCTCGGCGACGCGCGGCTTCGGAACGCTCTCGCCGAAATAGACGATGTCGGGTTTCAGTATGCCCGAACATGATTCACAGTCGACCATCATGAAATGTGCGGTCGAGGAAATGATCGCGTCCGCGTCGGGGGCGATCTCCACGCCCTCGGCCGGCGCAACCGATTCGAGAAAGCCGGGATTGGCCCGATCGAGCCGTCGGGCCAGCTCGAAGCGTGAGATCAATCGTTCGCAGTTCAGACAGCGAACGCGGGCGTAGACGCCGTGTAGGTCGATGACGTTTCGGCTACCCGCCTTGGTGTGCAGCATGTCGACGTTCTGGGTGATGATCCCGGTGAGTACGCCTGCCCGTTCGAGTCGGGCGAGTGCTCGGTGTCCGTTGTTGGGCACGGCGGCGTCCATGTGTCGCCACCCGACGTGGTTACGCGCCCAGTAGTGCCGACGGAATTCGGCGTCACCGATGAACTGTTGGAACGTCATCGGGTTGCGCGGCGGAGATTGCGGACCTCGATAGTCGGGGATCCCCGAGCCGGTTGACATGCCCGCACCGCTGACGACGGTGATCGTCGCGCCGTCGAGCAGCGAGGTCAAGTGCTCGTACGTTTCGGCCGGGACGGTGGGTGCATTCACTTCGTCCAGAATAGCGACCGATCGTGGAGCGAGCACCGTACCGACGCACAACGGCCCGCACGGACGCCGAAGCGTCGGTACGGGCCGGGTGGGAAAGCCGGTGTTACGCAGGTACCTCGATGAGGGGGTACACACCGTTCTCGTCGTGCGTCTCGTTGCCGACGACGGGAGGGTTGAACACGCAGAGCATGCGCATCTGGGTGCGAGGCTCGACCGTATGACGTTCGTGGCCGTTGAGCAGGTACATCGAGCCCGGGCCGAGTTCGTAGGTTTCGCCGGTCTCGCGGTCCGTCAGTGTTCCCTCGCCTTCGATGAGCCAGACGGCCTCGACGTGGTTGGCGTAGTGGAAGTTGTTGACCGTGCCGGCCTGGATCGTGGTCTCGTGAAACGAGAAGCCGACCTTGTCGCCGCCGAGAATGATCCTCTTGCTGCGCCAGTTGCCGTCTTCGCTCGAGATGTCGCGGTCGGTTCCGGTGATCTCCTGCGTGGTGCGAACGATCATACAATGTCCTCCTTCGATATCTGTGCGTGCGAACGGAACTCTAGGAGAGCACCTTCGCCACAGCACTTTCGATGATGTCCAGGCCGCAGTCGAGTTCGTCGATCGTGGTGGTCAACGGGGGAAGCAGTTTGACGACCTCGTCCTTCGGGCCCGCGGTCTCGACGAGCAAGCGCTCGTCGTAGCACAGCTGAGAAACCTTGCCGGCCAACTCGGCATCGTCGAAGACCAGAGCCTGAACCATGCCGCGTCCCCGGGTGGAGATGCCGTCGAACTTGGCGCACAGCTTGATGAACCGATCCTGGATGTGCTCGCCCTTGGCGAGGGTTTCCTTCTCGAACTTGTCGTCGGACCAGTAGTGATCGATGGCAGCCTTCGCCGTGACGAACGAGGGGTTGAATCCGCGGAAGGTGCCGTTGTGCTCGCCCGGAGCCCAGACGTCGAGCTCGGGCTTGAAGAGCGTCAGCGCCAGGGGCATGCCGTAGCCGCCGATGGACTTGGACAGCGTGACGATGTCCGGGGTGATGCCGGCCTCCTCGAACGAGAAGAACTGGCCGGTGCGTCCGCAGCCCATCTGGACGTCGTCGACGATCAGCAGGATCTCGCGGCGTGAGCACAGCTCGGCGAGTGCGCGCAGCCACTCGGGGCGCGCGACGTTGATGCCGCCCTCACCCTGAATGGTTTCCACGATCACGGCAGCCGGACGGTTGAATCCGCTGCCGGAGTCGTCGAGCACGCGCTCGAACCACTGAAAGTCCTCGGTGACGCCGCCGAAGTAGTTGTCGTAAGGCATCGGAGTGGTGTGTACCAACGGGATTCCGGCGCCAGCTCGCTTCATCGAGTTGCCGGTGACCGACAACGCGCCGAGGGTCATTCCGTGGAATGCGTTGGTGAAGTTGATGATCGCTTCGCGGCCGGTGACCTTGCGGGCAAGCTTGAGTGCCGCTTCCACCGTGTTGGTACCGGTCGGGCCGGGGAACTGAACCTTGTAGTCCAGGCCGCGGGGATCGAGGATGTTCTTCTTGAACGACTCGAGGAACTCGCGCTTGGCCACTGTCGACATGTCCAGTCCGTGAGTGATGCCGTCGCTGGTGATGTAGTCGACCAACGCACTCTTGATCATGTCGTTGTTGTGGCCGTAGTTGAGAGCGCCTGCGCCACCGAAGAAATCGAGGTAGTCGTTGCCGTTCTCGTCCGTGATCACCGAGTCCTTCGCAGTGGAGAACACGGCCGGCCACTGGCGGCTGTAGCTACGCACGCCGGACTCGACGGTCTCGAACACATCGGGCTTCTCTGTTGTCACAGTGTTCTTTTCGGTCATGTTCTGCTTGTTCCTTTCGTAATTCCGCGACGCGTCGGGGCCTACGGTGTAGAGCTCCTCGGCTTCGTGGCTATCAGGGAAATCGTTGGGCGCGAACAAATCCGACTTGACGATGTCGGTGCCTCGCTTGCGTGCGAGGCTCGTGAAGGTTGCGATGGACGCTTCGTTGTCCGGGCTGATCGTCGTTTCCAGATGCGTGATGCCCTGTGGCTCGAGGCGGTCGAGCAGCTCCATCAGCATGCGACCGGCAAGTCCCTTGCCACGCTGGTCCGCATCCACGGCGACCTGCCACACGAACAGTGTGTGCGGGGCGTCCTGGCGGATGTACCCGGTGACGAAACCGACTGCGCGGCCGTCGATGTCGGATACGACTGTGGTAGCCGCGAAGTCACGGCACCACAACACGTACGAGTAGCTGGAATTGAGATCCAGAACTCGCGAATCTCTTGCGATCTCCCAGAGCCGGACTCCGTCGGAGATCTGTGGCTTACGAAACTTCACTGCGTCCGGCGCAGTGAGCGGGGTACCTCTCAGCAATACAGGCTTCATAGGAAATACAAACGTAACAAGGTCGCCATGGCATATCGAGTGAGCGCGGAGATCGACGTCCGAATCGGACGCGCTTCCCCAGGTTAACCGTCGATTGTGATGGTGCTCACACAAACGTGACCCGGCTGGCTGTACCCAGTGCTACGAAATTCAAACCAACCCGCTCCGGCCGGCTGCTACTTCGGTGTTGCAAGAGCGAACGGGAGCACCGCCTGTGCACCTGCCGACTTCAATGCGGCCGTTGCACACGTGAACGTCCACCCGGTGTCGGTGAGCAGATCGATCAGGAGAATCGGCCCTGTCACGGACGATACGTCCGGAACGTCCCACGAGTCCACCAGTCCGGCGACTCGGAACGCAGAATTGGCGGCCGAGACCGGTGGATGACCGGCCCTGACCTGCATAATCCCGAGATCGCTCAACTTTCCGACGGTTGCCAATCGTTCGGCGATCGACCGCACCAACAACGGATGGGTGGGGGAGTCGAGGGCCAGAACGGCCGTGGGCCGCTCCTTCCAATCCCAATTGGCGAGGACGGTGATGCATGCCTTCTCAAGCGAATCGGTGGCCGGCGCGTCGGGCGCGTCGAGTAGAGCGCGCAGACGGCTGCCCCAACCGAGGTCGGTGAGTCGGCCCAGGACGCGGCCGGGCTCGTGTGGGTCCGCGATCTTGCCCGAGAGCGATACTCCCAGCTTCTTCATGCCGCTGGGCCACTGCTTTCTCGGCTGCAGGTCGATACCCGGCCGATCCAGCCGCGCCTTCGCCGAGTCGACCGAGGCGGCGTCCACCGAAGCCGACAGGTACTCGCCCGTGCAGTTGTCGCACCGTCCGCAGCGATCGGACTCGCTACCGGGTGCGCTCAGGTCAGGATCGTCGAGTTGCCGCCGCAGGAACTCCATCCGGCAGCCGTCGGTGCGCTGGTAGTCGATCATCGCCTGCTGTTCGCGGTCCCTGGCCTGTTCGAGCCGCTCGTAGCGGCCCGCGTCGTAGCTCCACTGCTCCCCGGTCGCCATCCAACCGCCACGAACACGCCTGACCGCGCCGTCGACGTCGAGAACCTTCAGCACCATCTCCAGCCTGCTTCGATTGAGTTCGACGAGAGGCTCGAGTGCCTGCGTCGATTGAGCCTTGTCGGTGTTCAAGGCGTCGATGACCTGCCGCACCAGATGCTCGCGTGGGAACGCCACGGAGGCGAAGTAGCTCCAGATCTGCCGATCCTCGTGACCGGGAAGCAACACCACGTCGGCTCGCTCGGTCGCGCGTCCGGCACGGCCGACCTGCTGGTAGTACGAAATGGGAGACGACGGTGCCCCCATGTGTACGACGAATCCGAGATCCGGCTTGTCGAACCCCATGCCCAGCGCGGACGTCGCGACCAGAGCCTTGACTCGGTTCGCCAACAGGTCACCCTCGAGCGATTCGCGCTCGGTCGGGTCCGTTTGACCGGTGTACGACGCCACCACATGGCCCTGATCGGTGAGCATCGCGGCAAGGTCCTTGGCGGCAGACACCGTCAAGGTGTAGATGATTCCGGAACCGGGCAGCGTCTTCAGATGATCGCCGAGCCACGCCGCCCGTTCGGTGGCGTTGTCGATCTTCACCACTGCCATGCGCAGCGAGTCGCGGGCGAGCCCGCCGCGCAGGACGAGCGTGTCGCCGCCGCCGACACCGAGCTGCGCCGCAACGTCGTCCACAACCCGGTCGTTGGCCGTCGCCGTGGTCGCCAGCACAGGGATACCGTCACGAAGCTCTGCGATCAGAGTACGAATGCGTCGATAGTCGGGCCGGAAATCGTGGCCCCAATCGGAGACGCAGTGTGCTTCGTCGACGACGACGAGGCCGGCATCCCCGGCCAGGGATGGCAGCACCTGATCGCGGAAATCGGGATTGTTCAGTCGCTCCGGACTGACCAGCAACACATCGAGCTCACCCGACGCGACCTGCTGATGAATGTCGTCCCACTCGGTCATGTTTCCGGAGTTGATGGTGGCCGCCCGGACGCCTGCCCGTTCGGCGGACGCCACCTGGTTGCGCATCAGCGCCAACAGTGGCGAGACGATCACCGTCGGACCCAGCCCCTGCGCGCGCAACAACTTGGCGGCGATGAAATAGACGGCCGACTTGCCCCAGCCGGTCCGCTGCACCACCAGCGCCCGCCGCCGGTGCACGACGAGGGCTTCGATGGCCGTCCACTGGTCTTCCCGCAGCACCGCGTCGGGGCCGGCCAGTTCACGCAACAGCCTCTCGGCGTCGTCGCGCAAGTTGCCCACGGTCGCGTGCGTTGCTGTCGTCATACTGTCCATCGTGCAGCATCGGTACGACAGAGAACGGAGCCGCCGATGAGCAGCCCGAACAACGACCCGGCACCACACCGGCAATTCACGGCACTGGCAACGGTGTTCGTCGGTGGTGTGGCAGGCACGGCAGCTCGCTACGCGATCGAGGCGCAGCTGCCGCATTCGGCGTCGCAGTGGCCCACAGCAACTTTCGGAATCAACATTCTCGGCGCATTCGTGCTCGGCCTTCTGCTCGAGTCGCTGCTTCGCGGTGGGCCCGATACAGGAGTTCGGCGCAGGCTGCGGTTGCTGGGAGGTACCGGATTCTGCGGCGCGTTCACCACCTACAGCACATTCGCCTTCGAGACCGTCGAGGGGTTCCGAGGCGGGTTCACCGGACTGGCGATCGCCTACGCAGTGGTCAGCGTGGTTGTCGGAATAATCGCCGCCTGGGCTGGAATTGTGCTCGGCGGCAGGGTGATTCGATGATCGCGCTATGGGTGGCCTCGGCCGGCGGGTTGGGCGCAGTCGTCCGGTTCTTCGTCGATGCAGAAGTGAAGGCCCGTCTCGCGGCGCGGACGAAATTCCCGTGGGCGACGGTCGGCATCAACGTCTCCGGATCGTTTCTGCTGGGTGTGATCGCCGGATGGGTGATGTTTCGGGCCGGATCGACCGACGTCCAAGCCGTCATCGGCACCGGATTCTTGGGCGGCTACACCACGTTCAGCACCGCGAGTGTGGAGACTGTGCGGCTGCTTCAGCAGGGGCGTCGGCAAGACGCTGTCGTCAACGCGACAGTCACCTTGCTTGCGTCCGTGCTCGCATGCGGCGCAGGACTGGCGCTCGCGTCCTCGATATGACGACGCGAGCGCTCTGCTCATGCCTGACTGACGCGCACCATGTTGCCGGCCGGATCACGGAAAGCCGCGTCGCGTGCGCCCCACGGCTGACTGGTCGGTTCCTGCAGGATCTCGGCAGTCCCTGCCGCCCGGATCTTCTCGAAGGCCGCGTCGAGGTCATCGGCACGGAACAGCAGGCCCGGTAGTTCGCCCTTGGCGAGCAATGCTGCGATCTGATCGCCGAGTTCTTTCGAACGTCCCGCGTGCGGCTGGGACAGCACGATCTCGATCTCGGGTTGATCGTTGGGAGACAGGGTGATCCAGCGGTAGCCGTCGTTGGCGACCTCGCTCTTCACCTCGAGTCCCAGGGCGTCCCGGTAGAAGGCGAGCGAGGCATCGGGATCGTCGGTGTAGACGTGAACGTGGCTCAGTGAAAGTGTCATGGAGAAAGGCTAGGACGCTCCGGCTGCCGATGCTTCTCCGATTCTGCTCGGTTCTGCGACAGTGCTGCGCACAGGCCGACCCATGACCATGGCGGTGCAGCTCGGTACTGCCTGGCCGGCGCGGTGATCGCGGGCCCGGTACGCACTGGGTGTTTCACCGACGATCTCGGTGAACCGAGAACTGAACGATCCGAGGCTGGTACACCCCACGGCGAAGCACGCCTCGGTGACACTGACATCTCCGCGGCGCAGCAAGGCTTTTGCGCGCTCGATCCGTCGAGTCATCAAGTGGGCGTACGGTGTTTCGCCGTACGCCTCGCGGAAACGACGACTGAAGTGCGCGGTGGACATCAAAGCAGTTCGGGCCAGGGTCGGGACGTCGAGCGGCTCGGAGAATTCGCGATCCATACGGTCGCGTGCGCGGCGGAGAAGTCGGAGCTCCTCGAGGTCAGGTGTTTTCATCTCCCAGCCGCGTCTCGGAGTGCCTCTATCTCGTCGCGTGTACCCGAGGATGCGCTTGCGCCCGGCCGGGTGGCGGCGAAAGAACCTGCAACACAGGCCCACTCGACAGCGCGGCGCGGTCCGTCGAACCAGCATGCGGCCAGGGCTCCGGCAAATGCGTCGCCGGCTCCGGTGGTGTCGACGGCGTCGACGCGCGGCGCGGCGACCTCGAACGACTCGGAGCCGCTGTAGCCAGCGCCCTTGGCACCCAGTGTGGTGATCACGTGCTCGACGCGGCCGGCTCCGAGTCCGATGCGCGCTTCCTCCGCTTCGTTGACCACCAGGACGTCGGTGTTCTCGATCAGGATGTCGGGCAACTCTTGTACCGGTGACGGATTGAGCATGGTGACGACGTCGCGAGCGCGGGCGTATTCGAATGCCGCGATCACCGTATCGAGTGGGATTTCCAACTGGCACAGAAGAATATCGGCATCGGCTATGACGGCACGGTCGTCGTCGGTGAGTTCGCGGACGCCGGAGTTGGCACCGGGGACGACGACGATGCTGTTCTCCGCGTGGTCGTCGACGGTGATGGCCGCTATGCCACTCGAGCCTGCTGACGTGCGCAGGGCGCGGTCGTTCACGCCTGCACCGGTGAGCGTGAGTCGGAGTGTTCCACCGAATTCGTCGTCTCCGACGGCTCCGATGAATGTCACCCGCGCACCCGCCTTGGCGGCAGCGACGGCCTGGTTGGCACCTTTGCCACCCGGGGTGGTGTGAAACGACGTTCCCAGCACCGTTTCGCCGGGTTCGGGCAAGGACGGGGTTCGAGTGATCAGGTCCATGTTGACGCTGCCGAGCACGACGATGTGGGGGTTCGAGGCGGACACGAACGAACTGTATCGCCACGCGGTGAACGGTGGCTCCGGTCTGCTAATTGCAGATTGTTGACAATCCGTTTTGGTTGGGTGACGATGGCTGCTATGACAGCGTCGACTCGCACCCATCTCAGCCCGGCACTCAAGCAGGCGACCCCGATCGTCGTCGATCACGGAAAGGGCAGCTGGATCATCGGTACGGACGGTCGCAAGTACCTCGACTTCACCACCGGTATCGGAGTCACGAGTACCGGGCACTGCCATCCTCGCGTGGTCGAGGCCGCTCGCGAGCAGGTGGGCAAGATCATCCACGCGCAGTACACGACCGTCATGCACCAACCACTGCTGGCCTTGACCGACAAGCTCGGCGAGGTACTGCCTGCCGGGCTCGACAGCGTGTTCTACGCCAATTCCGGCTCCGAGGCCGTCGAGGCGTCGATTCGGTTGGCGCGCATGGCAACCGGACGGCCGAATATCATCGCCTTCCACGGCGGTTTCCACGGGCGCACGGTCGCGGCGGCGTCGTTGACCACGGCGGGAACCAAGTTTCGCTCAGGATTTTCGCCGATCATGGGTGGTGTGCACATCGCGCCGTTCCCGTACGCCTTCCGGTACGGCTGGGACATGGACACCGCAGTCGCGTTCGCGCTCAAGGAGCTCGACTACCTGTTGATGACGATGTCCAGTCCCGCCGACACCGCAGCGTTCATCATCGAACCCGTACTAGGCGACGGTGGCTATCTGCCCACGCCCCCGGAATTTCTCGAGGGACTCCGCGAACGCGCGGACACCCACGGAATCGTTCTCATTGTCGACGAGGTGCAGGCAGGTGTCGGACGCACCGGAAAGTTCTGGGGGCACCAGCATTCCTCGATCACGCCCGACATCGTCATCACCGCAAAGGGCTTGGCCAGCGGGTTCCCCATCTCGGCGATCGCGGCATCGACCGAGTTGATGGGCAAGGCGTGGCCCGGATCGCAGGGCGGAACGTACGGCGGCAATGCAGTTGCCGCTGCTGCGGGTGTCGCGACACTCGACGTCGTGCGTGAGGAGGGTCTGGTCGCCAACGCTGCCGCGCAGGGGCAGGTTCTGCTCGACGGCCTGCTCGCGCTGAAGGCGGAGCACCCTGCCATCGGCGACGCTCGGGGGCTCGGCTTGATGCAGGCACTCGAATTCGTCGACAGCGCAGGTAATCCCGACGCTGGTGCCGCTCTGCGCGTGCAGCAGGCCGCGATCGACGAGGGGCTGTTGCTCCTCACCTGTGGCGCGCTCGGCAACGTCGTTCGGATCATCCCGGCATTGATCGTCAGCGACGACGAAATGCGGCTGGGCCTCGAGGCTCTGTCGCGCACGCTGAAGAACGTGCTGTGACCTCTGCTCCCGTTCGGTCACCGGCTCCCGTACTCGTGCAGCGAGTGCGGGAATTGGGGATCGAGATCGACGACTCCTCCCGGCGTCTCGCCGAGTACTCCTACGACGCCTCGAACTACCGAATCCCGCCTGCGGCCGTCGTTTTCCCACGCAGTGCCGAGGAAGTCGCTGCCGTGGTGACGGTGTGCGCGGGCGCGGGAGTTCCGATCATCGGGCGCGGCGGCGGAACATCCATGGCAGGCAACGCAATCGGCCGCGGAGTCGTCCTCGACTTCTCTCGTCACATGAACCGCGTGATCTCGGTCGACACCGACTCCCGAACCGCCGTGGTGGAACCGGGAATCGTGATCTCCGAGTTACAGCGTGAGCTGGTGGCGCGCACGGCAGGGGCGTTCACGTTCGCCCCCGACCCGTCCAGCAAGACACGCGCGACCGTCGGCGGGGCAGTCGGCAACGATGCGTGCGGTAACCACTCGGTTCGCTACGGTCGAACAGCGGACCACACGGTGGCGATGGATGTGGTGACCGCCGAGGGTCACCTACTCCGGGTCACTCGTAGCGGGGTGGCGGCAGTGCATTCCGAGGATGCGGCGGCAGTCGATGCGGCCGAACGTATTTCGCGAGAGCTGCACGCATTGGCGGCCGACAACCTGGCTCTCTTCAGAGTCGAGCTGGGTCGTATTCCGCGCCAGGTCTCGGGATTTCACCTGTCGCACCTGCTGCCCGAGAACGGGTTCGACGTCGCCCGTGCACTTGTCGGTAGCGAGGGCACGTGCGCGGTGATCGTCTCGGTCACCGTCACTGTCGTGCCGGTTCCTCCGGCTGCGCTGTTGCTCTGCCTCGGATACGAGGACGTGGTGGCTGCGGCAGCCGACGTGATGGCCATTCTCGAGTTCTCGCCCGCCGCGGTGGAGGGTATCGACGACAACATCGCGCAGACGATGGAGTTTCGTCGTGGACCGGACTCCGTGCGCGGTTTGCCTGCGGGAAACGCCTGGCTGTACGTCGACCTCGACGGAGCCGACACCGCCGAGGTGGAGGACAAGGCCGCTCGCTTGCTCGAGGCGCTCGGGCGTCTCGGTCGCGTGAAGGAGGGCCGTATCGTCACCGACCCGGCCGATCGAACGGCGCTGTGGCGAGTACGTGAGGACGGTGCAGGTCTGGCCACCCGCCTGGCGAGCGGAGTCGAGTCCTGGGGAGGCTGGGAGGACGCGGCCGTCGCACCCGAGAACCTGTCCGCCTATCTGGCCGACTTGAATGTGCTTCTGACAGAACATGGTCTGACCGGGGTGATGTACGGGCACTTCGGTGCAGGATGCATGCACGTGCGCATCACGTTCGATCAACGCACCGAGGCCGGGCGACGGGTGATGTACGACTTCCTGCGCGCCGCCGCGCGGGTGGTCGTCGAGCACGGCGGCAGTCTGTCGGGTGAGCACGGTGACGGCAGGGCTCGCTCGGAACTGCTGCCGGTGATGTACTCGCCCCGCATGCTCGACGCGTTCGCGCGCTTCAAGCAAATCTGGGACCCCCGCGGAATTCTCAATCCGGGGTCGATCACCGATCCGGAACCGATGATGGACAACCTCATGCTGCAGGGTATTCCGCAGCGCGAGTGGAAGACGACCTTCGATCTCCATCAGATCGGAACGCGTGCCGATCTGGATCCGTTCGTGCACGCAACTCAGTCGTGTGTCGGCGTCGGTAAGTGTCGCACGACTTCTGGAGGCGTCATGTGTCCCAGCTTCCGCGCGACGGGCGACGAGAAGGATTCGACGCGGGGCCGCGCCCGGGTATTGCAGGAGATGGTGCGCAGTTCTCCGACGGTCGCGGACGGGTGGGCCTCGAAGGACGTGGCCGAATCGCTCGACCTGTGTCTGTCGTGCAAGGCCTGCTCGTCCGACTGCCCGGTGGGGGTGGACATGGCGACGTACAAGTCGGAGTTCCTCGATCATCACTACGCGCGGCGACTGCGCCCGCTCTCGCACTATTCGCTGGGGTGGCTGCCCCTCTGGCTGAAGGTGACGCAGCGAACGGCACCGTTGCTCAACCGTTTGCTGACCCCGCGCATCGCGGCCTTGGCGGCGCGACTCGGCGGGCTGACCACCGAGCGTCCGTTACCGCGATTCGCATCGGCGAAGGAACTGGGGCGAGAACTTCGCATCGGCGGAGGCCGCGACGCGGATGTGGTGCTGATCGTCGACACGTTCACCCAGGGCTTCCGACCCGAGGTCGCAGGCGCAGCGCAGCGGGTGCTCGAGGATTCCGGACGCAGCACCGAATGCAGAACCGACGTCTGCTGCGCACTGACCTGGATTTCTACGGGCCAGCTGAAGACTGCGCGCAAGCACCTGACGAAAACCGTTGCCGCACTCGATGATGGGACCGACCGGCCGATCGTCGTGACCGAACCCAGCTGTGCTGCGGCGTTCCGCAAGGATATGCCCGAGCTGGTTCCCACGGCCGCCGCGAGAAGGGTCGCGGCACGGGTGCAGAGCTTCGCGGGAGCGGTGATCGATCAGGCCTCCGCCGGGTGGGTGCCGTCGGCACCGGTTCCGGAATCGGTGACAGTGCAGACTCACTGCCACGAGTACGCCGTGTTCGGCAACGCCACGCAACGCACCGCCCTGGCCTCCGTCGGCATCGAATCGGTGCGCGAGGCCACCGGATGTTGCGGCGTGGCAGGCAATTTCGGCTTCGAGTCTCGTCACTACGAGCTCAGTATGAAGGTCGCCGAGCAGGCTTTGGCACCGGCGGTACGTGCCGCCGAGCCCGACACCCCGATTCTGACCGACGGATTCTCCTGCCACATGCAGGTGCGTCAACTCACCGGTGACCTGACGAGCGATGCGTCCGTGCACCTGGCGCAGATACTCGATCCACGTTCGACGAAAGGACCGCGGCCATGAGCGCCAGTTCGACCACCAGCCTCACTCGTCCGACCATCACAGCTCCCACCGACCTGTTCATCGCAGGCACGTGGACCCCGGCAACGTCCGATGCCCGATTCGACGTGATCGATCCCGCCAGCGGCGAGGTCATCGCACGGGTCGCCGACGGAGGCATCGCCGATGCCGAGAACGCCATGGCGGCAGCGGTCGGTGCCGCCGCCGAGTGGGCCGCGACGCCGCCTCGTGCACGCAGCGAAATCCTCCGTACCGCATACGAATCGATCATGGCGCGGTCGGAAGAGCTCGCCGCGATCATCACGGCCGAAATGGGCAAGCCATTGGCCGATGCCCGCGGTGAGGTGGCCTACGGTGCCGAGTTCTTCCGCTGGTTCTCGGAAGAGGCGGTACGCATCTCGGGCGATCACACCCTCACCGGAGACGGCAAGAACCGCATCGTGGTGACGCGAGCACCGGTGGGACCGTGCATTCTCGTCACACCGTGGAACTTCCCGCTGGCCATGGGAACTCGCAAGATCGGCCCCGCATTGGCGGCAGGCTGCACCGTCGTGTTCAAGCCGGCCGAACAGACACCGCTGACCGCGCTGGCTCTGGCCGAAATTCTGCACGACGCAGGAGTTCCGAGGGGAGTGGTCAACGTGGTGACCACCACCGACGCGTCGGGTGTCGTGGGTTCGTGGATGAGCAGTGGCGCAGCCCGCAAGATCAGCTTCACCGGATCGACTGCGGTGGGCAAGATCCTGCTCGAGCAAGCTGCGTCGACGGTGATGCGCACCTCGATGGAGCTCGGCGGCAACGCGCCCTTCATCGTCATGGACGACGCGGATCTCGGTCGCGCAGTGGACGGCGCGATGGTGGCCAAGATGCGCAACATGGGCGAGGCCTGCACCGCCGCCAACCGATTCTTCGTACACCGAAGTGTCACAGCGCAGTTCGCGGACAAGCTTGCCGAACGCATGGGTGCGCTGACGGTGGGGGCCGGTAATGCGCACGGTACCGAGGTCGGGCCGCTGATCGACGACGCGGGCCGATCGAAGGTACAGACTCTCGTCGACGACGCACTCGGACGTGGTGCGCGTGCGATCGTCGGGGGAGTGGCACCTGATGGACCCGGCTATTTCTACCCGCCGACCGTCCTGACGGATGTCGACTCGACTTCGGATCTGATGTCGCAGGAAATCTTCGGCCCGGTGGCCGCGATCGTCCCGTTCGACACCGAGGACGAGGTGATCGCCCTCGCCAACGACACCGAATGGGGCCTCGTCGGATATGTCTTCACGCAGGACATCGACCGGGCTCTGCGGATGGGGGAGCGGCTCGAGGTGGGCATGGTCGGTCTCAACACGGGGCTGGTCTCCAACCCTGCGGCCCCGTTCGGCGGCGTCAAGCAATCAGGGCTCGGCCGCGAGGGCGGAAAAGTGGGAATCGACGAGTTCCTGGAGTACAAATACTTCGCAATTCCCCGAGGCTGAGAGAGGCTTTCGATCATGGCCAGTTCGAGACGACTCACGCCCATCGACGCACGCAACACGTCGATGGTCATCGCCGACCAGATTCGCGACCGCATCATCGACGGGTCCTACGCACCCGGGGAACAGATCAACGAGGCCAACGTCGCCGCCGAACTGGAGATTTCGCGGGGACCGGTACGGGAGGCACTCCAGCGCCTCAATCAGGAGGGTTTGCTCGTCAGCTACCGCAATCGTGGCGTGTTCGTCGTCGAGCTCAGCAGTGACGACGTCACCGAGATCTACGAATCCCGGGCCGCGATCGAGGTGGGCGCCGCATGGACGCTGGTGCACGGCGATCGTGCGAACTTGGTGTCGGCCGCCGATGAGCTCTCGGCCATCGTGATGCAGATGCAGCCGTTCATCGATCGGGCGGATTGGCGCGGTCTTGCCGAACGGGACCTCGCGTTTCACACTGCACTCGTCGCGGCGACGCGCAACAGCCGGATGTCGCGGATGTATGCCACGCTCGCTGCGGAGGCCCGGATCTGCATGGCCAACCTGGAAACCGCCTACTACCGCCCCGAAGCGCTGGTGGAAGAGCACCAGCTGATCGTCGACCTCCTGCTCGGTTCGGACTGGGACGCACTGGAAAAGGGCGTCCACGAACACATGGACACCGCCATCCACGACCTCACCCGGGCGATGGTGGAAGAACACGCCGAGCACTCGGCATTGGCGACTCCGGGATAGATCTTCCCGTTGCAACACAGCCTTTACATCCGAAGTCTTGCGGACCTCCCGCTGCGGCGCATAGCCTGATTGTCAACAATCTACTAAATCAACTTCTTTGGAGGGGGTGCCCGTGAACGACTCACTCGACGCCGCCTACGTCACCGCACTCGGACCCGACGCGACCGCAGGACGGGCCGCTCCCGGCCTGGCCCGGTACCCCGACGTCCCGAACAGCACGCCGATCACGTTCACCGACGAGGAATACGAGGACCGGCTCGCGGCCGTCCGCGAGCGGATGGCGGAGCAGAATCTCACGGCGCTCATCGTCACCGATCCCGCGAACCTCTACTACCTGCTCGGCTACAACGCGCTCTCGTTCTACACGCCACAGATGCTGTACGTGCCGCTCGAAGGCGAGATGTACTTCTTCGCCCGCGAGATGGATGCCAACGGTGCGTTTCGCACGTCGTGGCTGCCGCAGGATCGGACCTTCGGCTACCCCGAAACATTCGTGCAGCGCAAGGACACTCACCCGTTCGTCTGGGTCGCCGCGAAGCTGCGTGAACTGGGACTCGTCAACAACTTCGAGCACGGACAAGTGGGCCTGGAGATGGACTCCTACTACTTCAGTCCCAAGGCGTTCGAAGCGCTGGTGAAGTCGCTGCCAGAATATCGCTTCACCGATTCCTACGAGCTGATCAACTGGGTACGGGTGGTCAAGTCGCCCGCGGAGATCGCACTGATGCGGGGTGCGGCACAAGTCTGTGAATCGGCCATGTCCGCTGCCTACCAGTCCATCTCGGTCGGAGAACGGCAGTGCGACGCGGCGGCGGCCATCATGAACGCGCAGGTGCGCGGTACTGCAGACTTCGGCGGCGATCATCCCGCCATCGTGCCGATGCTGCCCACCGGGGCCGGAGCGGACACTCCGCATCTGACGTGGTCTCACCAGCCCTTCGTGCGGGGCGAGACCACCGTCGTCGAACTTGCCGGGGTGTTTCGGCGCTACCACATCCCGATGGCACGCACGATCGTGCTCGGAAAGCCCAGTCCGCGTTTGGATTACCTCGCCAAGTCCACCGGAGAAGCGTTGAACGACGTACTCGCAACCGTGCGGGCCGGCGTCACCGCCACCGACCTGGCACAGGTGTGGAACACGAGCCTGGCCAAGCACGGACTGCACAAACCGTCGCGCATCGGCTACTCGATCGGCATCGCCTACGCACCCGACTGGGGTGAGCGCACCGTGAGTCTGCGCACCGACGACGACACCGTTCTCGCCGAGAACATGACGTTCCACATCATCGGCGGAATGTGGATGGACGACTACGGATACGAGGTGTCCGAGGCCGTTCGCGTCACCGAGAGCGGCCTCGAGACCTTCACCGCATACCCCCGAGAACTACTGACGAAGGAGTGAGCATGACCACCACAGAAGGTCGTTCCGCAGGCTTCACTCCTGCCACCCAAGGTCGTTCCGCAGGCTCCACTCCTGCCACCCAAGGTCGTTCCGCAGGCTCCACTCCTGCCACCCAAGGTCGTTCCGCAGGCTCCACTCCTGCCATCCCCTGGGCCATGCGAACCGACAAGCTGGTGGGATCGGTGATCGATTCGTCGACATCGCTCCTCGCGGCCCAGAAACACGACATCGTTCGCTTCGCGATGGGATCGCCTGCAGCCGAGACGGTTCCGGCCGCAGCGTTCACCGAGATCGCCGGCACCGTGCTCACTGCGGACGCGTTCGACTACGGTGCCACCGAGGGCGATCCCGGCTTGCTCGACGCGTTGCTCGCCTATCTGGAGTCGGTGGGGGAGCCCACGACCGAGGATCGGGTGGTCATCACCTCCGGCGGAATGCAGGGCCTCGACATCGCGTGCAAGCTGTTCGTCGATCCCGGCGACCTGGTGATCGTCGAAAGTCCCACGTACACCAACGGAACGGCCACCGTGCTCAGCTACGGAGGCGACATTCTCGAGGCCCCCATGGACAGCAACGGACTCATCGTCGAGGCATTGCCCGAGCTCGTCGAGCGTGCGGGGCGGCTGCCGAAGATGATCTACGTGATCCCCAACTTCCAGAACCCGTCCGGGGTAACCCTCTCGCTGGAGCGTCGAGAGTTGCTGATCGAGCTGGCGCACCGGTGGGGCTCGGTGATACTCGACGACGATCCGTACGGTCTGCTCCGCTTCTCGGGTGACCCCATTCCCAGCTTCGGTACGCTCAGCCCCAACGACCCGCTGATCTTCTCCGTGCGCACGTTCTCCAAGATGATCGCCCCCGGTCTTCGAGTGGGGTGGGTCGACGCCGCCCCCGAGGCGCGACAATTGATCGTCAATGCCAAACAGGCCATGGACACCTGTACCAATCTGCCTGCTCAGCGGATGGTGGCCGAGTACATCCGGCGCGGGTTGCTCGGCGATCATCTTCGGTCGCTGGCCGCGGTGTACTTGCCCCGAAAAGTCGCTATGCAGAACAGCATCGACAAATACTTCGGCGATTCCATGTCCACCACGGACCCGGAGGGCGGCTTCTTCCTCTGGGCGACGTTGCGTGGCAACGATGTCGACTTCTCGACCCAGGACCTGTTCGAGACGGCGTTGGCCGAAGGGGTTGCATACATTCCGGGACCGGCCCTGTCGGTGGGCGGAAAGTTCCACGACTCGCTGCGGCTGTGTTTCGCCTCGTCGACGCCCGAGCGTATCGACGAAGGAATCAGAAGGCTCGCGGCGGCGGTGGAGAAATCCAAGCACTTGCTCGCTTCCGACCCGACCCGATGACGGTCTCCAACAGCGAACGGGCTCTTCTCGATTCGATCGACGAGTACGAGATCGTCTCCCTGACTGCGTCTTTGATCGAAGCAGGCGGTGAGAATCCGGGCGACACCGAGGAAGGGACGGCAAAGGTTCTCGCTGAGTACTGTCGCGCACTGGGATTCGACGTACGGACCGTCGAGGTGGCTCCGGGTCGGCCCAACGTGATCGTGTCCATCGGATCCGGCGAGCGGTCAGGAATTCTGTTCGTAGGCCACTCCGACGTGGTTCCCGCGGGGACCGGCTGGACTGCCGATCCGTTCTCGCCCGTGGTTCGGGACGGCCGCATCATCGGCAGAGGGGCCTGCGACATGAAGGGCGGCCTCGCCGCCGTCGTGGCCGCAATGACCGCGGTGCACCGGGCCGGTCTTGCGGACGAGTACCCGATGACGTTGGCGTGTCTGGTCGACGAGGAGGACACCGGTCTGGGCATCCGAGCGTTCGTGGCCGAACCGGCGCAACGGAGCTTCAGCCATTGCGTCGTGGCCGAGCCGACGGATCTGGTGACCATCTTCGGATGCCGCGGCGCAGCCAATCTGGAGATCGACGTACGGGGCCGCTCCGCTCATGCGGGACAGCCGCGCAACGGAGTCAACGCAATTTCGGCAGCGGCACGCATCATCGAGATCATCGAGAACTCGCAGACCGACTTGGACGACAATCCTGACCCCGACCTGGGCCCGGCCACGTGGAACGTGGGAACCATATCCGGAGGGACCGGCACCTCGATGGTTGCCGATCGGTGCGTACTCACGGTCGATCGACGCCTTCTGCCCGGTGAGGACGCCACCACCGTCATCGAGCGACTGCGTGCGAAGATCGAGGCTGCCGACGTCCTCGATGCCGCAATCGACGTCCGCATCGACGTGGCGATGGAAATGCCGGGGTTCCTGACCAGTGTCGACGATGAGTTGGTCACCACTGCAAGGCAATCGGTCCGCGACATCGGATCTGCTGGTTCGACTGACATCTGGACGGCATCGTGCGATGGTGGTTTCGTGGCACAGCAGATGGGTATCCGCACCGTCGTGCTCGGTCCCGGGGAGATCGAAAAACAGGCGCATCGGCCCGACGAATCCGTTGCCGTGCAGCAATTGTTCGACAGCGCAAGGGCGTACGCATTGATAGCCACCAGAATCGCTGCGCCACCTGGTCTTTAGCTTTCGAGAAGGGGGTTGGCCGAAACGCACGTTCCGCTCGGTCGTAGAGTGGTCCGCTGCGAAGTACCACACCGACGCTCCATGTTCTTCACAAAAAGCGAGAGGTATTTCGACCGTGAACGAAAAATCGGGGTCGGCATCGTCGCCGACCGGATATCCACCGAGTACAGATACCCTGAGCCCGAACGAGACCAAAGTTCTGCACCGCGCCATCGGCGGATCCGCGCTGGGTAACGCGGTGGAGTGGTTCGACTACGCGGTGTACGGCTACCTGGCCGTGTACATCGCCGCCAACTTCTTCCCGTCCGAGGACGGGGGAGCGAGCCTGCTGTCCACATTCGCGGTGCTGGCTGCGTCGTTCATCATTCGGCCCATCGGCGGAATCGTGCTCGGCCCACTCGGCGATCGCATCGGCCGCCAGAAAGTACTCGTTCTGACCGTGTCGATGATGTCGGTGGCAACTGCCCTGATCGGCGTGCTCCCGACCTTCGACACCATCGGCATTGCCGCGCCCCTGCTGCTGCTCGCCTGCCGATTGGTGCAGGGCTTCTCCACCGGAGGTGAGTACGGCGGTGCTGCGGTGTTCATGGCCGAATATGCGCCCGACAAGCGTCGCGGGTTCTTCGGATCGTTCCTCGAATTCGGTACTCTCGCCGGCACGGTGGGCGGCGCAACCCTGTGTACCCTGCTCAACGTCGGCCTCGGCGACGAGACCATGGAGGCGTGGGGTTGGCGCATACCGTTCCTCGTGACGCTGCCGTTGGGCATCGTCGCCCTGTGGCTGCGGACCCGGCTCGAAGATTCGCCGGTGTTCGCCGAGGCGAAGAACGACGGTGAAACGGTCGAGGAAGGTTCGGGCGGAGCCATCGCTTCGCTCAAGACCACCATGACGTACTGGCAGCGAATCCTGATTCTGATGGGGTTCGTGCTGCTGCTCAACATCGCCTACTACACGGTGTTGACGTTCCTGCCGTCGTACCTCAGTGACACCCTGGGGCACAGCACGACTCAGTCCAACTTCACCCTCGTGGTGATCATGATCATCATGATGGCGATCATCAACCCCATCGGTGCTCTCTCCGACCGTGTTGGCCGAAAGCCGTTGCTGCTGGCGGCCTGCGTCGGGTACTTCGTGTTCAGCGTGCCGTTGTTCCTGCTGATCATCAACACCGGGCTCGTCGGTCAAACCATCGGTCTGCTCGGCCTCGGAGTGCTGCTGGTCATCATGTGTTCGTGCGTGTCGTCGACGCTGCCCGCACTGTTCCCCACTCAGGTTCGTTACGGAGCCTTCGCCATCGGGTACAACGTGTCGACCTCGCTCTTCGGTGGCACGGCTCCGCTGATCCTCACATTCCTGATCGACCGCACGGGCTCGAACCTGATTCCGGGCTGGTACATGATGATCGCGGCTGCCATTGCCTTCGTGCCGATTCTGTTGATGCCCGAAACCGCGGGCCGCTCACTACGCGGAACTCAGTGCCCCGGCGACAACGACGACGAGGTCGCGGCCTCCGGCGTGGAACTCGTCGGCTACAAGAAGAAGTAAGTGGCACCGGTTCTCGTCGTTCTGCACGCCGGCGACCTCCCCGACGGACTCGACTCCGTCGCGGAGGTCGCCGACATCCGGTACGCCACTGCCGACACCCTCGCCGATGCGGTCGACGGTGCCGATGCGCTGCTGCTGTGGGATTTCTTCTCTCCGGCAGTTCGATCGGCATGGCCGCACTGTGCATCGCTGAAGTGGATCCACATCGCCGCCGCGGGCGTCGACTCGTTGATGTTCGACGAGCTGGTCGAGTCCGATGTGATCGTGACCAATTCGCGAGGAATTTTCGATCGACCCATCGCCGAGTTCGTGCTGGCGCAGATTCTCGCGTTCGCCAAGGACTCGGAACGCTCACGCGCACTGCAACATTCGAGGCTCTGGCAGCATCGCGAGACCGAACGTATCGACAATGCGCACGCGATGATCGTGGGCACCGGCGCGATCGGCCGTGCCATCGCGCAGTTACTGACGGCGGTGGGAATGTCGGTCTCGGGCGTGGGTCGGACGGCGCGAGAAGGCGACCGTGACTTCGGCACGGTATATGCAAGCGACCGATTGTCCACCGCCGCAGCGGATGCCGACTATCTGATTCTGGTTGCGCCACTGACCGAGCAGACGCGCGGAATGGTCGACGGTTCGGTACTCGCGGCGATGAAGCCCGGGTCGCGAGTGGTGAATGTGGGCCGTGGTGAGTTGCTCGACACCGACGCGTTGCTCGAGCATCTCGAGTCCGGTCACATCGGGGGTGCTGCGCTGGACGTGTTCGAGACCGAGCCGCTCTCGGCCGACCATCCGTTGTGGACGGCCGAGAACGTTATCGTGACTCCACACATGAGCGGCGATGCCTCCGGGTGGAAGCAGCGGCTCGCACAGTTGTTCGTGGACAACGCTTTCCGCTACTTACGGGGCGAACCGTTGCTCAACGTCGTGGACAAGAAGCTCGGGTTCGTGGTGTGAAGCCTCAGTAGGCCCTCTCGTACTGCGGTGCCACGGCCGGAAGCATCTCGACGCCGAGTTCGCGGGCAGCGCGCCGTGGCCAGTACGGGTCACGCAGTAGTTCGCGCGCCAGCAGCACGGCCGTCGCCTCACCGAGCGAGACGATGTCCTCCGCCTGCTTGGGTTCGGTGATCATGCCGACTGCGGCGGCGGGCATCGTGGTCTCGTTCTGGATGCGTCGTGCGAACGGAACCTGGTAGCCAGGGCCGACCGGGATGTTGGCCCTGGCGTTGCCTCCGGTGGAGGTGTCGACCAGATCCACCCCGTGCTCGGTGAGGATCTGCGACAGCGCGACGGTTTGATCCGACGTCCAACTCGGGGCCTCCAATTGTGCTGCGCCCTCACTGTTCTCGGGCTCGTCCAGCCAGTCCGTGGCGGACAGGCGAACGAACACCGGAAGCTCGGCCGGCCACACCTCGCGCACTGCGTCGACGACCTCGATCAGTAGACGTGTGCGCGCTGCGAAATCGCCGCCGTACGAGTCGGTACGAGTGTTACTGGCAGGCGACAGGAACTGGTGCAGGAGGTATCCGTGCGCGCCGTGTATCTCGGCCACCCGAAATCCCGCTTTCAGGGCGCGCTGGGCGGCCGTGCGGAAGTCGTCGACGATTTTCGCGATGTCCTCCGCTGTTGCTTCCCGCGGAGTGGCGTAGTCGCCGAATGCAATCGCGCTCGGGCCCACGGTCTCCCAGCTTCGAGAATCCTCGGAAGGCAAGGACTTGCCACCCGACCAGGGTGCAGCCGTCGACGCCTTGCGGCCGGCGTGTGCCAGCTGAATGCCCGGGACGGTACCGAAGGAGGAGATCTCGGCGACGATCTTCGCCAGTGCGTCGGCCTGGGTGTCGTTCCAGATCCCGAGGTCCGACGGGCTGATGCGGCCCTCGGGGCTGACGGCGGTGGCCTCGGTGATGATCAGACCGGCACCGCCGATCGCACGGCTCACCAGGTGCGTGCGATGCCAGTCTCCCGCGACGCCGACGTGTTCACCGGACTCGTCGGCCGAGTACTGGCACATCGGTGCCATCCACACCCGGTTCGGGAAGGTGACGTCGCGCAGGGTCAAAGGCTCGAACAGTGCACTCACAGGTGGTTCCTCCGGTCATTTGTGAATCGACGATGGTGAAGTCGATCATCTCGACGTTGTGCTGCAACGACGCGGCGATGCAGCTTCATTCCCGGCCCCTATTACTGTGTAGTTCATGACTGCTTCCGTCTCGGCCGAATCGGCGACCACGACTGCCGACGAGCGCGAGAACGTGCACGCTGCAGCGCGCCGTGCGCGGACCGCCTCGCGCGCGCTCGCACTGCTGACGACCGCGCAGAAGGATTCGTTGCTGCACGCGGCGGCCGACGCCGTCGTCGCTGCGGCGGATTCGGTGCTCGCGGCGAACGCGTCCGACATCGAGATCGCTCGAGCCGCCGGAACCGACGAGGGTCTGATCGACCGGTTGCGGCTCACCGGGTCGCGCATCGACGGCATCGCGGCGGGACTGCGACAGGTGGCCGGGCTTCCCGACCCGATCGGCGAGATCGTCCGCGGCTCGACGCTTCCCAACGGGCTCGAGATCAGGCAGCTGCGAGTTCCACTCGGAGTGGTGGGCATGGTCTACGAGGCTCGGCCCAACGTCACCGTCGACGCGTTCGGGCTTGCCTTCAAGTCCGGCAACGCGGTGTTGTTGCGCGGGTCTTCGTCGGCCGCCCAGTCCAACGCCGCGCTGGTCGATGCCCTCCAGGGAGCCTTGCGCGATCACGGTCTGCCCGAGAGCTCAGTGCAGTTGCTCGGGAGCGCGGACCGCGCCACGGTCACGCACCTCATTCAGGCGCGCGGTCTGGTGGACGTGGTGATTCCGCGTGGTGGAGCGGGGTTGATCGCTGCTGTGGTGCGCGATGCCACCGTCCCGACCATCGAGACCGGCGTCGGAAACTGCCACGTCTACGTGCACGCGTCCGCCGATCACGAGACGGCCGAGAAGATCGTGCTCAACGCCAAGACCCGCAGGGTCAGCGTGTGCAACGCCGCCGAAACCGTGTTGGTCGACGCGGCAATCGCCGAGACCATGGTGCCGAGGTTGCTGCAGGCGTTCCAGATGCACAGCGTCACGGTGCACGGAGACCTGGCCGGCCTCGTGCCTGCGCACGACGAGGACTGGTCGCAGGAGTACCTCTCGCTCGATATCGCGCTGAAGGTCGTCGGCGGTATCGACGAGGCGATCGAGCACATAGATCGGTACGGCTCCGGCCACACGGAGGCCATCGTCGCAACCGATCTCGGTGCCGCACGAGAGTTCACCCAGCGGGTCGACGCGGCCGCGGTGATGGTCAATGCCTCCACCGCGTTCACCGACGGTGAGCAGTTCGGCTTCGGAGCCGAGATCGGCATCTCGACTCAGAAGTTGCATGCCCGTGGGCCCATGGGACTGCCCGAATTGACCTCCACCAAATGGACGGTGTGGGGCGACGGGCACGTCCGAGACTGACCACCCCTCGCAGTACCCGCCACACCCGATCATCAGGAGCTGTGACATGGATCGTGCCCTACCGACGACACCCCCGCTGTTCGCCAGCGTGGACGACGTCCAGAGGCGTTTGGCCGAGACGGGTTACCTGGCCGACAAGGCCACGGCCACCTCGGTGTTCCTGGCCGATCGCCTCGGCAAGCCGCTGCTGATCGAAGGACCGGCGGGCGTCGGCAAGACCGAGCTGGCCCGCGCCGTCGCGCAGACGACCGGTGCCGAGCTGGTGCGGTTGCAGTGTTACGAGGGCGTCGACGAGGCCCGCGCGCTGTACGAGTGGAACCACGCCAAACAGATCCTGCGCATCCAGTCGGGAACCGCGGCCGATTGGGACTCGACCAAGTTGGACGTCTTCTCCGAAGAGTTCCTGCTGGCGCGGCCACTCCTGCAGGCGATTCGGCGTACCGATCCCACGGTTCTGCTGATCGACGAGACCGACAAGGCCGACGTCGAGATCGAAGGACTGTTGCTCGAGGTGCTGAGCGACTTCGCCATCACCATTCCCGAGCTCGGCACGATCGTTGCCGAGCGCACGCCGTTCGTGGTGCTCACCTCCAATGCCACTCGTGAACTGTCCGAGGCCCTCAAGCGCCGCTGTCTGTTCCTGCACCTCGACTTCCCCGACGCCGACCTCGAGCGCCGGATTCTCGCCAGCCGGGTTCCCGAGCTGCCCGAGGCCATCGCGGAACAGATGATCAAGACCGTGCGGGTACTGCGGGCAATGCAGCTCAAGAAGCTGCCGTCGGTGGCCGAGACCATCGACTGGGGACGCACTCTGCTGGCGCTCGGCATGGACACCCTCGACGACGATGCGGTCCGCTCCACGCTCGGCGTGGTGCTCAAGCATCAATCGGACCAGGTCCGGGCGGCTGCCGAACTCCGGCTCAACTGACATGCTGGCCCCGCACGGACTTCCCGGTCACCTCGTCGGCTTCGTCGAGGCGCTGCGTCGACGCGGAATTTCGGTGGGGCCGTCGGAGACCGTGGATGCCGGACGCGTGATGTCGGTGCTGGATCTGTTGGACCGAGAAGCCGTCCGCGAGGGGCTGGCCTGCGCGCTGCTGAGGCGACCGACCCATCGCGGTGTGTTCGACGCGTTGTTCGACCTGTGGTTTCCTGTTGCGTCGGGCACCAGGGACTCGGGGCAGATCGATACCGCGCTGCCTCGCACCGACGCCGGCGACGTCGACATCGACGCGCTCCGGGAGCTGTTGGTGGATCTGCTCTCGGACGATTCGGCCGAGGCCGCGGAGCTGACCCGGATGCTGGCCGCGCAGATGGTCGAGGAACTCGGTCAGTACAAGTCCTCGAACGGGCCCTCGTTCTCGGCGTATCAGGCCCTGCGCGACGTCGCACCCGATACGTTGCTGCGCAAGATCCTCGACGGATTGCTCGGCCGGAGCGACGATGCACCCGATCGCCCCACCGACGACTACGAGTCCGAGGTGGCCAAACGCACTGCAGCGCAACGCATCGCCGACCTACGCAAGATGGTCGAGAGCGAGACGAGACGCCGGTCGGCCGAGAAGCTTGGCCGTGAGCGGGTGGCGAGCTACGGCGTGCCCAAGCTCGCGGAGGAAGTCGATTTTCTGCGGGCTTCCGACACGGAGATGGCGGCGCTGCGACGCAACGTCACACCGCTGGCTCGGCTGTTGGCCTCGCGACTTGCGGTGCGGCGCAGCCGAAGCAGGCACGGCTCCATCGATCTGCGCCGTACGCTGCGCAAGTCGATGTCCACCGGAGGGATCCCGATCGATCTGGTCGAGCGCAAGCCGCGTCGAGCCCGCCCCGAATTGGTTGTGCTGTGCGATGTCTCGGGCTCGGTGGCAGGTTTCAGCAACTTCACCCTGTTGTTGGTGCACGCGTTGCGCGAGCAGTTCTCGCGAGTGCGGATCTTCGCGTTCATCGATTCCACCGACGAGGTGACGCGATTCTTCGACTCCGGTTCCGACCTCGGCGCTGCGATGAGCCGCATCATCCGGGAGTCCGATCTGGTGACGTACGACGGGCACTCGGACTACGGCCATGCCCTGACGACATTCGACGAGAAATACGCGCACGCGGTCACCAGTCGTAGCTCGGTGCTGATACTCGGCGATGCCCGCACCAATTACCGGGAACCGAAGCTGCCCGCACTGGCACACATCGTCTCGGTGGCCAAATACGCCTATTGGCTCAATCCCGAACCGAAATCGCAGTGGGGATCCGGCGATTCGGCCGCCAAGGTGTACGCCGACGTGATCGCCATGCACGAATGTCGATCGGCTCAGCAGCTGGCCACCGTGGTCTCACGACTGTTGCCGGTGTGAGGCGTGTGACGCCCGGAGGTACCTCGGACGTAGAATCGGCAGTTGTGCAGCGCGAATCCGACCCAGGCGACGACACAGGTAGGCCGTCCGTTCGCCGTTTGGGCGTCATGGGCGGCACCTTCGACCCGATTCATCACGGGCACCTCGTCGCTGCCAGCGAAGTGGCGAACAAGTTCGGTCTGGACGAGGTCATCTTCGTTCCCACCGGCAACCCATGGCAGAAGGAAGGCAAATCGGTCAGCCCGGCCGAGGACCGGTACCTGATGACCGTCATCGCGACGGCGTCCAATCCGCGTTTCTCGGTCAGCCGGGTGGACGTCGATCGGGAGAAGTCGACCTACACCGTCGACACCCTGCGCGATCTGCGGACGCAGCATCCCAATGCGGAGCTGTACTTCATCACCGGCGCGGACGCGCTCGAGTCGATCCTCACGTGGCAGAACTGGGAGGAGTTGTTCGAGCTCGCCAAGTTCGTCGGTGTGTCGCGTCCGGGGTTCGAGCTCGGCGTCGAACATCTGGCCAATCACCTTCGGTCGCTGCCCGCGGACACTCTCACATTGATGGAAATCCCGGCACTCGCGATATCGTCGACGGACTGTCGACTTCGAGCCGGTGAGAATCGGCCCGTCTGGTATCTCGTACCGGACGGCGTCGTGCAATACATCTCGAAGAGAAATCTCTACAGACCACGAGGCGCTCAGCGTCTCGACGGATCCGTCACCATGTCGGAGCCGGCGCCACAGAAGAAGCAACAGGCAGGGTCGGTCACCAGCGCAATGACCGCGAACCCGAGCCATACGAGTGGGAGTACACCGAAGTGACTGCAACAGCCGAAGCCACCGAGATGGCGCGAATCGCCGCACTCGCAGCAGACGACAAACTGGCCGGCGACGTGGTGATTCTCGACGTCTCCGATCAGCTCTACATCACCGATTGCTTCGTGATCGCCTCCGCACCCAACGAACGTCAGGTCAACGCGATCGTGGAGAACATCGAGGATCAGCTCCGTGAGGCCGGACACAAGCCGGTCCGTCGCGAGGGCACAAGAGAGGGCCGCTGGGCGCTGCTGGACTACTCCGACATCGTCGTGCACGTCCAGCACAACGAGGAGCGCAACTTCTACGCCCTCGAGCGGCTGTGGAAGGACTGCCCGACCATCGAGGTTCCCGGTCTCGGTCAGCATCCGGCTCCGGAATCGGAGCAATGATTCGACGGCTCATCCTGCTTCGGCACGGTCAAACGGAGTACAACGCCACCGACCGCATGCAGGGTCAGCTCGACACCGATCTTTCCGAGCTCGGACGGAGTCAGGCGAAGTCGGCGGCCGCCGAGCTGGCGACGCGTGAGCCGATCAGGATCGTCTCCTCCGATCTGCGTCGAGCTCTCGACACCGCCGAGGCACTCGGCGAGGCCGCGGGAGTGTCGGTATCGACCGACCAGCGTCTACGCGAGACCCATCTGGGTCAGTGGCAGGGACTGACCCACACCGAAGTCGACGACATCGCGCCCGGTGCTCGCCCCACCTGGCGGGCCGACGCCACCATTGCCCCACCGGGTGGCGAGAGTCGTATCGACGTCGCCCGACGCAGCGTGCCACTGGTCCGTGAGCTGCTGGCCGGTGTCACCGAATGGGGTCTCGACGGCAGCGAGCGACCGCTCGTTCTCGTTGCGCACGGTGGACTGATCGCAGCACTCTCAGCGGCGCTGCTGGACCTACCGGTCGATCGCTGGCCGGTGCTCGGTGGTCTCGCCAACACCAGCTGGGTGCAACTCGGTGCGCACGGACCGGGCGAGAACCCGTCCTGGCGACTGGACGTGTGGAACGCCTCGGCGCGAGTGGCCAGTGACGTCCTCTGACGAGACGACGGCGCGGCCCGCGCTGCTCGTGCTCGCGGACTCGCTGAGCTACTACGGACCGGAGGGCGGACTGCCCGTCGACGACCCGCGCTTGTGGCCCAATCTCGTTGCGGCGGAACTGGGTTGGACGGTGGAACTGGTCGCGCGCATCGGTTGGACCAGTCGTGATGCGTGGTGGGCACTGACCCAGGATCCGCGAGTGTGGGCCGCTATTCCTCACGCCGGTGCCGTCGTACTGGGAATCGGCGGCATGGATTCACTCCCGTCACCGTTGCCGACTGCGCTCCGGGAGCAGATCAGATACATCAGACCGCCTGCACTTCGCCGGGTCGTTCGCGCGGGGTACCAAGCGGTGCAACCTGTGCTGTCGCATCTGGGTTGGCCGGTGGCACTGCCGCCGCGGCTCAGCGTCGAATACCTCGAGCAGACCCGCGCAGCGTTGGCCTACGTGCGGCCCGAACTTCCTGTGATCGGTACCTACCCGTCGGTGCACCGCTGCGACGCCTACGGCCAGGTGCATTCGGGTCGCGAACCCGCTGTGCGTGCGCTGCGCGCGTGGAGCTCGAACAACAACGTCCCCATGGTCGACCTCGCCGACGCGGTGCGCCCGAACATCGAGTCCGAGAACGCGAACCCCGACGGTATCCACTGGGGGTGGGATGCCCACGTCGCGGTGGCCGCGTCGATGCTGGAAGTGCTGCGACCCGTCACCGCCGGGTCGGTCACCCGAACGCCATGACCGTCGCCGTCGTCACCGACTCCTCGTCCTGTCTGCCGGTCGCACTCGCCGAAAAGCGAGGCATCGCACTGGTGCCACTGCATGTGCTCGTCGACGAAATCGACCATCGCGAGGGCGTCGACGAGATTCCCGAACACTCCACCTCGGGAAAGCCGGTGACCACCGCAGGGGCCTCGCCGGGTGAGTTGACCGAGGTCTATGCCGCGGCTCTCGAACACAGTCGGGGTGCAGGTGTGGTTGCCCTCCATATCTCCCGCGGACTGTCCAGCACGTGGGAAGCTGCACGCCAGGCCGCAGCTCACGTGGGCTCCGCCGTTCGAGTCGTCGATTCCGCCTCGGCCGGAATGGGACTGGGCTTCGCGGCACTGGCTGCGGCCGCCACCGCCGGCAGGGGAGCAGACCTGGACGAGGTCTACCGTGACGCCGTCGCGGCATCGACGTCGACGAGGTGTTTCATCGTCGTCGATCGACTCGACCACTTGCGACGCGGAGGCCGCATCGGCACTGCGGCAGCATTGCTCGGTACCGCGCTTGCCATGAAGCCGGTACTGCACATCAGTGACGGCAAACTGGTGCTGCGGGAAAAGACGCGGACATCGTCCAAGGCGCTGAACAAGCTGGTCGACGCGGCTGTCGCAGCCGCAACCGAGGTAGGTGACGAATCGGGGGTTGCGCTCGCGGTGCATCACATGCAGTGCGCGGAGCGCGCCGAGGACGTGGCCGCAATGCTGACCTCCCGCATCCCGCAGTCGACCAGCATCGATGTCTATCCCTTCGGTGCTGTACTCGGTGCCCATGTCGGCCCCGGCGCTGTCGGTGTCGTCGTGGCTCCGGCACGCCGATAGCGGCGTCGATCACCCGGTTCGTCCACAGTCATCGAGTTGTGCACAGGGCAATTCTCGGCCTGCACTTTCCGTGACCGAACGCCGATCCCTGGCGCTAGCGTCCTGATGCATGGGCGGTAGCGAGGATCGGGCGCACACGGTAGCGCGATTGAACTCCGTGCGCAGACAACATGTTTCGGTGCGCGATCGCGTCGACGCCGACGAAACGGCCCTGGATGCCGAATCCTCGGAACCCGATTGGCTGCTGCCGCAGGCGCAGCGAGCCGGTACCCCGTGGTCGTCCCTGCTGCCGCAGCGGTGGCGAACCGCCCGAGTGGATCCCGGGAAGCCGGGGGCACTGGCGCTGGCGGTAGCAGGAATATTCGTCGTACTCGTCGCGGCATTCGCGGTGTTCCGTGATGCGCCGACCCCGGCTCCTGCTCCGCCGCTCGCCGTGGTCGCGACCGACACAGCGGATACCCCCGGAACGGTGGGAACCGGGGACGCGGTCGATCCTGTGCCGAGCGCCGAGGCCGAACTGGTCGTGAGTGTCGTCGGCCTGGTGAGGAAACCCGGATTGGTACGGCTGCAACCGGGTTCGCGGGTGGCCGACGCGTTGGCCGCAGCGGGCGGCGCAGTCGAGGGCGCCGATCTGCTGGCACTGAACATGGCCGCGCGAGTCGCCGACGCTGATCAGATCGTCGTCGGAGTGGTGCCACCGGAGGGAGCCCCTCCGGTCAGCGGCACGACATCCGAGAGCGGTACTGCGGCAGCCGGAGGTGCACCGGCCGGTCCAGAAGGTGCAGCACCGGGCGGGACGGTGGACCTCAACGCCGCGACCGTCGCAGAACTGGACGCGTTGCCAGGGGTGGGGCCGGTGACCGCGACATCGATCGTGAGTTGGCGAGATCTCAACGGCCGCTTCGTCACTGTGGACCAGCTCGCCGAAGTGGACGGCATCGGGCCCGGCAGGCTGGCTAAGATCCGCGATCTGGTGCACATCGGATGACCACCGATGCCGCGTCGCCCACTACGGCGGGAGCAGAGGAATTCCTGCCGTTCGACGTGCGCCTCGTGCCCGCCGCCGCGGTGTGCTGGTCGATCACCGCGATCGGAATTCTCGGTGGCCCTGGTGCCGCACTGGTCGCCACCGCCGCGGCCGTCGCCGTCGTGCTGCTCGTGGCGATGGCGTTGTGCGGAGTGACTGTTCGACGCCCCTTGCCGGGCTCGAGTACGGCCGGTGCAGCGGCGGTGATCGTGCTCGCCCTGTGCTTCGGCGGAGCGATCTGGCTTCAGATGCGCGCGTTGGCCGAACATCCCGTGGCCTCGGCCGCAGAAAATCGAGCGTGGATAACGGCGTCGGTGCAGCTCGAGGAGGACCCGCGTCGATTGTCGGCACCCGGATCTCCGACGGTGATGCTGAAGGCCGAGTTGACCCGTGTCGACGTGGGCGGTGAAGCACTGTACGTCGGCGGACGGGTGTCGATCATCGCACCGGAGTCGAGTTGGTCGGCGCTGCTTCCGGGACAGGAGATCACCGTGCGCGGCCGGCTCGGTGCGCCGATTCGACCGGACATGAGCGTGGGGGTGATCCGCACCTCGGGTCCGCCCGTCACCGTGGCCGAGCCCGGGATCGTCTCTGCCGCAGCCGGCACATTTCGATCGAAACTGGCTGAGGTGGCGCAGAATTCGATGCCGCCGGACAGGGCCGGTCTGCTGCCCGGTCTCGTGGTCGGGGATGTGTCGCGGTTGGACGAGACGGTGGTCGAGAACTTCCGAGCAGCCGGGCTGACACATCTGACGGCAGTCTCCGGCGCAAATTTCTCGATCGTGATCGGTGCGGTCCTGTTGGTGTTGCGAGGCATCGGGATCGGTCCTCGCGCCACAGTTGTGGTGGCGTTCTTCGTCCTCGTGGCGTTCGTGGTCGTGGCCCGCCCGTCACCGAGTGTGGTGCGGGCGGCAGTGATGGGGTCGATCGGACTGTTGGCGTTGGTGACCGGCAGACGTAGGCAAGCAGTTCCGGCGCTGTGTGGCGCTGTGTTGGGGCTGCTCGCGTGGTGGCCGAGGCTGGCGGTCGACGTCGGCTTCGTGCTGTCGGTGTTCGCCACCGCCGGGCTGGTGCTGGTCGCACCGATCTGGGTGGACTGGCTTCGGGCCCGTGGCTGGCCCAGAGCAGCCGCCGAGGTGGTCGCCGTCGCCGCAGCAGCCCACGCGGTGACGGCTCCGGTGGTGGCGGCGATGACGGGAACCTTCAGTGTCGTGGGCGTCGCCGCGAACGTGCTGGTCGCACCGGTCGTTGCTCCGATCACGGTGGTAGGCATCGTCACTGCCGTGATCGCCACTGTCAGCATCTCGTTCGCCGAGCTGACGGCACAGCTGGCGTCGGCTCCGCTGTGGTGGTTGATCGCAGTGGCGGAAAGGGCCGCGTCCGTGCCTGCAGCGGGAATCGTCACTCCGGACGGCCCATGGGGCGCCGCGCTGGCAGCGTTCGCAACGGTCGCTCTGTTGGCGGCCTTGCGGTTCACCGTGATCCGCTGGGCGGCGGCACTGCTGGCCATCGCGGCCCTGGCGCTGTGGACGGCGCACGCACTGTGGTGAGTCGCCGGAAGAAGCGGATGCTCGAAGTGTCGGCCGCACATGGCACGATCATGGTCGTGACTTCGAGTGTGGCTCCTCTGCATCTGGTTCTCGGCGACGAGGAACTTCTGATGGATCGGGCGGTCGCCGCGATCGTGGCGCAAGTGCGTGCCAACGCTGCGATACCGGGGGAGGACCTGCCGGTCACGCGCTTGCGCACCGGTGATGCCAGCGCCCCCGAACTCGCCGAACTGCTCAGTCCGTCGCTGTTCGCCGAGGACCGTGTTCTCGTGCTCGAGGCTGCGGCAGAGGCAGGCAAGGACGCGGCTGCGTTGGTTCTCGACGCTGCTACCGATCCGCCCGAGGGCGCAGTCGTGGTGGTCATGCACTCCGGCGGCGGTAGGGCCAAGGCGATGGTCGGTGCCCTACAGAAATGTGGCGCGCAGGTTCACGAGTGCGTCAAGCTCACCAAACCGGCCGAACGCATCGACTTCGTGCGCGGCGAGTTCCGTGCCGCTGATGTTCGGGTGAGCAGCGAAGTGATCGAGGCGGTCGTCGAGTCCGTCGGCAACGAACTTCGCGAATTGGCCTCGGCCTGTTCGCAGTTGGTCTCCGATACCGGGGGCAAGGTCGATCTGCCCGCAGTGCGTCGGTACTACTCGGGCAAGGCCGAGGTCTCGGGATTCGACGTCGCAGACAAAGCGGTGATCGGTGACCGCGCAGGCGCTCTCGAGGCTCTGCGCTGGGCGATGCATCGAGGCGTGGCGCACGTGCTGCTCGCCGACGCCTTGGCCGATGCCGTGCGCACCATTGCTCTCGTGGGTTCGGCCGGTCGCGGCGACCCGTTCCGGATGGCAGGCGAGTTGGGGATGCCGCCGTGGAAGATCAAGAAGGCGCAGGGCCAGGCGCGTGGGTGGAACGGCCGATCGATCGCTCAGGCGCTGCGCGTGGTGGCGCAATTGAACGCGGACGTCAAAGGCCAAGCAGCGGATGCGGACTACGCCGTGGAGAGAGCGGTCGCCGAGGTTGCGTCACTGGGTTCGTAGCGTCGTGGGGCCGACAGCGCACGACAAAGCCCGCTGCATCCTCGTCGGATGCAGCGGGCTCGATCGAGCTCAGTGGTGTATCAGAGCTTGTTGACAGCGAGAGCCAGTGCCGACTTCTTGTTGGCTGCCTGGTTCTTGTGGATGACGCCCTTGCTGGCGGCCTTGTCGAGCTTGCGGCCTGCGTCGAGGAGAATCTCGGAAGCCTTGTCCTTGTCGCCCGCAGCCTGCGCCTCGCGGAACGAGCGGATGACGGTACGAAGGGAGGACTTCACCGACTGGTTGCGCAGGCGTGCACGCTCGTTGGTGAGAATCCGCTTCTTCTGGGACTTGATATTGGCCACGCGTAAAATCCTTGTCGTCTTCGTCGGTATTCCGGTCAGGGCGATCCATGCTGGAATGCCCGAAGTCTGCTGCTGAGCGTTGGAGCCCTGCGCCGAAGATCGAGAATACCAGCACAGCTGGGAAGAACCCAATTCGGCCTCGCCCCGTGACGCCGTTTCAAGAAATTAACGCTTCCACCGCGCCTAACTCCTGTCTCTGTAGCAACATGGCCAGAATGAGTCCGCGATCGGCAACGCATGCCACCAACAAGGCCAAAGCGACGAAGACCAAGACAGCGGATCGTGTCGAACCCGAGGTCGACGGGGTATTCGGCGGGTACTCCGACGTCGGAAAATACAGTCTCGCTTTCGACGAGATGTTCGACGCGGACGGGCGAACCCGAACTCCGTACAAGGGAATTCACACCGCACTCGCCCCGGCGAATGCGGTGGACCTGGACGCGAGATCCGACGCGCTGGGTCGAGCCTTCATCGACCAGGGCATCACGTTCTCACTGTCCGGCCAGGAACGCCCTTTCCCGCTCGACCAGGTTCCGCGCGTCATCGCAGCAGGTGAATGGTCACGTCTCGAGCGCGGCATCAAGCAGCGCGTCAAGGCCCTCGAGATGTTCCTCGCCGACATCTACGGCGACCAGGAGATCCTGCGCGACGGTGTGGTTCCGAAGCGACTGGTGACCTCCTGTGAACATTTCCACCGGGAAGCGGTCGGCATCACGCCGCCCAACGGTGTGCGGATCCACGTCGCAGGCATCGACCTCGTTCGAGACGCCCAGGGCACCTTCCGAGTGCTCGAGGACAACCTACGGTCACCGTCGGGCGTGTCCTACGTCATGGAGAACCGACGCACCATGGCCCGGGTGTTCCCCGACCTGTTCGCCAGCCACCGCGTCCGCGCCGTCGGCGATTACGCCACGCACCTGCTGCGGGCACTGCGCGCGGCGGCCGCCCTCAACGAGGCCGACCCGACCGTGGTGGTTCTCACTCCCGGCGTGGCCAACTCGGCGTACTTCGAGCACTCGCTGCTCGCCCGGCTGATGGGCGTCGAGCTCGTCGAGGGACGCGACCTGTTCTGCCGAGACAACATCGTCTACATGCGCACCACCGAGGGCGAGCGCCAGGTCGACGTCATCTACCGACGCATCGACGACGACTACCTCGACCCCATGCAGTTCCGACCCGATTCGGTGCTGGGCGTGGCCGGTCTCGTCAATGCCGCCCGCGCAGGCAACGTCGTCATCTCGAGTGCCGTCGGAAACGGCGTCGGCGACGACAAGCTGGTCTACACCTACGTTCCGACGATCATCGACTACTACATGGGTGAGAAGCCGTTGCTGGCCAACGTCGACACGTTCCGGTGCTGGCTCGACGACGAGTGCGAGGAAGTCCTCGATCGCATCGACGAGCTGGTCATCAAGCCGGTGGAAGGGTCGGGCGGTTACGGCATCGTGTTCGGGCCCGATGCCTCGCCGAAGGAACTCGCCACCATCAGCAAGAAGGTCCGCGCAGATCCGCGTGGCTGGATCGCACAACCCGTCGTACAGCTCTCGACGGTGCCGACGAAGATCGGTGATCGATTGGTACCTCGGCACGTCGACCTGCGGCCGTTCGCGGTCAACGACGGCGACGACGTCTGGGTGTTGCCCGGCGGCCTGACCCGGGTGGCGTTGCCGGAGGGATCACTCGTGGTCAACTCGAGCCAGGGCGGCGGCAGCAAGGACACCTGGGTGCTCGCGACCCGAACCTCTCAGGAGGAGCAGGAACTGGCGGGCGAGGAGATCGTGAGCGTTCCGCCGGAGTCGCCGATGGCCGAGCAGGGCCCGGAATTGACGATGGATCAGCAAATGAATCAGCAGCAGCAGCAACAGCAACAGCAGCAGCAGGCAACGAACTCGGACTCGAACGGCGGTGGACAGTAAATGCTCGCGCGCAACGCAGAGTCGCTCTACTGGATCGGACGGTATGTGGAGAGAGCGGACGACACTGCCCGCATTCTCGATGTCACCGTCCACCAGCTTCTGGAGGACGCCACGGTCGATCCCGACCACACTTCGCGAGTGTTGTTGCGAGTACTCGGGTTCAAGCACGAGCCCGATGTCTCGCTCGACGTGTGGTCGCTGACCGAGGTCGTCGCCTTCAGCCGAGACGGATTGGGTTCCATCGTGGACTCGTTGTCGAGTGCCCGTGAGAACGCCCGTGGGGCAAGAGAAGTGACCTCCACCGAAATGTGGGAGTGCCTCAATACCACCTACAACGGCCTCAACGAACGCATGAGGGCGTCGAAGAGAACCGGGCCGTACGAGTTCTTCAGCTACATCGAGGAACGCGCGGCGATGTTCGCCGGCCTGGCCGACTCGACGCTCAGCCGAGACGACGGATATCGCTTCCTGCTCCTCGGGCGGTCGGTGGAACGCATCGACATGATCGTGCGGCTGCTGCTCTCGCGTGCGGGTGACCGGCCGTCCTCGCCTGCATGGGTCACCGTCCTGCGCTCCGCAGGCGCACACGACACCTATCTGCGGACCTACCGTGGCGCGCTCGATGCGCAGCGAGTTCTCGAATTCATGTTGTTGGACAGGCTGTTTCCGCGATCGGTGTTCTATGCACTGACCGAAGCGGAGCGCTGCCTCGACGAGCTCGACCATCAGCCGAACAGTCGCGTCGGTGCCCGCGCCGAGGCTCAGCGACTGCTCGGTCGGGCCCGCAGCGAGCTCGAATTCCTGCGCCCCGGAGCCATTCTCGAAGACCTGCAGGAGCGCCTCCTGGCTCTGCAGGAGACATGCCGTGAACTCGGCGAGGCAATTTCCAAGCAGTACTTCCACGCCGCGCCGTGGGTGGCGTGGACGGATGCCGGATCCGGCGCTTACGAAGATCAATTGGAAGGTGAACTGTGAGCTGGCGTATGCGTGTCGTGCACACCACGGGCTATCAGTACGACGCACCGGTGACGTCGTCGTACAACGAGGCTCGTTTGACGCCGCGAAGTGACAACCGGCAGAACGTGATTCTGAACCGAGTCGAGACCAACCCGGTGACGCGCTCCTACCGGTACACCGACTACTGGGGCACGGCGGTGACGGCGTTCGACCTGCACGCGCCGCACACCGAGCTCGAGGTCACCGGATCGTCCGTGGTCGAAACCGATCCCTTCGTCTACCCCGACGAGAACGCCTCCTGGGAGGAACTGGCCAGTGATCCGGTCATCGACCGGTTCAACGAGGTCCTCGACAACACCGAGTACGTGCCGAAGAACAGGCAACTCTCGTCGGTGGCGAAGAAGCTGTCGAAGGGACTGCCGCCGCAGGAATCGGTGGTGGAGATCTCCAACTGGGTGAACCAGGAGATGTCGTACGTGCCGGGAACCACGGGCGTGCACACCTCGGCCGTGGAAGCGTGGTCGGAGAAGAAGGGCGTCTGCCAGGACTACGCCCACCTGACCTTGCTGATGCTGCGGAGCGTCGGCATCCCCAGCCGGTACGTCTCGGGCTACCTGCACCCGAAGAAGCAGGCCGCGATCGGTGCGACGGTCGAGGGCCAGAGTCACGCCTGGATCGAGGCCTGGACCGGCGCGTGGTGGGGCTACGACCCGACCAACGCCATCGCTGTCAACGAGCAGCACGTTTCGGTCGGGCTCGGCCGCGACTACGCCGACGTGCCACCGCTGAAGGGCATCTTCTCCGGTGGCGGTTCGACGGCTCTCGACGTGGTCGTGGAAATCACCCGACTGGCATAGCCCCTCGTGCTCGTTTTGCGTAGCTGTGCCTACGCAAAACGCGCACGAGGTCAGTTCCAGCCGAAGTCGCTCCGCAATCTGTGTGCGACGGAATCGAATTGGGGCTTGCTCAGAATCGCGCCTTCGCGGCGGATGCCGTCCTCCGGCACGTCGAGCACTCGGTCGAGGCGAATCCAGCTCGGTCGCCCTTCCGCGTCCCAGGAACCGGACCCGATCGATTGCCAGTCGCGGTCTCCGTCACGGCTGCTCTGGCTCGACAGCATCAGCCCCAGCAAGTTCTTGCCCTCGCGTCCGATGACCAACACCGGGCGATCTTTGCCCTGGCTGGCGTCTTCCTCGTACGTGACCCAGGTCCAGACGATCTCTCCGGGATCGGCTTTGCCGTCGAGGTCGGGGGAGTACTCGACGGTGCGGGCGCGTTGCGCCGTCGGCCTGGTCTGCGACGCCACCGGACGGCCCGGACGAGGAGTCGGGGCGGAGGTGCGGGTGGCCGTTCCGCTGATCGCGTCCTTGCCCTTCTGCAGGGCACCGGATTTCTGCAGTTGACGCAGCAGTCGAGGGCCTTCGCGCATCGCGATCTTGCCCAGTTCCTTGCCGAATCTGCTCCAGTTGCCAGCCATGCGGCGAGTGTAGCCATGCCGACACCGCTGCTCATCGCCCGATCCACGGCAACGTGAACACGAGTCGGACAGCCGGGGACGGCGCACCGTTCTCGGCGTGGGACGATAAGGACACCCGTTCGCTCATTTCGAACACGCCAGCCGAAGGATACGAGTGCCCAGCTTCGCCGACACGACGTTCACCGATCCGTCCAGGATCAGGAACTTCTGCATCATCGCCCACATCGACCACGGTAAGTCGACGCTGGCCGACCGGATGTTGCAGCTCACGGGAGTCGTCGACGACCGGTCGATGCGCGCTCAGTACCTGGACCGGATGGACATCGAGCGCGAGCGCGGCATCACCATCAAGGCGCAGAACGTCCGGCTCCCGTGGGTCGTGGACGGTGACGAATTCGTACTGCACCTCATCGACACGCCCGGCCACGTCGACTTCACCTACGAGGTCTCACGCGCACTCGATGCCTGCGAAGGTGCAGTGCTGCTCGTCGACGCCGCGCAGGGCATCGAAGCACAGACGCTCGCCAACCTGTATCTGGCGCTCGACAAAGAACTCACCATCATTCCGGTGCTCAACAAGATCGACCTGCCCGCCGCCGACCCGGACCGCTACGCGGCCGAGATCGCCCACATCATCGGGTGCGAGGCCGACGACGTGTTGCGGGTGTCCGGGAAGACCGGAGTGGGCGTCGAGGAGCTGCTCAACGAGGTCGTCAAGCTGGTTCCGGCTCCGGTCGGCAACCCGGACGGACCGGCCCGCGCAATGATCTTCGACTCGGTGTACGACACCTACCGTGGCGTCGTCACCTACGTTCGAGTCGTCGACGGCACCTTGAATCCGCGCGAGAAGGTCACGATGATGTCGACCGGCTCGACGCACGAGTTGCTCGAGGTCGGCATCGTCTCGCCCGACCCCAAACCCACCAAAGGGCTCGGCGTCGGCGAGGTGGGCTATCTCATCACCGGTGTGAAGGACGTCCGTCAGTCCAAGGTCGGCGACACCGTCACCACCTTCCGCAAGGGCGCGACCGAGCCGCTGACCGGCTACCGCGAGCCGCGTCCGATGGTCTACTCGGGCCTGTATCCGCTCGACGGTTCGGATTATCCCGACCTGCGCGACGCTCTCGAGAAGCTGCAACTCAACGATGCGGCACTGACCTACGAACCGGAGACCTCTGTGGCTCTGGGCTTCGGGTTCCGCTGCGGCTTTCTCGGACTGCTGCACATGGAGATCACTCGCGAGCGACTCGAGCGAGAGTTCAATCTGGACTTGATCTCGACCTCCCCGAACGTGGTGTACCGCGTCGAGATGGAGGACGGTGCCGAACACATCGTCACCAACCCGTCGTACTGGCCCGAGGGCAAGGCACGGGAAGTGTTCGAGCCGATGGTCAAGTGCACCATCATCTCGCCCAGCGAGTTCATCGGTTCCATCATGGAACTGTGCCAGGGACGACGTGGCGAACTCGGCGGCATGGACTACCTGTCCGAGACCCGCGTGGAGCTGCGCTACACCATTCCGATGGCCGAGATCATCTTCGACTTCTTCGACATCCTCAAGTCTCGTACCCGCGGATACGCCAGCCTCGACTACGAGGAGATCGGTGAGCAGAGCGGCGCGCTGGTCAAGGTCGACATCCTGCTGCAGGGCGAGGCCGTCGACGCGTTCTCGGCAATCGTGCACAAGGACGCTGCCGCGGCCTACGGCAACAAGATGACCACCAAGCTCAAGGAACTGATCCCACGTCAGCAGTTCGAGGTACCGATCCAGGCCGCGATCGGATCTCGCATCATCGCCCGCGAGAACATCCGCGCGATCCGCAAGGATGTGCTGGCAAAGTGCTACGGCGGCGACATCAGCCGTAAGCGCAAGCTGCTCGAGAAGCAGAAGGAAGGCAAGAAGCGGATGAAGACGATCGGTCGGGTCGAGGTGCCGCAGGAAGCCTTCGTCGCAGCGTTGTCCTCGGAATCCTCGTCGGACAAGCCGAAGAAGTAGGGCAGCAGTCCCTGGTCGACGGCAGCAACCTCACACCCTGTGTGTCGACTGCGCGCCCCCGCTCGCATCGGAGCAGGGGCGCGCAGTCGGCAACAGGGGCGCGCGGTCCCGCCACACCCTGCCGTGGCGGGCGAGTACATTCCGTATCTGTGACGACGCCGATTCTGAAGCAGCTACGTGTTCCCGTTGTCGGTGCCCCGATGGCAGGTGGCCCGAGTACTCCCGAACTCGCCCGTGCGGTCTCGGAGGCGGGCGGTCTCGGCATGATCGCGGGCGCATTGCTGACACCCGAAACCTTTGCAGCGCAGATCGATTCGGTACGCGACGTGCTGTTCGGCGTCAATCTCTTCCTGCCGGAGGTGCCTTCAGGTGCGGACGTCGAGTCCTATGCCGAGCATCTGGCATCCTGGTTCGAGCGTTTCGACGCCGAGCCTGGAGAGCTGGTGCGACGAGACGATTTCTACGCCGAGAAGTTCGCTTGGCTGCTCGCGCACCCGGTGCCGGTGGTGTCCAGCACGTTTGCGACGTTCGACGCGGACGAGGTCGCCCAGTTGCACGCGGTGGGTACCGAGGTATGGGCCACTGTTGCCACCGCGTCGGACGCGTCGGTGGCCACCGCCAACGGCGTCGATGCTCTCGTGGTGCAGGGCCCGGAAGCGGGCGGTCATCGAGGCACCTTCGACGGGTCTGCCCCGGACGAGCCGCTGACCGAACTCCTGGTGGCCGTGCGCGAGATATCCGACCTGCCGCGAATTGCTGCGGGTGGCCTGATGGACGGCAACGACATTGCGCCGCTGCTGGATTCGGGCGCGGCACATGCCGGGCAGCTCGGAACGGCGTTCCTGAACACCCCCGAGGCCGGTACCAAGCCCGTCCATCGCGAGCAACTGACACGTGCGCCCGATACTGCGGTGACGCGAGCGTTTTCCGGACGTCCGGCGAGGGGGCTGGTGAACGAGTTCATACGTGTGAACTCCGAAGCCGCACCGCTGGCGTACCCGGATCTGCACTACTTGACCGCACCGATGCGCGCGAAAGCCGCAGCTGCGGGCGACCCGTCAGGGCTGTCGATGTGGGCCGGTACCGGTCATCGTCGTGCACAGGCAAAACCCGCGGCCGAGCTGATCGCCGAATGGGCGAGGCAACTCGGCCGCTGAACCTTCCTCTCAGGGGTTGGCGTGTGCCGGCTGGAAGTGCCCCGACATCTGAGCTTCCTCGGCACGGATGACATGCACCACCGCGTTGATCAGTGCCAGGTGGGTGAATGCCTGCGGGAAATTGCCGAGGTGACGGCCGGTGCGATGGTCGATTTCCTCGGCGTAGAGCTTGAGCGGGCTCGCGTATCCCAGAAGACGTTCGCAGAGGTGCTTGGCGCGCGGAAGTTCTCCGATCTCCACCAGCGCCGAGACGAGCCAGAAGGAGCAGATCGTGAACGTACCCTCTTCGCCCGCCAAGCCGTCGTCGGTCGTGTCGGTTCGATAGCGCAGAACCAGGCCGTCCTCGGTCAACTCGTCGGCGATGGCGAGCACCGTGGCACGGATTCGCTCGTCCTCGGCGGGAAGGAACCGCAGCAGCGGTGCGAGCAACAGTGACGCGTCCAGCGACGGGTCGCCGTAGCGCTGAGTGAGCACACCGCGGGAATCGGTGCCGTTCTCGAGAATATCTGCCTTGATCTCGTCGGCGATTTCGTTCCACTGGGCCGAGTACTCCTTCTCGCCGTGGATGTCGGCGAGTTTGGCACCGCGATCGAGCGCGACCCAACACATCAATTTCGATGAGGTGAAGTGCTGCGGTTCGCCGCGCACTTCCCAGATGCCGCGATCGGGCTTGCGCCAGTTCGCGATCGCCTCTTCGACCTGTCGTTTGAGCAGCGGCCACAGGAATTCGGGGACGTGCTCGCGCGACTTGACGTGCAGGTACACCGAGTCGAGCATCGTGCCCCAGATGTCGTGCTGTTCCTGGTCGTAGGCACCGTTACCGATGCGGACCGGGCGTGCGCCGTCGTAGCCGGACAAGTGCGGCAGTTCGCTCTCGTCGAGCGTCTTCTCTCCGCCGATGCCGTACATCACCTGCAGGGGATTGACTTCGCCGTTCGCCGTCGTTGCCACATCGGACATGAACGCGAAGAAGTCGTTGGCCTCCCGGTCGAGTCCGAGCGTGTACAGACCCCACAGCGCGAACGTCGAATCACGTACCCACGTGTAGCGGTAGTCCCAGTTCCGTTCTCCACCAGGTGTTTCCGGAAGCGAGGTGGTGGACGCCGCAAGCAGTGCACCGGTAGGCGCATAGGTCAGACCCTTGAGTGTCAGCGCGCTCCGCTGCAGGTAGCCCCGCCACGGGTGATCCGGGAATCGGCCGATCGTGATCCACTGGCGCCAACATTCCGAGGTCTGCCACATTTTGCTGGCAGCTTCCTCGAACGTCTGCGGCGCAGGCAGATCCGACCACGAGAGCGCGACGAACACGTTGTCGCCCTCGGTCATTCGGGTGCGGGCGCGGGCCTCGCGGCCCTCGATGCCGATGCGGAGATTGGTGGTGAGCTTCAACGTGGGCTGGTCGCCGTCCGCGCTCGCCTCGCAGGTTGCGGTGGTTTCCTCGTACACCTTGCCGGTGTACTCCCACTTCGCCGGGGCGCGGTGGTAATCGAATGCGGGTTCGCAGCTCATCTCCAGTTCGACTGTGCCGCTGACGCATTTGATGGTGCGGAGCAGGATGTGCTCGGCATCCCAGTCGCTCGGCGCGCGCTTGTGGGTGCGAGAACGTTGATCGGTGTTGTGCCACGGACCCATCACGAGCGCATCGCGGACGATGAGCCAACCGGTTTCGGTCTGCCACGTCGTCTCGACGATCAAGCCGCCGGGCAGATATCGCCGCGCGGCGGGGACGGACTGACCGTAGGGGCCGACGCGAAAGTGACCCGCACTGCGATCGAGGACCGCTCCGAAGATGCTGGGGGAGTCAGGTCTGGGCACGCACATCCACTCGACGGATCCATTGCGCGCGATGAGGCAGGTCGTCTCGCAATCCGAGAGAAACGCGTAATCGTCGATCGGCGGAAAGGCGCTTCGGTAGGACGTCAAGGTCGACACCGGTGCGTCGGTGCTGCCCAACACGCCCTGAACCTCGACCCCGCCCAGGCCCGGATGCCCCGACCCCATCGCCGGCTCGTCGGCCACCGGGGGCACGGGGGAAACATCTTCGTATGCCGTCATGGCGTAATCATCGACCGATAGGTGGCGGTCGTCCACTGCTGGTCGTCGTTCGGCGTGGCGCACGTGTGAACGGCGCTGGTTTAAGCTGCGGGAGTGGAATCGGTTGCACGGTGGTGGGACGGCGTCGAGCTGTGGGTGACGGGCCTGCCGTTCGTACCGCAGGCGGTTGTCGTACTACTGGTCATCGTGCCCGCGGCATTTCTGCTGGCACGTGTCTTCGACCGTGTGCTGGCTGTGGTTCTGCGCCTGCTCGGGCGCGATGCCCGCGCTGCTCGCGAGGCGGAGATGTCGGCCGCGGCCACCACTACGACGAAGGATGGACAGTAATGCCACGGTCTCGGGTCACGTTGGCGCTCATTGCGCTGCTGGTGCTGGTTGTCATCGCCTGGTTGCTCACCCGGTAGTCGATTAGAGCCGGGCGGGAACCTCTGCTAGATTCCTGACCGTGTCTTCTGCCGCCGAGTACCGCGTCCGCCATCAGTTGGCGTTGATTGCTGTCGGCATGTTGGCAGTTGCCGATGTCGACTGTTGTTGATTCTTTTCTTCGTCGAATCGGTTCGGTCGGTCCGCAGCTTTCGCATTCGTAGTCGAAGTTCGGCCGGACGACCTCCTCAGTAACGCGCGGTGGCCTCGAGCCGACCTGCGTCGACGACGGTGTCCGATTCGGCAACGAGTGACGTCTCCTGCCCGGTTAGTTTTCAGTGCACACCATCATGAAAGGCCTTTCCACAATGAGGCACAACTCCCGTTACCTGCTGACCACGTTCGCGGCTGTGGGAACTCTTCTTCTCACCGCGTGCGGCGGTGGGTCGAGCGATGTCGTGGGCGGCGATTCGGACACCGCCAGCGGCCCCGCGTTGACGCTCGTCGGGTATGCCGTCCCCAAGAACGGTTGGGACGCAATCGGTCCCGCCTTCGCCGCCACCGAGAACGGCGAAGGAACGTCGATCAACGCGGACTACGGCGCATCGGGCAACCAGTCGCGCAAGGTGGCCGACGGCGCACCCGCGGACATCGTCAACTTCTCGGTCGAACCCGACATCACCCGTTTGGTGAAGGCAGGCAAGGTCGACGAGGACTGGAACCAGAATGCCTACGGCGGTGTGCCGTTCGGCTCCGTGGTGACCATCGTCGTCCGTGAGGGCAACCCCAAGAACATCCGAACCTGGGACGACTTGATCAAGCCCGACGTTCAGGTCATCAGCCCCAGCCCGCTCAGCTCGGGTTCGGCGAAATGGAACCTGCTCGCTCCGTACGCCGCGAAGAGCAACGGCGGCCAGGACAAGCAGGCCGGTCTCGACTTCGTTCGCACACTCGTCTCCGATCACTTCCCGGTTCAGCCCGAATCCGGCCGCGCTGCAACCGAAGCCTTCCTTCAAGGCCAGGGTGACGCACTGCTGAGCTACGAGAACGAAGCGCTCCTCGTCGAGCAGCAGGGGCAGAAGGTGGAACACGTCGACGTTCCCGTCACCTTCCGCATCGACAACCCTGTGGCCGTGATCAACAGCAGTGCCAACCTCGACCGTGCGAACGCACTGAACGACTTCGTCTACACCGACGAGGGACAGAAGATCTGGGCAGAGGCCGGCTTCCGCCCGACCAACCCGGACATTGCGTCGGAGTACTCCGACAAGTTCTTCACTCCCGAAAAGCTGTACACGATCGATGATCTCGGCGGCTGGACACAGGTGGACGCAGACTTGTTCGGGGACAACGGGGCCATCGCCACGATCTACAAAGACAGCACGCGGTAGATACAGATGTCGGTATCGAACAGCGAACCCGCGCAGTCGGGCTCGATCGTCCCGCCCAGTACGAAACCACGGTTTCGTGCTGGGCGGGAGGGCCGGAAGTTTCGTGGCCCGGGTTCGGTGGGTCCCCTCGGCCTCGGTGTCGCTGTGCTGTGGCTCAGCGTCATCGTGCTGCTTCCGTTGGCAGCGTTGGCGGTTCAGTCGTTCGATGACGGTGTGACCGGTTTCTGGAATGCAATCACCGATTCGCGGGCCATCGCCACGTTCAAGGTGACGCTGCAGGTCTCGATCGCCGCGGCGGTGCTCAACCTGTTTCTCGGCACGCTCATCGCGTGGGTTCTGGTGCGCGACGAATTCCCCGGCAAGCGCTTCGTCAATGCACTGATCGACCTGCCGTTCGCGCTGCCGACCATCGTCGCGAGCCTCGTGCTGTTGTCGCTGTACGGCCCGGCGAGTCCGATCGGGTTGGTGTTCAACGCAACCAAGCCGGCAGTCATCGTGGCACTGCTGTTCGTCACGTTGCCGTTCGTCGTGCGCGCGGTACAACCGGTACTGATCGAACTCGACAAGGACGTCGAAGAAGCGGCAGCGTCATTGGGCGCGAACAACTGGACCATCTTTCGGCGCATCGTTCTGCCGGTGCTGTTGCCGGCCGTGCTCTCCGGTGGTGGGCTCGCCTTCGCACGTGCCATCGGCGAGTTCGGGTCGGTGGTACTGATCGGCGGCAACATCCCCAACGACACTCAGGTTGCGTCTCAGTACATTCGGGAGTTGATCGAGTACGACCGGCCCACCGATGCAGCAGCGATTTCGGTGGTGTTGCTGGCGATCGCCTTCGCGGTGCTGTTCGTGCTGCGCGTGGTCGGCAATCGTCTGGCCCGGCGAGAGGAGCAGATTTCGTGAAGATCAGCCTGCCGGTGAAGCTCTCGCTGCGCACCATTGCGTTGGTGTACCTCGCGGTCCTCGTGCTCTTCCCGCTCGGTGCAATTCTGTTCAGGACCTTCGAGGACGGCGTCGTCACGTTCTGGGAGCAGATCACCACTCCGGCTGCGCAGTCCGCACTGCAGCTCTCGCTGCTGATCGTCGCGATCGTGGTTCCGATCAACATCGTGTTCGGCGTCGTCACCGCATTGGCATTGGTACGCGGACGGTTCCGTGGCAAGGGCGTACTCGAAGCCATCGTGGATCTGCCGTTCGCGGTGTCGCCCATTGTCACCGGTGTTGCGCTGATCCTGCTGTGGGGTGCCAACGGCTGGTTCGGTGGCGTCGAAAGTCTGGGATTCAAAGTGATATTCGCCTTGCCCGGCATGGTGATCGCGACCATTTTCGTCACCTTGCCCTTCGTCGTACGCGAGGTCGAACCCGTGCTGTACGAAATCGGCGAAGAGCAGGAAGAGGCTGCTTCGACACTGGGTGCGTCGACGTGGCAGACGTTCTGGCGCATCACGCTGCCTGCAATCCGCTGGGGTCTGACCTACGGTGTCGTACTCACCGTTGCACGATCGCTCGGCGAGTTCGGTGCCGTCATCATGGTCTCGACCAACCTGCCCGGAATATCGCAGACACTCACGCTGCTGGTCAATTCACGGTACGAGGACTTCAATCAACAGGGTGCGTACGCCGCATCCACGCTGCTCATGGCGATCGCCGTCATCGTGCTGCTGTTGATGACGGCGCTCGACAAGAAGAGGACGAAGTAATGACCGAGACATCATCCGAGATCGAAATCTCCGTCGTCGGTGCCAACAAGCACTACGGCGACTTCGCGGCGCTCGACGACGTCAGCATCGACATCCCCAAGGGATCGCTGACGGCATTGCTCGGCCCCAGCGGCTCGGGCAAGTCCACTTTGCTGCGTTCCATCGCCGGTCTCGAACAACTCGACACCGGCCGCGTCGTACTGGCCGGTCAGGACGTCACCTGGGTCAGCCCGCAACGGCGCGAGATCGGATTCGTCTTTCAGCACTACGCGGCGTTCAAACACCTCACGGTGCGCGACAACGTTGCGTTCGGTCTGCAGATCCGCAAGCGTCCCAAGGCCGAGATCGCCAAGAAGGTCGACGAACTGCTCGAGATCGTCGGGCTCGCCGGCTTCCAGAGTCGCTACCCGGCACAGCTTTCCGGCGGACAGCGTCAGCGCATGGCGTTGGCCCGCGCGCTGGCGGTAGACCCGCAGGTGCTTCTGCTCGACGAGCCCTTCGGTGCCCTCGATGCCAAGGTGCGTGCGGATCTGCGGACGTGGCTGCGCCGATTGCACGACGAAGTCCACGTCACCACCGTTCTGGTGACGCACGATCAGGAGGAGGCGCTCGACGTCGCCGATCGTATTGCCGTCCTCAACAAGGGAAGAATCGAACAGGTCGGCAGTCCCGAAGATCTCTACGACCGCCCGGCCAACAACTTCGTCATGTCGTTCCTCGGCCAGGTCGCCAAGCTCAACGGTGTGCTGGTGCGTCCCCACGACATTCGCGTCGGGCGCGATCCGTCGTTGGCGCAGGCGCAGGCCAGCGGTACTGCTGAATCGGCGGGCGTGACGCGCGCCGTTGTCGAGCGGGTGGTGCACCTCGGATTCGAGGTGAAGGTCGAGCTGAAGAACTCGGCAACCGGAGAGTTGTTCGCAGCCCAGATCACCCGTGGTGACAGCGAAGCGCTCGGCCTCCGCGAGGGCGAGACCGTCTACGCGCGAGCCACCCGGGTGCCCAGGATTGCCGAGGCAACCGGTGCCGATCCGGCATCGCTAGTGCCGCAGCCCGCCGAGCCGGTGCGGTAACACGGTGGGCAGCGGTACCTCGCCTGCGATTGCGGAGTCGTAGCGCCGGGACGCGAGCTCGGCCACCGCAGGGTGCGCGCCGATGACGTGGGACTGCATCACATCTGGCAGATCTGCCACCGATGCGTCGATGCGGTCGGTGAGCAGTCCCGGGGCCAGGAACCAGGGGGCAACCACGATGCGGACGGCTCCCATCGAGCGGAGTTGTTCGATCGCGTCGGTGGGGGACGGGGAGACCGACGTCGCGAAGCAGGTCACTGCTCCGGCCCAGCGTGTTCCGGTGAGCAGCTTCTGGGCTACCACTCGGGTGCGTTGATTCGCAGGACGGGACGAGGAGCCGACCGCTGCCAGGGCGATGCCGACAGTCGAATCGACCAGTGCGACACCGGTATCGGTGATGCGGTCGCGGACGGCATCGATGAGGAGGCGGTCGTCTCCCAGTATGTCGGCCTGCATGATCGATGCGTGCGGGTGACGTGCACGGGCGTCGGCCAGCAGCGCGGGCAGGTCTACTTTCGCGTGAAAAGCCTTGCCCAGCAACATCGGGACGGCGACGATGCGTCGGTGGCCCGCGGCGGCCAATTCGTCGACGACCTGATCGACACCTGGCTCGGAGAGATCCAGAAACGCGACGCGCACGTCCAGATCCGGTCGCCGCCGACGCAGGACGTCGACGGCGCGGTGGATCGTCGCGCTCGAGCGCGGGTCACGGCTGCCGTGGGCGACCGCGATCAGTGCGCTCACGCCGGAACTGCCGACCCCAGCTCGACTGCCGCCAGAGCGTTGCCCACCAGTCCGGCAGCCAATGTGTTGCCACCGGCCGGATCGATCAGCAGGAAGCTGCCGGTGTGCCGGTTGACCGCATAGTCGTCGGCTACGATCGGCTCGGCGACCCGCACGGAAATACGCCCGATCTCGTTGAGCTCCAACGACTCCGGGTTCTCCTGAGCGGTGAGTTCCTGCTCGTCGAACCTCTCGATCAGCGTCCCGACGATGGCCTGAGTGGTGCGAGTTCCGTGCTTGAGCAGCAGGCGTGCCCCCGGTCGGAGCGGCTTCTCGGCGAGCCAGCACACCGTGGCCTCGAAGTCGCCGATCGGCTCGGGTGCGTCCTGCGGGGAGGCGATGGTGTCGCCACGCGAGACGTCGACGTCGTCGGCGAGGACGAGGGTGACGCTGCGTCCGGCGTGAGCCGTGCGCAGTTCGCCGTCGGCGGTGTCGATGCGCTCGACTGTCGTCCGAGTGCCGGAGGGCAGGATGACGACCTCGTCCCCGACGTCGACTGTGCCCGCTGCGACCTGACCGGCGTATCCGCGATAGTCTGGGAAGTCCGCTGTGCGCGGCCGGATCACGTACTGGACCGGGAATCGAAGACCGACGCGGTGCGGCTCGGCGTCGACCGGGACCGACTCGAGGTGCTCGATGAGGGTGGGTCCGTCGTAATACGGGGTCTTGTCGGACTTCACCGCGACGTTGTCGCCGTGCAGTGCGGACACCGGAATTTCGATGACGTCTTCGCTGGACCAGCCGAGCGAGGAGGTCAGCGAGTTGAACTCGGCCGAGATCTCGGCGAACACCGTGGCCGGGTCCTCGACCAGGTCGATCTTGTTGACGGCCAGCACCAGACGAGGAACGCCGAGCAGCGCGAGAACTGCTGCGTGCCTGCGGGTCTGAGTGATGACACCCTTGCGGGCGTCGACCAGGAGGATGACGAGCTGAGCCGTGGACGCCCCGGAGACGGTGTTGCGGGTGTACTGCACATGTCCGGGTGTATCGGCCAGGACGAACGAGCGGTGCGGAGTCGCGAAGTAGCGGTACGCGACGTCGATGGTGATGCCCTGCTCGCGCTCGGCGCGCAGACCGTCGACCAGAAGAGACAGGTCCGGCGTGGACAGCCCCTTGTCGACCGAGGCCCGAGTGACGGCATCGATCTGGTCTGCCAGAACGGACTTCGTGTCGTACAACAGCCGCCCGACGAGGGTGGACTTGCCGTCGTCGACGCTGCCCGCGGTGGCGAGGCGGAGAAGCTGGGTGCTCATCAGAAGTATCCTTCTCGTTTGCGATCTTCCATGGCAGCCTCGGAGACGCGGTCGTCGCCGCGGGTCGCTCCGCGTTCGGTCAGTCGTGACGCGGCAACCTCGGCGAGGATGGCCTGGTTGTCGGCGGCCTCGGACAGCACGGCACCGGTGGTGGATCCGTCGCCCACGGTGCGGTAGCGCACCGACAGGGTCTTGAGTTCCTCGTTCTCGGCCGGTCCGCCCCACACGCCGGGGGTCATCCACATGCCGTCACGTTGGTACACGGGGCGCTGGTGGGCGTAGTAGATGCTCGCCAGTTCCACGTCGTCGCGGGCGATGTAGCGCCAGATGTCGAGTTCGGTGAAGTTGCTGAGCGGGAACACGCGCACCTGCTCGCCGGGGGAGTGCCTGCCGTTGTACAGGTTCCACAGTTCGGGGCGCTGCTTCTTGGGCTCCCACTGCCCGAATGCGTTGCGCAGCGAAAAGATTCGCTCCTTGGCGCGGGCGCGTTCCTCGTCGCGTCGTGCACCGCCGAAGACGGCGTCGAACCGATTCTCGGAGATCGCGTCGAGCAGCGGCACGGTCTGCAGCGGGTTGCGGATGCCGTCGGGCCGTTCGGTGAGGCGTCCGTCCGCGAGGTACTCCTCGACGCTCGCCACGTGCAGACGCAAGTTGTACTTGGCGACCACGTGATCGCGGAAGTCCAGCACCTCCTGCAGATTGTGGCCGGTGTCGACGTGCAGCAGCGCGAACGGCAGGGGAGCGGGCCAGAACGCCTTGATCGCCAGGTGCAGCAGAACGGTCGAGTCCTTGCCGCCGGAGAACAGAATGACGGGCCGCTCGAACTCGCCCGCCACCTCACGGAAGATGTGGATGGCTTCGGATTCGAGTGCGTCGAGGGTGTCGAACCGATCTGCGTCGAGATGGGTTCGACCGACGGCGGCCGAGGTGAGGTCGAGTGTCATGAGGCGTGCAACCCACATTCGGTCTTGGCCCTGCCGGCCCAACGACCGCTACGCGGGTCGGCGCCGGGGGCAGGTTTGACGGTGCACGGTGCGCACCCGATGGACGGATAACCCTCGTCGACGAGGGGATTGACCAGAATCGAATGTTCGTCGATGTAGGCCTGCATCTGCTCGTCCGACCACGGTGCGATCGGGTTGATCTTCACCAGGCCGAAGGCGTCGTCGAACGAGACGAGCGGAGCGTTGGCCCGGGTTGGGGCTTCCACTCGCCGGATGCCGGTGACCCACGCGCTGTAGTTCGCCAGCTCCTTCTTCAGGGGCGCGACCTTGCGCATCGCGCAGCAGCGGTTGGGCTCGCGGGCGAAGAGGTCCTTGCCCTCGATCGAATCCTGTTCTGCGACAGTCTTCTCGGCGCGGGCGTTGACGACGTTGACGCCGTAGACCGCTTCGACGGCGTCACGCGTTCCGATGGTCTCGGCGAAGTGGTACCCGGTGTCGAGGAACAGCACGTCCACACCCGGATGAACCTGCGCAGCGAGGTGGACGAGGACTCCGTCCTGCATGTTGGAGGCGACGATGAAGTCGTTGCCGAAGTTGTCCTCGGTCCACTGCAACAGTTCGAGCGGGCTTGCTCCGTCGAGTTCGCGGGCACCGCGCTCGGCGATGTCCTTCAATTCCTCGACCGTCAAATTGAGCCTGGTACTCATCGCAAATCCGCCTCGTCTGCTCGCACGGCCCATTGAGCGAACCGTTCGCCGTCCTCGCGGTGCTTGTCGAAATTGCGCACCACTCTGTCGATGTAATCTCCCAGCTCGGAGCTGTTGACCTTGTGCTGGCGCAACTTTCGGCCGAACGCGCTGTCCAGACCGAGGCTGCCTCCGAGATGAACCTGGAAACCCTCGATCTGATTCCCGGCACCGTCGTCGACCAATTGGCCCTTGAACCCGATGTCGGCGATCTGCGACCGCGCGCACGAGTTGGGGCAGCCGTTGATGTTGATCGTGATCGGAACGTCGAGTCGACTGTTGATGTCGGCCAGGCGCTCTTCGAGCTCGGGCACGAGAGCCTGTGAGCGCTTGCGGGTTTCGGCGAACGAGAGCTTGCAGAACTCGATGCCGCTGCACGCCATCAGGTTCTTGCGCCAGTGCGACGGCCGAGCAGGCAGGCCGAGTGCGTCGAGGTCGGAGATCAGCTGCTCGAGCGTCTCGTCAGGGACGTCGAGGACGATCAGCTTCTGGTACGGCGTGAACCGAACCCGATCCGATCCGGCCTTCTCGGCGGCGTCGGCGACGGCGGCAAGGATGGTGCCGGACACGCGGCCCGCGATCGGAGCAACACCGACGGCGTTCAGGCCGTTCTTGAGCTTCTGGATCCCGACGTGATCGCGCGGACGAGCGGGCTTCTCGGGAGCCGGGCCGTCGATCAGCTTGCGGTGCAGGTACTCGTCCTCGAGGACCTGGCGGAACTTCTCGATGCCCCAGTCCTTGATGAGGAACTTCAGGCGCGCCTTGGTGCGAAGCCTGCGGTAGCCGTAGTCACGGAAGATCGAGACGACGCCTTCCCACACATCGGGGACGTCTGCGAGCGGCACCCAGACGCCGACGCGCTGCGCGAGCATCGGGTTGGTGGACAGACCGCCGCCGACCCACAGGTCGAGTCCCGGGCCGTGCTCGGGATGGTTCACCCCGATGAAGGCGACGTCGTTGATCTCGTGCACCACGTCCTGCAGGCCCGAGATTGCCGTCTTGAACTTGCGCGGCAGGTTGGAGTACTCGGGCTTGCCGATGTACCGCTCGACGATCTCGTCGATTGCGGAGGTGGGATCGAGAATCTCGTCGACGGCCTCACCCGCGAGCGGGGAGCCGAGCACCACGCGCGGGCAGTCGCCACAAGCTTCGGTGGTCTTCAGGCCGACCGCTTCGATTCGACGCCAGATCTCCGGGACGTTCTCGACCTCGATCCAGTGGAACTGGACGTTCTCCCGATCGGACAGATCGGCGGTGTCGCGGCCGAACTCCTGCGAAATTCCGGCGAGGGTGCGCAGTTGTTCGAGGTTTAAGGCACCGGCGTCGCAGCGGATGCGCATCATGAAGTACTTGGCCTCGAGCAGGTCGATGTTGTCGTCACCGGTGAAGGTGCCGTCGTAGCCCTGCTCGCGCTGGGTGTAAAGACCCCACCAGCGGAAGCGGCCGCGAAGATCGCCCTTGTCGATGCTGTCGAAGCCCTGTTTGGAGTAGATGTTCTCGATGCGGGCACGCACATTGAGCGGGTTGTCGTCCTTCTTGGACTGCTCGTTGGCGTTCAGTGGCTCCCGGTACCCCAGTGCCCACTGTCCCTCGGCTCGACGCTTGGTCGGCCGCGGCGTGCGCTCCCGTGGTGTAACGGGGGCAGCGTCGGTGGTCGCGTCGCTGGTCGACGACATGCATTGCTCCTGCATCTTCGGTGCTGGCCGGCTATGAGAACCCCGTGGCGTCTCGCACACAACTGCGTTCGCGACGAAAGGGAGAAACCGGTGGATCGAATGGACGTGCTCGAAGGAGGGCTGGGTCAGCAGCCGGTCGTGTGTCGACACGACGCGCTGCAGACGCGGCCGAGATCGACATGGCGGCGCGCCACGAGTCGAATTCCTGAGTCGGTCACGGGTGCCATTGTGCCACGTCATCGCGCCGACGAAAGACCGCGGCCGCTATTTACCCCGATTTCGGGGTAAATAGGCTGGCAGGGCGAGTGGAATCGGGTGGACCTCGACTCTGGGAGACTGGAGAGCGTGAATACCGTCGTACCCGTCCCGTCCACCTTCGAGTTGCCGTCCGAGGCATTCGACGGGGTGGGGGATCGGGCGTTCGGGATCTACGTGCACGTTCCGTTCTGCGCCACGCGGTGCGGGTACTGCGACTTCAACACCTACACGGCAGGCGAACTGGGCACGTCGGCCTCGCCGCAGTCCTGGTTGGAGGGCCTGCGCCGCGAGCTCGACACCGCCGCGGGGCTGATCCAGGCCGGTACGGGCCGCGTCCCGACGGCGGACACGGTCTTCGTCGGAGGCGGCACACCGTCACTGCTGGGGGGCGACGGGTTGGCGGACGTCCTCGCCGCGGTCCGGTCGAGTTTCGGTCTCACAGACGGAGCCGAGGTCACCACCGAATCGAACCCGGAATCGACCTCCCCGGAATTCTTCGACAGGCTTCGCGGCGCAGGGTTCACCCGCATCTCGCTCGGAATGCAGTCCGCCGCACCGCATGTGCTCGCCGTCCTCGATCGCACCCACACACCGGGACGCGCAGTGGCCGCGGCCAAGGAGGCCCGCGCCGCAGGATTCGAGCACGTCAATCTCGACCTCATCTACGGCACCCCGGGGGAGCGAGACGGTGACCTGGACCTGTCCCTCGCCGCTGTGCTCGACGCCGGCGTCGACCACGTCTCGGCCTACGCGTTGATCGTCGAGGACGGCACCGCGATGGCCCGGAAGGTCCGCCGCGGTGAGCTGCCCGCTCCCGACGACGACGTGCTGGCGAGCAGATACGAACGCATCGACACGGCTCTGAACGCAGCGGGCCTGTCCTGGTACGAAGTGTCGAACTGGGCCACCGACGAGGCCGCGCAGTGCCGCCACAACATCGGATACTGGGACGGGGGCGACTGGTGGGGAGCAGGACCCGGCGCGCACAGTCACATCGGCGGCACTCGGTTCTGGAACGTCAAGCACCCGGCCGCGTACGCCGACCGCCTCGCCGCCGGACATCTGCCGGTGCACGGCAGCGAACTGCTCAGCGTCGAGGACCGGCACCTCGAGGAACTGATGCTGACCGTACGACTGCGGTCGGGGGTGCCGACATCTCTGCTGGGGCCTGCCGAGCGCGTCGCCGCCGCACAGACCGTGGCGGACGGGTTGATGGTGCAGTACGGAGAGCGGCTCGTGCTGACCGATCGAGGCCGACTTCTCGCCGACGCGGTGGTGCGCAGCATCGCCGCAGCCTGAAAGACCTGGCTCAGGCACCGAGCGTCTGAGGGCCTTCGTACCCTCAGGCGCCGAGAGCGTCGTAGTCGAACACCCTGGCATGCAACACCGTTCGACTGCGCAGCGCCGCCCGAACTGCGCGGTGCAAGCCGTCCTCGAGGTAGATGACGCCACGGAACTGCACAGCATGAGGGAAGAGATCGCCGTAGAAGGTCGAGTCCTCGGACAGCAACCTGTCCAGCTCGAGCACCTTCGTCGTCGTGACGATCTCGTCCAAACGCAGCTGGCGCGGCGGAATTCTCGACCAATCTCTGATGGACAGGCCGTGCTCGGGGTACGGCTTACCGTCACGAACACCTTTGAAGATCATCGCGAGCCCGTGGCTGCTGGATCGATTCGAAAGACAGTTTCCACTCGGACCACAGTAAGGCCTTGCACGAGCATGTGTCCGTTGGCTACTAGACTCGAGCGACGATTGGAAACGAGAACGGAGGTGGACACCGATGTCGAGCACCGACGACAGGCGGTTCGAGGTTCTACGAGCGATCGTGGCGGACTACGTGTCCACCCAGGAACCTGTCGGCTCACGTGCACTGGTCGAGCGTCACAACCTCGGTGTGTCGAGTGCAACGGTGCGCAACGACATGGCTGTGCTCGAAGCCGAGGGGTACATCGCCCAGCCTCACACCAGTTCCGGCCGGGTACCCACCGACAAGGGCTATCGGCAGTTCGTCGATCGGATCGCCGACGTCAAGCCGCTCTCCGCGGCCGAACGTCGCGCCATCCTCGAGTTCCTCGAGAACGGCGTCGACCTGGACGACGTGCTCCGACGCGGCGTCCGTCTGCTGGCCCAGCTCACCCGCCAAGTTGCCGTGGTGCAGTACCCGACACTGTCGGCCTCCTCGGTGCGTCACCTGGAAGTGGTCGCACTCACCCCGGCCAGGCTGCTGTTGGTGCTCATCACCGACTCCGGCCGAGTCGATCAGCGCATCGTCGAACTCGGGGACGTCATCGACGACGAGAATTTGGCGCAACTGCGTCGCCTGCTCGGCGCCGCGCTCGAGGGCAAACGCCTGGCGGCCGCGTCGGCCGCGGTGGCCGAACTCGCTGAGAACGCGCCGCCCGCGCTACGGGACGCGATGATTCGTTCGGCAACCGTGCTGGTGGAATCGCTCGTCGAGCACCCCGAAGAACGTTTGGTTCTCGGCGGCACGGCGAACCTGACGCGCAACGCCGCGGACTTTGCCGGGGACGCAGGGTTTCCCGGATCGCTCAGGGCGGTACTCGAGGCGCTGGAGGAGCAAGTGGTGGTACTCAAGCTGCTCGCAGTGACGCAGGACACTCGTACCGTGACGGTGCGGATCGGCGAGGAAACGCAGGTCGAGGAGATGCGCGGAACCTCGGTGATTTCCACCGGATACGGGTCGGCTGGCATGGTCCTCGGAGGAATGGGTGTTCTCGGACCGACCCGAATGGACTACCCAGGAACAATTGCGTCTGTCGCCGCGGTTGCCAGGTACATCGGCGAGGTCCTGGCCGAACGCTGAGACGAGCGAGGGACCGATCGATCACCGGTGGCTGGGGCGAGGGGGCCGGTGCACAGCATCAACGGACGAGATTCATCTTCTAGGACGAAAGAGACGACGTGGCACGGGATTATTACGGGACTTTGGGCGTCGGCCAGCAGGCGACGGACCAGGAGATCAAGCGCGCCTACCGCAAGCTGGCGCGAGAACTGCACCCGGACGTCAACCCGGACGAGGCCGCGCAGGCCCGGTTCAAGGACATCTCCACCGCATACGAGGTGCTCTCCGATCCGGAGAAGCGTCGCATAGTCGACCTCGGCGGAGACCCGTTGCAACAGGGCGGCGGCGGCGGTGGCGGTGGATTCGGCGGAGCCGGATTCGGCGGCGGCCTGGGAGATGTGTTCGAGGCATTCTTCGGCGGCGGCGCGGGCGGGGCTCAGCGCGGGCCGAAGGGTCGCGTGCAGCCGGGAGCGGACTCGCTGCTGCGTACCAAGCTCACTCTCGACGAATGCGCCACCGGCGTGACCAAGCACATCACCGTCGACACAGCGATTCTGTGCGACCTGTGTACCGGCTCGGGCACCAACGGCGACTCCAAGCCCGTTCGCTGCGAAACCTGCGGGGGTGCCGGCGAAGTGCAGTCGGTACAACGATCGTTCCTCGGCCAGGTCATGACCAGCCGTCCGTGCCCCACCTGCCGCGGCGCAGGCGAGACCATTCCCGACCCCTGCCGCAAGTGCGGCGGCGACGGTCGGGTCCGGTCGCGTCGGGACATCTCGGTCAAGGTGCCGGTCGGCGTCAGCAACGGCATGCGGATTCGCCTGGCCTCGCAGGGCGAGGTAGGCCCAGGCGGTGGGCCCGCGGGAGACCTGTACGTGGAGATCGTCGAGCAGCAGCACGAGGTGTTCGTGCGCGACGGTGACGACCTGCATTGCACCGTCCGCGTCCCGATGGTCGACGCCGCACTCGGCACCTCGGTCAACATCGACGCGATCATCGACGGGCCCACCGAAATCTCCATCGAGCAAGGCACTCAACCGAATTCGACGACGGTGCTGCGCGGGCACGGAATGCCCAAGCTGCGATCCGGCATTCGCGGCGATCTGCACGCGCACCTCGAGGTCATCGTGCCGACCAAGCTGGACAGCAAGCAGACCCACCTGCTCGAACAGCTCAGGTCGATGCGAGACCGCGACTCGGCGGAGGTCGTGACCACCGGCTCGGCGCACAGCGGCGGCCTGTTCTCGCGGTTGCGGGAAGCGTTCAGCGGTCGCTGATCCATGGCCCCCACGGTCTTCTACCTCTCGCCGCTGCCGAACGTCGGCGAGCTCGCCGTGCTCGACGGCAAGGAAGGGCATCACGCCGCGACAGTGCGACGCATTCGCGTCGGCGAGCGGGTGTTGCTCGGTGACGGAGCAGGCGGATTGGCCGACACGGTTGTCGCTGCTGCGGAGAAGAACCGACTGGAACTGACCGTGGAGTCGCGCAGCGAGATGCCGCGTCCCACTCCGCGGGTGACTCTCGTGCAAGCACTGCCGAAGGCAGACCGATCGGAGCTCGCCGTCGAACTGGCCACCGAAGCCGGCGTCGACGCCGTGGTGCCGTGGCAGTCGGCACGGTGTGTCGCACGGTGGGAGGGCCCCAAGGCGTCGAAGGGCGTCGCGAAGTGGCGCAGTACGGCGGCGGAAGCAGCCAAGCAGTCGCGTCGGGCCTACATTCCCGAGGTCGCGGAGCTGCACGATTCACGAGAGGTCTACGCCCTGGTGGGCGACGTCGTGGCGCGCGGAGGAATCGTCGCCGTGCTGCACGAGGCGGCCACCTCGGCGTTTCGGGACCTGCCGTTCGACTCCGTGCCGGAAGTAGTCATCGTCGTCGGACCCGAGGGCGGGCTCGACGACCGGGAAGTCGCTGCTCTGACCGAGGCCGGTGCCACCCCGGTGGTGCTGGGCCCGACGGTGTTACGCACGTCGACGGCCGGCGCCGTTGCCCTCGGCGCACTGGGCGTGCTGACTTCGCGGTGGACGCAGCTACCACCCGATTTCCAGAACCCATGAGCGCACGGATCAGGATCGCGTACGGCGATCACCCCGAGCAGTTCGGCCACCTCTACCTGCCTTCCGAGCCGGTCGATGCCACGACTCCGGTCGTGGTGGTGGTGCACGGCGGATTCTGGAGCGGACAGTACGGATCCAATCTGGCAACCCAGTTCGCGCGCGCCGTTGCCGCAGCCGGGGCGGTGGCGTGGAACATCGAGTACCGACGCGTCGGCGCGGGCGGGCATTGGCCGGAAATGCGGGCCGATGTGGCGGCAGCGCTCGACGTGGTGGCCGGGGAAATGCAGGACCACGCCCCGGTCGGAATCGACGACGTCCGCGTCATCGGGCATTCGGCAGGTGGGCACTTGGCGGTGTGGCTCGGCGGCGAGACCGGCACCGAGGTTCGTCCCTCGCGCATCGTCTCGCAGGCGGGCGTTCTCGATCTCGAGCCCCGAGGTGCATCGGGGCGCACCAACCCGGCCGTCGAGGCGCTCCTGCAAGCCCGGTACGAGGACGATCCCCAGTTGTACCGGTCGGCCTCACCCGCGGCCCGTGTGCCCATCGGCATCCCGACGATCGTCCTGCACGGTTCCGAGGACGTCCAGGTACCGGTAGCGCAGAGCGAGCGGTACGTCGCGTATGCGAAGGCCGCCGGAGACGATGCCCGGTTGACGGTCGTGCCGGGGGAGGACCACTTCGCCTTCCTGAACCCCGATTCGCGATGCTGGGCGCTCTCGCTCGACGCGGTGCTGGGCGGGACCAGCAGGTAATCGGAATGCGCATCGTTCCTGCGGCGTTAAACTTGGTCCCAACCCGGGTACAGCTGCAACCAGTCGAAACAAGAGAGCAGGCCATAGCCACCACGTGAGTGAACACAGCGAATTTCCCGCCGAGCGCGACGTTCGGTCCACCTTGGAACTCGCCCCCGAAGCAGTGATGCCCCTGCTGGGACAGTCCGACGAGAACCTGCGGACTCTCGAGCAGCTGTTGACGGCAGACATCCACGTACGAGGAAACGCCGTGACGCTCACCGGAAAAGTAGCGGACGTCGCGCTCGCCGAACGAGTGATCTCCGAGTTGGCAGCGCTGGCCAAGCGTGCTCAGCCGCTCACTCCCGATGCGGTTCGTCGATCGATCGCCATGCTCACCGAGGGCGTGTCCGATTCGCCCGCCGAGGTGTTGAGCCTGGACATCCTCTCGCGCCGCGGCAAGACGATCCGGCCCAAGACGCTGAACCAGAAGCGATACGTGGACGCGATCGACGCCAACACCATCGTGTTCGGTATCGGTCCGGCAGGTACCGGCAAGACCTACCTGGCGATGGCCAAGGCCGTGCAGGCGTTGCAGACCAAGCAGGTCAGCCGCATCATCCTGACGCGTCCGGCAGTGGAGGCGGGGGAGCGGCTGGGATTCCTGCCCGGAACCCTGCACGAGAAGATCGACCCGTACCTGCGTCCGCTGCACGATGCGTTGCACGACATGATGGACGACGAAGCGATCCCGAAGCTGATGCAGGCCGGTGTCATCGAAGTGGCCCCGCTCGCGTACATGCGCGGTCGCACGCTCAACGACGCATTCATCATTCTCGACGAGGCGCAGAACACCACCGCCGAGCAGATGAAGATGTTCCTGACGCGACTCGGATTCGGCTCGAAGATCGTTGTCACCGGCGACGTGACCCAGGTCGACCTTCCCGGAGGCGCACGATCGGGACTGCGCGCTGCGTCCGAGATTCTGACCGACGTCGACGACATCCACTTCGCCGAGCTCACCAGCAGCGACGTGGTGCGGCACCGGTTGGTCTCGGAAATCGTCGACGCGTACGAGCGGTTCGAGTCGACATCGGAAGACGTCATTCCCAATCGGGCGCAACGCCGGACCGGTGGACCGCGTTCGGCGAGAAGATGATTCGGGTTTTCATGACGACAAGCACAGGCAACGAGAGCGTGGTAGTGGCTAGATGAGTATCGAAGTGTCCAACGAGTCGGGGATGGACATCTCCGAACCCGAGCTGGTCTCGGTCGCGCGGTTCGCGATCGCCGGCATGGACGTGCATCCCGCGGCGGAACTGTCTATGGTGCTGGTGGATTCGGCAACGATGGCCGATCTGCACATGCGGTGGATGGACCTGCCGGGCCCCACCGACGTGATGTCGTTTCCGATGGACGAGTTGGAGCCGGGGGGTCGCCCCGATGCACCCGAGCCCGGACCTGCGATGCTCGGCGATATCGTGCTGTGCCCGTCGTTCGCCGCGGATCAGGCTGCGGCAGCCGGGCATTCGCTCGAGCACGAGCTGGCGTTGCTGACCGTGCACGGAGTGCTGCACCTGCTCGGGTACGACCACGCCGAGCCGGACGAAGAAAAAGAGATGTTCGAGCTGCAGAACCGACTGCTGGCCGAATGGTACGAGGACGCTCGACGGGCAGAGCAGGCCGCCGAACAGGCCGTTCGCGATGCCCGGCTGCTCGGCAAGGCCGGTTTCGTCGACGGTATCGATCGATGATGTGCGTGGTCGAACGAGAAGAAGTGCGGGGTCGTAGCGCGTGAGCAGTGCTGTTGCGCTCATCGTGTTCGCCGTGCTTCTCGTTCCCCTCGGGGGCCTGTTCGCAGCCGTCGATTCCGCGTTGAACACTGTCTCGCGGGCGCGTATCGACGATATGGTCAAGGACGAGCGGCCCGGTGCCAGCGGCCTCGTCGTCGTGGTCGGCGACCGCCCGCGGTACGTGAATCTGATGGTGCTGCTACGTATTCTGTGCGAAATCGGCGGCACCGTACTGCTCGCAGGTGGCTTGACCCAGTTGATCGACTCGTCCACAGCGTTGTTGATCACCGCAGTGGCCATGGTGCTGGTCAGCTATGTCGTGATCGGTGTCGGTCCGCGAACTCTGGGCCGTCAGCATGCGTACTCGATAGCGTTGGCGGCTGCGCTGCCTTTGCGTGCACTCGGATGGCTTCTCGGACCGATCAGCAGGTTGCTCATTCTCATCGGTAACGCGATCACCCCGGGTAAGGGATTTCGCAACGGCCCCTTCGCTTCCGAGATCGAACTGCGGGAATTGGTCGACATGGCCCGCGAGCGCGGCGTGGTGGCCGACGACGAGCGACGAATGATCCAATCGGTGTTCGAGTTGGGCGACACCTCTGCCCGTGAGGTCATGGTTCCCCGGCCCGAGATGGTGTGGATCGAGTCCGACAAGTCGGCCGGGCAGGCCACCTCGCTTGCGGTCCGCAGCGGACACTCACGGATCCCGGTGATCGGGGAGAACGTCGACGACGTCGTGGGCGTCGTGTATCTCAAAGACCTTGTGCAGCAGACGTATTACTCCACCGACGGTGGCCGCGGAGTGCAGGTGTCCGAGCTCATGCGTCCGGCCGTGTTCGTTCCCGACTCCAAGGCTCTCGACAGTCTGCTCGCCGAGATGCAGCGCGATCGGAACCACATGGCCCTGCTCGTCGACGAATACGGCGGTATCGCAGGCCTGGTGACGATCGAGGACGTGATCGAGGAGATCGTCGGTGAGATCGCCGACGAGTACGACTCCGACGAGGTTGCGCCCATCGAGGAACTCGACGACGGCCGCTATCGGCTGTCCTCCCGATTGCCGCTCGAGGATCTCGGTGAGATCTTCGGCATGGACATCGAATCCGAGGAGGTCGACACCGTCGGCGGCCTGCTCGGCTACGAACTCGGCCGAGTGCCGCTCCCCGGGTCGCAGGTGGTCACGCACGGATTGCTGTTGCGCGGCGAAGGCGGTGCCGACCCCAAGGGGCGCGTTCGAATCACCACCGTGCTGGTCGAAAAGCTCGAAACCGACGAAGAATCCACCGAGGACGAACACTCGTCCGACGTCACTCGCCAACACTGAAATCTGGAAGGTGCTCTTGTGTCCGAGCAGAACAACGAAGAGTTTCGATCCGGATTCGTCTGTTTCGTAGGCCGGCCCAACACCGGCAAGTCCACGCTGACCAATGCGTTGGTGGGATCGAAGATCGCCATCACGTCCTCGCGTCCTCAGACGACGCGCCACACCATTCGCGGCATCGTCCACCGCGAGCACGCCCAGCTGATCCTGGTCGACACCCCCGGCCTGCACCGGCCGAGAACACTACTGGGGCAACGCCTCAACGATCTGGTGCAGGACACCTACTCCGAGGTCGACGTCATCGGGCTGTGCATCCCGGCGGACGAGAAGATCGGGCCGGGCGACCGGTGGATTCTCGAACAGGTACGGCACATCGCGCCCAAGACGACGCTCATCGGCATCGTGACCAAGATCGACAAGGTCAAGAAGGAACGCGTCGTACAGCAGCTGATGTCGCTGTCGAAGCTGCTGGGCGAGAACTCGCACGTGATCCCGGTGTCGGCCGAATCGGGTGAGCAGATCGAGAAGCTCGTCGATCTGCTGGCCTCCGAACTGCCGCAGGGACCGGCGTTCTACCCCGACGGCGAGCTCACGGACGAGCCCGAGGAAATCCTCATGGCCGAGCTCATTCGCGAGGCCGCGCTCGAAGGCGTCCGCGACGAGTTGCCCCACTCGCTCGCCGTCGTCATCGACGAGGTCACTCCCCGTGAGGGCCACGACAACATGCTCGACGTGCACGCCATCATGTACGTGGAGCGATCGAGCCAGAAGGCGATCATCATCGGCAAGGGCGGTGTCCGACTCAAAGAGGTCGGCACGGCGTCGCGACTACAGATCGAGAAGCTGCTGGGCACCAGGATCTACCTGGACCTGCACGTCAAAATCGCAAAGGACTGGCAGACCGACCCGAAGCAGATGGGCAAGCTCGGCTTCTGACGTGCACGGCAATTCGTAGCAGGCTACGAAGTTTCGTTCACCTGGGTCCACCAGGGTTCGGGGCGCTTACGGTGCCACTGCAGCACGTTCTCGAGTTGAGCGGCAACGGAAATCAGCAGCGGCTCCGAGGATTCGTGACCCATCAACTGCAGTCCGATCGGCAGGCCTCCGGTGGTGAAACCAGCGGGCACGTTGACGCTCGGCCAGCCCAGTACGTTCCAGGGCCAGGTGTACGGGCAGTGTTCGGTGATGACCCGATCGGTATCGGCGTTGGAGATGCCGTCGATGGCGTCGATCCGGGGTGGTGGGGTGGCGGTGGTCGGTGCGAGCACGATGTCGTACTCGTCGAAGAACCGGCCTATTCGACGCCCGATGCGAGGTTCCGCCGCGCGTGCTGCACGCAGTGGCGCTCCGGCGAGAGCCCGGCCGCTCCTGGCATTGGCTCGGGTTCTGGGGTCGGCGAGAGACGGATCGGGAAGCCTATCGACCCACGTCGCCACACCTGCCAGTGAGCGCGGTAAGAAGTTGAGCCCCAACAACATTCCGTAGGCGGGGTCGTCGACGACCACCCGGTGCCCGAGCAATTTGAGAACCGCAGCCATCTCGTAGGCGGCACCGGCGATCTCGGGGTCCAGTGCGGCGGGCGTAGGAATGAACGGCTTACGCAGGCTCAGTGCTATGCGCAACGGGCCGGGGTCGCGCCCGACGGCGTCGGAGACGGTCAGCGGTACGGGACGGTGCAGATCCCCGTCGTGACTACCGGAGACCACGTCGAGAAGAAGTGCCGCGTCGGCGACGGTACGTGCGAGCGGGCCGATGACGGTGATGCCGTTGAACGCCTCGGGCTCCGGCCAGGACGATATCCGTCCGCGTTGCGGCTTGATGCCCACGAGGTTGGTCCACGATGCCGGAATCCGTACCGAGCCGGCACCGTCGGAACCCAGAGCGGCAGAGACCAATTCGGCCGCCACCGCGGCCGAACTGCCACCCGAGGAGCCGCCGGGCGTGCGCTCGCGGTTCCACGGATTGCGGGTGTGCCCGAAAACGCCGCCGGTCAGCGGCCACTGGCCGAGCTCGGGGCTGTTGGTCTTGCCCACGATGACGGCTCCGGCCGCACGCAGTCTGCGCACCACCTCCGAGTCCGCGGTGGCGGGCGGAAAGTCTCCCGCGCAACCGAAGGCGGTCGGTTCGCCGGTGACGTCCACGTCGTCCTTGACGGCGATCGGTACGCCGAGCAGGGGAGCGGTTCTGCCGGCAGCTCGCAGGCGATCCGCCTCGGCTGCCTCTGCGAGCGCGGCGCTGCGTCGCACGATGCGGAACGCATTGAGAGTCGGTTGGCTCTTCTCGATTCGATCGAGAGATGCGGTCACCGCCTGCACCGAGGTGATGCGACCCGACGCGAGTTCGGCGGCCTGGGCAACGAGGGTCGACCGATGAAAATCCACGCCTGCACAGTATCGACTCCTCGCCAGCGCGGGAACGGTCATAACCGCTGCGCGCGTGGGACACTGGAGTACGTGAGGCCATACCGTGACAACGCAGTCGTCCTGCGCCAGCACAAGCTGGGTGAGGCCGATCGCATCGTCACGTTGTTGACCAGGGAGAACGGGATCGTTCGGGCCGTCGCCAAGGGGGTTCGCCGCACCAAGTCCAAGTTCGGTGCGCGGCTGGAGCCTTTTGCGCACATCGATGTCCTGCTCTATCCCGGACGCAACCTCGACATCGTGACTCAGGTGCACACGGTCGACGCTTTCGGTGGAGACATCGTTGCCGATTACGGCCGATACACCACCGGCTGCGCCGTTCTCGAAACCGCCGAACGGCTGGCGGGTGAAGAACATGCACCCGCGCAGCGACTGCATCAGCTGACCGTCGGTGCCCTCCGCGCCCTCGCACAGCACATCCGGCCTCCCGAACTGGTGCTCGACGCATATCTGCTGCGCGCGATGGGCTTCGCCGGATGGGCTCCCGCGCTGACCGACTGCGCTCGGTGCGCAGCGGTCGGGCCACACCGAGCATTCCACGTCGCTGCAGGCGGAGCGGTGTGCGTCCATTGCCGACCACCGGGATCGGCGACGCCCTCGACCGGTGTTCTCGACCTGATGGTCGCGCTCGAGCGGGGTGAGTGGGAGTACACCGTCACCACCTCCGATGCGGTCCGCAAGCAGGCCAGTGGACTGGTGGCGGCGCATCTGCAATGGCACCTGGAACGGCAGCTGCGCACACTTCCGCTCATCGAACGCTCGCATCCGCATCAGGTGCCGCTGGCGCAACCTGACTCCGTGTTCGCCGACACCGTCGGGCAGGATGGGGACCGTGATTCGACGACGAGAGCCGCAACCCCGGCCTGACGAACAGTCGGCAGTGCGCCCTCCCGATCCGCATCCCTCGGGGGCGCGGCCGCCGATCCTGCAGCCGGAACTGATTCCTCGCCACGTCGCGCTGGTGATGGACGGCAACGGTCGATGGGCACAGGATCGTGGTCTGCCGCGCACCGCGGGGCACGAGCAGGGTGAAGCGGTGCTCATGGACACCGTCTGCGGGTGCATCGAGATCGGGGTCAAGTGGCTCTCCGCGTACGCATTCTCGACCGAGAACTGGAAGCGTAGTCCGGACGAGGTCAAATTTCTGATGGGCTTCAACCGTGACGTCATTCGTCGTCGACGCGACGAGATGAACGAGATGGGCGTCCGGGTCCGCTGGGCAGGCCGTCGACCCAGGTTGTGGGGCAGCGTCATCAAGGAACTCGAAGTTGCCGAGGAGTTGACGAAACGCAACACCGTGATGACATTGACGATGTGCGTCAATTACGGTGGTCGAGCCGAGATCGCCGATGCCACAAGGGAAATCGCTCGCCAGGTGGCGGCGGGCAAGCTGAATCCCGAGAAGATCACCGAGGCCACCGTCGCCAAGTACCTCGACGAGTCGGATATGCCCGACGTGGATCTGTTCCTGCGTCCGTCGGGGGAGCAGAGAACGTCGAACTTCTTGCTGTGGCAATCCGCCTACGCGGAGTTCGTGTTCCAGAAGAAGCTGTTCCCGGACTTCGACCGTCGGGATCTCTGGGAGGCATGCATCGAATTCGCCTCGCGAGACCGACGATTCGGCGGAGTGAAATATGAGTGACGAGGTATCGGGCCTGACCCTGCAGGCCCGCGCACAGTTGGCGCTCTCGCAGTTCGCCACGGTAACGCTCGGTGAGGAAGGCTCACTGGGGTTCGATTATGCGGGCGCGTTGTGCTCGCTACGCGCTGTTGCGCTCTCGCCCGAACTCGAGGTGCTCTCGCTCACCGCGGTATTGGCCTGGGACCGGCCGCTCAAGCCGGCTCTGCACAAGAAGGTCGCCGACCGCAATGCGGATTCACAGTTCGGCGCGATCTCGGTCAACACCCACGACAAACTCGCGGATGTGTTGCTGCGCTACACCTTTCCGGCCAACGGTTTGGACGACGAGGCGATGCTGACAATGCTCATCCTGGTTCTCGCCGGAGTCGAGAAGGCGCGCGAGGGCCTGCTGCCCTGAATCGTCAGCTAAGGTTTGCCTGTACTTACTTCCAGTAGAGGCGGATGCGATGACTGTGCGGTGGACCCGAATGCTGACGGCGCTGGTGGCGGTGGTCGCCCTCGGCGCATCCGTGACGGCCTGTTCTGCGGCAGACCCCGAAGAGACGGCGACACAGACGGCGGACGGTGCGTTTCCGGTCGTCATCGATCACATCTACGGCAGCACGACCATCACCGAGAAGCCGACGCGCATCGTCACACTCGGGGTGTCCGACGCCGATGCGGTCATCGCGCTCGGCACCGTTCCCGTCGGAAATACCGGATACACCTTCTACGAGACCGGACTGGGCCCGTGGACCGACGAGTTGGTCGGCGATGCGCCTTTGACGCTGCTCGGATCGGAGTCCGAGCCGAACTTCGAGCTGATCGCCTCTCTGGCACCGGATCTGATCACCGGGCTCAACGCGGGTTTCGACGAGGCGACCTACGCCAGGCTCAGCGACATCGCGCCGACCGTCGCTCGCCCTGCAGGGTCGGCGGCCTATGCCGTCGATCGTGAGGTGGCCACCGACACCATCGCTCGGGCGATGGGTGAACGCGACCGCGGCGAGCAGTTGAACGCGCAGACCGACGATGCGCTCGAACAGGTTCGAAACGACCACCCCGAGTTCTCGGGTAAGACTGCAGCAGTGGTACTTCCGTACGACGGCCAGTTCGGCGCATACCTACCCGGTGATGCCCGCGGCACATTCGTCACTTCGCTGGGCTTCGAGGTCCCGGAATCGATCCGCGCCAAGGACGACGGCACCAACTTCTTCGTTCCGGTCTCGTCCGAGAACATCTCGATGCTCGACGCGGACCTGGTGCTCTATCTCGGTACCGGCGACGACATCGACGTGGTGGCGGAGAACCCGATTTTCGGAACGCTCGATGCTGCACGGCGCGATGCGATCGTTCCGTTGTCCACCAATCAGCGTGGAGCGATCACGTACAACTCTGTGCTGTCGATTCCGTTCGCCATCGACGCATTGGTGCCTCGCGTCTCCCAGGCTGTTGCCTGAACGCAGTCAGCGAGCGGCGGCGCTGCACTGACTGCAGGTGCCGAATATCTCGATGGTGTGGCTGACATCGGTGAATCCGTTGGATTCGGCGACGCTCTGTGACCACTTTTCGACGGTGGGGCCTTCGACCTCGACGGTGAAGCCGCACGAGCGGCACACCAGGTGATGGTGATGGCCCGAGGAGCAGCGCCGGTAGACCGACTCGCCGTTGTCGGTGCGCAGCACGTCGACAGTTCCGGCGTCGGCCAAGGTCTGGAGCGTGCGATAGACGGTGGTGAGGCCGATTCCTTCACCGCGCCTGCGCAATTCGTCGTGCAGATCCTGTGCGGACTTGAACTCCTCGATCGTGTCCAACAGATCCGAGATCGCGCTGCGCTGCTTGGTGGCCCGCACTCCGACGACGACGGGTCGTCTCGTTGTGGCGGTGTCGGTGGACTTGTCGGTCACAGGTTCCGGCCTTCCTCGGCGTGGGCCACGGCGTCGACGACGATGTGGGAGAGGTGATCGTCGACCAATCGGTACAGGACCTCGCGACCGTTGCGTTCTCCACGCACTACGCCCGCCGCCTTGAGTACCCGAAGGTGCTGGCTGATCAAGGGTTGCGTGACACCGAGGGCGACGACGAGCTCGTGGACGCATCGCTCCGACTCGCGTAGCTGCAGAACGATGGCGATGCGCACCGGTGCCGCGAGCGCACGCAGGATGTCACCGGCGGCAGTGAGAATTTCCTTCGACGGCATCGGAGCCGGGGGAGCGACGGCAAACGGATCCTCCGAATGCATCTGATGCTCCGGGTCCTGCAGGTGGGTCGAGTCTGTTTCCACACTGGACACGGTTGCGGCTCCTTCTGTGACCGGCTTGCCGCCGGCCAATTCTCCCTGCACGATCGTTCGTCTCGGCACCAGGTTAGTGCAGTAATCGTTATTGCAAATCATATTCATTGTGATATGCACAGGTACGCATGTCAATTTCGCCCCCGACCGCTGTTCGGATTCGGTTGCCGAGCCAGATAGTCTGATCAGGGCGAAAACCGCCGATGTCACCTCTTACACGATGTAACCGAAGATGGAGAGCTCCGCCAGTGGCACCCAAGTCCAAAGTCGAAACCGTCGCCAACCTCGCCAAGCGCAGAGGCCTCGTCTACCCGTGCGGCGAGATCTACGGCGGTACCAAGTCGGCCTGGGACTACGGTCCGCTGGGCGTCGAGCTCAAGGAGAACATCAAGAAGCAGTGGTGGCGCAACATGATCACCAGCCGCGACGATACCGTCGGGCTGGACTCCTCGGTGATCCTGCCACGTCAGGTGTGGGAGGCATCGGGCCACGTCGAGACGTTCTCCGATCCGTTGGTGGAGTCGCTGCACACGCACAAGCGCTACCGCGCCGACCACCTCATCGAGGCGTACGAGGAGAAGCACGGCCACCCGCCGGAGAACGGCCTGGCCGACATCCGCGATCCCGAGACCGGTGAGCCCGGCTCGTGGACCGAACCGCGCGCATTCTCGGGCCTGCTCAAGACCTTCCTCGGCCCGGTCGACAACGAAGAGGGCCTGCACTACTTGCGTCCCGAGACTGCGCAGGGCATCTTCGTCAACTTCGCCAACGTGTTGACCACCTCGCGCAAGAAGCCGCCGTTCGGCATCGGCCAGATCGGCAAGAGCTTCCGCAACGAGATCACCCCCGGAAACTTCATCTTCCGAACTCGCGAGTTCGAGCAGATGGAGATGGAGTTCTTCGTCAAGCCGGGCGAGGACGACGAGTGGCACCAGTACTGGATCGATTACCGCATGAAGTGGTACACCGACCTCGGTATCGACCCGGAGAACCTGCGGCTCTACGAGCACGCCAAGGAGAAGCTGTCGCACTACTCCAAGCGCACCGTCGACATCGAGTACAAGTTCGGTTTCCAGGGCAGTGCGTGGGGCGAGCTCGAAGGCGTCGCGAACCGCACCGACTACGATCTCTCGGTGCACTCGAAGGCGTCGGGCCAGGACCTGAGCTACTACGAGCAGGCCACCGACACCCGCTACACGCCGTACGTCATCGAACCTGCAGCCGGTCTGACGCGTTCGCTGATGGCGTTCCTCGTCGACGCGTACAGCGAGGACGAGGCCCCCAATGCCAAGGGTGGCGTCGACAAGCGGGTTGTGCTCAAGCTCGATCGTCGTCTGGCACCGGTGAAGGTTGCGGTGCTCCCGCTCTCGCGTAACGCGGACCTGACACCCAAGGCGAAAGATCTTGCGCAGCAACTACGTCAGTACTGGAACGTCGAATTCGACGACGCCGGAGCCATCGGTCGCCGCTACCGTCGTCAGGACGAGATCGGCACCCCGTTCTGCATCACCGTCGACTTCGACACCCTCGACGATCACGCCGTCACCATTCGTGAACGCGACACGATGGCGCAGGAGCGCGTCGCTCTCGATCAGGTCGAGGGTTACATCGCGTCTCGGCTGATCGGGGCGTAAGAGCCTCACGTAACCGACAGGGCCCGATCTCTTCGTGAGATCGGGCCCTTGTCGTCTATCGGTGGAGATTCAGAAGCGGCCGCCGCCACCACCGAAGCCGCCGCCTCCTCCGCCACCGCCGCCGAAGCCGCCGCCACCGCCGAATCCACCACCGAAGCCGCCGCCCCCGCCGCCACGTAGGACGCTGTTGATCAGGATGCCGCCGAGCACTGCGCCCGCGATGTTGCCGCCGCCGCTGCCCCCGCCGAAGCCGCCGCCGCGTGGCCCGTGGCGGTTCTCCCAGTTCTGCACATCCGACTGAGCGATCTGCGATGCGCGCGAGGCCAATTGGCTGGCGGCGTGCGCATGCTTGAGAGCTTCGTCGGGATTCTCCGGTTCGAGCTGTCGAGCAGCACCGAGATGCCGTTCGGCCTCGGACAGGCGCGTTCTGGCATCGGCTCCGACGCCGCCTCGACGCGTCGAGATGTAATCCGCGGCAGCGGTGATCTGCGCCTGAGCGGCTGCGATATCGCGATCCAGACGTGCCCGCAGCTGGTCCTCTGCAGCCTTTTCGGCCGAGGCCTCGTCGACGATCTTCTCGAGTTCGGCATCGGCTTCGGCGAGCGCGGTGTAACTGCCGAGTGGGTCCGAGGACTGCGCCGTCTCAGCGTTCTTCAGCGCCGTCTGTGCAGCGGTCATGGCCGATTGCAGTTCCGCACCACCGTGCTCGACCAGGCCGCGAGCCTGGTCGATGTCGCGGCGGACGTCCGCGATGGCGTCGGGCAGCGTGGCGATGGCGTGCCTGATGTCGTCACGAGCATGGTCGACGCCGTCGAGCAATGTCTTGGCCTGGTCGACGGCTCGTTCGGCCGTACGAATCGCGGTGACGGCCGGACCCTGCTTGCCGGGTGGGAGCGCTGCCGCGGTGCGGCCGGCCTCGATGTTCTGCTCGGCCAGAGCCAGGCGGTCCTTGGCCATCGTGACGTTGTCTGCGATGGATCGCAGTGCCGTCTCGGAGAATTCCGAATGCAGTTGCGCAAGAAGGGTTTCCGATTGCGGAATCCTCACCGTCAACCCGATGATTGCCTGGGTGAGCTCGTCGAGATGCGACCCGGCATTCATCACCAGGTCGCGGAATCCGTCGAATTCCTCGACACGCGAATCGAGTTCACGATCGGCCTGCCCACACGAGGAGATTATCTCGACGAGCATCGCCCGTCGCTGATCGGGAGTTTCGGGAATGGCATCGTCGAGGCGTTGACGAATCTCGAAGGCCGACGCCAGGGCCTTCTTGGCGTTGTCGTAGGCGGTGATGAACGGCGCAGCCGCGGCGTCTCCGAATTCGCCTCGGGCGAGGTTCAATTCCTCTTCGCTGGCGCGCACCGCGTTGTCGGTCTCGATCAGAACTTCCTTGGCGCGGGTGTCGAGCACGTCGATCGGGAACTGGGCCAGAGCACTCGGGTCGCTCGGGTCGATCTTCGTTACCGCCTCGACCTCGGCCGCGACGCGGGCTTTCTTGCGCCGCGAGGAGTAGACGACAGCTCCGCCGCCTGCCACGGCCAGTACGCCGACGCCGATCAACAGTGGCGCGGACGATCCACTGCTGCCGCTCGACGCATAGGCCTCGCCGAGTGCGCCTGCGGCCGCGATGGCAGCTCCCGACCAATCCTCGTCGCCCAGTGCGGGTTCGACGTCGTTGACGCGAATATCGTCCTGCTCGGAGGTGGTGATCTGCGACAGACCGGTATTGACGCCGAGGTAGTACGAGCGATCGACGGTGGCCACGGCGAGCAGAACGTCACGCTGGCCCAGGTCGCTTCGCTGGTACGTCTGTTCGGCCCAACTCTCCGCCGACATATTGTCGAAATCTGCGACGTAGGTGACCCACAACCGCAACTGGCTGTTGCCGTAGAGGTCGTCGATCGACGTCTGCACCTCGGCCATCGAATCCGCGTCGAGGGCCTGCACGTTGTCGGTGAGCTGTGTGGCCAGTCGCGAAGGAGCCTCTGCGGAGGCAACCCCCGGCGCGAGCAAGACCGCTGCGAAGGTGGTCAGAGCCCCCACAGCGGCGACGCGGCGAAATCGACGGACCGACCTTCGGACGACCGAGCGTCGAACTACTGTGCTTCGGACCTCTGTGGCGCTGCTGTGCCGCCGGTGCTGGACTGCCATGCGCTGAAATCTACCGGCTGCGCGGCAAGGAGATCGAGCAGGTCGATGTGGATCCATGACAGTTGTCACCTCGTAATCGTGACGCTCGGACGAGGGGGGAGTCGGCCGGACGCAGCAGAGTAATTCCCATGACCACAACGAAGGCAGTCGAACTGCGCAACGTCACCAAGACCTACGGCTCGGTCCGGGCGGTCGACGGGCTCAGCCTGTCCATCGAACCGGGCGAAGTCGTCGCATTTCTCGGACCCAACGGGGCAGGAAAGACGACGACGATCGACATGATGCTCGGCCTGGCCGCACCGACCACAGGTTCGGTCTCGGTGTTCGGGGGAACCCCGGCCGACGCCATTGCCCAGGGCCGAATCTCGGCCGTCATGCAGACCGGCGGTTTGCTCCGCGATCTGACCGTCCGCGAAACCGTCGAGCTCACCTCGGCGCTGTTCGCTCGTACTCGGTCTGTGAAGGAGGTACTGACTCGGGCAGGCATCGCCGACATCGGAGATCGCCGGGTAGCGAAGTGCTCCGGCGGACAACAGCAGCGGTTGCGATTCGCGCTCGCTCTCCTGCCCGATCCCGATCTGCTGGTGTTGGACGAGCCGACCACCGGCATGGACGTCGAGGGACGTCGCGACTTCTGGAACGCCATCCGCCAGGACGCCAGCACCGGCCGCACGGTGCTGTTCGCAACCCACTACCTCGACGAAGCCGATGCCTACGCAGACCGCATCGTGCTGGTGCGGCACGGCAAGATCGTCGCCGACGGAAGCGCCGCAGAGGTCAAGAACCTGGCTGCCGGACGCACCGTCACCGCCACACTGCCCGGCGTCGACCAGTCGATGTTGCTGGCTCTGCCCGGAGTCGACCGCGTCGAAACTCGTGGCGATCGGGTGATCGTGCACGGACGAGACTCCGACGCCGTTGCCCGCTACCTGCTCAACGACGCGCATGCGACCGATCTGGAAATCGTCTCGCGCAACCTCGAGGACGCGTTCCTCGCCCTGACCACCGATTCCGAAAACGAACCAGCCGAGAACGACTCAACCGAATCCGAACTTGCCGGGAGCATCCGATGACAATCACCACTCCGTCCGCGACCACTCACACACCTGCCAGAGCCGTTGCCTGGGGCGGTTTCTCGCCGACTTTTCTGAGGCTCGAAATCCGGCGGCTGCTTCGGAATCGGCGCGCGCTGGTGTTCTCCCTCGCCATGCCGCCGGTGTTCTTCGTGATCTTCGGAACGCAATCCGACTATCAGACGAACTACGCCTTCGCCCACGGAAACGTCACCGCCTACATTGCGATCAGTATGGCCGTCTACGGCGCGATGCTCTCCACCACCAGCGGGGGAGCGATGGTCTCGGTGGAGCGTGCACAAGGCTGGAGTAGGCAACTTCGCCTGACGCCCCTGTCGCCGGTCGCCTACATCGTCACCAAGACGCTCGTCGCGATGACGATGGGTGCGGCCTCGATAATCGTCGTATTCGCGGTCGCCGCGTTCTTCGGTGCCGACATGCCGATTTGGGTGTGGGTCGTCAGCGGGCTCATCGCCTGGATCGGTTCGGCGGTGTTCGCGGCATTCGGACTGTTCATGGGCTACCTGCTGCCCTCGGAGAACGTCATGCAGATCCTCGGACCGGTGCTGGCGTTCCTGGCGTTGGCGGGAGGACTGTTCGTTCCCCTCGGTGACAGCGGCTGGTTCCCGGTGCTGGCTCAGTTCACCCCGCTGTACGGCTTGGCCACCGTCTCCCGGGCGGCGTTCGCCGGAACCGAATCCGGCACGCTGGCCGTGGCGGCGCTGAACCTGTTGGTCTGGGCGACGATCTTCATCGCCGGCGCGGCGATGCTGTTCCGGAAAGACACCAAGCGTGCCTGAGTCCGAAACCACTGATCGTGTCGCCCACGGGGATACCGTGGGCGACATGACCACGTTCACCGCCGACCTCCCCGAGGGGCGGGTCTGGCGGTACGGCTGGATGTTCGGAGCGATCTGGCTGATCTATCTGATCTATCCGTTGAACGGCATTCTCTCGTTGGAATCCGTGCCGGCGCGAGCATTCGGGATCGTCGTGATCCTCGGGTTCGGAATCGTGTTCACCGCCACCTTCTGGCGCTTTCGAAACGGCCACCGCCGCGGAAATCCACTGCCCGTGTGGCAGGCGTGGATCGCGCTCGGGGCGATGCTGGCACTGACCGTGGCGATGAGCGCACTGATCGGAACCACCGGCTTCGGCGCGACCATCTACATCGCAGTGCTGGCGATGATGACGTTGCCGGTTCGGCAAGCGTGGACATTGGTGGCGGTGATGGTGGTGATCATCGAAGCGGTGCCACGAGTCGTCACGTCCTGGGAGCCCGACAACTTCTTCGCGTTCCAATTGCTGATCAGCGCGGTCGCTGCATGGGGCATCACGCAGGTCTTTGCGCGCAACCACGAACTCGCCGTGGCCAGGCAACAATTGGCAGACCTGGCCATCGTGGCCGAACGCGAACGCATGAGCCGGGACGTGCACGACATTCTCGGCCATTCCCTCACCGTCATCACCGTCAAAACCGAACTGGCCGGCAGGTTGCTCGAGATCGACCCCGCGCGAGCGGCCGTCGAGATCGCCGAACTGGAAACCCTCGCCCGACAGGCGCTCGCCGATGTGCGCAGCACCGTCGGAGGCATGCGACAGATCGATATCGGGACCGAATTGGCCAGTGCACGAACTGCATTGACCGCTGCCGGAATCGATGCCGATCTTCCTGCTGACGCCGACGTGGTGCCACTGCGACACCGAGAACTGTTCGGCTGGGTGCTCCGGGAGGCGGTGACCAACGTCGTTCGACACTCCGAGGCACGGCACTGCCGGGTGACGCTGACGGCGTCGAGCATCTCGATCGTCGACGACGGAGTAGGGCCGGAGGACAAGAACTCCGGTGGCAACGGACTTCGCGGTCTCGGTGAACGAGTGAGCGCAGCGGGTGGTTCACTGACGATCGCCCGGGTGTCGACCGGTGGATTCAAGGTGGAGGTACGCGGTGAATAGGACTACGGCGCAATGACCATCACGCTGTTGCTGGCCGACGACCAAGCTCTGGTGCGCGGCGCTCTCGCCGCACTGTTGGGGCTCGAACACGATCTGGACGTCGTCGCCGAGGTGGGACGCGGAGACGAGGTCGCTGCGGCCGTCCTCGAGCATCGACCCGACGTCGTTCTGCTCGATGTGGAGATGCCCGGCAAGAACGGCATCGACGTCACTGCCGAACTGGCGCTGGTTGCACCGCAGTCGAGGGTGTTGATAGTCACCACGTTCGGTCGGCCCGGATATCTACGCCGCGCGATCGATGCGGGTGCCTCGGGTTTCGTGGTCAAGGACACCCCGGCCAAGCAGTTGGCCGACGCCGTTCGACGCGTGCACATGGGCCTTCGAGTGGTCGACCCGGCGCTCGCGACCGAAACCCTGACCGATGGCGTCTCGCCTCTTACTGCGCGTGAGCAGGAGGTTCTTCGCGCAGCGGCCACGGGCGGGACGGCAGGCTCCATCGCTGCGCAAGTCCACCTGTCGGAGGGCACGGTCCGCAATCATCTGTCGTCCGCGATCGGCAAGACCGGCACCAGCACGCGTGCCGAGGCGGTGCGGGTGGCCGAGGCGCGAGGGTGGCTGTAGACCCGAGAGGCGCGCCGCGGCCGCCGAAGGCGCACGGGCCTGGCAAACTCGAGGAGTGAATTCAACTCTCGACCGAGATTCGTACGGCGACCCGTACGACGACCGGTATGCCCCGGACCCCGGTCCCGAGCGCCTGGGCTTCTTCGGAACGCTGGGACGCTGGACCGGTCGGTTGGTCGCGGGAGTGGTGCTGATCGCGGTGGTGTTGGTCGCCGGAACGGCAGTGCGCGTGTGGCAGGTGGCGCGCATCGACGACCACTCGACGGCGGACGCCATCGTCGTGCTCGGTGCCGCGCAGTACAGCGGCACCCCATCGACGGTGTTCGAGGCACGACTGACACAAGCTGCGTCACTGTACGAACAGGGAATCGCCCCCGAGATCGTCACCGTCGGCGGCAAGCAGGAAGGCGACCTGTTCACCGAGGCCGCGTCGGGCCGCAACTACCTGATCGAGCAGGGCGTCCCCGCCGACGCCATCACGGCGGTCGAGACCGGCTCGGACACCCTCGAAAGCATCGAGGCAGTGAGCAACACATTGCAGGAACAAGGCAAGTCATCGGTGGTGTTGGTCAGCGACCCATGGCATTCCTTGCGCACCCGAACCATGGCGCGTGATGCCGGGCTCGACGCATGGACCTCGCCGACGCGCACCGGCCCCGCCGTCTACACCAGGGAATCCCAGGCGCACGGAATCGCCAGGGAGACAGGCGCTCTGCTGTGGTACCAGCTGACCCACTTCACCGCAGATTTCTCCTACACGGCAGGCCAGTAGATGACCGGCACATACTCGGCGCACGACGTCGAACGATTCGTCACCGAACCTCCGAAGACCGCAGGCCTGCGAGCAGGGGCCGACAACGCCTCGCATCGCAGCGCCTTCGCGCGCGACCGAGCGCGGGTGTTGCACTGCGCTGCACTGCGCCGACTCGCCGACAAGACCCAGGTGACCGGCCCCCGAGACGGAGACACTCCCCGCACACGGTTGACGCACTCGCTCGAGGTCGCACAGATCGGCCGCAGCATTGCCGAAGGTCTGGGCAGCGACCCCGACCTGGTCGACCTCGCCGGACTGGCGCACGACATCGGCCACCCGCCCTACGGACACAACGGTGAACGCGCCCTCGACGAGGTGGCCCAGAACTGCGGTGGGTTCGAGGGCAACGCTCAGAACCTGCGCATCCTCACCGGACTCGAGCCGAAGATTCTCGATGCAGACGGCCGCAGCGCCGGACTCAACCTGACCCGAGCCTCCCTCGACGCCGCCACCAAGTACCCGTGGATCAGGCCTGCCCCCGGCGCGAAATTCGGTGCCTACGACGACGACTCCGCCATTCTGGGCTGGGTCCGTGACGCCGCACCCGACAAGCACAAGTGCCTCGAAGCGCAGTCCATGGACTGGTCCGACGACGTGGCGTATTCGGTGCACGATGTCGAGGACGGCGTGATAGACGCCCGAATCGATCTGCGTGCGCTGTCCGATCCGATCGAGCAACGCGCTCTCGCCGAGCTCGGAGTGTCGGAATTTCGGGGACTCGACGTCGACGAGCTCATCGAGGCCGCGGACCGGTTGTCGCAGATGCCCGTCGTCGTCGCAGTCGGACGCTACGACGGCACCCTCGCCGCCTCCGTGGCGCTCAAGCACATGACCAGCGAACTCGTCGGGCGCTTCGCCACCGCCGCCATCGAGGGCACGCGCGAGAAGTACGGCGCCGCGCCGCTGAGTCGATACGACGCCGATCTCGTGGTGCCGTCGATCGTCGGCTCGGAGGTGGCGCTGCTCAAGACCATGGCGCTGCGGTACGTGATGTCCGACGCCGGGCACAAGATCCGTCAGGAGCGCCAACGCGATCGAATCCATCGCGTCGCCGAGTGGTTGATGCGCTCGGCTCCAGGAGAACTGGACCCCATCCTGGTGCCCGCGTGGCAGCGGGCGGACAGCGACGCGGAACGGACCCGAGTGGTCGTCGACCAGATCGCGTCGTACACAGAAAGTCGACTCGAACTGATCGACAAACGCTCACTGGGAGCTCAGGCCAGCTGGGGTTGATCGATTCGGAGCCCGTCTCGGATCGGGACTAGACTGCGCTTCGTGGCCGGCCGAATTCCTGAACGCGACATCGCCGCCATTCGCGAACGCACACGGATCGAAGACATAGTGGGCGACTACGTCTCTCTCAAGCGCGCGGGCGGCGACTCCATGAAGGGGCTGTGCCCCTTCCACGACGAGAAATCCCCGTCTTTTCACGTCCGCCCCAACCACGGTCACTATCACTGCTTCGGCTGCGGCGAGGGAGGTGACGCCTACTCCTTCCTCCAGAAGATCGAGCACATCTCGTTCGTCGAGGCCGTCGAACAACTGGCCGACCGGCTGAACTACTCGATCTCCTACGAGGGCGGAGGGCCATCGGTCCAACGTGACCGCGGCACCCGAGCGCGCCTGATCGCCGCGAACGCGGCGGCGCAGGAGTTCTACGCGGGCAGGCTCAGCGGTCCCGACGCCCAGACCGCGCGGGACTACCTCACCGAGCGCAACTTCGACGGCCACGCCGCATTGGCGTACGGCTGCGGGTATGCGCCCGACGGCTGGGACACCCTCACCAAACACTTGCTGGGCAAGGGCTTCGAGGCCAAGGAGATCGTCGACGCGGGGTTGGCGACACCAGGCAAGCGCGGAACACCGATCGACCGCTTCCGGCGCCGGCTGGTGTGGCCGATTCGCAGCCAGAGCGGCGACGTCATCGGCTTCGGCGCGCGCAAACTGTTCGACGACGACACGATGCCGGGTAAGTACATCAACACCCCGGAAACCATGCTGTACAAGAAGTCTCAGGTGTTGTTCGGACTCGACCTCGCGCGCAAGGAGATCGCCAAGTCGCATCAGGCCGTCATCGTCGAGGGTTACACCGATGTGATGGCGATGCATCTGGCAGGCGTCAAGACCGCAGTCGCGTCCTGCGGAACGGCATTCGGCGAGGATCACCTGGCCATGTTGCGTCGACTGATGATGGACGACAGCTACTTTCGCGGCGAAGTGATCTACACCTTCGACGGAGACGACGCAGGCCAGGCCGCCGCGATGAAGGCCTTCGAGGGTGATCAAAAGATTGCCGGCCAGACATTCGTCGCCGTGGCGCCCGATGGCATGGACCCGTGCGATCTACGCTTGAAATCCGGCGACAGCGCCGTTCGCGATCTCGTCGCCAGACGCACCCCGATGTTCGCCTTCGTCGTCAAATCGCTGCTGCGAGAACATGATCTGGACACGCCCGAGGGTCGCGTCGAAGCGTTGAAACGAACCGTCCCCGTGGTCGCCCGCATCAAGGACGCCTCGCTGCGAGACGAGTACGCCCGGCAGCTCGCCGGGTGGACCGGCTGGGACGACACTGCGATGGTGCTCGCTCGGGTGCGCGACGAGGCGAAGAAGGGTGCCCGGGGCGAGGTGAGCGGCAAACGCGTCCCGTTCGAGAAGCGTCAGGCAGCTCCGGCTCCGGCCCCAACAGGGCCGCCGCGTCCCAATCCCACCGATCCGACGCTGTGGCCCCAGCGTGAGGCGCTGAAAGCCGTCCTGCAGATGCCTGCTGTAGCGGGCACGGTGTTCGACTCACTGCCGCCGGAGAGCTTTCACCACCCGGCGTACTCGGCAGTGCGCGACGCGGTGGCTGCGGCTGGAGGCACCGCTGCAGGCCTGGGCGGAGGGGAGTGGGTCGATGCCGTCGCCAAGCAGGCCAAGGATCCCGTTGTCGTGTCGCTGGTGACGGAGCTGGCCGTGGATCCGATGCGCGTGGCCGACGACGCTCTGACCCGCTACATCTCGGGTGTGCTCGCACGGCTGCAAGAAGTGTGGGTCGGCCAGCAGGTTGCCGAACTGAAGTCGAAGCTCCAGCGCATGTCGCCGGTGGACAAGCCGGACGACTACAACGCGTTGTTCGGCGACCTCATCGCCCTCGAGCAGTACCGCCGCAGTCTGCTCGAGCTCGCCGTCGGAAGTGTCGCCGAGGTCGGTTAGCGCCGAAGTTGATCGCGCGGGACGTAGACCTGGGTCTCGTCGTCGATCGGCTGCATCGGCTCCAGCCGCGGCTGAGTGTTCAAGGAATCCGAGAGCTTCTGACGGCCGATTTCGATCGCCTTCTTGGTGGCCGGGCTCGACGCGACGGCGCTGGCAGTCTTGCGAATCTTCTCGTACCGGCCCCGTCCGGCCTTGGCTCCGAGCACATATGCAGCTCCAGCCGCCAGTACCAAACGAATCATCAGTGGGTCCTTCCATAGAGCGTGCGGCTGTTCTTCCATCTTGCCCGACGAACCTCGAGCAGGGCGATTTGGTACTGACCCAGGTGTGTAGGCTATTGTTTCCAACGGCTCGCACGAGAGTGTGACGCCGCGAGGTAATCCCCCATAGCTCAATTGGCAGAGCATTCGACTGTTAATCGAAGGGTTCCTGGTTCGAGTCCAGGTGGGGGAGCGCAGTCCCCGTTCGGTTCGCCCGGGCGGGGATTTTTGCTGTTCGAACAAGATGCCGGTCCGGCAGAACGTACCGGAGATGTGGTACCGAGAGTCCGCGTCCGTTATCAGATCGTGACGGCATTTTCTGTATATCGAATGAATGAATCACTCGAACGGATGCCGGTTTTGTCGGTCGACCGCGACATACTTGACGTGCGATCCGGACGGCTCAACCAGTGCTATAAAAAGCCGGGTCGGTCGGTTTTAAGGGGCACCATGAGTTTGAGTTACGCAGCAACCGTTCCGCGTCACCTGGTACATCGGCGGTCACCGGGCGACGTTCTGTTGACCGATTACGAGACCGTCGACGGCACTCATCGGGCAGCCGTGCAGTTCCCGACGTCGCATCGCATGTTCGCACCGGTCCGCCGAACCCACGACTCGTTGATGGTTGCCGAGGCTCTGCGGCAAGCCATCAGTCTCTTCTGTCACGTCAACCACGGCGTGCCACTCGATCACGTGGTGTTCATCGAGCATTCCCGGTTCGAGATCCTCGATCCGCTGTCGGTCGACGACATCGACGATTCGCTTGTCGCAGAGTCGATCACGACCGACGTGACGTTCGACGACGAGTCGATGGACAGCATGAAGTTGTCGGCGCGGCTTCTCAACGGCACCCATCTCGTGGCATCGGGGACGGCGTCGATCCGAACCATCGGCCCCGAGGTGTATTCGCAGTTTCGCAAGTCGACCATGGCCGACCCCCACTTCCGACACCTACCGGCCGGAACCGAGGTGATCTCGCCGTCCACTGTCGGACGTCTCGACCCGTCCGACGTCGTGCTGGCACGGCATGCATCCGACGGGACCATCGTCGTCGCGCCGGACCCGCGGAACCTCGCGATGTTCGACCATTCGGTGGAGTACTTGCCGGGAGTCACGATGCTCGAAGCGGCTCGTCAGGCCATGCGCTTGGCGACCGGAATGCCGGAGCTGGATTTCACTTCCTGCGAGGTGTCGTTCATGGGATTTGCCGAGTGGGCCAACCCCTGCACGGTGACGGTCGACCCGAACTCCACCGACGGCGTCTTCCGCATCCAGTTCGAGCACTCCGGCGAGATACTGTCGGCGATGTCCGTCACGGTGACGTCCGAACCGTGGTTGGCACCTACCGAACGCTCCACTCCCTGAGGGCGTCTTCGGCAACCGTCCGCACGCGCGGGAGGCGTCGACGCGGCACCACCCCGGGTAGGAGCAACTGCCACATCTCGGTCAGTCGCTCCTGCAGATCGGCGCGCCCGGTGAGCATCTCGGACACCGTGTGCACTCCGGTGAACGACGCGACGATGTACCGACCGAGCGTGGTTGCATCGATGCCGTCGACGATGTCGCCCTCGGCCTGAGCACGTACGGCCAGATCGCCGATCTTGCCGATCCATTCCTCGAAGGCTCGCGCGTTGGGGCTGTCGACGATGGCCGACTCCAGCGTCAACCGCATCCCCCCGCGGGCGATCGACTCGGTCTGCAGCTGACGTCCCAACTCTTTGCTCACCAGAATCAACGCGTCCAACGCTTTCGGGACCTGCTCGATGATGAGGGCGCTCGCAGTCGCCGCCATGGTCAATTGCGCGTCGATCACCGCCTGCGCCAACTCTTCCTTGGACGAGAAATGGAAGTACATCGCGCCCTTGCTCACCCCGGCGTGGGCGATGATAGTGCTCAAACTCGCTGTGCCGTAGCCGAACTTCTCGAAACTGGCCGCGGCACCTTCGAGTACGGCCTGCCTGGTGGACGCTGCACGCTCCTGCATCGGTAGACAATAACTGCTGGCCGGGTCCGCGGCACGGCGACGGGAGGACGTTCGCCCTGCATACGAGTCTGCGCGAGTCAGAGAAAGTCGGTGTCGGAACCGACGGCTCGAACTGCGCGGGCTTGATCCAGCCGACCCTGGAGGTAGTTCTCGATCCACTCGAAAGACGTCGAGCCCAGTGGGAGCCGCAGCGGGGGAGCGTCCGAGGAGATCGCTGCTACGACCGCATCGACGCCGCGGCGGGGGTCGCCGGGCTGAGTTCCGTGGGTGGCTTCGAAAGCCGTTCTCGCCGGTCCGATCAGGGCGGCGTAGTCGTCGAGAGGGGTTCCCCACCGCAACGACCGTCCACTCGCGTCGGTACGAAACGGGCCCGGTTCCACGATGATGACACCGATACCCAGGTGTCGCACCTCCGCGGCGAGGGCTTCCGAGAACCCTTCGAGCGCGAATTTGGTTCCGGCATATGCGGTTCCGCCCGGTCCGGGAACCACGCCGATGACCGAAGACATCTGCACGATGTGACCGCTGCGGCGCGCTCGCATCGAGGGCAGTACCGCCCGGGTAACAGCCAGTGGGCCGAAGAAGTTGACCTCGACGTTGTCGCGGAACAGACAATCGTCGATCTCCTCGAACGCGCCGAGCAGGCCGTAACCGGCGTTGTTGACCAGAACATCGATGCGCCCGAATCGGTCGAGAGCGTAGGCCACTGCCGAATCGATCGATTCCTGGTCGGTCACGTCGAGTCGCGCGTGAACCAGCCGATCGCTTTCCGGCCCTTCGAGATCGATGATGCTGCGGGCGGTGGACACCACCCGATCACCCGCGTCGAGCGCGGCACGAACGAACTCGCGGCCGAATCCCGAACTGGCTCCGGTAACGAACCAGACCCTGTCCGACCCGATCGTGTCCATGTCGCTCCGTCTTCCGTCGGTGTGGTCGTGTGCCGCGATGACGGTAGTGACGCGAGATGTCCGAGAGCAACCGAATTGATGGCACTCTGAGGGCATGGTCGCCAGGAGTGCAGGAATTCTGTTGTATCGCGTGGGTGCCGACGGCCCGGACGTCCTGATCGCTCACCCCGGCGGACCGTTCTGGGCGCGCAAGGACGACGGAGCCTGGTCGATCGTCAAAGGGCTGATCACCGACGGCGAAGATCCGTGGACAACGGCCAAACGCGAATTTTGCGAGGAGGTCGGAGTCGACGTGCCGGCCGGAGAACACATCGACCTGGGCACCGTCACACAGCGCGGCGGCAAGATCGTCATCGCCTTCGGCGTCGAAGCGGACCTGGACGTCTCGAATGCGGTGAGCAACACCTTCGAGATCGAATGGCCACCGAAATCCGGTCGCATGCAGTCGTTTCCCGAGGTCGACCGCATCGAATGGTTTTCGCTCGCGCAGGCGAGAACAAAGTTGCTTCCCGCGCAGCACCCCTTTCTCGACGCCTTACCGTTTTCTTGAGCCGGATCGAGCCCGTGCAATCTGGGTCTCGTCCGCCTCACAACTTCTTGGGCTGAGCCCGCACATGCATTCGCTCGCCTTGCTGCCCGAAAAGACTCAGAAATTCCACCGGTTTGCCGTCGGCGCTGGAGAACCAATGTGGGGTGTGGGTGTCGAATTCGACAGCCTCGCCGGGGCCGATCTCGAAATCGTTGTCTCCCAATATCAATCTGAGCATTCCATTCAGAACGTACATCCATTCGTAGCCGTCGTGCACCTGTGGATTCGGTTCGTTGTCGCGGGTACGTCCGGAGAGCACCATCTTGAAAGCCTGGACACCACCGGGGCGGCGTGTCAGAGGAACGGCGGCCATTCCCGGACGTTCGACCGGGCGGAGGTGGATGCGAGGGTCGCCCGTTCGTGGAGCGCCGACGAGATCGTCGAGAGGCACGCCGTATATCTGGGCGATCGGGAGAAGCAGCTCCAAATTGGGTCGCCGCTGGCCGGATTCGAGTCGGGACAGAGTGCTGGTGGATATACCCGACAATGCCGCTACTTCACCGAGGGTCATGTTCCGGTGAGCTCGCAGCGCTCGCAGGCGCGGACCGACGGCGTCGAGCACCGCGTCGAAGTCTGGGGTCACACTCCCAGCTTGCCATAACGGCAAGTTCTCTTGCTATATCGCTCCCTTCCGGCGAGCCTCGTGTGACCGCGAACGAATGGGAGACCAAGAACATGACCTCGACCACGAAGGACGACACGAACTACCGATGCGACGTTGTCGTGATCGGCGGTGGCTCAGCAGGTCTGAGCGCCGCGGTCACCCTCGGTCGGGCACTGCGATCGGTCGTGGTGGTCGACGCGGGATCACCGCGAAACGCGCCGGCCGACGGCGTGCACGGCTTTCTCAGCCGCGAAGGGATGAACCCGAGTGCCCTGCTCGCAGTCGGTCGCGAGGAAGCACGGAACTACGGTGTGACGATCGTCGATGCCGAGGCCGTGCGCGCACGGCGATTGTCCGGTGGATTCGAGGTGGTTCTGGCCGACGGCCGCATGGTGTTCGGACGACGACTCTTGCTCGCCGGCGGTCTCGTCGACGAACTGCCGCCGATTGCGGGCCTGGCCGAACAGTGGGGCAGAGGCGTCCTGCATTGCCCCTATTGCCACGGCTACGAGATCCGCGGCCAACGCATCGGAGTCGTCGGCACCAGCCCTATGTCGGTGTATCAGAGTCTGCTGTTTCGGCAGTGGTCCGACACGATCACCTTGTTTCTCAACGACACGGTGGCCCCGAGCGAGCAGGAATGGGATCAGCTGGCAGCGAGGTCGGTGCAGGTCGTCGCAGGCGCGGTGACATCGGTCGACTCCGTGGACGGCATCCTGAGTGGTTTGACCGTGGACAACGGCCGGAATTTCGATCTGCAGACGGTGGTGGTGGGGGCGAAGACGAAAGCCAGTGTCGACATTCTCGACGAGTCGCTCGGACTGACCGCACAACAATTGTTCTCCGGAATGGTCACCTTCATCGAACCCGGTCCTGCAGGGTCGGCCGCAGCCCCCGGTGTGTACGTCGCAGGAAATTTGTCGAATGCGGCAGCGCAGGTCATCGTCGCGGCGGCCGACGGCACTGTGGCGGGGATGAACATCAATGCCGACCTGGTCCAGGAAGAGACAGCCTGGGCCGTGCAGGGTCGCAACGGGCCGTTCTCGGCCGCAATGGAAGCCCGAGTGTCCGACCGCGTTCTGGGAGATCGCCGCCACGGCATGTCCACCTGACGAAGACGTACGTCGCTGACTTTCCGCTTCGGAGGCAGTTGTCGCGGCGCATTAGTTTCGGCACGGGTTCCCGGGGTATCCAGCGGCCGGAAATGACGAGGGTTGCGGATGCAGGGTGGAAAATCGATCATGACGCCGACGGATACGGCAAGCGCGACAACTCTCGCGGAGACAGCGCTCGTGGAGACGCTGTGGGGCGGCCGAATCGTCGCATCGGCGTTCGTGTTTCTGGCCACCGGACTCTCGTGGGTCTTCGTCGCAACTGCAATGATCGGACAATGACCGGACGACGAGGGGCTGCACAGTGACCGACGGAATCGCGTCTGCAACGTCTCCGGCAACAGCGGTACCCACGCGCTCCTGGAAGGCGCTCGTGGTTCTGCTGCTCGGCATGTTCATGGCCCTGCTCGACACCACCATCGTCAACGTTGCACTGCCGACGATCAGCACCACGTTGGACGCATCGGAATCGGTTCTGTCGTGGATCATCTCGGGGTACGCGCTTGCCTTCGGGCTGGCTCTCATTCCGGCGGGCAAGGTGGGCGACCGCATCGGGCACAAGTGGGTGTTCTTCACCGGGCTCGCGCTGTTCACCCTCGCGAGCTTCGCGTGTGGGCTGGCTCAGGACGATCTGCAACTGGTCGTCGCGCGTGTCGTTCAGGGGTTGGCGGGCGGCATGTTCGTACCTGCAGTCACCGCATTCATCCAACTGTTGTTTCCAGGACCCGTGCGCGGTAAGGCATTCGCCATCATGGGTGCGGTCATCGGAGTATCGACCGCGCTCGGTCCCATCGTCGGTGGCCTGATCATTCAGGCGTTCGGCGACGAGAACGGCTGGCGGTTGGTCTTCTGGGTCAATCTGCCCATCGGAATCATCGGTCTGGTCGCGGCCGCGGTGTTGCTACCGAGCCAAACCGATGCCGCGCCGGCTGCCCGGCCCGGAATCGACTGGCTCGGACTGGTTCTCATCTCACTAGGTCTCATCGCAGTGCTCGTTCCGCTGATCGAGGGTCAGGAACTGGGCTGGCCGTTGTGGACCTACCTGACTATCGCGGCGGGGCTGGTTCTCATCGCATTGTTCGGCCGGTGGGAAGTGATTCGGACCGGACGCGGACAGAATCCGTTGGTGCCACCTCGCTTGTTCACCCGTCCGGCGTTCACCGGCGGTGTGATCCTCGCGCTCGTCTACTTCGCGGCGTTCACGAGCATCTTCTTCACCATCTCGCTGCTGTGGCAGACGGGACTCGGGAACACGGCACTGGCATCGGGACTGGTCTCGATACCGTTCGCTATCGGTAGCATCATCGCGGCCTCACAGAGCAACAAGCTCACGATTCGTCTCGGCCGAACCGTCCTGATACTCGGCGCGTCGCTCGTCTCGATCGGGCTGATATGGCTGTGGATCATCCTCGCGACCAGCTCTGCCGACACGATCACGCACTGGACGCTGCTGGTTCCGCTGTTCATCGCGGGGCTCGGTAACGGCGCGTTCATCGCACCCAACGCGCAGTTCATCGTCGCGACCGTGGACCGCGATGATGCAGGAGCGGCGAGCGGGGTCATCTCCACCATGCAGCGCGTCGGCTCGGCCATAGGCATCGCCGTGATAGGCAGTGTGCTGTTCGGGTCTCTGAACATCACCGGACCCGATACCGTCGGATCCGGCTTTCTGCACGGCGCGGCGATGGCGATGGCCGTCAGCGCAGCCTTCAGTGTTGTCGCATTGGCGTTGGTGTTCGCGCTCCCGAAGAAGGTCACCGCCGCGCCCTGAGCCCACGGCTCAGGTGGTCAAGCCCTTGCCGTGTCGATCGACGACAGTTGCTGCGAGGTCGGCGATCTTGACGTTCAGGTCCTGGGAGGACTTACGCAACAGGGCAAACGCCTCGTCGCCGGTCACATCGTGCAGAGCCATGATCAGGCCGATGGCCTTGCCGATCTCGCGGTTGCTTTCGAGCCCGCCACGCAGCGTCGATGCTTCCTGCCCGTTCGACACGGCCGCGACGGTAACTGCCGTGAACGCCGTCAGAATGATTGCCTTGCCCGCGGCGTCGGCGTCGAACACTCCGGGCTTGTCGGTGAACAGGTTGAGTGCGCCCACCTTCGTGCCGTCCACTTTGAGACGAAAACCCATTGCCCCTCGCACCGGCGTGCGGTTCAAGACACCGCGTGCCATCGCGGGCCACTGGGTGGGTGTCCGGAAGTCTGCCTCGAGCTGTGCTGCCTCGCTGGTGATCGCATCCAGGCACGGGCCTTCGCCGGTGGCGCGCTCGATGTCGTCGACGACCCGAGCGACGTCGTCCGAGGCAGCGACGGTAACGGGCTTTCCGTGGCGCATCAGCATCAGGCTCGCGTGATCACAGTGGGGAACCAGGAGTGTGGCGGCGTTGCAGATCGCGGTGTAGATCTCGTCCGCGCTGCTGCCTCGATACACAATGTCGGCCAGAGCGGCGAACACCGTAGCTGGATCCGTCGACGGGCCATCGAGCTGCGAGTCGTCGTTCACGTGCTACTTCCGTCCGATGTGAGTGTTCGAGCGACCGGCGCTCGAAGTGCACCAACCGTACCGCCACCGGATGGGGTGTTCGAACGGGCGGGTACCAGCAGTAGCCTCAACTCGTGAGCGATGCGCAGGAGTCCACCGGTTTCGAGTACGGCCACGATGGTCCGAAGTCGATCGTGGTGGGGGTCGACGGTTCCGATCCTTCCTGGCGCGCCGCTGCCTACGCCGCGGGACTCGCACGCAGGCAGCGGTCGTTGCTCGTGCTGGTCTACGTGCAACCCATCGCGACGGCGTCCTGGGGCCAGGCCGGCATCTCCCTCGTCGAAACCGGTCAGCAGATCGCCGACGAACTGCTGGAGTACATCAGAACCTCGGCCGTCCGATTCGGGGACCGCGAGCACGTGCGGTGGGAGTTCCGCACCGCACAGGGTGATCCGTACAACGGGCTGATCGCCGTCGCAGAACAACTGCGCACCGACGCCGTTGTGGTGGGGGCCTCCGAGAATGCGGGACATCGAATCGCCGGTTCGGTTGCGGTGCGCTTGGTCAAAGCCGGCCGCTGGCCCGTGACGGTGGTGCCCTGAACGGTGTCAGCCGCGGGTACGTAGACCGGCTGCCGCGTCGGCGACGACCTGAGCGATTCGACCCGACCGAGTTGTGTCGCGAGCGGCACTGACGATCCACCACAGCATCTGTTTGCGGGCGCTGGGCGGGAAACTGTCCCAGTGGCTTCGAGCCTGCGGGTTGCGGTCCAACGCCGTCTCGAGCTCTAGTGGTTCCACCAGGTCCTCGACCTGATCGGAAATGGTCCACCAGCCATTGGATTTCGCCGCCGTTATGGCACGACGACCCGCGTCGGTCATGAGGCCCCGCTCGTCCATATCGGCTGCGCGATCACGGTTGAGACGGGTCCACTGACTCTTGGGTCTACGCGGCGTGAACAGCTGCAAGCCGCGCTCGCCGTCGAGGACGGTGTTGGTGGAGTCGATCCAGCCGAAGCAGATCGCTTCCTCGACCGCCTCGGGGTACGGACAGCGTGGTCGGTCGGTGCTGCTGCGCCACGAACACAGCCACACGCCTCGGGTCGACATGTGATTGTGCGCCAGCCAGGTTCGCCACTGCGCCCGAGTCTCGGCATGAACGATCGGGTAGTCGAACTTCCACGTCGGTGGGTGGTCGGACGCTGAAGGAAATGCCTCCGAAGCGATCACTCGGCTTCTCCATTCACTCGTACTGGTGTCGAGGCTTGTGCTTCCACATCTCTGAATTGTGCCCATGATCGAGGACAGTGGGTGTCCGCAATGCTCCCTATCTTCGAGTGGCCGGTCGATCCGCACACGATCTCCAGCCCATCGAAAAGGAGCACCAGTGAATTCGTCCGACTTTCCCCAACCGGTCCGCATCCCCGTCAACGGTGTGAAACTCGAAGTGTTCGAGGCAGGTCGAGAAGATGCCGGTGAGCCGATCGTGCTATGTCACGGATGGCCGGAACTCGCCTACTCGTGGCGGTACCAGGTTCCCGCTCTGGTCGCAGCGGGTTACCACGTCATCGTCCCGAACCAGCGTGGCTACGGAAACTCGGCCCGTCCGCCGAAGGTGACGGACTATGACATAGAACACCTGGCGGGAGACCTGGTGGCACTCCTCGATCACTACGGCTACGAAAATGCGACGTTCGTCGGGCACGACTGGGGTGCGATCGTCGTGTGGGGACTGACCTTGTTGCACCCCGACCGCGTGAACAAGGTGATCAACCTGAGCGTGCCCTACCCCGAGCGCGGGGACGTGCCCTGGGTGGATTCATGGAAACCGTGCTGGGCAGCGACTTCTACTTCGTCCACTTCAATCGACAGCCCGGCGTCGCGGACGCCGTTCTGGAGGACAACACACGTCGATTCCTTCGCAACATGTATCGGAAGAACCAACCTCCCACAGAGCCTCGTCCGGGAATGGCGCTGATCGATTCGGCCCGGGCCGATGTTCCGGTCGGCGAGCCGATCATGAGTGAGAGAGAGTTGGAGGTCTTCGTCTCGGCATTCGAGACATCGGGATTTACCAGCAGCATCAATTGGTACCGGAACTGGTACCTGCTGGCGGACGTAGACCCGATCATTCGTCAGCCCGCCCTCATGATCTTCGGTGACAACGACGCGGTTCCGAGAACCCCCAATCTGGCGTCTCTGGTGCCCGATGTGGAAGTGGTGGAACTACATTGCGGCCATTGGATCCAACAAGAACGACCCGACGAAGTGAACCGAGTGATCCTGGACTGGCTCTCGCGACAGTCTTCGACCGTCGACCTCGTGGTGGGGCGGGCGGGGCTCGAACCCGCGACCAATGGATTATGAGTCCACGGCTCTAACCGACTGAGCTACCGCCCCAATCCCGTACCAGGTACGAGCCAGCAGAATCGTACAGAATCGCGTCGTCTCGACGGCGCAGCGGGGCAGCTATTTCGCCCGGACCTGCACCGGAACACCATTGAGAATCGCATTTGCCGAGACGGCGTCGACGCGGTTGGGGTCGGTGATGTCGTTGACGCTGGGGCCGGTCACCGTCGTCGCGACCGACAACTGCACGCCCGGGCGCTGATGCCCGAACCCGTGCGGCATGCTCACCACACCCGGCATCATCTTCTCCGACGCTGCCACCTCGATGTCGACGGTTCCGGCGGCGGAGGTGACCGACACCATCGCTCCGTCCTCGATGCCGCGCTGCAACAGGTCGTCCGGGTGAGCCAGAAGCTGATGTCGCGCTTTGCCTTTGGTGAGCCGGGCGGTGTTGTGCATCCACGAGTTGTTGCTGCGCAGGTGCCGCCGGCCGATCAGTAGCAGCTCGTCGCCGTCGGGAATCGCGCTGGAATGCATCAGATCCACCAACGCGGGGAGTTCGGCAACCACGATGTCCTGGATCAGCTGCACCCGCTTGTCCCGCGTCCTCAATTTCTGCGGAAACCCGGGACGCAGTGGCCCGAGGTCGATGCCGTGCGGGTTGGCCCGAAGCTTGCTCAGCGACAGCCCTTTTCGTCGACTACGAAGCAGAATGTCCAGGGTCCGAGCGGGGGACAGGCGCAGCCGAGCCTCACCGATCATGCTTTTCGGCATCAGTCGCGACTTCAGTCGATCGACCGTCGAACCGGCCATCCGACTCTTGTAGCGCAGCGACAGATCTCGGAATATCTCCCAATCATGCTTTGCCCCAGCCTTCTTGGGCAGGACCGCCGGCATGTACTTAGCGGTGTTGTGTACCGCGAACGAATTGAAGATCAGGTCGTAGTGATCACGTTCGAGAGACATGGTCGGCGGCAGAATCACGTGCGCGTGACGCGAGGTCTCGTTGATGTAGAAGTCGAACGACACCATGAAATCGAGACCCGCGAACGCGTCGTTCAGAGTGGTGCCGCCGGGCATCGACAACACCGGGTTGCCGGAGAGGACCGCCATGGCACGGATCTGGTCCTTACCTTCGGTGGTGATCTCGTCGACGAGCGTCGAACAGGGGTATTCGCCCGCGAACTCGGGCAGATCGCGAACGCGACTGCGCCACTTGTCGAAATGGCCGCGACCGACGATGCCCTGCGAAATCAGATCGACTGCGGGATCGGTCACGATGGCACCGCCGGGGCGATCGAGATTGCCCGTGATGATGTTGAGAACCTGTATGGCCCACTGGCATACGGTGCCGAACTGCTGGGTGGACACCCCCATCCGGCCGTACGCGACAGCCGACGTCGCGGCGGCGAAATCTCGCGCGAGTGTCGAAATCTCGTCCGACGTCATGCCGACAATCGGAGCCACGGACACCGGAGTGAACTCCGCGACCAGTTCGGCGAGCCGATCGGCCCCGTCGATGTACTCGGCCACCCGCACGGTGCCGTCGGCGACGATCGTGTGAATCATGGCGAGCAGCAACAGAGCGTCGCTGCCGGGACGCACGAAGAAGTGTGTGTCCGCGATATCGGCGGTTTCGGTCTTGCGTGGATCCACCACGACCAGCCGTCCGCCCCGTTTGCGTAATGCCCGCGCCCTTTTGGCGAAATCAGGCACGGTCATCATGGAGCCGTTCGAGGCCATCGGGTTGCCGCCGAGGACGAGGAAGAACTCGGTTCGATCGATGTCCGGAATCGGCAGCAGCAACTGGTGGCCGTACAGAAGGTGGTCGACGAGTTGATGCGGTAGCTGATCCAGCGACGTGGCGGAGTAGCGATTGCGGGTCCGCAGCAGCGAGGTGAACGGAATGCCGTGCGTCATCGCGCCCATCGAATGCACGTTGGGATTGCCCTGATAGACGCCGACGGCGTTGCGGCCGTACTTCTTGCGCGTGGAGAGCAAACCGTCGATCACGAGGTCGTAGGCCTCGTTCCAGCTGATCTTCTCCCACTTCTCACCCACACGTTTGACCGGTGTGGTGAGTCGGTCGGTGTCGGCATGCAGATCGATCAGCGACAGCGCCTTCGGGCAGATGTGCCCGCGCGAGAGGGGGTCCTTCTCGTCACCGCGGATCGAGACCACCGCGTCGTTCTCCACCGTGAACTCGAGCCCACAGATCGCTTCGCACAGATTGCACGATCCATACACAACCGACATCGCAATTCCTCCCACTCCTGTGGTGCGAGCGTAGCCCGGCGGGGGACCGGGGCACCGTCAACGAGCGACAATTAGGCTCTCGGATCGTGACCACCCTCGAACTCACCGCCTCGTGGCCCGTCGACCATGTCAGTGCCGCCGTCGTCACCGACTCCGGAGTTCGTGAGGAGGTCGGCGACACCCAGCGTGTCTACGAGCTGGCCTCGGTGACCAAACTGCTCACCGCGTACGCAGTGCTCGTCGCCGTCGAGGAAGGTGCGGTAGAGCTCGATCAACCCGCCGGACCGGAAGGGTCGACGGTGCGTCACCTACTTGCACACGCGTCGGGACTGGCTTTCGGCGACCGCACGGTGCAGGCGGCGGCCGGCACCAAGCGGATCTACTCGAGCGCCGGCTTCGAGGTGCTGGCCGAGCTGATCGAGACCGAGGCGGGCATCGCTTTTCCGGACTACCTCGACGAGGCTGTTTGTCGGCCACTGCAGATGACGAACACCGCGCTACCGGGATCGGCAGGGCACAGTGCCAGCTCCACTCTGGCGGACCTGACGAGGTTCGCGGCGGAGTTGTTGGAACCGACGCTCCTCGCGTCGCAGACGCTCTCGTCGGCGACAGGCGTGCAGTTCCCCGGCCTCAACGGAATCGTGCCCGGCTATGGATCGCACAAGCCCTGCGATTGGGGGCTCGGGTTCGAGCTGCGCGGTGAGAAGACGCCGCACTGGACAGGGCGCAACAATTCGACGGCCACTTTCGGCCACTTCGGACAAGCGGGAACGTTTCTGTGGGTGGACCCGACCGTGCGGACGGCGTGCGTGGTGTTGACCGACCGAGCCTTCGGAGACTGGGCGAAACCGCTGTGGCCCGCTCTGTCGGACGCCGTCCTGGCAGGGTGAAGATCGACCGCTCACAGATTGCACTGGCGCAACAGGGGTAACTCGGGGCACACTAGTACACATACGTGTTGATTCACTGCAGCCAGCCGAAGCATGTCGAGGTCGTTGGGGAAGACGTCCCTCGTCGAAGCTGGAGGTAGTGCAATGCGTGGATCGAATCAGTTCGCAGAGGCGACGTCGGGTGTTGTGTACATCCACTCGTCGCCCGCTGCGTTGTGCCCGCACGTCGAATGGGCGTTGTCCGACGCCCTCGATTGCCGTGCGAATTTGAAGTGGTCTGCGCAGCCTGCCTCCGACGGGCAGCTGCGCGCCACCACCGACTGGATCGGCCCGGTCGGTACCGGAGCGAGGCTCGCAGGCATTCTGCGTTCGTGGCAGATGCTGCGCTTCGAGGTGACCGAAGACGCCAGCGAAGGCGTCGACGGCGAACGGTTCTCACACGTACCCGGATTGGGTCTGTGGCGCGGATCGACGAGCGCGAACGGCGACGTGGTGCTCGGGGAGATGCGACTGCGCGCCCTCATGGAAAACAATCAGGGCAACCTCACCGCGGCCGTGGAGCACGCGCTCGGTTCGGACTGGGACGCCGCCCTCGAGCCCTACCGCACCGGTGGAGCCGGAGCAGAAGTCACGTGGTTGAGCCGCAACGTCGGCTAGTCGGGCGAGTTGCTGGGGGTCTGGTGTCGCGGTAGTTTCGCGTGCGTGCCTGGGGTAGGCATGTGGGAACGACCGTGGAGTGGTGAGTTCGATGTTGTCGACCGGAAAAGTAATTCGATTCGACGAGTTCAAGGGGTACGGATTCGTAGCGCCGGACGAGGGCGGCGAGGACGTGTTCATCCACGTCAACGATCTGGATTTCGACAAGCGACTGTTGGCACCGGGAGTTCGCGTCGAATACGTTGCCGTCGACGGCGATCGGGGACTCAAGGCGACGCAGGTGCAGATCATCGACAGTCCCGCCTCGACCGCCCTGGTCACCCGACACAAGCCCGACGTACCGTTCCACAACACCGTACCGGTGACCGAACATCAGAACCTCGAGGACGTCATCTGCGACGTCCTGTCCGAGGCGGATTTCATCGCCGAAGTGACCGAGGCGCTGCTGATCTCCAACGGAACCCTGACCGCGGCGCAGATCCTGGACGTCAGGTCAGCAATGCTACGAGTTGCTCACGACCACAAGTGGATCGAGAGCTGACCGACGCGTAGCCGCTCCATCCCGCCCTGGGGCGGCCCGGTTCCGGATGAATGCGGCTTTGTTGCGTTCTGAGTGACTGAAATCCACATTGATCCCAACCGGGGATCCCAACGGGGGGAGAGACCAACAGGGGGCGACCCAACGAGGGCGGGCACAAGACAAGAGCCGCGCCGAGGGATCAGAGTGGGATGTTCTTGTGGTTGCCGCGTGCGGCGGGCGCGGCCGCGAGAGCCTTGGCGACGGTGCTGCGGGTCTTGCTCGGCTCGATGACTTCGTCGACGACGCCGATGGCCACCGCACGCTCGACGCCACCGGCGATGCTTTCGTGTTCGACGGTGAGGCGGTCATGCAGTGCCTCACGCTCCTCCTCGGGAGCTGCCGCGAGTGCCTTCTTGTGCAGGATGCCGACGGCGGCTTTCGCGCCCATGACGGCAACTTCGGAGCCGGGCCAGGCGTAGACGGCGGTGGCTCCGAGTGCGCGGGCGTTCATGGCGATGTATGCGCCGCCGTAGATCTTGCGCGTAACCAGGGTGACGCGGGGAACGGTGGCTTCTGCGAAGGCGTGCAACAGCTTCGCGCCTCGGCGCACGACGCCTTCCCACTCCATGCTGACACCGGGTAGGTATCCGGGGACGTCCACGACCACGATCAGCGGAATGCCGAATGCGTCGCACAGGCGCACGAAACGTGCTGCCTTCTCGGCGCTTTCGGAGTTGAGGCAGCCACCGAGACGAATGGGATTGTTGGCGATGACGCCGACGGTGCGGCCGCTGATGCGGCCGAGACCGATGACGATGCTGCGAGCCCAGCCGCCCTGGAACTCCTCGAAGGTCGATTCGCCTTCGACGTTGTCCAGCAACTCGTGCACGATCGGGTGGACATCGTATGCGCGACGGTTGGATTCGGGCATCAGTGCGCGCAGGTCGGTGTCGCCGTGCTCGGCAGCGGCAATGTCGAAGTCGCCCTGCTCGCAGAACATGGACACCAAACGGCGGGCGCGAGTGAACGCGTCCATCTCGCTGTCGGCGACGATGTGGCACACGCCGGACTTCTTGTGGTGGGTGTCGGGGCCGCCGAGCGACTCCATATCGACTTGCTCACCGGTGACACTGCGGACGACGTCGGGACCGGTGACGAATACGCGTCCCTCGGGAGCCATGATGACGACGTCGGTCAACGCAGGACCGTAGGCGGCTCCACCGGCTGCGAAGCCGAGGACGACGGAAATTTGGGGGATGAGGCCGGACGCTCGAACCATGGCCTCGAAAACGAGTCCGACGGCATGGAGGGCTTCGACGCCCTCGGCGAGGCGAGCGCCTCCGGAGTGCCAGACGCCGACGATCGGAGCGCGCTGCTCGATGGCCGTGTCGATGGCGGCGACGATGTGCTTGCAACCGTCGACGCCCATGGCGCCGCCCATGACGGTGGCATCGGAGCAGTAAGCGATGGTGTGGACTCCGTCGATCTCACCGGACGCTGCGAGGATTCCGGACTTGTCCCGATCGTGCAGGGGCACAGTGGTTCCGGAATCGAAGAGATTCTCGAGGCGGGCGAGTGGATCGCGGGGATCGGTGGAGGTACCGGATCGTGTGACGGGAGCCAGAATTGTCATCGCTTGTCCTTCTTCAGGGCCCCCGTGGGGGCGAGGCCCGAACCGGGGCCGTTCGCGAGGAACGGTCCCCGGTTCGGATCATGCACTGCGAGAGCGAGATTCGCTGAGTCGAAACGATCGACTCAGTGCATCACGCCTTTCCGAAGGCGAGCGCTACGTTGTGCCCACCGAATCCGAACGAGTTGTTGATCGCGTAATCGATCTGTCCGACGCGGGGCTCGCCCTTGACGACGTCGAGATCGATCTCGGGATCCTGGTTCTCCAAATTCAGTGTGGGAGGGATGATTCCCTCTCGCACTGCCAGCACCGTCAGAACCGACTCGAGAGCGCCGACGGCACCGATCGAGTGGCCGAGAGCGGATTTCGGTGCGTACACCGCTGCGTGATTTCCGACGGCCTTGTTGATCGCCAGCGCTTCGGCGGTGTCTCCGATGGGAGTTGCCGTTGCGTGGGCGTTCACGTGGGTGATGTCGGACTTCTGCAGGCCTGCGGTTTCGATCGCACGCTGCATGGCGCGCGCGGCACCCTTGCCCTCCGGGTCGGGAGCCACGAGGTGGAAACCGTCGGAGGTGATTCCGGCACCGAGCAGGCGGGCGTGGATCGTTGCGCCGCGAGCCTTGGCGTGCTCCTCGGTCTCGATGACCATGAGCGCGCCCGCTTCACCGAAGACGAATCCGTCACGATCCTTGTCGAACGGACGTGACGCACCCTTCGGGTTGTCGTTGTTGGTGCTCATCGCCCGCATCATGGAGAAGCTGGCGATCGGAACCGCGTCGATGTAGCCCTCGACGCCGCCGGTGACGACCATGTCCGCGTCGCCCATCACGATCATCCGCCACGCGTGTGCGATGGCTTCCGATCCCGAGGAGCAGGCGGAGACGGGGGTGATGACGCCGGCCTGTGCTTTGAGCTCGAGTCCGACGACCGCTGCGGGGCCGTTCGGCATGACCATCTGAACGGCGAGCGGAGACACCTTGCGGTAGCCGCCGGCCTTCATCTTGTCGTTGGCGTCGATCAGTGCGTCGCCGCCACCGAGACCGGTACCGATCGACACACCGAGGCGAAGAGGATCGACGTCGGGCGAGCCGGCGTTCTTCCAGACCTCACGACCGAGCACCGTGGACAGCTGCTCCACGTAGCTCAGGCGACGGATCTCGACCCGTGAGAGCAGAGTTTGCGGATTGACCGCGAGGTGTCCGCCGATCCGCACGGGCAAACCGAACTCCGAAACGAAGTCGTCCTCGAGAGCGTGGATACCGCTGTCGCCGTTGAGCAGACCCTTCCACGTGGCATCGACGTCACCCGCGAGTGACGTGGTCGCAGCGAGGCTGGTGACGACGACACTGGGGAAGCGTCCGTTGGCGGTGGATGGGTTGGTCATGGGCCGTGTCACTCGCTCGCGGAGTCGTCGAGCTTGGCCTTGATAGCTTCTGCGGCTTCCGGGTTCTCCGCTTCGAGCTTCTGGATGTAGTTGACGGCGTCGCCGACGGTACGCAGACCTGCGAGGTCCTCGTCGGGGATCTTCACGCCGTACTTGTCCTCGGTCTGCACTGCGATCTCGACCATGGAGAGCGAGTCGATGTCGAGGTCGTCCACGAAGGACTTCTCGATGGTCACCTCGGACGGTTCGATGCCCGTGACCTCCTCGATGATCTCTGCAAGTCCGGCGATGAGGTCTTCCTGGCTGGCCACTGTTGTGGGTCCCTTCTCTTTTGTGTAGAACGCCGAAGTCATGTGCTTCGAGACGCGATCGTGCATTTCTGCCACTCGGGGAGTGGAAGTGTGATCCGCAGTGCTGTGACTGCGAAGTGTGGGGGTCGAGTTAACCGAGCTCGGCTATCGAGGCAATGTCCGCCGGTGTTTTCAGGCCGACGTTGGCGACGCCGCGCAGTTCACGCTTGGCGATGCCGACCAGTGCGCCTGACGGGGGCAGTTCGACGAGGCCGGTGACCTGCGCGGTGCGCAGGTAGGCGTTGCACAGATCCCATCGCACGGGGCGAGTGACCTGCGCTGCAAGCTTGTTCAGTGCGTCGGCACCCGAGGTGACCGGCTGCCCGTCCGAGTTGGACAGCAGCGTCCGTGTCGGCTCGGAGGGAGTGATGGCAGCAGCGGCCGAGGCTACGGTGTTGCCCGCCGACGCCATGTACTTGGTGTGGAATGCGCCCGCGACCGGCAGCGCGCGAACGCGGGCCTTCTCGGGCGCGCTCTCGGCCAGCTCGGCGAGCTTGGTCAGCAGTCCGGCTGCGACGATCTGACCGGCGGCATTGATGTTGGCCGGCGCGAGGTCCAGTTCTTCGAGGCGGGCCAGTACGGCAGCTTCGTCGCCGCCGAGGACGGCGGACATGCCGGTCGGTTCGAGTGCGCAGGCCTTGGCCATCGCTGCGCCGCGGACTGCTGCGAGCGACACTGCGTCGTCCGAGGAGATGACGCCGGCGATTGCGGCGGCAGCGAGCTCGCCCACCGAATGTCCGGCGACGATGGCGTCGTCGGGGAGCAGACCGCGCGATGCGATTTCCTCGAATGCGAGCAGTGCCGATGCCACGACCAGAGGCTGGGTCACCGCGGTGTCGGTGATCTCCTCGGCGGTAGCCGTTGTGCCGAGACGGACGAGGTCGAGACCGGAGGCCTTGGACCACAGCGCGAGTCGATCTGCCGCACCCGGCAATTCGAGCCAAGGCAACAGCATGCCGGGAGTCTGGGAGCCCTGACCGGGCGCAAGCAACGCAATCACAGGGTTAAGAGAACACTGTCGGAGACCGAATGAGTGATGTCGCGCTCGATGAACTCTTTACAAGCAATTTGTGGGAACCCTACAAATTGCCTCGTGGGGATCCGCTATCGCCGGAGGGTGGTTCGGTGTTACGTGACTACTTCTCCGAATGTGACCTGTGTGACATATGGGGCAGGATGAGGCGGTTCGTGATGCGTTCGAGCCAACCTACCTACCGTTGCCGCGACCCTGAGCACGTACGCATCGCGCGGGTGAGTGGGATCGCGACCGGTCACCTCGGCAATGCGCTTGAGGCGGTAGCGGACCGTATTTGGATGAACAAACAGCTGCCGTGCGCAGGTTTCCACGGCACCACCACAGTCCAGATAGGCGTCGAGCGTGTCGGCCAATCCGGAACCCGCACCGGCCAACGGAACCACTATGTGGTCGTTCAACGCCGATATCGCCGCATTGTCGTTCAGCAATGCTCGCTCGGGCAGGAGCTCGCCCGCGTGCACGGGACGCGGAGCGCCCCGCCAGCCCGCCACGGCCTGCATCCCGGCGAACGCCTCCACCGCGCTCGAGTGCGCCGCGCCGAGGGTGCGAGTGGTGGGGCCGATGACGACGGGTCCGTCGGAGAAGTTCTGCAGCATGTCGTCGATGAATGCTCGATGCGCGGCGGTGTCGTCCAGCTGACCGCTGACGACCATCACCAGCCGCGTGCCCTGCACCACGGCTAGCGCCGCGCGGCCGTGTTTCTGCGCCACGGCGTGCACGGTTCCCACCACCGAGACGCCTCGATCCTCCGGGGGAGTGCCGACCAGCACCGTTGCGGGCGCGGTGGCATCCCAGTTCAACGTGGCGGCGCGCGAGAGCATGTCCGAGCCGGTGTCTCCTCGCACGACGGCGTCGACGACGAGGGCTTCGAGGCGGGTGTCCCAGGCACCGCGGGATTCGGCCGCGCTCGCGTAGACCGACGCGGCGGCAAAGCCGAGCTCGCGCCCGTACCGCAGCACGGCCTCGGTCAGGGCCACCAACTGATGGTCGTTGCGTGCCAGCGCCGGGAGCCACTGCTCGAAGAACTCCATCGCCACCCGGACCATGTCGACGGTCTGACGCAGAGTGAGGCGTCGGGCCAGGTCTTGGGGAATGACCTGAAATGCGTCGAGGCTGAAGCGGATATCGCTGTTGGGGTTCTTCAACCACTCGAGAAAGTTGTCGACGGCGGTCTGAATCAACAACTGAACGCTGGCGCGCTGGGCCGCGTCGAGGTCGCCGAAGAACGGCAGTTGGCCCTGCATCGTCGTCACGGCCTCGGTCGAGAGTCGGCCGGAGAACTGCTTGACGCGTCGCAACAGGGCGTCGGGCAGGGGATCGCGCTTCTGACGCGAGGGTGCCAACGAGGCCACCGGAAGATGCACTTCGTTGTCCGTCGTCAGGGGATCGCGGTTCAACGAATCTCGCAACGCCTCGCGGTAGGCGTCGCGGCGGGACACTTCGCGTGCGGACGCACTGTCCGGTGAACCGGGTTTCGCATCGGACATAGTGAGAACTTACGCCCGACCCCCGCCCCCATCGCGATGGACGTACTTCGCGACGTGGGACGGGGGCCGGCCGATCAGGGATGGAACCTACGCGGAACCGGTGTCGGCGAACGACGTCGGAGCAGCGGTGACGTCGTCGATCTTGTACTTCTCCGCAGCCTCGACTGCCTTGGACTTGTCGATCTCACCGGACGCGGCGAGAGCAGACAACGTGGCGACGACGATCGACTCGGCATCGACGTTGAAGACCCGTCGCGCGGCCGGACGGGTATCGGAGAATCCGAAGCCGTCGGTGCCGAGGGTGACGTAATCGCCCGGAACCCACTGACGGATCTGGTCCGGAACCGCACGCATCCAATCCGAGGACGCGACGACCGGGCCGTTGGCGTCGGCCAATGCCGCGGTGACGAACGGAACTCGCTTGTCGGCACCGGGATTGCGCAGAGACTCCCGCTCGGCGTCGACGCCGTCACGGCGCAGCTCGCCCCACGAGGTCACCGACCACACGGCCGCACGCACGCCCCACTCCTCGAACAGCAGCTCGCGAGCCTTGCGGGCCGAGACCATGCCGACGCCCGACGCCAGCAGCTGCGCCTCGGGTCCGTCGCCGTCCTGCGGAGCCGCGAACCGGTAGATGCCCTTGAGCAGACCCTCGATGTCGAGGTTCTCCGGCTCGGCCGGCTGCACGTACGGCTCGTTGTAGAGGGTGATGTAGTAGAAAATGTTCTCGCCGCCGAAGCCTTCGACGCCCTCGGTGCCGCCGTACATCCGGCGCAGACCGTCCTTGACGATGTGCGCGATCTCGTACGAGAACGCCGGGTCGTAGGCCACGGCAGCCGGATTGGTCGACGCCAGGAGCAGCGAATGACCGTCGGCGTGCTGCAGGCCCTCACCGGTGAGGGTGGTGCGACCTGCCGTAGCGCCGAGCACGAATCCACGAGCCATCTGGTCTGCCGCTGCCCAGAGACCGTCGCCGGTGCGCTGGAATCCGAACATCGAGTAGAAGATGTACAGCGGGATCATGACCTCGCCGTGCGTGGCGTACGAGGTGCCGACTGCGGTGAACGACGACGTGGAGCCGGCCTCGTTGATGCCCTCGTGCAGGATCTGACCGACCGAGCTCTCCTTGTAGGCGAGCATCAGCTCCGAGTCCACCGAGGTGTACAGCTGACCGTTGCGGTTGTAGATCTTCAGCGACGGGAACCACGAGTCCATACCGAACGTGCGGGCCTCGTCGGGGATGATCGGCACGATTCGGTGGCCGATCTCCTTGTCTCGCAACAACTCCTTCATGACGCGCACGAGCGCCATGGTGGTGGCGACTTCCTGCTTGCCGGAACCCTTGCGCAACGTCTTGTAGGTGTCGTCGCCCGGCTGCGGCAGCGGCTTGACGTCCACTCGCCGCTCGGGGACGAATCCACCGAGCTTGCTGCGGCGATCGAGCATGTACTGGATCTCGGGAGCGTCCGCACCGGGGTGGTAGTACGGCGGCATGTACGGATCCTTCTCGAGCTCCTCGTCGGAGATCGGGATGTGCTGGATGTCGCGGAACGTCTTGAGATCGTCGAGCGTCAGCTTCTTCATCTGGTGCGTGGCGTTGCGACCCTCGAAGTGCTTGCCGAGGGTGTAGCCCTTGATGGTGTGCGCCAGGATGACCGTCGGCTGGCCCTTGTGCGACATCGCGGCCGCGTAGGCAGCGTGCACCTTGCGGTAGTCGTGGCCGCCGCGCTTGAGGTTCCAGATCTGATCGTCGGTGAGGTCCTTGACCAATTCCTTGGTGCGCGGATCGCGGCCGAAGAAGTTGTCGCGGACGTAGCCGCCGTCGTTGGCCTTGTAGGTCTGGAAATCACCGTCGGGGGTGGTGTTCATCAGATTGACGAGCGCGCCGTCGCGGTCTGCATGCAGCAGGGCATCCCACTCGCGACCCCAGACGACCTTGATGACGTTCCAGCCGGCACCGCGGAAGAACGATTCGAGTTCCTGAATGATCTTGCCGTTGCCGCGGACCGGACCGTCGAGGCGCTGCAGGTTGCAGTTGACGACGAACGTGAGGTTGTCGAGACCCTCGGTGGCGGCCACGTGTGCGAGGCCGCGCGATTCCGGCTCGTCCATCTCGCCGTCGCCGAGGAACGCCCACACGTGCTGATCGGTGGTGTCCTTGATGCCTCGGTCGTTGAGGTAGTGATTGAAGCGGGCCTGGTAGATGGCGTTCATCGGGCCGAGACCCATCGACACCGTCGGGAACTCCCAGAAGTCCTGCATCAGACGCGGGTGCGGGTACGACGGCAATCCGCCGCCCTCCTGCTCGTGGCTCGCTTCCTGGCGGAACCCGTCCATACGCTCGGCCGGAATGCGGCCTTCGAGGAAAGCGCGGGCGTAGATGCCGGGGGAGGCGTGACCCTGGATGAAGATGTGGTCGCCGCCGCCCGGGTGGTCCTTGCCGCGGAAGAAGTGGTTGAAGCCGACCTCGTACAGCGCTGCCGACGAAGCGTACGTGGAGATGTGTCCACCGACGCCGACGCCGGGACGCTGCGCGCGGTGCACCATGATGGCCGCATTCCAGCGGATCCAGGCGCGGTAGCGGCGTTCCATCGACTCGTCGCCGGGGAACCACGGCTCGTTCTCGGTGGGAATGGTGTTGACGTAATCCGTCGATGTCAGCGACGGCAGAGCGACGCGGCGCTCACCGGCGCGCTCGAGCAACCTGAGCATCAGGTAGCGAGCGCGGTTGGGGCCGGATCTCTCCAACAAGCCGTCGAACGATTCGATCCATTCGTTGGTCTCGTCGTTGTCGATATCGGGAAGGTACGACGCGACACCCTCACGGATGACGCGGACCCGTCCGTCCGAGCCCTTCTTGCCTGCAGACGATGTGTTCTGCCGTTCGCCGCTGTTCACTTCGGACAACGTGTGCACTCCTCAATGTGGCGGACGCTCGGTGTGGCGCCCGGTCCCGGTAGCCCGCCCCTGTGACGGCGGTCTACTTTCCTCGTTCTCGTGATTCCCCCCAATCCTGCTACATCTCGTTGGTTCTGGTAGTACAGAGGTCCAATACCCACCAGTAGAAATTTATGTACTCAATTTCGGCGCGGTCAGCTTGCGCGAACGGCTTCGACCCTGTTCGCTTTGTCTACTGCACCCACAATTCAAGGAGGTCACCACCGTGGTCGCCGCGGCGGACGCTCAGAACTACGCTCAGAAACTTGGCATCACTCGCGACATGGTCGTACAGGAGCTGGGCTGGGACGAGGACACCGACGATGATCTGCGCGCCGACGTAGAAGATGCGATCGGTGGCGAGACCCTCGACGAGGATTCCGACGAGGTGATCGACGTTGTACTGCTGTGGTGGCGCGACGGAGACGGTGACCTGGTCGATGCACTCATGGATGCCATCGGGCCGCTCTCGGACGATGGCATCGTGTGGGTCCTCAGCCCCAAGACCGGCATGTCCGGTCACGTCGAACCCAGCGAGATTGCCGAGTCCGCCCCGACCGCAGGATTGACGCAGACCTCTGCGGCAAACCTCGGTGACTGGATCGGAAGTCGATTGGTTCAGCCCAAGACCCCTACCACCAAGCGGTAGGGGAGATGCTCGACACAGGAAGACGGTTCTAGATGCCGCTCGAGGTTGGCGCGGTTGCGCCCGACTTCACTCTGAAGGATCAGAACAACCAACTGGTGACGCTGTCGTCGTACAGGAACGTGAAAAACGTTCTGCTCGTGTTCTATCCACTGGCCTTCACCGGCACGTGCCAAGGCGAGCTGTGCAAAGTACGCGACGAGTTGCCGACCTTCGAGAACGACGACACCGCAGTGTTGGCGATCTCGGTGGGTCCACCTCCGACCCACAAGATCTGGGCAGCAGAACAGGGCTACACCTTTCCGCTGCTCTCGGACTTCTGGCCGCACGGTGAGGTTGCTCAGGCCTACGGGGTTTTCAACGACAAAGCCGGATTCGCCAATCGCGGCACCTTCGTGGTCGACAAATCCGGAATCATCAGGTTCGCCGAAATGAACGAACCAGGTGAGGCTCGCGACAGTTCATCGTGGGCCGAGGCGCTCGCACAGGTGAGCTGACCTGCGGAATTGTAGTTAGAGATCAGACACGATAAATTTCTCCAAGCGTTCCGGTGGCCCGGGGTTTTCCCAGGCCACCGGCACTCGGGCGTATAGCTCAGCGGTAGAGCTCTGGTTTTACACACCAGCGGTCGGGGGTTCGAACCCCTCTGCGCCCACCATCACCCCAATTGTCGGCCCGCCCGAACCTCTCGCACGATCTGCTGCGCCCGGTGTTCCTCGGGCAGTCGGTCACCCTTTTCGAAGAGCTTGTGGCGCAATGTGCCCGGCGTGTATTCGGTCCGGTAGATACCCCGCCGCTGCAATTCGGGGACGATGAATCGAACTACATCCTCGAACGTCCCCGGAGTGATGGCGTATGCGAGATTGAAGCCGTCGACGTCGGTCTCGTCCACCCACTCCTGCAATTGGTCTGCGACCTCGTCGGGGGAGCCGACGATGCGAGGACCGGCACCGCCGATACCGCCCCACTCGGCGATATCTCGCACCGTCCATTCCTTGCCGTCCGCCCCGATGGACTGGAACGACGCGACGAACGACTGAATTGCGTTGCTCTCGACATTGCCCAGCGGCTCGTCGAGGGCATACCGCGACAGGTCGACGCCCATCCACCCCGACATGAACACCAACGCGCCCTCGGCGCTGGCATACGACCGATACTCGTCGTGCTTGGCGTGGGCGAGCTCTGACGTCTCGTCGGTGACGATGGTGAGCAGCTGATAGATCCGCGCCGAGTACGGATCTCGACCGGCATCGCGCAATGCTCGACGAATATTCGAAACCGTCTGCGCCAGAATCTCCTTCGTGGGTGCGCCGACAAAGATCGCTTCCGCATTCTGTGCCGCGAACCGTACGCCACGTGGCGACGCGCCGGCCTGGAAGATCACCGGCGTTCGCTGCGGCGACGGCTCGGCGAGGTGGATACCGGGCACCGTGAAGTGCTTGCCGCGGTGGTCGATTCGATGCACTTTGGTGGGATCGGTGAACACGCCGGACTCGCGATCGCGGATCACCGCATCGTCGTCCCACGAGGCCTCCCACAGCTTGTAGAGCACCTCGAGGTACTCGTCGGCATGGTCGTAACGATCGTCGTGCTTCAGCTGGTCGTCGTGGCCCATGTTCTGCGCCGCCGACGGCAGATAGCCGGTGACGACGTTCCACCCGATCCGGCCGTTGGTCAGATGGTCGAGCGTCGAGAGCCGTCGCGCAAATGGATACGGATGCTCGAAACCGGTACCTGCAGTGATGCCGAAGCCCAGATGCTCGGTGACCGCGGCCTGCGCACTGACGAGCAGCAACGGATCCGACACCGGTATCTGTGCACCGTGCCGGATCGCGGCGTCGTGATTTCCGCCGTACACGTCGTACGTGCCGAGGACGTCGGCGACGAACAAACCGTCGAACAGGCCGCGCTCCAACAGTTTTGCCAAATCGGTCCAGTAACCGAGTTCCTTGTATCGCCACGACTGATCCGACGGATGCCGCCACAGGCCAGGGGACTGATGCGCGACGCAATTCATGTCGAAGGCATTGAAACGAATCTCGCGTGGCACAGGGGAACTCCTTCGGCGGGACGACCTGTCTGGATTCGACAGCGCTGCGACGCTACCGACGACCCAGGCGGGTGGGAACAGTTCGGATCGTGATGAGTCGATAGCTGGTCATCGAGTCGCTCACGCCTCAGTGTTGCGCCGTCACATCACTGAAAAGAGCGTCGGAGCATGATCGAAATAGCGCAGTTGACGAAGACCTACGGGACGGGGGAGAACGCAACCGTCGTACTCGACCGGTTGGATTTCTCGGTCCAGGCCGGTGAGATCCTGGCCGTCGTCGGGCCCAGTGGTGCCGGTAAGAGCACGCTGGCCGAGTGCATCAACCTGTTGACGCGACCCACCTCGGGCTCGGTGATCGTCAACGGGGACGATCTGGCGCAGTTGAACGCCAAGCAGCTTCGGGTCGCTCGGCGGCGGATCGGTACCGTCTTTCAATCGTCGAGCCTGCTCTCGCGTCGAACGGTGGCGGAGAACGTCACCCTACCGCTGGAGTTTCTCGGGGTGACCAAGGCAGAGACGAGCAGGCGCGTCTCCGAGCTACTCGACCGAGTAGGCCTGTCCGACAAAGCCGCTCGATACCCGTTTCAGCTCTCGGGAGGACAGCGTCAAAGGGTGGGAATTGCGCGAGCGTTGGCGCTTCGACCGTCGGTGCTGTTGTCCGATGAGGCGACGTCCGGCCTGGATCCGCAGACCACCGAATCCGTGGTCGCGTTGCTGCGTGAACTGCGCCAGGACCTCGACCTCGCCATCGTGTTCATCACCCACGAAATGGATACCGTTCTGCGAGCAGCAGATTCGGTGGCTCGTCTCGATCACGGTCGCATCGTCGAATCGGGCAGGCTCGTAGACCTGCTGACCGACCATCGTTCGGCACTCGGACGCGAGCTGCGCCCCCGGCGTGACGATGCGCGTCCAGCGCCAGATGATCTGCTCTGGCACGTGACCTACGACTCGCCCGACGTTCCGCAGGATTGGATCGGCAGGCTGGGCCACGATCTCGGTGCGCCCGTCGCATTGCTCGGGGCTTCCGTGCAGGTTGTGTCCGGGGTAGCCGTCGGTAGCGCATCCCTCGGCATCGGGGCCCACCTCGCTGACCGAGTGCCCGGAGTCCTGACGGCACTGGGGTTGTCCGGTTCCGTCGCTGGGGATCAGCCCGCACTCGAGGTCGCATCATGACCGCGGTGCTCGCCGCCGGCAACAAGGTTCCGGTCGACGAGCTGCCCGCATTGCTGTTGCCCGCACTCGCTGACACCCTCACGATGGTCGGCATTGTGATGTTCATCGTGGTGATCGTGGGTGTGCCGCTGGGGTCCACGCTGTTCAACCTCGGGCCCGGCGGGCTGTTCGAGAGTCCGGTGCTGCACACTCCGGTCAGCTGGATCGTGAGCATCGGACGATCGCTGCCGTTCCTGATTCTGATGGCCGCACTGGTTCCGGTGACCCGTTGGATCACCGGAACCAACATCGGTATCGCTGCCGCAGTGGTGCCGATGTCGTTGGCGGGCATCGCATTCTTCACGCGCATCGTGGAGAACTCCCTGCGCTCGGTTCCGACCTCGGTGGTCAAGGTTGCCCGCGCCTCCGGTGGCTCCACCTTTCAAGTGACCACCACACAGTTGTCCGAGGCTGTGCCGTCGATCATCGGCGGACTGACCATCAACGTCATCGCCATGATCGAGTACTCGGCCATCGCCGGAACGATCGGTGCAGGCGGAATCGGTTATGTCGCAGTCACATACGGATACCAGCGGTTCGATCACACCGTCATGATCGCGACGATCGTCATCCTCGTTCTCACCGTCGCCGCAGTACAGCTCGTCGGCGACGCTCTCGTCCGCTTCACCACACCTCATCAGCGCGCTCTGCGCACAGCCTGAATCACACTCGAAAGGTACCTCCATGACAACGTCCACCGAAGCGCACGGCTTCGAGCTGAAGAGCCGACGAAAAGCGCCCTGGATCATCGCCGCCGTCGTGCTGCTGATCGCCCTTGCCGCAGTGATCCGAATTGCGTTCTTCGGCAACACTGCATCGGCCAACGACACCGAGGGCGCAACTCTCGTGGTCGCAACCGCCGAGGGCAATGCGTCCGAGCAGGCCCTCGTGAACTTCGTTGCCGAGGAGGTCGCTCCGAAATACGGTATCTCGGTCGAGTTCCGTGGACTCGCAGACAGCAACACCATCAACCGCGCCGTCAGCGAAGGCGAAGTAGCGGCCACCGTCTACCAGCACAAGCTGTGGCTCGGTCAGGTACTCGAAGCCAACCCCGACTTCCAGGAAGAAGCCGCAACCCCTGTCTTCCGATGGGGCTTCGGACTGTGGTCCGACAAGTACTCCGACCCAGCGCAATTGCCGGACGGCGCAACGGTGTCGCTCTACTCCGACCCGGCCAACGAAGCCCAGGGCCTGTGGGTGCTCGAGCGAGTAGGTCTGATCACCCTCGACCCGGCTGTCGACAAGTCGACGGCCACGCAGAAGGACATCGTCGGTAACCCGAAGAACCTGAAGTTCACGCTGCTGGATTTCGCTGCGCAGTCGCGGGCACTGCCGGATCTCGATGCAGCTGTGGGTTACACCGAGTACTACCTCGCCGCCGGCATCCCCGTCGAGAAGCAGATCTTTGCGCCGCCTGCTCCGGACGAATTCGCCGGCCAGCTGACCATCGGTAGCCGATGGGCCGACACGGACAACATCAAGAATCTCGTCGCCGCGTTCAAGGACCCTGCGGTGCAGGAATTCCTGGCCACCGACCCGCGAGTGAAAGACATCCTGCTACCCCTGCAGTAGCGGCACCCTGCGTCCGACGGTCCAGCAGCCGACCGTCGGACGCAGCCGTGGTGTTACGTTCGATCCGCACCCGACGACACCGACACGAGGCGGACGATGTGACCCGGTACGAAGCACTGACAGAACTGCTCGACGAGAGGTACTCGTGCCGGCAGTTTCTGCCGAAGCAGGTCTCGCGCGAGGTACTCGAACAGCTACTGTCTGCTGCTCGACGCACTCCCTCCTGGTCCAACACCCAGTCGTGGCAGATCATCGTGACCGAAGGCGACGCCACCCGAAAGTTCTCCGATGCGTTGGTGGAGCACGTGGCGTCCGGTGTGCCGCAACCGGACTTCCCGTTCCCGGCAAACTACAACGCCCTACACCGCGCCCGGAGACGCGAATGCGGTAGCGCGCTGTACGAGAGCATCGGCGTGGTCAAATCCGACACCGCGGCGACGACGCGTCAGTTCATTCGCAACTACGAGTTGTTCGACGCCCCGCATGCCGCCATCATCACCACCGACGCAGATCTGGGCGTCTACGGCGCGGTCGACTGCGGGCTGTATCTGCAGACGTTCCTGCTTGCCGCGCAGAGCCTCGGTCTCGGAGCCATTGCACAGGCAGCGCTCGCCGCGTACTCGCCGTTTCTGCACGAGTGGTTCGACATCCCGGACACCCGGAGAGTGGTGGCCGGCATCTCGTTCGGATACCCCGACGAAAGTCACCCGATCAACGGATTCCGCACCAGCCGAGCACCTTTGGACGAAACGGTGACTTTCGTCCGCTGAACCTGATTCACCGGCCGAGTTCTCGGACCAGCTGCCTGCCCACGTCCGTCCCCGAACGCCATGCGCTCTCGACCCTGGGGACTCCGGCATCGCACCACTGATCGCCTGCGAGTCCGACGAATCGACCGTTTTGCTGCTCGAGCGAGAAGTTGGAATCGTGCTGCGCCGCAGGCTTGGCGAAGGTCCATCGATGGGCATGGGTCCACGTGGGTGTCGCCGTGACGACGGACAGTTCGCGGAGGGCGTCGAGAACCGGGGCGATCGCACCGTCGGGGTTGTCGAGATGCTGCTGCGCTCGCTCCGAGGTCGTGTGCACCACCAGCACCGGAGCGCCGTCGCCGCGGCGGGCACCGTCGTCGACGACGAAGTCGATATCGGGATGATCGTTGACGAAGGCAGCGTCCCGAAAAGGAATGTCGAGTCCCTCGAACCCGCACGCCACCGCGATGACAGGGACATAGTCGACGGCACCGGGAACAGAGGTCAGTCGCGTCGCCTGTGGATCGGGCATCGCGACGACGACATGGCCGTCGGGCAGCTCGGTCAATTCGGTGGAACCCTCGATGTCGATGCCGTCCAACATGTTTCGGACCAAGGAGCGAAGCCCGTTCGGGGTCGCCCAGCGGACCGGGCCGGTCGTCGTGCACGGTGCCGTATCCGGCTTGAGAATGCCGAACGTGTTGGCCCACTGACGCGCCAATCCATGCGACTCCCAGTCCGCCACCACCGTCGAGAATTCTTGATCCCGGACGGTGAAGTAGCCGGCCCCCAGATCGACGCGACGGCCGTGAAACTCCGGTGAGGACATCCGTCCGCCCGGTGCGCGCCCGCGGTCGATGATGCTGAACGGCACACCGGCGTCGCGGAGAACCCGTGCACAGGCCGCGCCGGCTATACCGGCACCGACGACGGTGACCGAATCGGTGATGGAGTCCGCATCGGAGTTCATCCGTCCAGTATGCCGGGATCGGAACGTCGGACGCTCTGTACCAGGTGTTGTCGGGACAATTCGGTCACCGGCTGCGTCGGCGTTCACTCTGTGTTCGACTACAGGGATGGCAATCACGGACAAGCCGGACACCGGCGAGCACGGACTCGGTACCAGCCTGAAGCCACGACACGTGACGATGATTTCGATTGCCGGAGTCATCGGTGCGGGACTGTTCGTGGGTTCGGCCAATGCCATCGCGACGGCGGGCCCGGCAGTGCTGCTGGCCTATTTCTTCGCGGGAACCCTCGTGATCCTGGTGATGCGCATGCTGGGGGAGATGGCGACAGCCAATCCCGATACCGGCTCGTTCTCGACGTATGCCACTCGCGCGCTCGGGCATTGGGCCGGATTCTCGGTCGGTTGGCTCTACTGGTGGTTCTGGGTGCTGGTGATCCCGGTCGAAGCAACGGCAGCTGCAGCAATTCTCACCAACTGGCTCGGCGGAGCCCAGTGGATGTGGGCGTTGATCATCGTCGTCGCGCTCACCGCGACCAACCTGATCAGCGTGGGCAACTACGGCGAATTCGAGTTCTGGTTCGCCCTGGTCAAAGTGGTGGCGATCATCGCGTTCATCGGGCTCGGGATCGCGGCCATCCTGGGGTGGCTACCCGACTCGGAAGTCAGTGGAGTCGACCAACTCTGGGCCTCGGGCGGATTCATGCCGCTCGGCTTCGGAGCGGTGATCGCGGCCATGCTCACGACGATGTTCTCGTTCATGGGCTCGGAGATCGTCACCATCGCCGCAGCCGAATCCAAGGACCCGGCAAAGGGAATCACCCGCGCCACCAATTCGGTGATCTGGCGAATCTCGATCTTCTACTTCGGTTCCATCTTCGTCATCGTCACGCTGGTGCCCTGGAACGAACTGGATCCCGCCACCGGCTCCTACCAATTCGTCCTGTCCAAGATGGGCATCCCGCACGCCGAGACCATCATGGACATCGTCATTTTGACGGCCGTCGCGTCGTGCCTGAACTCTGCGCTCTATACGGCGTCGCGCATGCTGTATTCGCTCGGTGAACGAGGCGACGCACCGCGAGCGGTCAAGAAGATCACCGCAAACGGGGTGCCGTGGGTTGCGGTGATCGCCTCGATGGTGCTCGGATTCCTCGCCGTGGTCGGAAATTACATCCTGCCCGAGAAGCTGTTCACCTACTTGCTGGCGACCACCGGGGCCGTTGCACTCTTCGTCTACCTCGCCATCGCCAGCAGCCAACTGGTGCTGCGACGTCAGCTCGACCGCGACGGCGAACGCCCTGCCGTTCGAATGTGGTTGTACCCGTGGCTGACCTATCTGGCCATCGGATTCATCGTGTTCGTCCTGGTGATGATGGTGGTGCGGCCGGAACAGCGGTCGTCCATCCTGCTCTCGGCCGTGCTGGCGGCAGTGACGGTGATCGGCGGAATCATCGTCCAACGCCGAAACACGCGGCGCGACAAGGTTGCCGCCCGCGTGTCCGGTGACTCTGCTTAAATCCCGGCGTACACCTGCCGGTACAGATCGACGATCTGCTCCGCCGTCGGGACGACCGGATTGTTGCCCGGGCTGCCCGACGCGAGAGCCTGCTCGGCCATCAGTGGCAACAGTCCGTCCCATGTCGCCTTGTCGATACCGAACGTCTCCGGCGTCGGGACCTCGACGTCGCGGCACAGCGTGACGATGGCGTCCTGCAGCTTGCCGCCGGCACTCGCGTCCGAATCGGCTTCCGAGGCCGCACCGAGGGCGCGTGCGCAGTCGGCATAGCGGGACTGGGCTCCGCCGATGGAGAAGGCTGTGACGGCAGGTAACAGCATGGCATTCGACAGTCCGTGTGCGACATGGAAATGCGCGCCGATCGGTCGACTCATACCGTGCACCAGGCAGACGCTTGCATTGGAGAACGCCATGCCGGCCTGAGTGGACGCATGCATCATTGCTTCCCGCGCCTGCCGGTCGTCACCGTCCCGATACGCCCGCAGCAGCGATGTTCCGATCGTGCGAATCGCACTGAGTGCCAGGCCGTCCGAGATGGGGTTGGCCTTCTTGCTGACGTACGCCTCGATGGCGTGCGTCAAGGCATCGACTCCGGTATCGGCGGTGAGGCGCGCAGGCATCGACATCGTCAACTCGAAATCGATGATCGAGGCGATCGGTAGGAACGACAGGCCGGGGCACAGCATCTTTTCGTCCGAGGCAACGTCGGTGATGATGGTGAATTGAGTTGCCTCCGAACCACTTCCGGCCGTGGTGGGAATTGCGATGATCGGCAAGGCCGGGCCGGTCGAGAGCACGGGAGCCTTGAAGTCCCGCATCGTGCCGCCCTGCACCGCCAGAATGGCCAGCGCTTTCGCCGTGTCCATCGGGCTCCCGCCGCCGAACCCGATGATCGAATCGGCCGAATGCTGCTGCACCGCCTCGAGACCGGCGACCAACGAATCCGTCGTCGGATCGGGCACGGTGCCCGAGAACAATGCCGGCGTCTTCCCTGCCTCGGCCATGATCTTCATCAAACGATCCGCCGAGCCGTTGCCGGCCATGAACGCATCGGTGACGAGCAGCGGCCGCGACACGCCGAGATCGGTCAGCACCGTGCCCAACTCTTCGACGGCACCGCCACCCAGCTTGAGGAACCGAGGAAACGAAATGTTGGCAACCATGGTGTGCTCCTTCGCGGTGTCACCAGGTGCACGGAACTTCGTAACCTGCTATGAAGTTTCGTGCACCTGGGTCAGTTGTTTTCGGGGCTCAGTTGTTTACGGGGCTCAGCTGTTTTCAGGGAAGGCGAAATCGGTGCCACCGTGGCTCGGGTCGAGCCAGCGACTGGTGACGGCCCTGCCTCGGATGAAGAAGTGGACACCTTCGGTGCCGTTGCCGTAGGGGTTGTCGTTGAACAGTCGCAGTACGTCGTCTCGATCGGCAAGGGTGAGCGTGCCGGTGACCCTCCCGGTCGCGGGGTTCGTGACGGGGGCGGTTCGGTCCGAGACTCCGGAGTACGTCTTTCTATCGAGCCAGTGCGCAATGACGTCGGTCAGCGTTCGGTCCTCCCATCGATGTGTCTCGAGTCTCACTTGTATAGATGTGCATGTCAAAGGCCAAAACCGCAGATCGCTGTGCACAAATGCACACCACCGATGATCTCGGTGGGTGTTCGACGCAGACCATCTCCGTTATTGGCTCGTTCTGACGCCCGAACTGGGGTTGCTCAGGGACAAGCATCCGGACCTCGACATCGAATTGGTGACCGCAACCGAGCACAATCAAGATCATCTGTTTGCTGTGCAACACGAAGTTCGTTGAAACCGCACAGAACGAGATCGTCGGTGGCCGTTGCCATTTGGACGTTTCGATGAGACGCCCGTCTCGTGATGACGGACACACGTGACGCCGACCTCAAAAGTGTGGAAACGGCAGACGTAGGGGTAACAATCGGTTACAGACACATCCGCTCACGCGGATCAAACCGAGATTCTGGGGGAATCATGACACTGTTCGTATTGGCAACGGTCGGCTTCGTAGGAATGGCAATCGCATTGCTCAACGACGGAAGCGACATCGACTTCCGTGGTCGCCAGTTGGCCGGCGCGTACCGCCAGCGCTGATTCCGGCACACCCGTTTCCTGCGCCCGGTGCGCGGTTGGCAGGATTCGTAAAATGTGGACACACCCCCGAGCGATCGGCTTACTGGTCGGCTACGGCCTCGATCGAGTGTTCGCAGACCCACGGCGCTGGCATCCAGTCGCAGGATTCGGGACCACGGCTCTACGCGTCGAGCACGTCCTCTACCGCGACAGCAAGGTCATGGGCGTCATCCATTCGCTGGTACTGATCGGCGCGGTCACTGTCTTGGGGATCGGGTCCGGTCGTGTTGCTACCAGGCTCGGTACCTCCGCTGAAACCTCTCTGGTCGCAGCAGCTACCTGGGCCGCCCTGGGAGGTACCTCGCTGTCCAGGGTGGGCCGCCAGATGGCGGACCACCTGGACAGCAACGACCTTCCAAGTGCGCGCGCATTGCTGCCGTCACTGTGCGGGCGAGATCCGGAACCACTCGACTCGGACGGCCTCGCCCGCGCAGCACTCGAATCCATCGCAGAGAACACCTCCGACGCGACGGTCGGCGTTCTGGTGTGGGGAGCAGTCGCCGGGGTGCCGGGGATCCTGGCCTACCGTGCGAGCAACACGCTCGACGCGATGATCGGCTACCGGTCCCCGAAGTATCTGCGGTTCGGTTGGGCGGCAGCGCGCATCGACGACGTCCTGAATCTGATCCCGGCACGCCTCACCGGACTCGCCACAGTTGTTGCAGCACCCTCCGTGCAGGGCTCGGCCATCCAGGCCATGAAGATGTGGCGACGCGACGCAGCGCAACACCCCAGTCCCAATGCAGGTGTTGCCGAGGCGTCGGCTGCCGGTGCTCTGGGGCTGCAACTCGGTGGCAGAACGCAGTACAGGCACGGTGTGGAGATGAGGCCCACACTCGGTGACGGAGCGCCGCCGACCGCACGCGACCTGTTTCGCGCGGTCGCACTGTCGACTCGAGTGCAGGAACTATCGGCGCTCGCGTCAGCGATTCTTGCCGTAGCGATCGGCCAAGCGGGGATCGGACGGCGTCGTCGGACGTGACGCCGCGCGGGCCCTGGCCCGCTTCTCGCGCCGCGTAGGCAGCGTGAATTCTTCTTCCTCGGCAGGGCTGGCTTCCTCCGGGTCCGAGTCCGGCTCACCGGACATCGCGTCGGCGAGTTCGGCACGCGAATTGCGGCGTTCACGTATCTCTGCGCGGGCGAAATACGCCAGACCCAGCGGTGCCATGATGCCGAACGCCAGCCACTGCAGACCGTAGGAGAGGTAGGGGCCCGCGTCGGTCTGCGGCAGCTCGATCAGGCCGAGCCCGCCCGGCTGATTGTCGTCGAGCTGCAGGTATCCGTCGATGGCGTCGACTCCGACCGCTGCGCCGATCTGCTCCGGGTTGATGTTGTAGACCTGGAGGTGTCCGTCTTCCTGGATGGGTTCGCGAGACGTGCCCTCGGCCTGGCGCACCCGCGCGTTCAGCGTCACCTGACCGGTGGGTGCCGCCGCGAACTCGGGTGGTCTGGTGCCCTCCACCGGCAGGACGTACCCACGATTGACCAGCACGGTGGGCCCGCCGTCGATCACGAACGGGGTGATCACCTCGTAAGCCGGCTGCTCGCGGATGCTGCGTAGCCGCACCAAGGCATCTGAATCGGGTGTGTAGGAACCGGTGGCGATGACCCGACGCCACTCGTCGTCGGCCGGAAATCCGTTGCTCGTGAGTACGTCGGAAATCGGCACCGGATCCGCATCGACGGACTGCGTGATCAGATCGTTGCGCGCGGACGTCGTGGTGTTCTTACCCAGCTGCCACGGAGCGAGCACGCTGAAGCACAGGAACGCGAAGGCCAACACCACCGCAGCCAGTACCAACCACTTGGGTCGCAGCAAGAACGCTAACTTGTCCACTCCACCACGGTAGCCGGGTCAGCGAGAGAGCCGAGACCGTGCCCAGGCCAGCATGCCGGGAACGGCGCTTTCGATCTGCTCGCGCACCTCGGTGAATGCGGAATCGGACGAGTAGTACGGATCGGCAACCGATGAATCGTCGGCATCGGGATCGAACGAACGCAGCAAAGCGACACGATCTGCCGGCGCGCCGAGCTGCAGCAGGGCGCGCGCATGGCCGGTATCGAGCGCGACGATCAGATCTGCCGCCAGATGGTCCGGCCCGACCTGCGCCGCCTCGTGCTCACTGTCGTATCCGTGGGCATCGAGCTCGGCGACGGTCCGCGGATCTGCGCCGTCGCCCACATGCCAACCGCCGGTCCCAGCGCTCGAGACACGCACGTCCTCGCCCAGCCCGGCGTCGCGCAGATGCCCTGCGAAGACCTTCTCGGCCATCGGTGATCGGCAGATGTTGCCGGTGCACACGAACGTCACATGCAGTGGCTCGTTCACCGCACTGCCGCCGTGTTCTGCTCCAACACAGTGGCCAGCTCGGTCATGCTCGACGCGGTGAACGCGGCGTCGTCGCTCTCGCCGTCGATGCCATAGCCCCACTCCACGTACACCGTGGGAATGCCGAATCGAGCGGCACCGTGCACATCGTGGTCACGATCACCGATCATGATCACCCCGGCCGTGCCACCGTCTGTGGATTCCACCGGGTCGATGCCGAGGTTGGTCAGCGAATGCGCGATCACATCGGACTTTGCCCGTCGGGTGCCGTCGTTGCTGGCACCGCCGATGAACTCGAAGTATTGCGACAGACCGAAATGGTCCAGAATCCGAACAGCGAATCGCTCCGACTTCGACGTCGCCACACCGAGGCGCACGCCGCGCTCCCGCAATTGTGTCAATACCGCCTCGATGCCCTCGAACGCAGTGTTCTCTGCCCAGCCCCGCTCGTCGTAACGCTGGAAGTACGCCGCCAGCGCACGCTGCGCAGAATCCTCGTCCAGACCCAGACCGCGCAACGTGTCGATCAGCGGTGGCCCGACGACCATCGACAGTTGTTCTTCGGTCGGTTCGGGAGCCTCCACCGACGCCAGCGCATGGCGAAAACCGGCATGAATTCCTGGTGCGGAATCGGTCAACGTCCCATCGAGATCGAACAGGACAACGGATGCGGGGAGAGCGGCAGACATGGTCGAAGCCTATCGGTGCGTGTGGTCGGGAAAGGCCTGCGGCTACGCTCGTCGCGATGTCCGATACAGCTGCCGAAGCCGATGCGCTGCTTCGCCACCACGGGGACGTGGAGGTCGATTCCGGTTTCGTCGATTTTGCCGTCAACGTGCGGGGCGGCGGTCCTCCTGCATGGCTTCGCGATCGCCTGGCCGCGGCACTGAACTCGTTGGGTTCGTATCCATCTCGGGCTGCGGAGAAGGCCGCGCGCGAGCAGGTTGCCGCACACCACGGCCGCTCACTGGACGAGGTGTTGCTGCTCAGCGGTGGTGCCGAGGGTTTTTCGATGTTGCCGCGCCTCGAGCCGAAGCTGGCGGCCACGATCCACCCGTCGTTCACCGAGCCCGACTGGGTGCTGGCGCAGGCGGGCATCGCGGTTCAGCGAGTGATCCTGCCGCCGCCCTACGAGCTCGATCCGGCGCTCGTGCCCGACGCAGCCGACATGGTGATCCTCGGCAACCCGACCAACCCGACATCGATCTTGCATCCCCGTGAGGCGATCCTGAGCTTGCGTAGGTCCGGACGCACGCTGGTGATCGACGAGGCGTTCGCCGACGCGGTTCTCGGAGCAGGGGAGTCGGTCGCGTCGCAGAGCGCGGACGACGTCTTGGTGCTGCGCAGCCTGACGAAGACGTGGGCATTGGCGGGACTGCGATGCGGGTACGCACTCGGGCATCCTGACGTTCTCGCACGTCTGCAGCACGGCAGGGCGCATTGGCCGCTGGGGAGTCTGCAACTCGAAGCGATCCGCGCCTGCACGGAACCCTTCGCCGTGGACCAGGCACGCGCCGAGTCCGAGCGCATCGACGGCGAACGAGCCGCAATGATCCGGCGACTGGAGACTGTGGGTCTCGCCATCACCGGCCCGGCCCGCGCGCCGTTCCTGCTGGTACGTGTCGACAACGCCGATGTCGTTCGAGAACGCCTGCGCACGATGAGTATTGCGGTGCGTCGGGCAGACACGTTCCCGGGGCTGGACCGTCACCACCTGCGCGTCGCGGTACGTGACTCACAGCAGGTCGACATACTGGTGGACGCGTTGAACACCGTTCTGTGAGGAGAGCAGCGAACATGGCAGTGACACTGGCCGACGTCATCGAGGTACTCGACGACGCATATCCACCCCACCTGGCGGAGAGCTGGGACTCGGTGGGGCTGGTGTGCGGAGACCCCACATCTGTTGTGCAGCAGGTGGTGTACACCGTCGACGTCACCGACGCAGTGGTCGACGACGCCATCGCGTCGGGTGCCGATCTGATCGTGGCGCACCACCCGTTGCTCCTCAAAGGCGTGGACACCGTTGCAGCCGACACCGCGAAGGGTTCGGTGATCCATCGTCTGATCAAAGCCGACTGCGCCCTGTTCACCGCGCACACCAACGCCGACTCCGCCGATCCCGGCGTCTCCGACGCACTTGCGGAAGCACTCGGAGTGATCGACACCCGGCCCCTCGATCCCATTCCCTCTCCGGCACACGACAAGTGGGTGGTCTTCGTGCCCACCGCCGACTCGGCCGCGGTGCGGCAAGCCCTGTTCGACGCCGGAGCCGGACAGATCGGTGACTACACCGAAGCGAGCTGGCAAAGCGCCGGTCTCGGCCAGTTCCGCCCCGGCCCTGACGCGCACCCGACACTCGGTGTTCTCGGCGAGGTACACACCGAGGCCGAGGACCGCATCGAAGTTGTGGCTCCCAAAGTTGCACGTGCTCAGTTGCTTTCGGCACTGCGTCACGCGCACCCCTACGAGGAGCCAGCGTTCGACGTATTCGAATCCGCGGCACTACCGTCGTGCACCGGCTTGGGGCGCATCGGAAAGCTGCCGAAACCGATGACACTCGCCGAGTTCACCGACGTCGTGCGCGACGCGTTGCCTGATACGACGTGGGGAGTACGTGCGGCGGGAAATCCCGAGGCCACGGTCTCGGTGGTTGCGATGTGCGGGGGAGCAGGCGACTCGTTCTTGGCGACGGTCGCCCGCACCGACGCCGATGTGTACGTCACTTCGGATCTACGGCATCACCCCGTGGACGAGCACCTGCGCGCCGGTGGCCCCGCGGTGATCGACACCGCGCACTGGGCCTCGGAGTTCCCGTGGTGCGAGCAGGCGCGACGCGTCGTCGACGCCGCGTTCGGTGACACCGACGGGTGGAGCAGCCGGGTCACCGAGGTGCGTACCGACCCATGGACACTGTGACCATCGAACCCCGCGACCGGCGGCTGGGCCGGATCCGGCGCTGCCTTCGTGACGCAGCCGGTAGGGTGATCGGAACCAACTTCCATAGTCGCAGGAGTCATCAAGCGTGAACGTCGATCCCAAAGTCCAGGCCTCGCTGCTCGAATTGGCCGGTGTGGATACCGAACTCTCGCAGATCGCGCACCGTCGCAAGAGCCTCCCCGAGCAGCAGGAGGTGGACAAGCTCGAGACCGAGCGCACCACCCGCAAAGACGCCGCGGTGACGGTGCAGATCTCGATGGACGATCTCGATCGCGACATCCGCAAACTCGAGGGTGAGGTCGACGCGGTTCGGAAGCGCGAGGCACGCGACAAGAAGATGCTCGAGAGCGGCACCATTGCGCCGAAGCAGATGACCGAACTGCAGCACGAACTCGGCAGCCTCGAACGGCGTCAGGGCCTGCTCGAAGAGGAACTGCTCGAGGTCATGGAACAGCGAGAGGCCAGCGAGCGGGACTACGAGCACGCCGGCGCGCAGCTCACGCAGATCGAGGACGAACTGGTCGACGCAGGTCGCCGCCGCGACGACGCCGTCGCAGACCTCGACGTCGCCGAGAAGCGGAGCGCCGAGCGCCGCGACGCACTGGCCTCGGGGTTGCCTGCGGATCTCCTTGCGCTGTACGAGAAGCAGCGAGCGCTCACCGGTCGCGGCGCGGCACTGCTGCAGGCTCGTCGCTGCGGAGCATGCCGCATCGAACTCGACCGCAACGAGATCGCAGGCATCGCCAACAAGCCCGCCGACGCTCTGATTCGGTGCTCGGAATGTAACGCAATTCTGGTGCGCACCAAGGAATCCGGAATTTGAGTCAGGTATCGAAGGTCGTCGCCGAGGCCGACGGCGGCTCGCGGGGGAACCCCGGCCCGGCAGGCTACGGCGCAGTGGTGTTCAGTGCCGATCGCTCGCAGGTTCTCGCCGAGCGTCGGGCGTCCTTGGGCGTGGCCACCAACAACGTCGCCGAATACAACGGACTGATCGCTGCTCTGAGCGCTGCGCGCGACATCGGGGCGCGTGAGGTCGCAGTTCGCATGGATTCCAAACTCGTCGTCGAACAGATGTCCGGGCGCTGGAAAGTGAAGCACCCGGACATGATTCCGCTCCAGCGAACAGCCGCCGAGCTGGCCCGCCAGTTCGACTCCGTCACCTACGAGTGGATTCCACGAGCACAGAACTCGCATGCCGACGCGCTGGCGAACGAGGCGATGGACGCCGCTGCCGAAGGTGTGGACCTGTCGGACTTGCCCGATGCCGAGCCGGCCGCAAAGAAGCCCGAGTCGCCGGGGTGGACCGGTGCGGTGGGGGAGCCGACGCGTCTGCTGTTGTTGCGTCACGGCCAAACGCCCATGTCGGTCGACCGCCGGTATTCCGGCCGCGGGAATCCGGATCTGACCGAGCTCGGACGACGCCAAGCCGATTCTGCGGCAACGGTTCTGGGGTCACGCACCGACATCGACGCCATCGTGGCCTCGCCGCTGGCGCGCGCTCAGCAGACCGCTGCAGCGACAGCCGGCCGCCTCGAGTTGCCCGTCGTCACCGTGGACGGTCTCATCGAAACCGACTTCGGTGACTGGGAAGGACTCACGTTCACCGAGGCCATGGAACGTCATCCCGACGCGCACAAGGCTTGGCGTGGAGACACTTCCGTCGCACCGCCGAACGGGGAGAGCTTCGACGCGGTGCGCGTGCGCATCGAGGCAACCCGCGACCAGCTGCTCACCGAGTACGCCGGAAAAACCGTATTGGTGGTCACCCACGTGACGCCCATCAAGATGTTGCTGCAACTCGCACTCGACGTCGGACCGTCCCTGCTGTACCGACTGCACCTCGACCTCGCGTCACTGAGTATCGCCGAGTTCTACCCCGACGGCGGGGCCTCGGTGCGATTGGTCAACGACACGTCGCATCTGACTCGACTGGCCTGACGCTCGGGCGGCGTGAAGGGACATGATACGCATGTCCCCGACCGGCATTCGCGAGCCTGCGTTGGCCCCCTGGATTGCCCTTGCAGCGTTGGCATCGGCCTTGGACGGTCTGGCAGTCGCCTTCGCATGGCGATACGGTGCGACCCGGACGTGGATCGATGCGGTTGCCTCACCGCCCGTGGATTCGGGTGACTTCGAGTACTTTCGCGTGTACGGCTACGTGCAGTACGCGTCGGGACCGTCGTTGTGCGATCACGTGGGTCGCTCCGGTCGCCGCGGTCCTTATCGGCACCGTCGTCTCGATCAGTCTCGGGTGGCTCCTTCGCGGACGAACGACCGGCCGGTGCCGATCATCGTGGCCCCCAATCGTGGCGGGAATCAGCGTCGGCACTGGAGGAAGTGCTTTGCCACAGAGGGGTCTGATCCGAGATAGGCGGTTTCACGCTGGGTTGAAGGAGTCGAGGATGGTGGCGGCAACGGCGTCGGGGTCGGGCAGGCCGTCGGGGTCGACCAGCCATTGAACGATGAGCCCGCTGAGCAAGGCGTAGCAAAAGGCGCCCGCCCTGTCCGCGATCTCGGCATCCGCGGTCGGGTCGATCCCAAGGAGCTGCCGTGCCAGCGCCCTGCGAGCTCCGATGACGGCCGCGCGCAGCTTGCGCTGTGTTTCTGGATCGTCATCGGCGCGGGCGATCAGCTCGAAGGATGCGGCGAGAAGTCCTCGATAGCCTTCAAACGACTCGACAGCGCGAGCCCAGCTTTGCGCGATCCGTGCTTGTATCGGACGACGAGGAACGTCTTGCAGCAGTGCGTCCAACTGGGCGGACCACTCCTCCAGGCCGTCGAGCAAGGCGGAGACGAGTAGCACGTCCGTGGTGCCGAAGTGGTAGCCGATGGCCGAGGTGCTGACGCCGGCAGCCGCCGCGACGTCTCGTGCCCGGGTTCTTGCATATCCCTTTTGGTTCAGGCACGTTCGTGCCCCGCGCAGCAGGGCCTCTCGGTTGTCGGTGCGCACGCGTAGGTACCTCCTCGAAGTTGATACATATGTGTCGTACACTTGTGCAATACAGGTGTTCGGATCGTTCCGAACTCTACGACACCACAACGATTGGAGAAGCTCGTGTCCCGACGTCGCAAGATCATTTCGATCGCATTGGTCGTACCGGTTGGCCTCATAGTGGGGCTAGCCGTGGTCGGCTCGCTGCGGGACACCCACGTGGTCACAGTGACCAGGTCCACCACCGCTGACCGTGATGTCATCTGGGAGCTGTGGGCCGACGTCGAGCACCGACCCGAGTGGGACAAGGGGCTGGAGTACATCGAGCTCGACGGCCCCTTCGAGGCCGGCGCCACCGGCACCGTCAAGGTCGAAGGACAGGATTCGATCAAGTACAAGGTGATCGAGGTGGCTCCGAAGGAACGGTATACCGATCGCTTCGAGAGCCTGCCCGGCACCCATACCGACTGGCAGCACACCATCGAAACGAACAAGCACGGGGGATACGACGTCACTTGGCGTCTCGAGACGCGGGGGCCGCTGTCGCTGATCTCGCTTCCCGTCCTCAAGAGCATCTTCGGCGAGGAGATTCCGGCCGCCGTTGATGAGTTCGTCACGCTCGCCGAGGGCCGCAGCTGACCGGGCCCCTGCGGCCTGGAGTATGCGGGGTATATCGACGTGCCTGACGCGACCTTCGATTGGCCCAACCCGACCAAATTTGCCCGCCTCGACGAGCTCGCCTCGAAGTCACCCGGTAGACCAGATGGGCAAAATGTCCATTGGAATGCTCGAGCTCATGGCCGAATTCGAGTCCGAACCCATACGAGCACGTACACGCGACGCCGTCGCCGCGGCCGCAGCGAACGGCAATATGAAAGGTCGACCGCACACCCTGACACCAGAGGAGCGAGCGTACCCAGTCCAGACATACGAAACTCGGCAATTGAAAATCGAAAAACTATGTAAGACAAGTGGATTGAGGTGTCGAACACCGCGCAGAAGCGTCGGCGGACCTGTGAACCTTATCGCGTTCGGTCACTGGAATTCCATGCCCTTCACTCAGCGGCAACCTCACGACCGTGACCACCCCGCCCCGATGCCGCTTCCTTGCACCGGGGGACCAACCCCACTGCTTGGAAGGGACCGCCCGTGATTCCCTCTGGAGCATGGGTCAACCTGATTATCGGCGACTCCGGCAAACACATCGGAGCCAGTAGCTGGTTTCTCAGGCCTAGACCTGCAGCGCAAGCCACAGGCCTGCCACGGCACCGACGATGGTCAACGGCGTTGTTATTGCGCCCAACACGGTGAAGGTTCGCAGATCTGCCGGCTCGTCGTTGGCCGATGCGACGCGTCGCCACAACATGATTGCCAGCGACCCCACGTAGGTCAGGTTGGGGCCCAGGTTCACCCCGATCACCATGGCCAACAACAGCGCCGGGGGAGCGTCGGCTCCGAACGCGGCCAATAGCAGTAGCGTCGCGGGCAGGTTATTGACGATGTTCGACGCCACTGCCGCGATGGCGGCCGCGGCCAGCAGCGACGCGAAGCTGGTGTCGGACGGCAGAATTCGCTCCAGCCAGTCGCCGATCGGTCCTGTCGTGACGCCGAGGACGACGATGCCGAGTAGGAAGACGAAGCCACAGAACGGCAGATCGGCACCGCGCAGGATGGCCCGAGGTGTGGTGCGCTGAGCTCTAAGTGCCGGGATCGCGAGCGCAATCGAACCCACCGCCGCCACCCAGAACGGTTCGATGTCGAACAGGCCGGCCACTGCGAAGCCGATCAGTGTCGCGCCGAGGATGACGAGTGTGCTTCGTGGTGCGGGGATGTCGTCGGTGCCCTGCTCGCTGGAGCTTTCCGGCGGCCTGACGGTGCGGGTCAGATCCTTGCGGAAGAAGATCAGGAACACCGCCAACTCGATCGCCACAGCGAAAATCCAGGGCAGTGCCATCAAAGCGGTGAAGTGCAGGAACGTCAGACCGGTCGCGGCGAAGGCGAGCAGGTTGGTCAAATTCGACACCGGGAGGAGCGTCGACGCCGAATTGGACAGGTGCGCAGTGGCGTAACTGTGCGGCCGCGCCGACATTCCCAATATCCGGGCTGCGCCGATGATGGCCGGTGTCAGTAGAACCACGGTGGCGTCGAGGCTGAGCACTGCCGTTGTCGACGCCGCCGCAGCGAACACGAGAGTCAACAGTCTGCGGGGGCTGCGCTTGGAGCCCCGCCGCAGTTTTGCCGCGATCCAGGTGAACACTCCGAGCGCGTCCGAGAGGTGCGCCAGAATCAAAATGAACGCCAAGAACACCACGGTCGGAGCGAGTTCGAGCACTTGCTCCCGCGCGGCGTCGAGGCTGACGAGGCCGACCAGCAGAACTATTGCCGCAGCGGGCAGCGCGGCGACGATCTCGGGCAGACCGCGCGGACGAACGATCGCGAAGACGAGAACGGCGGCAACCAGTGCCGCAGCGAGAACGGTCACGCGAGAACCTTCACGAGAGTACGCAGATTGCGGGTGGTGGTCGTTGCCTTGTACTTGGCCTTTGCCGTGGCCTTCCCGAACGCACTGTCAGTCGTGCTGCCCTTGCGTACCTCCCAATAGAGGACCTCGTTCCCCTGCGCGACTCGCTCGAGATCGGGATCGAGTTCCGCAGCAAGAGCGGACAATTCGGTCAGATGCTCGTCGTTGCTGCCGAACACCACGTAGGGATGCCAGCCCTCGCGTTCGGGGTCGAACGGATAGGAATCGACAACGGCGCGTAGTGCCGACACGTCCGACACGATCACCCAAGCTCGGTATCCGAATGCCTCGGCGAGCACGGCTTCGACTTCGGTCTTCAGCGCATCACTGTCGAGTGGCGATTCCAGTACCACATTTCCGGTTGCCAATGTCGTCCGGATTTGTCCGAATCCGGCCGCGTGCAGGGCCGCTCGAAGATCGGCCATCTTGATATTGATACCGCCGACGTTGATGCCGCGCAGAAGCACGACCCATTCACTCATGAGGGGAACTGTAGTTCGGTTCTCGACAACCGAGCGCGCCGAGTAGAGTACTCAACTGCGAACGAGTTGGCCGGACGGCTGCGGCTCGGAGGACCGGCGGATCAGTTCCGTCGCGCTTCGAGCCGAGGAAAGTCCGGACTCCACAGAGCAGGGCGGTTGTTAACGGCAACCCGAGGTGACTCGCGGGACAGTGCCACAGAAAACAGACCGCCTGCGGATCGGTTCTTCGGAATCGAACTGCAGGTCAGGGTGAAACGGTGCGGTAAGAGCGCACCAGCATCCCAGGTGACTGGGATGGCTAGGTAAACCCCGCCCGGAGCAAGGTCGAAGGCTGCACCCCGAAAATGGTGCAGCTGCGCAGGTGCTCGAGGGCTGCTCGCCCGAGCCTGCGGGTGGACTGCTCGAGGTACCCGGCAACGGTGTGCCCAGATGGATGGTCGTCGACGTCGAACCTGTGAAAGCAGGAACGGCAGACAGGATCCGGCTTACAGGCCGACTCGTTCGCACTCACTATTTCTCCCGCAGTTCTCCTGCGGTGTCGTTCCATGGGGCACACTGGAAGTCATGACCGACGACGACACCTCCTGGTACTACGACATCAGCACCAAGCAGGTCGTACAGGGCAAGCAGACCAACGCCCTCGACCGCATGGGACCGTATCCGGACAAGGCCACCGCGGAGCAGGCGCTGAAGATCGCCGCTGCACGCAACAAGGCCGCCGACTCCGACGACGACTGGAACAACTGACGGTGCTGCTCACCCGGCTGAAGGCTCCGGGCTTCGATTTCGAGGCCATCAGATCCGAGTTCGCACTGTCGGAAGCATTCGACGCCGAGGTGACGCGCGAGGCCGTCGAAGCCCGAGACCTGCACGCCGACAGCAGAATCGACCGCACCGATATCCCGTTCGTCACCATCGACCCACCCGGATCGAAGGACCTCGACCAAGCCGTACACATCGAGAAGACGTCCAACGGCCTGGTGGTGCACTACGCGATCGCCGACGTGGGCGCACTGGTGATGCCCGGGGGAGCGCTCGACATCGAGACACGTCGACGCGGCCAGACGTTCTACCTGCCCGACGGATCCGTGCCGCTGCACCCACGAGAGCTGTCCGAGGGCTCGGGCAGCCTGTTGGAGGGGCAGACTCGCTGCGCCGCGCTGTGGACCATCGAACTCGACGACGTCGGCGAGGCGGCAGCCTGGACGGTGACCCGCGCCCTGGTTCGATCGACCGCACGGCTCGACTACGCCTCGGTGCAAGCCGATGTCGATGCGGGTACACCTCATCCGTCCATCGCGGCGCTGGCCGAATTCGGGGCACTGCGTGCAGCGGCAGCCAGACGGCGCGGAGCCGTCGACATCACCCTGCCAGAGCAGGAAGTGGTGCCGGACGGGCAGGGCTGGCGCATCGTTCTGCAACCACGCACGGCTGCGGATGGTTGGAACGCCGAGGTATCTCTGCTGACGGGAATGTGCGCCGCCAGAATCATGCTCGACGCCGGAATCGGCATCGTGCGAACACTTCCGCCCGCGTCGACCGAGTCCGTGGACACGCTGAAGAAAGCCGCCGCAGCACTCGGAATCGACTGGCCTGCAGGAGCATCCGCCGGAGCAGTACTGGCAGGCCTGCCCGCCGACGAGCCGTCGACACTGGCGATGATGACCCAGGCGACCGGTTTGCTCCGCGGTGCCGACTACCTCGCGTTCGACCGAACGACAAGCCCCGCCGGCGCTGACGGATCGATCGAACATTCGGGAATCGGCGCGCCGTACGCCCACGTGACGGCACCGCTTCGGCGGCTGTCCGACCGCTTCGCCACCGAAGTGTGCCTGGCCGTCGTAGCGGGAGCGCCGGTGCCGGACTGGGCAGCAGAGGCTTTGCCGCAATTGCCTGCGATCATGCGCGGATCCGATTCCGCGGCATCGAAAGTGGACCGCGCCTGCATCGACCTCACCGAAGCGCACGTACTGAAAGATCGCGTGGGCGAGCAGTTCTCGGCAGTCGTGCTGCGTGGTGCCGAGGGTAAGCGGGACGCCGAAGTGTTGGTGTCGGAACCGATAGTCGTCGGCAAGTGCGACGGTGAACCACCCGCGGGGGAGTCGGTGACGGTCCGGTTGGCCCGGGCCGACACCGACTCACGAAAAGTGGCCTTCGACTATGTACCCATAAAGAAGGCACCCGCCGAGAAGGTACCCGTCACGTCCTGAAACGGTCGGTCGCCTCCACGAGGTGATGGACGATGCCGGGCTCGGCGGCCGAATGCCCGGCGTCGTCGACGATCGTCAGCTGTGCTGACGGCCACGCCTTGTGTAGCGCCCACGCACTCGTCGCCGGGCAGATGACGTCGTAACGGCCCTGCACGATGACGCCAGGAATACCGTCGAGCAGGTGGGCGTCACGTAGCAGTTGATTCCCTTCGAGAAAGCAGTTGTTGCGGAAGTAGTGGTTCTCGATGCCGGCGAATGCGCGGGCAAACCGAGCATCCGAAAAATCTTGCACAGCATCAGGTTTGGGCAACAGGTAACTCGTCGCAGCCTCCCAGGAGGACCACGCCACCGCGGCGCGCGTTGCAACCTCGTCGTCGTCGGACATCAACTGCCGGTGGTACGCCTCGACGAGATCGCCGTCGCGCTCGTCCTCAGGAATGGGCGCGAGGAACTTCTCCCACAGATCGGGGAAGATGTGGCCTGCCCCGCCGCCGTAGTACCAGTCGATCTCCGACGGCCGGACGAGGAAGATCCCTCGCAGGACGAGCCCACGCACGCGATCGCGATGCGACTGCGCATAGGCCAGCGACAGTGTCGAGCCCCACGATCCGCCGAACACCAACCATGTGTCGATACCCAGGTGCTCCCGGAGCTTTTCCATGTCGGAGATCAGTCGGTCGGTGGTGTTGACCGACAGGTCGCCGCCGTCGGCGATGTGCGGGGTCGACTGGCCGCAGCCACGCTGATCGAACAACACGATTCGGTATGTCTGCGGATCGAAATACCTGCGCTGCAACGGATTGGTGGCACCGCCCGGACCGCCGTGTACGAACACCACCGGTGAACCTTCGGGGTTGCCCGAGACCTCCCAATAGACCTGTTGGCCGTCACCGACGTCGAGGTGTCCGGTCTCGAAGGGCTCGATCTCGGGGTAGAGGGTCCGCATTCTAGAAACCGACCAGGCCGGACGCGAGGTCCGGAATGTCGAGCGAGCGGATGGCCTCGTCCCGCACATCCGAGCACGTCTCGGTCGTGATGTCGTCGACGATCGCGCGATTCTGCACCACCTGCAGGTTGATCACACCGCTCTGCGCGGCCCAGGTCTGCACCAGGATGTTCAGCCCGCCGCGACCCAAGGTAGGCCCCTGAACACGCCAATTGGACAGCTGCGCTTCGAGATCGGTGCACAACTGCTGCTTCTGGGCATCGGTGATCGCCGCGTTCGCGGGTGTTGCGGTGACCGTGGTGGTCGGCGCCAGCGTGGTCGTCGAGGACGAACCGGTGTTGGTCGTACCCGTGCTGCACGCACTCGCCACGGCCAGAAGCGCAGCCGCGCCTGCCAATGCGACTGCGCCTCTGCCGATGATGGACGTCGAACCCCGTCTGAGTTTCATGCCCTCGAGTGTGCCATCTGCAGTCGGCAGAAACACAGGAGTGGAGCCCGCGGAACGACCAGTGACGGAGCCGATCAGTAGCTGTGCTCGGGCCCGGGGAAGACTCCCGATCGCACCTCGGACATGTACGTCGTCGCCGCGGTACGAAGAGAATCTCCGACGTCGGCGAACTTCTTGACGAACTTCGCGGTCTTGCCGTTGGTGTACCCGGCCATGTCCTGCCACACCAGAACCTGCGCGTCGCATTCGTTGCCTGCACCGATGCCGACCGTCGGAATCGTCAGCTTGCGGGTGACCTGACCGGCGATGTCGGCGGGAACCATCTCCATGACGACGGCGAACGCGCCTGCCTCCTGAACTGCGATGGCGTCGGCGACAAGCTGCTCGGACGCGTCGCCGCGGCCCTGAACCCGGAAGCCGCCCAGGGTGTTGACGCTCTGCGGGGTGAACCCGACGTGGGCCATCACCGGGATGCCCGCGGCAGTGATCGCGGCGATCTGAGCGGCCACGCGCTCACCGCCTTCGAGCTTGACCGCGCCCGCGAGCCCTTCCTTCATGAACCGGACGGCGGTCTCGAGGGCCTGTTGCGGGGAGGCCTCGTAGGTGCCGAACGGGAGGTCTGCGACGACGAGGGCGTGTGGTGCGCCGCGGACCACTCCGCGGACCAGAGGAAGCAGCTCGTCGACGGTGATCGGCACGGTGGTGTCGTATCCGTAGACGACGTTCGCTGCAGAATCGCCGACGAGGAGGACGGGCACTCCGGCTTCCTCGAAGATGCGCGCGCTGGAGTAGTCGTATGCGGTGAGCATTCCCCACCGCTCGCCGTCGGCCTTCATCTGCAGCAGGTGGTGAGTGCGGGTCTTACGGGTGAGCGCAGTGGAGGGTGCTTCCGAAGAAGAACCGCCGTACACAGCAGTTTCGGACATCTTTGTCCCTTTCTGGTCCTCGAGGCCCGCTCGGCGGGTCCCCGGGATGGGGTGTGATGACAAGCGTCAGTGTGCCACCACGAACGACCGGTCGGAGCACTCCCGACAGTGCAATTCGTCACACCGAATCGGGTGCCGCATGCTCCCGCCAACCGTTGGTGATCGGCATGCGTCGATCGCGTCCGAACGCGCGAGAGGTCACCTTGGTGCCGATCGGATACTGACGCCGCTTGTACTCCGAGGCGTCGACCTTGCGCAGAATGTCCGCGACCACCGCCGCGTCGAACCCAGCGGCCACGATGTCCTCGAACCCCTGATCATGGTCGACGTAGCGAAAGACGATGGCATCGAGTTCGTCGTAGTCGGGCAACGAGTCGGTATCGAGCTGACCCGGCCGAAGCTCGGCCGAGGGTGGCTTGTCGATGCTCGACTCGGGGATCGGTGGAATGTCCCCACGGTCGGCAGCAGACTTGTTTCGCCACCGCGCCAAATCCCACACCAGCGACTTCGGCACGTCCTTGATGGGCGCGAAACCTCCGACTGCATCCCCGTAGATCGTCGAATAGCCAACGGCCAGTTCGGATTTGTTGCCGGTGGCCAGAACCAGATGGCCGGAGGTGTTGGACAGTGCCATCAACACCATCCCCCGGCAGCGCGCCTGAATGTTCTCCTCCGCCAAGCCGGTCAAGTGCAGCTGCTCGACGTAGCACGCCACCATGTTCGCAATCGGCTCCACCCGGAAGTGGATGCCGGTGCGCGACGCGAAATCCTCTGCATCGGTGCGGGAGTGAGTCGACGAGTACGTCGACGGCATCGACACGCCGTGCACCGCATCGCTGCCGAGTGCATCGACGGCGATGGCGGCAACCACCGCCGAATCGATACCCCCGGACAGTCCGAGCGCGACCGATCGAAAGCCGTTCTTGTGCACGTAGTCTCGTAGACCCGTCACCAATGCGCCCCACACCTGTTCCTCGGTGCACGGGACCTCGGCGAGGAACGGTTCGGCTCGTTGCCAGCCGGTGATCGCCACGTCGGGTAGCACCACCCGATCGATGGTCCACCCGGGCACCGCAGAGGCGTCCGGACGCGGATCGGTCGGCGCATCCACGTCGACGATCAGCAGATGCTCGACGAACCGAGGGGAGCGGCCCCACGTCGAACCGTCCGGTCCGACGACGAAGCTCGCCCCGTCGAACACCAACTCGTCCTGGCCACCGACCACGTTGACGTAGGCGATCGGAGCGCCGATCTCGGTTGCACGTCGCAGGGCGATGGAGCGCCGTACCTCGTCCTTGCCCTGCTCGAAGGGACTGGCGTTGAGGCAGAGCAACATGTCGACCCCGGCGCGGGCATAGGCGGTCACGGATCCGCCCGGTTGCCAGATGTCTTCGCAGACAACGACTCCGAGCCGCACGCCGTTCACTGTCACGATGGACAAGTGCGAACCGGGAGCGAAATAGCGGGCCTCGTCGAACACCCGGTAGGTGGGGAGCGAGTGTTTGTCGTAACGAGTCGTCACCCGTCCGTCGACGATCACGGCCGCACTGTTGCGCGAGCCCTCGGCATCGCGATCGAGATAGCCGACCACCACGATGCGGTCTCCGCACCCGGCGCTGTCCAGAGCGGCGGCCAAGTCCGTGAGGGCGCGGGACGACGCGGCGGCGAACGACGGTCGCAGAGCCAGATCCTCGACGGGGTATCCCGTCAGGGCCATCTCGGGAAACACCACCACGTTGGCACCGTCGTGCGCCGCGCGGACCGTCCACTCGACGATCGCTGCGGAGTTTGCCGCGAGGTCTCCGACGACGGAATTGATCTGGGCGAGGGCGAGTCGAAGTGCCTGCACTGCGACCACGCTAGTGCTCAGGTGCCGTCCCCGCCGGGCAGCGAGGGCAGAGCGCTCGAAATACCTGGCACGATCGAACCATGAGAACGCGCACCAGGAGCACGGTCGTGGCGCTGTCCACGGTCGCCGTGCTGGCCGTCGGTTGCTCCGGCTCCGAGCCGGCAGCAACACCCGAGAACTCCGCTGCGCCAGAAAGCTCGGCATCGGTCGCCGGTCCGATCCCCGCGGGGCTGGAGGAGTTCTACGACCAGACCCTGCAGTGGGAGTCCTGCGACCGATACAACACCGACGGCAGCGAACTGGGTAGCTCCGTCGAGTGCGCGATGGTGACGGTGCCGCTCGACTACGCCCATCCCGCCGGCACAACCATCGAGGTGGCCATCTCGAGGACGGAAGCGACGGGCGAAAAGATCGGATCGATACTGATGAACCCCGGCGGGCCCGGCTCCTCGGGGCTGTATCTCGCCGAGCAGGCCGACGGCACCGCCATCGCCGATCGGTTCGATCGCATCGGCTTCGATCCACGCGGAATCGGCGCGTCCGAGCCGCAGGTGCGATGCCTGACGACCGACGAGGTGGACCAGGAACGCCGTGAACCCGATGTCGACGTCAGCCCGGAGGGTATTGCGGCGACCGAGGCCGAACACCGGGAGTACGCCGCGAACTGCGTCGAACGCACCGGGGCGGATGTGCTCGAACACGTCGGTACCCGGGAAGTGGTTCGCGACATGGACGTCATTCGTGCGGTCCTCGGCGACGAGAAGCTGACCTACATCGGCTACTCCTACGGCACGCGGATCGGCACCGCCTACGCCGAGGAATTCCCGTCGAACGTCCGGGCCATGGTGCTCGACGGTGCGCTCGATCCCGACCAGTCACCCGTCGACGAGGCCGTCGCCCAGGGGGCGGCGTTCCAGACGGCATTCGATCAGTTCGCCGCCGACTGCGCTCAGACCGATACCTGCCCGCTCGGAACAGATCCCGCACAGGCCGTCGCGCAGTTCCGGTCGCTGGTGGACCCGCTGATCGACCGGCCCGCCGAGACGACCGATCCGCGGGGTCTGAGCTACGACGACGCGATCACCGGGGCCCAGCAGGCGCTGTACTCACAACAGCTGTGGCGTCTGCTGCGGGCAGGACTGAGCGAATTGCGCGATGGGCGGGGAGACACACTGCTGCGGCTCGCAGACACGTACTCCGGGCGGCTCGAGGACGGCAGTTACACCAACATCGACGACGCCTTCAACGCCGTTCGCTGCGTCGACGGCCCGCCGACCACCGATCGCGCCGCGGCCGACGAGGCCGATGCCCGGTTCCGCGCCGCCGCTCAGTACCTGGACGACGGCCGGGCGACCGGCAACGCACCGTTGGATCTGTGCGCCTTCTGGCCGGTACCCAATACCGGCGATCCGCACATCGTCGATGTAGAAGGACTGCCGACGCTGGTGGTGGTCTCGACGACCAACGACCCGGCCACGCCCTACCAAGCGGGTGTGGAGTTGGCGGCCCAGCTGCGCGGAGATCTGGTGACGTACGAGGGAACCCAGCACACGGTGGCATTCTCCGGAGTCGAGTGTGTCGACGATCCTCTGGTGAGTTACCTCGTCGATTTGAAGGCACCGGGTCCTGGGCTGGTCTGCTGACGCCCTACCTCACCGGGTGAGAAGTGCGCAGAGAGTTTCACGAAGTGAGACCGAATTCACGATGTAACACAGATTTAACTCCGTTTGCTTACTCTCGCGTTCATGGATCGTCAAAAGGAATTCGTGCTCCGGACCCTCGAAGAGCGCGACATTCGTTTCGTCCGCCTCTGGTTCACCGACGTGCTCGGGTACCTGAAGTCGGTGGCCATCGCGCCGGCCGAACTCGAAGGTGCATTCGACGAGGGAATCGGTTTCGACGGCAGCGCCATCGAAGGATTCGCCCGAGTGTCCGAGGCGGACACGGTGGCCAAGCCCGATCCGTCGACCTTCCAGATCCTTCCGTGGTCCACCAGCAAGGGTCACCAGCACTCCGCACGCATGTTCTGCGACATCGCCATGCCCGACGGCTCGCCGTCCTGGGCCGACTCCCGCCACGTGCTGCGTCGCCAGCTGAGCAAGGCCGCAGACCTGGGATTCAGCTGCTACGTGCATCCCGAGATCGAGTTCTTCCTGCTCAAGGACGCCCCACAGGACGGCTCACCGCCGACCCCGGCAGACAACGGCGGATACTTCGACCAGGCCGTCCACGACTCGGCCCCGAACTTCCGTAGGCACGCCATCGACGCACTCGAGTCCATGGGCATCTCGGTCGAGTTCAGCCACCACGAGGCAGCACCGGGTCAGCAGGAGATCGACCTCCGCTACGCCGACGCGCTGTCGATGGCCGACAACATCATGACGTTCCGCTACGTGGTCAAGGAAGTTGCGATCGAAGAGGGCGTGCGCGCGACGTTCATGCCCAAGCCGTTCAGCGATCAGGCCGGCTCGGCGATGCACACCCACATGAGCCTCTTCGAGGGCGACACCAATGCCTTCCACAACCCGGACGATCCGATGCAGCTCTCGGAGACCGGCAAGTCGTTCATCGCCGGGATCCTCGAGCACGCCAACGAGATCAGCGCTGTGACCAACCAGTGGGTCAACTCCTACAAGCGACTCGTGCGCGGCGGCGAAGCGCCGACCGCGGCGTCCTGGGGTCCGGCGAACCGCTCGGCACTGATCCGGGTGCCGATGTACACCCCGAACAAGGCGTCCTCACGCCGCGTCGAGATCCGCAGCCCCGATTCGGCCTGCAACCCGTACCTCGCCTTCGCGGTGCTGCTCGCGGCCGGTCTTCGCGGAATCGAGAAGGGCTACACCCTTCCGCCCGAGGCCGAGGAAGACGTGTGGGCACTGACCTCGGCCGAGCGTCGTGCCATGGGCTACAAGGAGCTGCCGGGCAATCTCGATCAGGCTCTGAACGCGATGGAAGGTTCGGAGCTGGTCGCAGAAGCACTGGGCGAGCACGTCTTCGACTTCTTCCTCCGCAACAAGCGTCGCGAGTGGGAGGAATACCGCAGCCACGTCACGCCGTACGAGCTGAAGGCCTACCTGGGTCTTTAACAGCACGGCGTCGTCATGAGCTACGTTCTAGTCGATCGTGAATGGTAGTTCCGATGCCGGCGCGGGCACCCTCGTGTCGCATTACTGACGACGGGGTAAAACTGTGGCACGCCGAGGTGGATTCTAGATGGTGCGTCCTCCGACCTCCAGATCCGTCGTTCCCGGACCTGGCCGTCTCGGCCTCGTCGAAGAAAATGCGCCGTCCGACCTGCGCACCCTCGGCTGGACGAACGAAGACAGCCTCGAGTTGCTGTGGTCGCTCTCTCGCGCGCCCAACGCGGATCTCGCGCTGCGCACCCTGGTGCGAATGTACGAACTGCTCGGTTCCGGGTGGTCGGAATTCGACACGGCGCTGCGCACCGACAAGGGATTCCGCGGGCGAGTCCTCGGCCTCGTGGGCGCATCGAGTGCTCTCGCTGATCACCTGGTAGCCGACGACACCACGTGGCGTCTGTTGCTCACCAAGGAAGGCCAGAGCAGCGGAGTCTCGTCGAAGATCGTGCTCCCCACGAAAGCCGCCCTGGTAGCGGAACTGCTCGACGCGGTGGGGGCCGAGCCCGAGACCGGACCCAACGCAGCACCGGATCTGTACCGCGCGTCCGTCACCGGACCTCCCGCAGTGATCGCGCTGCGCAAGAAGTATCGCGACCAGATCATGGTGCTGGCTGCGTACGACCTCGCCGCAACGGTCGAGAACGAACCCGTCCTGCCGTACACGGTGGTTGGGTCGCAACTGTCCGACATGGCCGACGCCGCGCTCACCGCAGCTCTTGCCGTTGCAGTGGCCACCGTGTGCCCGGACGCCCCGTGCCCGACGCGCCTTGCCGTCGTCGCGATGGGCAAATGCGGTGCGCGAGAACTCAATTACGTATCCGACGTCGACGTGATATTCGTCGCCGAACCCGCCGATGCCCAGGCAAGCCGCATCGCCGGCGAGATGATGCGCATCGGATCCTCGGCGTTCTTCGAGGTCGACGCGGCCCTGCGTCCCGAGGGCAAACGCGGCGAACTGGTTCGCACCCTGGATTCGCACGTGGCGTACTACAAGCGCTGGGCCAAGACCTGGGAATTCCAGGCGCTGCTCAAAGCACGGCCGATGACCGGTGACATCGCGCTCGGCAACGATTACGTCGACGCGGTCAACCCGATGGTGTGGTTGGCCAGCCAGCGCGAGGACTTCGTGCCCGAGGTTCGGGCGATGCGGCGTCGGGTCGAGGAGATGGTGCCGCCCGAGCTCCGCGAACGCGAGATCAAGCTCGGACGCGGAAGCCTGCGAGACGTCGAGTTCGCCGTTCAGCTTCTGCAGCTGGTGCACGGCCGAACCGACGAGTCGTTGCGCGTGCTCGGTACGACCGACGCACTGACCGCACTCACCGAGGGTGGGTACGTGGGCCGCGACGACGCCGCGAACCTCACGGCGTCCTACGAGTTTCTCCGGCTGATCGAGCACCGCCTGCAGATGCAGCGGATGCGACGCACGCACACTCTGCCTCCTCAGGACGACGAGGAAGCGTTGCGGTGGCTGGCCCGGTCTGCGCACATGCGACCGGACGGCAATCGCGACGCTCTCGGTGTGCTCAACGCCGAAATCAAGCGAAACGCGCAGCGCATCAGGCGGTTACACGCCAAGCTCTTCTACCGGCCGCTCCTCGACTCGGTGGTCAAGTTCGACTCCGAGACAGTGCGTCTGACCCCCGACGCCGCGACGCGTCAGCTCGCCGCGCTCGGCTACAAGACCCCGCAGAACGCGCTCGGCCATCTACGTGCGCTCGTCGGTTCCGGAACTCGCCGCGGTCAGATTCAGGCGGTGTTGCTGCCGACGCTGCTCGAATGGCTGGCCGACACCCCCGACCCGGATGCCGGACTGCTCAACTACCGCAGACTGTCGGAGTCCGCGGGGGAGCAGACATGGTTCCTGCGCGTGCTGCGCGACGAAGGTGCGGTGGCGCAGCGGCTGATGATCGTGCTCGGCTCGTCGGCGTACGTGCCTGATCTGTTGATCAAGGCCCCCGAGGTCATTCGGCTGTTCGCCGACGGACCTACCGGCCCACGACTGCTCGACGTCGAGCCCGAAGAGACCTATCGCGCCATCCTGTCTTCCTCCGCCCGCTACGAGGACCCGGTACGGGCGATCAACGCGGCCAGGGCGCTGCGGCGGCACGAGCTGGCACGGGTCGCCTCCGCCGACATCCTCGGCATGCTCGATGTGCCGCAGGTGTGCCGTGCGCTGTCGTCGGTCTGGGCTGCCGTCATTAACGCCGCCCTGGCCGCTGCCATTCGGGCCAGCGAGATCGAGCGCGGTGAACCGGCACCGGCAACCTTGGCCGTCATCGGCATGGGGCGCCTCGGCGGCGGCGAACTCGGCTACGGCAGCGACGCGGACGTACTGTTCGTCTGCGAACCAGTCGAGGGCATCGACGAGACCGTTGCAGTCAAGTGGGCCAATACAATTGCCGACCGCATCCGTAAGTTGCTCGGAGCGCCCAGCACCGACCCGCCGCTCGAAGTCGACACCGGCCTACGGCCCGAGGGCCGCAACGGACCGGTGGTGCGCACCCTGGCCTCGTACGCCGCGTACTACTCGCAGTGGGCCCAGGCATGGGAAGTGCAGGCTCTGTTGCGCGCTCACCAGGTGGCCGGCGACCAAGATCTCGGCATCCGATTCCTGCTGATGGCCGACAAGGTTCGCTACCCCGAGGGCGGAGTGTCGGCCGACGCAGTCCGCGAGATTCGACGCATCAAGGCACGCATCGACTCCGAGCGCCTGCCCAAGGGCGCTGACCCCGCCACCCACACCAAGCTCGGACGCGGGGGACTGGCCGACATCGAGTGGACGGTTCAGCTCATTCAGCTCAGGCACGCCCACAAGGTTCTGACCCTGCACAACACCTCGACACTGCAGTCACTCGACGCCATCGGCGCGGCCGAGCTCATGAGCGAGACCGACGTCGAACTGCTTCGGGAAGCGTGGATCCTGGCGACGAAAGCACGAAACGCGCTGGTGTTGGTTCGCGGAAAGCCGACCGACCAACTCCCGGCACCGGGTGCCGTCCTCTCCGCAGTCGCCCAGGTGGCGGGCTGGGAGAACGGCGACGCCGGCGCGTTCCTCGACAACTACCTGCGTGTGACGCGTCGGGCAAAGGCAGTGGTGGAGAGGACGTTCGGCGGACTCTAGTCGCTGCCCGCGGTGACGAAGCCCTGCTGAACCATCCAGTCGCGTGCGACCTCGGCTGGTTCACGGCCGTCGATGTCGACCTGCTTGTTCAACTCGGAAATGGCCTCGTTGGTCAGTGCAGCCGAAATCGGTGCGGTCAGTTCGGCAATCTCCGGATACCGATCGGCCACATCCTGGCGGATGACGACCGTCGCGTTGTAGCGGGGGAAGAAGGCCTTGTCATCCTCGACGACAGTCAGATCGAGACCCTTGATACGGCCGTCGGTGGTGAACACCTCACCGAACCGGCACGGTGAGCCCTCGGCAGTGGCTTGATAGATGACACCGGTCTGCAGAATCTGCACCGGGAGCGTGCTCGCGTCGAACCCGTAGGTGGCCGCAAGCCCGGGCAGCCCGTCCTGGCGACTGTTGAACTCGGTCTCGACGCACAAGGACGCGGCAGCGGGATCTCGCGCGACCAAGGCCGCGTAGTCGGACAGCGTTCGCACCCCGGTCTCCTGCGCCACCTGCTGGTTCATCGCCAACGCATACGTGTTGTCCATCGGGGCGGGATTGACCCAGTCGATGCCATTGGCCTTGTCTGCGTCGCGCACCGCCTCGAACTGCTCGGTGGCGTCGGGAATGGGGGTTTCGTTGCCCAGGTAGTTGATCCAACCTGTGCCGGTGTACTCGTAGGCAAGGTCCACCTGACCGCTCTGCATCGCCAGCCGCACGCTCTGCGACCCGGCAATGTTGGTGAGGTCTCGCACGTCGGCACCGGCAGCGTCCAGCGCGAACCCCAGGATGTAGCCGAGCACGATCTGTTCGGTGAAGTCCTTGGAGCCGACGGTGAATTCGGCACCGGCCAACTCCGGACGGGCCGTGATGCTGCCGGGTTCGACGGACAGCGGCATGGCGCTGCCCGACTGCAATCCACACCCGGTCAGTCCGAACATCGCGACGGCGCACAGGGCCGTGAGTCGTCGAGTGGTGCGCCGCATCAGCGGAGTCCTTTCGGTCCGAGGAACGCCTCGGCGAGAGCGCCCAGCCAGTCGACCAGGAGTGCGAGCGCGACCGCGAGGACCGCTCCCACCACGAGGATGATCGGTTGGTTGAGCTTGTAGCCGGTATCGATGAGCACGCCGAGTCCGCCTGCGCCGACGAGGAAACTCAGCGTTGCCGTTCCCACTGCCAACACGAGCGAGGTACGCAGACCGGCGAGGATGAACGGGACCGCCAACGGAAACTCGATGCGTCGCAGGATGCCCATGTTCGACATTCCCTGCCCGCGTGCCGCGTCGATGTAGTTCGGGTCGACAGTCTGGAAACCCAACATGGTGTTCCGCAGGACCGGCAACAGTGAATAGAACGCGATGGGCAGAACGCCCGCGGTGAATCCCGTCCACCCGGTGGCCAGGAACAGCAGAACCAACAAGCCGACCGCGGGCGCGGCCTGGCCGATGTTGGCGATCCCGACGAACAGTGGAGCCAACTTCCGGTACCTGGGCCGCGTCAGGAGTATCCCGAGCGGTACCGCGATGACGAGGACGAGGGCCGTCACGACGAACGTGATCGCGATGTGCTCGCGAAGGGCAGTGATGATGCTGCTTGCGTTGAGTGTGCCTGCTTGAGTGGCGGTGAGATCGCGGCTGAAGGTGTACACCAGCAGCGCGGCCACGATGACGAGCACGACCACAGGTTGAATGAGCAGCCGCAGCCGCTCGGCCCGCTTGGCGGTGCGCGCGGCATCCTTGGTGTCGTCGCCGGTATCGGCAAGCGTCGTCACGAGGGTGTCCCGACATCGGCGCGCGGCTCGTCGTGGTCGTTCGCGTGTTGGGACCGCAAGGATTTGATGGTGTCGATGAGTACGTCGATCGTCACGGTGCCGACGTACTCGCCGCGGTTACCGGTCACGGTGGCTGTCGCATTGCCCTCGGACAACAGCGCCTCCAGCGCGTCCTGCAGCGTGGATTGCGTCGAGACCATCTCGCCCATCGGCACGCCCACATCGCGCAGGCTCCCGACCCCCGCGAGGTGACGCCGATCCGTCCACCGAAGCGGACGCTTGCGCACGTCGAGAATGATTCCCCACGCCTCGGGATCGGATCCGAGAGCAGTGTTCATCGATTCCACCGAATCGTCCTCCCCGAAGACCGGGACGTCGGACAGTTCGATGTCGCGTACCCGCATCAACGTCAACTGCTTCAACGCAGCCCCGGCCCCGACGAACCCGGCCACGGTGTCGTCCGCGGGGTTCGCGAGTACCGCCTCGGGAGTGTCGTACTGCAGGATGGTCGACTGGTTGCCGAGAACAGCGATGCGGTCGCCGAGTTTGACGGCCTCGTCGAAGTCATGGGTCACGAACACGATGGTCTTGCCCAGTTCGGCCTGCAGCCGCATCAACTCGTCCTGCAACAGTCCGCGGGTGATCGGATCGACTGCGCCGAAGGGCTCGTCCATCAACAGCACCGGGGGATCGGCGGCGAGAGCGCGGGCGACGCCGACACGCTGCTGCTGGCCACCGGAGAGCTGACGTGGATACCGCTCGCGGTACACCGCCGGATCGAGGCCGACGAGATCTAGCATCTCGTCCGTGCGATCTTCGATGCGCTTCTTGTTCCAGCCGATGAGTCCCGGCACCATGCCGACGTTCTGCGCAATCGTCATGTGCGGGAACAGCCCGGCCTGCTGAATGGAATAGCCGATGGTTCGGCGCAGCTCGTTGGGGTCGATGGAGAGCGCGTCTTTGCCGCCGATGGTGATGCGCCCCGACGTCGGCTCGATGAGCCGGTTGATCATGCGCATCGTCGTCGTCTTGCCGCAACCCGACGGTCCGACGAGAACCACGACTTCGCCGGCGGGAATGGTCATGGACACGTTGTCCACGGCGGCGAGCTTCTGCCCCGGGTAGCTCTTGGTGACGTTCTCGAGCACGATCTCCGCGCCGGAAACATTGGATGTACGGGTCGAGTCACTCACGGATACCCCTCGAGGTGGTCAGTTTGCCGATCAACACGTAGATCCCGTCCAGGATCAACGCCAGCAGGACGATCAGGACAGTGCCGGTGAGGGCCTGCGGTAGGGCAGTGGGGCTTCCGACGCGAGCGAGCCCGGAGAACAGTAGGTTGCCCAGGCCAGGCCCTTTGGCGTACGCGGCGATGGCGAGAATGCCCATGGCCATCTGCGTGCTGATGCGCATGCCGGTCAGAATCGACGGCCAGGCGAGGGGAATCTCGATGCGCCGCAACACGAGTGTGCGACTCATACCGATTCCGCGAGCGGCATCGGCCACGGCCGGGTCGACCGCAGCGAGGCCGACGACGGTGTTGCGAATGATGGGAAGCAGCGAATACAGAACCAGCGCCGTCACCGTCGGTTTGACGCCCAGTCCCATGATCGGGATGAGCACACCGAGCAGTGCGAACGAGGGGATGGTCAGAACCGTGCTGGCGAGTGCGGTCGCGACTGCGGAGCCCGCGGGGCTGCGATAGACCAGAATCCCGACTGCAACCCCGATGACAGTGGCGATGATGACGCACTGCACGACCGCCGAGACGTGGAGATACGAATCGATCGCCAACTGCCTTCGTCGCCCGACGATGAAGTCCCACAGAGCATCCATATGGTCGTCGTCCTCTGGTCGGCCGTGCGCGGATTCCTTCTTGTACCCCGTTGACGGACCTTCAAACAATGAGTGAACAGATCGGCAGTCGAGGGTTGCAACGGTGCAGCCCTGCCAACACGAAAACGCCCGGCCGATGGGTACCGGCCGGGCGTTTTCAGTGTGAAATCAGACGATCACACGTCGTAGTACAGCGAGAACTCGTACGGGTGCGGCCGCAGGTTGACCGGAGCGATCTCCTGTTCGCGCTTGAGCGAGATCCAGGTCTCGATCAGGTCGGTGGTGAACACGCCACCCTCGGTGAGGTAGTCGTGATCGGCCTCGAGCCGGTCGATGACCGCGTTGAGTGACGTCGGCGCCTGGGGGATGTTCTTGGCTTCCTCGGGCGGCAACTCGTAGAGGTCCTTGTCGACCGGTGCCATCGGCTCGATCTTGTTCTTGATTCCGTCCAGGCCCGCCATCATCTGAGCGGCGAAGTTCAGGTACGGGTTGCCCGAGGAGTCCGGCGCACGGAACTCGAGACGCTTGGCCTTCGGGTTGTTGCCGGTGATCGGGATACGAACCGCGGCGGAGCGGTTGCGCTGGCTGTAGACCAAGTTGATGGGGGCTTCGTAGCCCGGCACCAAACGGTGGTACGAGTTGATCGTCGGGTTGGTGAATGCCAACAGCGACGGCGCGTGGTGCAGGATGCCGCCGATGTAGTGGCGGGCGAGATCCGACAGTCCGGCGTATCCGGCCTCGTCGTGGAAGAGGGGCTTGCCGTCCTTCCACAGCGACTGGTGCACGTGCATGCCCGAGCCGTTGTCTCCGAACAGGGGCTTCGGCATGAACGTCGCCGACTTGCCGTTCTTCCATGCGGTGTTCTTGACGATGTACTTGAAGAGCTGCAGATCGTCGGCCGCGCGGAGCAGCGTGTTGAACTTGTAGTTGATCTCCTGCTGACCACCGGTGCCGACCTCGTGGTGCGCACGCTCGAGCTCGAAGCCCGCGTTCTGGAGGTTGGTCGAGATCTCGTCACGCAGGTCGACGTAGTGGTCGTACGGTGCGACGGGGAAGTAGCCACCCTTGTAGCGGACCTTGTAGCCGAGGTTCGGTCCACCGTCGGCCTCGGTCTCGGCTCCGGTGTTCCACCAGCCCGAGGACGAGTCGAGCTCGTAGAACGCGCCGTTGGCCTGCGAGTCGAAGCGCACGGAATCGAAGATGTAGAACTCGGCCTCGGCACCGAAGAACGCGGTGTCGGCGATGCCGGTGCTGGCCAAGTACTCCTCGGCCTTGCGCGCAACGTTGCGCGGGTCGCGGCTGTACGCCTCACGCGTGAACGGGTCATGGACGAAGAAGTCCATGTTGAGGGTCTTCGCGTTGCGGAACGGGTCGATCTGAGCAGTGGCGTAGTCCGGCAGCAGAATCATGTCGGACTCGTGGATCGACTGGAAGCCGCGGACGGACGAACCGTCGAACGCGAGGCCGTCTTCCAGGGTGTCCGCCGTGAACGCCTTGGCAGCAATGGAGAAGTGCTGCTGTGCACCCGGCAGATCCGTGAATCGGATGTCGACGTATTCGATTCCTTCATCTGCGATGAACTTGATGACCTCTTGGGCCGTGGAAAACGCCACGCTTTTGCTCCTTAGTTGAGAGTCCGTCGAGCTGACGGTATGGACTCGGTGTTGCCCGCCCGTCAAGCCCGTGTTTCGCCCGTGTTACGCGTCCTGGCTCACGGTTGGCACGAACAACAGTACGTCCGCGCGTTTTTCCGTGTGCCGGGCCGCGCCTATCCTGGGAATCATGGCACGAATGACAGGGTCCTGGTTGTCCGGACCGGCGGCTGCGAACCCACGGCAGCCACAGAACTTCCGCGGTGAGGAACTGGGCTTACCCCGACAGGGCGTCGGCGCTCTGGCCGGGGCAGGACGCAGAATCCTCGCGCTACTGCTGGACTGGACGATGGCCACCGGCGTGGCGTCGTTGATCCTCGGCGGATACACCACCAGTGGCCTGATCTCGTCGATTGTGCTGGCGGTGTGGTTCGTCGTCGGCCTTGCGTCTGTCTCGCTGTTCTCGTTCACACCAGGGCAGTTCGTCGTCGGTATTCAGGTCGGGCGAATCGACGCGCCCGCGCGAGTCGGTTTCGTCCGTGCGCTGGTACGGCAGTTGATCCTGCTGTTCGTCGTCCCGGCCGTCATCACCGATATGGACGGGCGCGGAATGCACGACCGCGCAACAGGAACAGCCCTGCTGCGGACCCGCTGACGGGTCGCACACCAGGGCTGTCGATCGAGAACTGCGGCTGATCAGCGGCGCTTCATGGTGCGCTGAACACCCTTCATCTTGGCTCCGCCGGGGATGGGTCCCTTCGGCATGGCCGGGCCACCCTTGGTACCGAGAGCGGCGAGACGCGACTCGATGGTGTCCATACGCTTGCCGTCGATGTTCTTGGGCAACTTGGACAGGTACTTCTGCAGACCGGAGAGCGGGATCTGGTTCTCTCCGTTTCCGACGATGACGTCGTAGATCGGTGTGTCGCCCACCAGGCGGGCGGTCTTCTTCTTCTCCTGCGCCAGCAGAGCCTTCACGCGCTGCGGCGCACCTTCGGCCACGAGAATGACACCGGGCTTACCGATGACACGGTGCACTGCGTCGAGGTGAGTGGTACCGGCAATCGCGTTGGTGACCCGCCACGAACCCTGCAGGTTGTCCAAGGCCCACGCGGCCGCCCCGGCTTGGCCGTCGGCCTTCTTGTACACCGACTTCTGCACTCGACGACCGAAGATGATGAACGCAACCAGGACACCGAGGAGCAGTCCGATAGGGAGCAAGAACCACTGGAAGTCGAACACCAGACCGATGAGGAAGCCGACGAGCCCCAGCCCGACAACCGCCCCGATCATCAGCGGAAGGAGAACCTTGTCGTCCTTGCGCTGCATCTGAAACGCCTGCCAGAGCTGACTGCGCCGTTCCTTCGATGCCTGCTTGCGTGCTGCCTTGGCAGCCGCTTTTGCTTCCTTGCTGGGCTTTGCTGCTTTGCCAGCCTTACTGCCGTTCGCCATAGCTCACAGGATACGTCCTGTGCCGGCGCTCACTCGCACCGCGCCGGGTTGGGAAACGAGGGTCAGCGAGCTGCCAGACGCGCCATCAACGAACTGGCCTCCTGCGAGGCCTCGCCACCGTCGGTCAGGTGACTCATGCTCTCGGGCAACTCGCGGCCGTGATGCGCCATGGCCTGCGCGTACAGGCGTCCGGCGCGGTAGGACGAGCGGACCAACGGGCCGGCCAACACGC